>CAZEXL010000007.1:24537-34324 GCA_964516925.1 uncultured Lachnospiraceae bacterium | reverse complement strand
CTTTTGCTTACTTTTCTTCACGGAAGAAAGGTAAGTCACGGAAGAAAAGAAAGTGCACAATCAAGCGTACTATTGCCAAGCAAAACCCAATAAGGTAACGCTTCCGCGAGATTCTTCGCCTGCGGCTCAGAATGACATAAAGAAAATATGCACTTATAAACTGCTTGTTTTAGCAACAAACTACCGCTTAATTCCTCAAGCTTCTTTTGCTTACTTTTCTTCACGGAAGAAAGGTAAGTCACGGAAGAAAAGAAAGTGGTACAATCAAACTCGCCACCGTTAACAATAATATTCTATTAAGCTTCTTTTGCTTACTTTTCTTCACGGAAGAAAAGTAAGTCACGGAAGAAAAGTAAGGTTGCGTTTTTATTGACATTTTCTCATCGATTATGCTACAATCGCAAGGCAAGAGGAAGAACGTTATGAACGATATTACAAAAGCAAAAGAACTGCTTACGGGCGACGTAAGGTGTGCAATAGTAAAGGGCGACAAGACGTTTGTAAGCAACGAGCGCGGAATAAAGCCGCTTTTAAGATTTTTGGATAGCAACTGCGACTATTTCGGGGGCGCGGCGGCGGATAAAATCGTAGGCAAGGCAGCGGCGTTCGTTTACGCTAAAGCAGGCATAGTCGAACTTTACGCCGTCGTATTAAGCAAGGCGGCATTGCCGGTTTTAAACGAATTCGGCATAAAGTATTCTTGCGATACGTACGCGGACGTCATTCGTAATCGAACGGGCGACGGAATTTGCCCTATGGAACAGACGGTAAAAGACGTATTCGAGCCCGACGAAGCCATAGCGGCGTTACGCCAAACGGTAAAAAGGCTATGCGAAAAAAGATAGAAGCAAACGATAAAACCTTATTGACAAACGGCAAAGTATACTGTATAATTTATATAAACGACAAAAAGGAGCTACTAAAATGAAAGTAATCTTAGTAAAAGACGTAAAAGCTCAGGGCAAAAAGGGCGACGTTATCGACGTTAACGACGGATACGCGCGCAACTTCTTGCTTAAAAACAAGCTGGCTATCGAAGCAACCAGCGTTAATCTTAACAGCTTAAAGGTTTCGCAAGCGGCGGCGGACTATCATAAAAAAGTGGAAAAAGCCGAAGCCGAAGAACTTGCAAAGCGACTTAACGGCATGAGCGTAACCGTAAAACTCAAGGTGTCCGAAACGGGTAAAATTTTCGGAGCGCTTAATACTCAGGCTATTGCCGACGCGCTCGGCAAAGAGGGCATAGAAATCGACAAAAAGAAGATCGTCTTGCCCGAACCTATCAAAACGGTCGGTACTCACACCGTAACCGTAAAGCCGTACGCCGAAGTATCAGCTAAGCTTAAAGTAGTAGTCGAGGGCGAATAGCATGGGATTGCTTTCGTTTTTTAGGCGTGGCAAAAAAGACAAAGGCGAGGCGTTAGTTAAGAAGGAAGAGGCAAAAGGTCGCAAGCCCAAAGTGGCGTTGTGTCTTGGCGGCGGCGGCGCCAGAGGATTTGCGCACATAGGCGCACTTAAGGCGTTTGAAGAAGCGGGCTTTAACTTCGATCTTTGTTGCGGCACCAGCGTGGGCAGCTTGGTCGGTGCGTTTTATTGCGCAGGTATTGCCGCCGACGATTTAATTGCGTATTCGCACGAACTGCAACTTCGCGACGTAAAAACGAGCAAACTGTTTATAGGTTCCGATCCGCTTGCAATAGGCAACATATTCACGCGGCGCATGGGCAATATGAATATCGAAGATATGCTTCGTCCGTTTAGCTGCGTTGCGGTCGACCTCGTTACCGGCAAACCCGTAATCTTCGACAGCGGCAGCGTAGACCAGGCGGTAAGTTCGTCGTGCGCCGTGCCCATCGTGTTCAGACCTGTCGTAATCGGAGAGAAGCACCTAGTAGACGGCGGCGTGCTTAACAACATTCCGGCTTCGGTGTGCAAGATGTTCGGAGCGGACTTCGTCGTTACGGTAGACGTAAATCCTACGCGCGGCGGCGGCACGAACGAGCTAGGACTGTTGGACGTAATAAAAGCCACGTATAATATTATGTCGGCGCATACCTCCGAAGAGGGGCTAAGATTGTCCGACGTGATTATTTCTGCCGATTTATCCAAATTTTCGGCAGCCAAAAAAGACGGCTACGAGGAAATGATAAAGCTCGGCTACGAAGCGGCCAAGCAAAAGACGGAAGACGTAAAAAAGTTGTTCGATACGTTAATTGTGTAGGAGAATTATACCCAACGTGAAAAGAATATCGTTATTACTACTAGGTTTTATTATGGCGGTAACAGCGCTTTTCGTAACGCCCGTTCGCTCGGTTCAAGCGGACGGCGTTATTTCGATAGGCGAGCTTACCGTTCACTTTATCGACGTCGGTCAAGGCGACGCTTGCGTAGTAGAACTGCCCGACGACAGAACTATGCTTATCGACGCAGGCGAAAACAAAACGAGCGTAAAAAACAAGCTTAACGAATACATAACGCAAAATATAACGGACGACGAAGGCAATACCATAGAGTATTTCGACTTCGCTATTCTTACTCATTCCGACTCCGACCATATAGGCAGTATGGCGTACGTCCTCGGATTGTTCCCAGCCAAAACGATTTATCGTCCCAACGAAGAATGTAAATATTCGGGCTGTAGCGGCGATCCTGCATGCAGCGGCAGCGAAGCTCGCAATTCGTTTTGGGGCGACGAACACGGCGAAAAAAGCACGAAGACCTATCACAATGCTTTGCAAGCGGCGTATGCGTGCGCCGACGAAGTTATAGTCGTTAATCCTTACGACGACACTCAAAACGTTATTACGTCCACTAGCGACGAAGAGTATTCGATTAACTTCTATTCGCCGCTTTCGCCCAAATATTCCGATCATAACAATTATTCGCCCATAATCGTAATCAACTATCGCGGCAAAAACGTGGTTTTAAGCGGTGACGCCGAACAAAACAACGAAACGGAATTTGTTACTGCGGCAAAGAGCGGCGAGGGCAGATACGCAGTATTCAAAGATTTCAGTGCCGACGTAATAAAACTCGGGCACCACGGCAGTCGCACCAGTAGCAGCGAAGACTATCTTAACGTTATGACTAAAAGCTCGTTAAGAAGCGGCGTGTTCGTAATTATAAGCTGCGGTGCGGGCAACAGTTACGGGCATCCGCACGAAGAAGTGCTTACTAGGCTGAGCTTGCTGGGATTTACTTCGGACAACGTTTTGCGTACCGACGTGGTAAGCGATATCGTAATATCGATAACGCAAGCGGACGGCGAATACAAGGTGGTTTACGGCGATCGTACCGGCGGCAGTTCGGGCGGCGGCAGTTCGGGTAACGAGAGCTCGGGCGGCAGTTCGGAAAATGAAAATTCGGGGAACGAAAGCGCGAACGCAAACGGCGAGCAAACGAGCGAAGCCATCGACGTACTAGAGCTGTGGAAGGGATTGGAACTTTACGTAAAGGTTATAATAATAGCCGTCGTAGTGACGTTAGTGATAATCGTTTTAGCGGCAGGAAGTAAAAAGTCGAAACGTAAGACCAAGACGAAGCGAGGCAAAAGGCGATGAGCAAAAAAGAATATCAAACCGAAGAGGAATTTTTGCGTAATTACGATCCGTCGCTTTATCGGCATCCGTCGGTGGCGGTGGACTGCGTCGTATTTAGAAAAGACGAAATTCTGCTGGTAAGGCGAGGCAATTTTCCGTTTAAGGGCAGATTAGCTTTGCCGGGCGGATTTATAGAGTACGGCGAAAGCGCCGAACAAGCCGTTGCGCGCGAATTGAAAGAAGAAACGGGGCTTAAAGTAACCGAGCTGCGTCAATTCGGGTTTGCCTCTACGCCAAATCGAGATCCGCGCGATTGGAACATTAGCCTTGTGTTTACGGCAAAAAGCTCGGACGGAAAGCCTAGCGGCGGCGACGACGCGGCGTGGGCGGATTTCGTGCCGGTATCGCTTTGCGAAGGCGAGCTTACTGTAGGAAAGCAAAAAGTCGTTTTAAGCATTAAGCTTAACGAATGCGGTCAACTAGACTATGACGAAACGAAAATAGTAACCGACGACGTTTTGGCGTTCGATCATGCCAAAATTATTGCAGCGACGCTTATTGCCGCTAAAAATAATCAAAAATAAGCCAAAAACGGTTGATTTTATTCGCGTTTTGTGGTATAAATAGTAAACATTAACTAAAAATAATTTACAAGGAAGGTTAAACACAACTTAATATGGACCCTGCCAGTCGGTGCTTGAATTTAATTTCCGCTATAACCAACGACGATTATCCTTGGGTGATAATCGTTTTAGTATTGCTACTTTTGCTTTCGTTCTACTTTTCCGGTACGGAAACGGCGTATACGTCGTGCAACAAGATACGACTTAAGAATATAGAAAGCAATGAGCCGGGGCGCGCAAAAAAAGCCGCAAAGGTTCTTAAACATCTGGACAATTACGACAGACTTCTTTCTGCCATGCTGGTCGGCAACAATATCGTAAACATTGCGGCTTCGTCGCTTGCTACGGTAATGTTCGTTGCGCTGCTCGTAGGCAAAGAGGACGTTGCGCCCGTAGTTTCTACCGTAGTGACTACCGTGGTCGTACTTATTTTCGGCGAAGTAATGCCAAAGACGTACGCAAAAGAACACGCCGAGTCGTTCGCTATGGCGATGTTGCCGATTACGTCGTTCTTTTTGACGATTTTCTTTCCGCTAACGTGGCTTTTGTCGTTTATCAAAAAGCTGGTAGGCGGCAAAAAGGAGGCGTCCATTACCGAGGACGAACTTATTACCATAGTCGAGGAAGCAAAAAAAGAGGGCGAGATCGACGAGCACGAGTCTAAGCTTATTCGTTCGGCTATCGAGTTCGACGACGTGGACGTTTACGATATTATGGTGCCGCGCGTTAACGTAGTGGCTATTCCCGACGATATGGATATGGAAAGCATAGCCAAGGTGTTCTCCGACAAGGGCTTTTCTAGGTTGCCGGTGTATCACGAATCGCTGGATACCATTATCGGCGTTATTCACATCAAAGGTTTTTACGAGCTTTACAACGACAACAAGACCGATATTCGACCGATACTTCAAAACAGCGTGTGCGTATCGCGCAATATGAAGATAAGCGCGCTTTTGAGACATATGCAAAAAACTAAGGTGCACCTTGCCGTCGTTATCGACGAGTTTGGCGGCACCGAGGGTATCGTTACGCTCGAGGATATTATCGAGGAGCTCGTAGGCGAGATTTACGACGAGTTCGACGAAGAAGAAATTCTGGTAAAGGAAACTGCGCAAAACGTATGGACGGTAAGCGGGGCGGAAAACCTTGCGGATCTGTTTGAAATCGTGGGCAAAAGTACCGATACGGACGAGGAATTCGAGTCTACTACGGTGGGCGGTTTCGTTACCGAACAGTTAAAACGCATTCCGTTGCCCGGTGAAGAGTTTACGTTCGAAAATCTTAAATTTTCCGTACTTAAAGCTAACGCCAGAAAAGTATTGGAAGTTAAGGTAGAAATTATCGAAACGGAGACGCAGTCTGAGCACGACGAAGCCTAGCTTACTTTTCTTCCGTGAAGAAAAGTAAGCAAAAGAAGCTTAAACTGGACTTAAGCTGCAAAAGTAAGCAAAAGAAGCTTAAGCAAATTTTAAGTAGCAAAAAGGGTAGTGTGAAGAACGTTATCCTTTTTTTCGTACTTAAACCTTATGTCATCCTGAGCGTTAGCGAAGGATCTCGCGGAAGCGAAACCTTTCTTCACGAAAGAAAAGTAAGTCCAGCGTACTATTGCCTGCAAACGCAAATTAAGAATTTTCGGTTTGAGTATTGACAAATTCTGATATATATGTTATTATGTCGGTACAAAAAGGCAATAAGCCTATAAGCTAACCGCAGGAGGTACGTTTATGAAGAAAAAATTACTGGCGCTTATAACCGCCTTGGTGTTTGCGTTCTGTTTTATGGTTTTTGCGGCGTGTAACGATAACGACGAAGAGTCGAACGGAGGCGAAGAATCTCAAGAGCCTAGTTACGCAACGCTTACAAACGATCAATTCAAACTTAACATGCAAGGGCTTGCTTCGATAGAAAACTACGTAAGCAACGTAAGCGGATACAAATTCAACGTTAATTTGACTGCCGATAACGACGACGGAATGGCGATAGCTCTTAGCGTAATTTTGGATGCGTCCGTTCTTACCGACGTATCGGTAAGCGCACATTTAAGCGTTCAACCGCTTTTTGATCAAGAAGCCGAGCAAACTTTGCTTAACGTATATTTGTACGGAGAAACGTTGTACGTGGACCTAACTAGCGGCGAAATTACTCAAAAGGACAGCATTAGCGGTATCGGCAACGACGTTACCGAGCTTTTAAGCTTGCTGCTGGGAAGCGGCGAAATCGAGATTCCGAGTTTTGAAATTCCCGACGTAGACGTTGCGGGCGACGAACTCGGCGAATATTTGCAAATTGTCGAGCAAATTTGCGACTATTTCGGTGACTACCTAACGATTAAATATTGCGCCGAGCTGGGACATTACGAAATTTCGCTTTTGCATCCTCAGGGCGGATCGGACGGTACTAACGACATAGACGCGTTTACCGCAACCGCAAACATGTACGTTAAAAACAATCGTTTGACAAGCGTAAACTTTAGTTTCGTTGCCGACGAGTTTAGCCTTACCGCATCGCTGGAAGAATACAAGGGCAGAATAGATTATCCCGCCCAGCCCGATTCGTACGAAGGCGAGCTGCTGGATGCTTTTGAAGCCGTTTACAACAATCGCGATCTTAGCGAAAGCGCGTTTTACGGTGAATGGGTTAAGATTGACGACGAGACCGTAACCATGACCATCGACGAAAGCGGCGTAACGATAAACGGGCAAAGCTACTACGACGTTTTGTCGTATTCCGTTTTGATGTTGTGCGACGACGATGTGCTTATCACGCTTACGCAAGGCGAATCGCCGGCGGACGACGTTATCGTCGTGATGGATATAAACGGCGGAACGGTGTCGGCTTTTACGAGAATAATCGAATAGTAATAGTACGGCATTAAATTTTGTTTTTTGCGCGCCCTTGCTTAGTTGCACGGGCGCATTTTTTATTTTCAGTTTTTATTTTCAGTTTTCTTTAAACCGACAATTGCGGACAATCGGACGGATTAAGGCGAAAAATTATGTAAAAAAACACCCGTTGCGACACATTATTTAAAAAAATTGTCGAAAATCCATTGACAAAACTTGCGGCAAGTGCTAAACTCTATTATGTGTTACTATGCATAAACTGTGTACGTAGCGAATTATGCGTAAATTTTTTAGAGGAGAACTAATAAATGAAAAAGTTTGGCAAAAATGCTAAGATTCTTATCGTTGCTTTGCTTGCTTTCGTTATGGTGCTTTGCGGCGTAACCGCAGTGCAGCCTAGCAAAGCCGAAGCCGAAGATCTTACAGTACAAACGGTTTCTTCTGATTGGTACGAGCTAGAGTACTCCGACACGTCGCTTTCGCTTCGCGTCAGCGATAACTTTAGGAAGTATCTCTCGTTGGACGCAGCGCAGCTTAGCGAGCTTGCAAGCAACATTGCCGTAGCGCTTAAGGGTATCGTAATGGACGGTATTTTAAGCACCGGCACGCAAGCGCAAGCATATTCCGTTGCTCCCATGGCGCTCGAACCGTCTGCTTTGCCGTCGGTAGGCGAAAACTTCTGGGAGGGCGAGGACGTAAGCGATAAGCTTTTGGCGTTTAAAGATTACGTAACCGACCGCCTTAGTGACCCGGACGAGCTTGAAGCTTACCTTAGCGGCGAATACAACATTTTGCTCGAGTACGCCATCGGTACTTACGTGGAAAGCAAACAACAAGAAGGACTTTCCCAAGAAGAAATCGACGAGGTGTATAGCAAAATAGAAAACGCTATTTCCGAAGTCGTAGACGACGCGATAGTCGTAGCCGAAGAAAAATTGCTTGCGGCTCAGCTTCCCGAAAGCGCAACGCAAGAAGACATTGACTCTTATATCGAAGCAAATCGCGGCACGTTCGCAACCGAATGGAAGAATCAAAGCAAAAACGTTCTTTCCGAGACTGTAACCAACGTTCAGCAAAACGGCGGAACTGTTCCTTCGATTACGCTTGACGACATAATCGCGGCCTTCAGAGGAATATCGGTAAACGGCAACGACGTTTACACCAAGAAGGACGGAATCGGAGCAAACGCGATAAAGACGTTGATTAAGCTTTTGCCCAGACCGGGCGTTATTGCCGATATGGGTGCGGAAGAGCTTAAGAATCTTATTATCGCAACCGTTTGCGTGGACACTACGTACGGCGAAATTAAGTTCGACTTATCTTTCGGCTTTATTGCCGAGACAAACGTAATCCAAAAGGCAGCCGGCTTTATTGCCGAGCACGTTGACCTTTCGGTAAACGGAAACGACGTAGCGTTGACGGTAAGAACGCCGCAAGCCGTATCCGATATGTTTGCTAAGCTTATGCAATCTAGCAAGATAAGCGATCAGCTTAAAAACAGAATTTTCTCGCTTTTCGATATGTCTAGCGGCGAAATTTTCGATCAATACGCTTCATACACCTACGAAGAGCTTATAACCTACCTTAAGGGTGTGGATTATCAAAAGTGGCTCAACGCATTCGTAAACGGCGACTTTATTTATACCTACTTTAATAACTACCTTGGTTCTGCTCTTAATATAACTCTTTCGCCGTCCGATATCGATCGCGTGATAAACGCATTCTCTGGCGTAATGCAAAAATTTGCTTCTGCAAACGTAACGTATCAGCAAGCGTACGATTTCCTTGCTTCCAACGTTCCGGGCTTTAGCGCGTTAGAAAGCAAATTGCCGATGGATAAAATCGAAAGCGCAGTAAACAAATTCCTTAACGTTGTAAACAGAATAGACTGGGCAAGTTACGATGCCGAAGCTGTAAGAGAAATTCTTGCTTCGTCGACGACTTTCAATTCTACCGTATATAGCTATATCGAAAAATTCGAAGGCTACGAAAACGTTTATAACACTATAATAAACTACGCTGAAAGATTGTTTAAGTATGTACCCGAATGCATCAAAAACGGTTCGATTTTGGATATGTACGACGGCAATTGCGAATATTCGCACGTCGGCACTCATACGTTGGACCTAGCAAAGGTATTCGGCAAGATTTCTTCGGTACTCAGCAATCGCGGATATCAGTCCGTTGCAGATATTGTGGACAACGCGCTTTTGTTGTTCTCTAAGACCTCTTACACCGTAGACCTTACCCTTAATATTACCGTTCCCGGCGTATACGAAGTTCAGTTTGTTTCCGAAGGCAACGTAATTCGCAAGGGACTTCTTCCCGCAGGAGTTAACGTAGCTGCGTTTGCAGGTATCGACGCCGATTGGTGGTATAACGAAAACGACGAAGAAGTAACCGCTATGCCTAATAGCGACGTCGTGCTTTACGCGGTTAACGACTTTACCGTAAACGGTTACGTTGACGAAGTGGAAGGCAGCGCGCTTAACGCGGTTTACGGCGACGAGCACGTTCTTAGCGTAGTAGCTTCTGTCGAAGGTCTTAGCTACGCTTGGTATAAAGGCGAACAAAAGCTTGAGAACACTACCGCTTCGCTTTGCGTTAAGGACGTAGTCGACAGCGGCGAATATAAAGTAGTAGTTTCGGATGCGTATAATCATAATAAAGAAGTTAAGTTCGTAGTTGATATCCAAAAAGCTAAGTACGACCTTAGCGGCGTTAAGTTCGAAAGCAAAGAAGTAACGTACGACGGCAAAGAACACGAGCTTGTAATAAGCGG
>CAZEXL010000007.1:22437-24437 GCA_964516925.1 uncultured Lachnospiraceae bacterium | reverse complement strand
TACGAAAACAATAAGGGAACTAACGTAGGCGAGTACAAGGCAGTAGCTAAGTTCGATTACGACAAGGATAACTACGAAGCTATTGATAATAAGGAAGCAACGCTTACCATAATCAAAGCTAAGTACGACCTCAGCGGCGTTAAGTTCGAAAGCAAAGAAGTAACGTACGACGGCAAAGAACACGAGCTTGTAATAAGCGGTGATTTGCCCAAGGGCGTAACCGTAACTTACGAAAACAATAAGGGAACTAACGTAGGCGAGTACAAGGCAGTAGCTAAGTTCGTTTACGACAAGGATAACTACGAAGCAATTGAGGATAAGGAAGCAACGCTTACCATTACTCAGTGCGAATTGGCTCTTCCTTCCGTAACATTTGCAAAAGCCGAGTATTCGTTTAAGTACGGCGAGTTCGAAGCCGTTACGTATGATGCTCAAAATGTAGACGCTAAGTTTACGGTAACCGCAAAGTATTACGACGCCGATTCTAACGAAGTTGCCGATATGACCAAGGCAGCGGTCGGAGCGTATACCTTTAAGGTTGTAGTTAGTTTGAACGATACCGCAAACTACAAAGTTGCAGGTACGGACAAAACCGAATTTACCTTTGAAGTTTCGGTAACGATAACGGCAGATCCTCAGCTTAACGTTGACCTTAGCGGTGCGATCTGGCTTCTTAACGGCGTTGAATACAACGGCGAAGACGTTACGTACGGCACCGATTACGTATTCACTTTGGGTGGCGTAGACGAAGCCGCTTTAGCTAACGTAGAAATTATATATAAGAATAACAACAAGGCAGAGATAACCAAGCCTATCGCAGTCGGCAAGTATTACGTTTCGGTTGCGGGCATTAACGGTTATACCGTAACGGGACTCAGCGACGCCGAGTTCTCCATCGTCGAAGAAGTTATCGACACCAACGTCGATCTTAGCGGTGCGTTCTGGCTTCTTAACGGCGTTGAATACAACGGCGAAGACATCGTCTTTGGTACCGAGTACGAATTCACCTTGGGTGGCGTAGACGAAGCCGCTTTAGCAAACGTAGTTTACGTTTACAAACGCGGCAACAAAGTATTGTCGGCTGTTCCGACCGTAGTAGGCGCGTACAGCGTAACCGTTAAGGCTGCGGAAGGATACACCGTTAAGAACGCACCCAAAGCTGTTGTGTTCAGCATAATCGCAGCTCCGGGTGAAACGTACGTAAACGCTAACGTAAGCGTATACGATGAAAAAGACGTCGTTCCCGACGGATACACTTTAAGCGTAGAAGTCGTAGAATTCAATTATTCGGATTACAAGAAAGAATTCGAACGTTTGTATCCCGACAAGAAAGTTCTTCTTACCGAGGCGTACGATATCCACTTTGTAGACGCAAGCGGAGCCGAAAGATCGTTTAGAGGAACGTTTAAAGTAACCATAAAACTCACCGAAGGATATGCGGATTATTCGGCAGATAACCTTTTGATGATGCATATCAAGGATAACGGCACGGTAGAATTTATCGAAGTAACCGTATCTAACGGCGAAGCAACTTTCTATACCAGCGGATTCTCGGTATTCACGTTGTTGGGAATCGAAACCTTGCCCGACCGTGTAGGAAATTGGTGGCTTATAGCTTTGGTTGCATTGCTTGCGATTGCGCTTATAATAGCTGTAATAATCATTCTTCGCAACTTCCGTTTAGAAAACCTCGTTAGCGGCAAAGGAATGTGGATAGCCATTATTTTCTCGATAATCACTTTCGGTATCGTAGGATTCATAGTTATCTGTGTAATCTTCCTTGCTAAATCGCTTAAAGAGAAAGAAAAATCCGAAGAAGTCGTTGAAGAGGTAGCGCCCGAAGCGACCGAAGAAGTCGTTGAAGAAGCAGCGCCCGAAGCGACCGAAGAAGTCGTTGAAGAAGCAGCGCCCGAAGCAACCGAAGAAGTCGTTGAAGAAGCAGCACCCGAAGCAACCGAAGAAGTCGTTGAAGAAGCAGCGCCCGAAGCAACCGAAGAAGT
>CAZEXL010000007.1:0-22337 GCA_964516925.1 uncultured Lachnospiraceae bacterium | reverse complement strand
CCGAAGCAACCGAAGAAGTCGTTGAAGAAGCAGCGCCCGAAGCAACCGAAGAAGTTGTTGAAGAAGTAGCGCCCGAAGCGACCGAAGAAGTCGTTGAAGAAATAGCGCCCGAAGCAACCGAAGAAGTCGTTGAAGAGGTAGCGCCCGAAGCAACCGAAGAAGTTGTTGAAGAAGCAGCACCCGAAGCAACCGAAGAAGTTGTTGAAGAGGTAGTGCCCGAAGCAACCGAAGAAGTCGTTGAAGAAACCACTGCAACCGAAGAGCCGATCGCTCCGGTAGAGGAAGTTGCTCCGGTTTACACCTACAACAAGAGTTTTGCGGCAAAACTTTCGCAATCGCCCGATTCGCTTAAGGCTGCGTACAACGAAATCAAGAATCACGCATTGTCTTACAGAAAGATCGGTTCCAGACTCAGCTGGCGTTTCGATTCTATCAATCGCGGCAGAGTAAAGATTGCCAAGATGCAGATAAAGGGAAGCGCAATGGTAATGTACATAGCGCTCGATCCCGACACCTTAAACAAAAAGTACCACCACAAGAGCGTTAAGAACAAGGCTAAGTTTGCGGACATCCCGACCAAGCTTAGAGTAAAGAGCGTTCGTTCGGTTAAGTACGCAAAGGAACTTATCGATCTTGCAATGGCTGAAAAAGAGCTTAAACCCAGAAAGGTGTTCACTCCCGTAGATTACGTCGAAGCATATCCGTATATGACTACCGAGGAACTTATAGAAAAGAACCTTATAAAGGTTAAGCTTTCTACCGGCAGAAGCTTCTGGAAGAAATAAGCAAACCTAAGACTTAACGTAAAAGCCCTTCCGTAAAGGAGGGGCTTTTGTTATTGTCTTTTTGGCGGAAAGAACCTCAGCGGCTTGATTTTTTTTTCATACTGTGGTACAATACGAATATGAAAAAGCGTGCGAACAAAAGAATAACGTTTTTTGCGATAATCGCTATGGTTTTGGTTATCGTCGTTTCGTCGCCGAGCTTTTGCGTAGAAGCAAACGAGGCAAGCGCTTCGCCGCGCCCCGTCGGCTCGATTAACGCGGCGGACGTGCTTTCGTTGCAAGGGTACGACGTAAGCGACGAGGAATGCGACTTTCTTAGCGACAGCGATTTTCTTTTTTCATATAACGTTCCGGCTTTAAGGGACGTTTCGTCGTCGCTAAGCGGCAACGAGCTTTACGTAAGCGCACAGCAGTACGTTTTTATGGGTAAATACGGCGAAGTTGTTTGGACGCCTAAGGACGCATATCTTGACAACAAAAAAATATCTTTAGATTCTTTAGCTACGATAAGCGATAGCGACGGAGACGTAGTAACGGTGCGCTACGAAGCTTGCATAACGATTCCTATGACCGAAGTAAACGAGTTTATAAACAAGGCGTACGACGCCTCGTTGTCGGCTTACGAAAAGGTTTCAAGCGAGCAAGAGCGATATTTAAAAGAACTAGCCGAGTATAACGAACTTAACGAAAAGTACGAAGCGTACCTAAAAGAACTAGCCGAGTATAACGAACTTAGCAAAAAATACGAAGCGTACCTAAAAGAGTTAGCAGTATGGAACAGCCAAAACGAGGAATATCAAAATTATCTGGCTGAACTTGAAATTTACGAGCAGGAAAAAGCCGAGTACGATAATTTCGATCAGACGCTAAGCGAGTATTATGCTAATCTTGCCGCGTACAGGCAATACCTTGAAGACCTTAAAACTTACGAGAAAAAAAAGGCAGAGTACGACGATGCTTATTCGTCGTCGCAGGCGGACACGGCTAGATATCATCTTGCCGTACTCGATTATATCAAAAAAGAAGTTAACAAAGGCAGAACGTTGTACGGCGCAATAATGGGTGACGCCGTAACGCAAGTGCTTTCTAATACCGAAGCGTTGGTACTTGCCGGCGCCGAACGCGCCGCGGTAGAAAGAGCTAACAAAGCGACGGTAGCGTTACGCAGCTTGCTTAGCGATTACGACAATGCAAAAACGGACGAAGAAAAATACGCCTATTACGTAAGCTACTATCAATCGCTTAAAGAGAATTTCGTTTTGTTGCTGCAAACGCTCGATTATTTTTATTCGTTCAGTCTTATTCGTAACGGCATTGCTTCGTACGACGCTACGGAAAAGTACGAAATTCTTTTGGCACAGCTGTATTATATTTCTTGCGCGCTTTCTAACGGAGCCATTCCCAATTACGTACAAGCGTTTAAGTACAACAAAACGGACGGCGGATATTTTGACTCCTCTTATCGAATAGGACCCGGCAAAAAGACTCCGCTTTCGCTCGTGGGCGAAAACAACGATTTGAAGGATACCGAAAACGCATTGCCGCTGGAAAGCGGATATCCGTCCTTGCCGGACGAGCCGAAAGAGCCGACAAAGGTAAGCGATCCGGGCGGAACGCCGGTATGCAAAGAGCCTATACCGCCCGAAGTCGTGCAAAATCCCGGCGAGCAACCCAAAGCGGTAACAAAGCCGCAACAGCCGATCGAGGTGCAAAAGCCCGAAGCTCCGCAAAAGCCCGAAGCCACTCAGCAAGAAAGCAAGTTGGCTTTACTTTACGAAAACGGAACGTTTTACAAAAGAGAGCAGCTTAGTTCGGATTGCAACGTAGCGCTAAGCTCTAACGTAACCAAGTATTTTCGTAATGCTAAAATAATAACCGTGCGATTTTTCGACGACGCTAGAACGCCGCTATACTCTGCCGACGTAGAGGCAGGCGACTCGTTGACATATCCGTATGAATTACCTACGAAGCAAAAGGAAGGATATTCGTGCGAATTCGATTATTGGCAGGACGAAAGCGGCAACAAAGTCGATTTAAGCGAAATTCGTTTGTTTGGCGGCGATCTTAATCTTTATCCGCATTTTAACGAGCAGCCGCTGTACTATCAGGTAAATTGGGTTGCTGGCGGCGTAACCTATCGGGATTCATGCGCTTACGACAGCTCTCCGATATATGACGAGGGATTTTACGGCACGCCGTCCAAGCCGTCGGAAGGAGTGCGGGCGTATCGCTTCGTCGGTTGGCGTAACGCAACTACAAACGAAAGTTACGCGCTTAACGAGTCGCTTCCGCTTATGACGACCGACGAAGTAACGTACGAAGCCGTATTCGAAGGTAGTTTCGTAGTTACCGTTATGGTGGACGGCGTTATAACTCAAACGTCCGTGTGGGGCGGCGAAACGCCCGTTTTAAGCGAGCCGATTAAGCAAAGGGATAGTTATTACAGCTACGAGTTTATAGGTTGGGATAAGTCTGTCGAGGCGGTGCAAAGCGACGTAACGTATATAGCTCTATTTAAAAAGGAGTTGTTGTGCAGCTGCGAGCGCGGCGGCGTTGCGGTAAGCGAGCAAGAGAGTTTCGTGGCGGATTGCTCTACGTTTGATTGTTCTTATTATCAAATAAGCAATCTTTTAAGCGTAGCGGCGGCGGCAAGCAAAGGCTTGGAAATAAGGCTGTCGACAATGACCGTCGTTTTCTCGGTTTCTACCGTAAACGCGGCAGCTTGGGCAGGGGTAGACGCATTGGAAGTCGATTGTTCGATGACCGCTCAAAAATCGTATAAATACGCAATTAATATTTTCGGCGAGCAAAAGCTTATCGACCTAAACGTAAAGCTGGTTGCTTACGGGCGTTTCGACGCGGAGAATTCTTTTCTTAACGCAATCGAGGCTGAGGGCGAGCAGGCGACTCGCTTTACGGTAAGCGAATCGCAAATTACCTTTACGGCAAAGTCCGGAACGGTTTACGAAATAAAGCCGCAATACGTGATAAACGTAGTGCCGTCCGAGCTTGTAGAAGTTACGTTGTCGGCGCAGCGGGCATCGCAAGGGCAAACGATAAGCGTAAACGTTAGTTTGCTTTCCAAGGGCACTTTCGTCAGTTCGATATACGCAATCGACGCGCTCGGTAATTCCGTAAAAGTCGAAAACGGTTCGTTCGTTATGCCTCGAACGGCAGTAACCGTCGGCGTGGTGTGTTCGTATTACGAATACGTCGTAACTTTTAAGGTGGACGGCAAAACGTTCGTAACGAAAAAAATGCGTTACGGCGAACAAATCGAATTTCCGTCCAATCCCACAAAGCCGTCAAATGGCGAGTTTTCGTATTCGTTCGTCGGCTGGGATAACGACGAACGTTACGTAAGCGGAGACGTCGAATTCAACGCCGTGTTTGAAGCCGTTCCCGTTTCCGACGATTACGATCTGCCTCAGGGCGGGCTTAACAAAGCGATAAAAACGGCGTACGTCGTCGTGCCGATCGTAGTTTTGGCTGCCGCGGGCTTTGCGACGTTTATGATTATTCGTAAAAAACGCAAAGTAAATCGCAAAAAATAAATTATAAGAGCAAATTCGTTAAAGAGTTTGCTTTTTTTGTTTTAAGTCACTTTTGCCTACGTATAATAAACGCAGAACAGTTTGTCGGCGTAGTGAACGAATGTGACAAACGAATCCAATACTATTTATCAAAAGTTAAACCGCTCTTCATTAGTCGATAAAATAAGTTAGTTATATTAATAGTAAAGTAAGCTAAACTATTTAAGACAAAAAACATTTTTTTGTTGCGTTTGGCTACTTGTAAAAAAGGGTAACTTCATAGTAAAGGAGAGAAACTATGGAAGAAGCTGATTGCGAAAAAATCAAAATTTTAAACGAGCTGGCAATAAGAGCAAAAAATTGCTTCAACATTTTGCCTGTCGGCAATTTAACGCTCAACGAAATAAGGTCGCTTATGGTCATTTGTAAAGGACAAGACGATAAAGGCGAACTGTTAAGCGTAAGCGAAGCGGGCGAATTGTTGGGACTGTGCCGCTCGGCAATGAGTCAGCTTGTTGCAAGGCTCGAACGCAAAGGAATGCTTAAGCGAGGAATAGTCGTTTGCGACAGACGAAAAACCACGATAAAGCTTACTCAAAAGACGCAAAACATGGTTAAACAAATCCAAAACGAACGCAACGAGCGCATGAAAAAAGTATTAAGCGCGATGGGCAAAGAAAACGTTGAGTTGTTTATTAAGCTTTACGAGCAATATATAGACGCATTAGAGGAGGCATAAATGCTTGAACTAAGAAACATCGTAAAAGATTATGTAGTCGGCGACGGCAAAGTGTCGGCGCTTAAAGACGTTAATCTTTGTTTTGAAAAGAACGAATTCGTTTCGATCCTGGGTCCGTCCGGTTGCGGAAAAACCACTCTCCTTAATATTATAGGCGGTTTGGATAAATATACGTCGGGCGATTTGCTTATCGACGGTAAAAGCACCAAAGAATTTGCGGACGCCGATTGGGATGCATATCGCAATCGCTGCGTAGGCTTCGTGTTTCAAAGCTACAACCTTATACCGCATCTTACCGTTCTAGGCAACGTCGAGCTTGCGCTTACGCTAAGCGGAGTTTCGCCGTCCGAACGCAAAGAAAGAGCGGAAAGGGCGCTTAAAAAAGTAGGACTAGAAGGGGAAATGAAAAAACGTCCCAATCAGCTAAGCGGCGGTCAAATGCAACGAGTGGCAATCGCACGAGCATTAGTAAACGATCCCGAAATCATTCTTGCCGATGAGCCTACGGGCGCGCTCGATTCAAAAACGAGCGTGCAAATAATGGAGCTGCTAAAGGAAATTTCGTCCGAAAAGCTTATTATAATGGTAACGCACAACGGCGCTCTTGCCGAGCAATACAGCAATCGTATAGTTAATCTTTTGGACGGCGAAGTCGTTTCGGATACGGCAAAGGAAGCTAACGAAAAAACCGTTTCGGCAGGCAAAGCAAAGCTTAAACGCACAGCAATGTCGTTTACCACGGCGCTGTCCATTTCGATGAAGAACCTTTTTACCAAAAAGGGCAGGACGTTTATGACGTCGTTTGCGGCAAGCATAGGCATAATAGGCATCGCATTGGTACTTGCGATAAGTAATGGCTTTACGTTGTACATCAATCGATTGCAGTCCGACACTCTTGCGGGCTACCCGGTAACCGTTTCGACCAACACCGTAAACATCGAAGGTGTAATGGAAGAATATCAGGGCGTGACCAGCCAAGAGGTTATGTACAAGGGCGAAGATAAACTCGCCGTTTACAATCCCAACAAGTCAATGTATAACATGATAAGCGCGAATTTCATTTCCGCCGAATACGTGCAATATTTGCAAGGAATTAACGACCTTACTTTAAACGGCGAAAGCGTGCACAACGGCATTCAATATTCTTATCAGACGCAAATGAGATTTTTGTCGCCCAAGTACAGTCTTATTTCCGAAACGAGCAATTCGCTTATGGCTTCGTTCGGGCTTTCGTCAAGCAGTACGATGCAAGAACTTATGGACAACGAGGAGTTCGTGCTTTCGCAATACGACGTCGTGTACGGTAGTTATCCTTCGGCGCCTAGCGGAAACGTTCATCAAGTAGTGCTTATAGTAGATCAATACAATCGACTTTCTACGTCAACGCTTACCAAGCTGGGGATAGACTACGTAGAAACGGTAGACGGATACGAACCGATAAATTACGGCGACCTTATAGGAACGCAGTTTAAGCTGCTTAGCAACGACGTATACTACAAGCAAAAAAGCGGCGAAGATTGCTTTTCCTATCTAAGCGTTGCCGAGTACGCATCGGCATACGCCGACGAACGCAACTTTACGCTAGAGGTGGTGGGCATTATGCGAATAAAAGAAAACGCGCCCATGGCTCTTTACGGTAGCGGAATAGGGTATCTTTCGTCGCTTACTACGGCGTTCTTGGCAGACTGCAAAACATCGGCAATAGGTGTGGCTCAAGCTGCGGACGAGAATTATTTGTACATTCCGGGTACGTACGACAAAAAGTGGTACGACAAAGTACCTATCGAAGAGGTAATGAAGGCAAGCGGCAATTCGTACAGCGCCGAGCTTACGCGCGAACAAGCAATAGAGTACGTAAAAAGACAGGTGGGCATAAGCGACGTGCCGAGCAAAATTTATATTTACCCCAAAAACTTCGAAGCCAAGTCACTTATTACCGATTATCTCAACAAGTGGAATTATAACGAGGACGGTACGAAAAAGGACGATATCGATTGTATAGAATACACCGACGCGTCCGCTGTGCTTTCTTCTACCATGGGACAGCTTATCGACATAATATCGTACGTTCTTATTGCTTTTGCATGCGTATCGCTTATCGTTTCGTCGATAATGATAGGTATAATAACGTACGCTTCGGTAGTCGAAAGAACCAAGGAAATAGGCGTACTAAGGGCAATAGGCGCGCGCAAAAAAGATATCGCGCGAGTATTCAACGCCGAAACCGCGCTTATAGGTTTTGCCGCCGGCATTATAGGAATAGGCATATCTTACTTGCTGTGCATTCCGATAAACGCGATAATATCGGGGCTAGCCGGCTCCGTTATATCGGGCAGTCTTGCAGTGCTTAATCCCGTGCATGCAATCGTGCTGGTGGCGATAAGCGTTTGCCTTACCATCATAGGCGGACTTATCCCCGCTATGATAGCCGCAAAAAAGGATCCCGTTATAGCATTAAGAAGCGAATAGCCGAGCGCAACTAAACGATAACAGTTGACAAAGCGTTAAAAATGGTGTATAGTTAAGCTATGGAATTATTGACTCCGCAAACTTTATGGAAAGATTTTGATACTCAAGCGCCGTTTGAAGAAACGACGCTTAGGTACGTTACCGAAAACGGCCGCAAAATAAAAGAGTTTTATTTCAGCGGGCTGCGAGTAGACGACGGCGTAGTACGAATCTTTGCAAGATATTTACACAACGGCGACGATTTGCCTACGCTAGTTTATTTCGGTGATGAAACGGACGAACTTAACGTTCCGCAAATAACCGAGTATAATTTTCTTATAGCCGACTACACCGGCGTAAAGAAAGGCAAAAACCGCGGGACCATGTATCCGTTTTCGCTTGGCAACGCACTAAGCGGTGAAGTGTCAGGCGTCGTCGTGCCCAAACAGTCTAAGTGGTACGCTTGGTCGTCGGTAGCCATGTACACCGTATTGTACGCGCAAGCGCATTGCGGCAACGGCAAAGTCGGAGTTATCGGCGCGGGTAGCGGAGGCGGCCTTATGTGGAAGCTTAGCGCGGCGGTTTCGGCGGACGTAGGCGTTTCGTTGTATTCGACCGACTACGAGCCGGACATCGAGGACCTAAACTTCCGCGCGGCTTTGGACAATCGTGCGTACGCACCCATACTCAAATTCCCTGTAATGGAAGTCGTGTCAAGCAACGAAAGCGACGGTTCGATAGAGTTTATGAGCGATATCTACGGCGCGATAAAACGCGACGACTGCAGATTTTGTATAAACGAAAGAGCCGATCACGTGCTTGGCGAGGACGGACTTAGCAACGTCAAGTTGTGGCTTAAAAGCCATTTGTTCAGCGAAACGCCGTTGCCCGAAGTTCCTTCGCTTCGTCCGTACGAAAGTAGCGGAAAACTGTATTATGAAGTAGCGTACGTCGGCAATCCGGACGAAATAAAGCTGTACACCAGTTTTGGCGACGTTCACGACTCCGAGCGCAATTGGTCGGAAAATAAGCTTCTAAAGTTAGGCGAAGGTTATCTTTCGGAAGTCAAGGTGCATAGCGAACACGAACCGATTTTTGCTTTCGTTACCGTAAAAGAGCATGGCTATAAAGTGTCGTCGACGGTGGTAAAGCGAACTCCCGACGTTATGGGCGTAAAAGCAGATCAGGAAAAAACGAACAGGCTGATTTACGACGGAGATATGGGGGCGGACGATTGGGCGATGGCAAACAACGAAAAGCCCAAAGTAGCACAAGGTCCGTTCGGGATCGAGGGCGTTTGTGCCGACAAACCGTTGTTTACGTACAAGCTTGCCGATTTAAGGTTTAAGGCTGTCGAAGGCGCGGTGTTGCAACTGATGTTCTGCTCCGACGTAAAGCAAGCGGTGCGTTTTTCGGTGACCGATCGCATAAAACGAACGTTCGTATGCGAGGCGGAAGCCGATTCGCTTCAGGGCTGGATAACCAAAAGTTTTTCGGCGGAAGATTTTAAGCTGCAAAACGAATCGCTGAAGTGGGAAGACACGGTGACTTTTGAAATCGCACCGACTAGCGGAAAAGTAATCGTATCGTCCATGCTGTGGGTATAGCGTATGATGACCTTAAGCGAATCGCTGGAAAATTTTAACGAAACGAAAAAAACGTCGATTGCCGACGTGGTGTTTTGGATAGTTGCCGCTTTTTTGCTCGTTGCGTTGGTGCTGGTAAACGTTTTTTCGTTTTCGCTCGTCAGCGGCGAAAGCATGCTTAACACCATAAGCGACGGCGACATCGTAGTTTGCGCGACGTACGCCGAAGTAAAACGCGACGACATAGTTACGGCAAAAGTCAGCGACGACAAAATAATAATAAAGCGAGTCGTTGCCGCGCCGGGCGACAAAATCGTGTTTTACAAATCGGGAACGATAAACGACGCCGTTTTGTTGCTTATTTACGACGACGGCGAATTTAAGCCGATAAAGGAAGCTAGCGACAGCGGCGCAATGGTCGGACTGAGTTGCATCGTGCAGACTAAGTTTTTAAGCGGCGAATACAAGCTTTACAGCGGTGACGTTTCGTCCATAAGCGAAGAATACGTTATTTCGCTGGGAAAGGACGAGTACTTTCTTCTTGGCGACAATCGGAACAATTCCACCGATTCAAGATCTTACGGGACGTTTTCAAAATCCGCCATTCTCGGCAAAGTAACGCGAGTTGTTAAGCCCGATACGATATTATATAAAATGCTTAACGGTTTTTTGTTTTCTAAAAAAACTACCGAATAAAATAATAAAGGCAAAGACAATTAAGGAGCAAAATAAGAAAATGATTAGAATTTCAACCGATTCTACAGCCGATCTCGAACAATTGGTTAAGCAATACGATATTCCCGTTATGCCGCTTTCGGTTACTCTGGAAGGAGTTCAGTATCTTGACGGCGTTAACGTAGGCGCGTGCGATATATTCGATAGTTACGATCGTGCCAAAGTTTTGCCTAAAACGGCGGCTAGAAGCATATCCGACTACGAAAACTTTTTTTCGGAGCTTACCGACGGCGGCAACGAAGTAATACACTTCGCGATTTCGTCCGAAATATCCGCTTCGTTTAATAACGCTGTAGCTGCGGCTAAACAAATCGAGGGCGTATACGTAATAGATTCGCGTTCGCTTTCGACGGGGATAGGCTTGCTGGTACTAAAGGCGATGGACTATCGCGAAGCAGGTTATGGTGCGAAAGAAATTTACGAAAAGATAAGCGCGCTCGTCCCGTACGTGCAAGCGTCGTTCGTCGTAGATACGATGGAATACCTTCATAAGGGCGGAAGATGCAACGGACTTACCGCGTTTTTTGCCAACGCTCTAAAGCTGCATCCCGAAATTTTGGTTAAAGACGGTCAAATGGTGGTTGGCAAAAAGTACGTGGGAAGAATGAGCGGTTGTTTACGAAAGTACGTTACTGCGATTTTAAAAGAATTTAACACGCCCGACGTAACGAGAGTATTCGTTACGCATTCGTTTGCCGATCCCGACGTAGTAAAAGAGATAATCGAGCTTGTAAAGGAACTTCGTCCCGACTTTAAAGAAGTAATCGAGACGCACGCCGGTTGTACGATAACTTCACATTGCGGCAAGGGAACGTTGGGCATACTGTATATAAACAAGGCGGAATGAAAAGAGAAAACACGACAAATTATAAACGCAGAACGATAAAGTTGCTAATCGTTGCGGGCGTGCTTGCGACGATTTTTATAACGCTTCTTTTGCTTAAAACGTCGGTTGACGTATCCGAATGGATAGCAAAAAATATTTCAAGAACGTGGATAAGCGTAGCTAGTCGAATAAGCGGAGCGCTTCCGTTTTCGCTTTACGAGCTGTTTTTATACGTAGCGATTATAACGCTGATAACGTTATTGACGTTTGCGGTCGTGTTTCTTTGTAAACGTCTTACTTCCCGAGGTTGTGCATATTTGGCTGTAATAGCCGTAATTTGTTTAAGTTTTTGCGACGTATATACGCTTACTGCCGGATTTTCGTACAACAGAACGGACGTAGACGTTCCTTGCTTAAACAAAGAATATCTTACTTCCGCCGACGAAGCGGAGTTTTTCGAAACGTTTGAGTTCATGATGGACGACTTCAACTCGCTTGCAAAGGCAATGAAGCGCGACGAAAACGGCAGAACGATATCTCCGTATACTCACGCAGCGCTCTCGGATAAATTTACCGAAGAGTATAAGCGGCTAAAAAGCGACTACTTTTCGGAATATACGCCTAGGGTAAAGACGATTTTAAGCAAAACCATAATGAGTCATATGCATATAACCGGCGTGTTTTTCGCGCCGTTTGGCGAAGCGAACGTAAATCCGCTTACGCCAAGCAGCGATATGCCTGTTACTATGGCTCACGAGCTGGCGCACTCGAAAGGCGCTATGCGCGAAAGCGACGCCAACCTCGTTGCGTATTATATAACCATTACCAGCAACGACGAATATATAAGGTACAGCGGTTATAAAGCTTGCTACAGCTATATGCTTACTATAGCGTACAATATGGACGCCGAAAGGGCAAGCGCGATAGCAGATAAGATCGACGTAAGCGTAAGGAAAGAAAGAATAGCAAACTCGCAATTTTGGGCAAAATATTCGTTGTTGGACGACATAACCGATTGGTTTAACGATATTTATCTTAAATTACAGGGGCAAAAAGACGGATCGGACTCGTACTTCGAACCCGTCGTTCCGCCTTCGGTAGTCGAACCGGGTACTCCTAGCGGCGGCGAAAGCGGAGGAGCGGAAGTAGTGTACGGGCTTAACGTTACGCAAAGAATGATTTTGCAAGCGATTGAAAATCGCAAGAACGGTTTGTAAGTGTGATTGGCTACGCCGATTTGGTGTGAGCAAACTGAAATCGGCGAAAAATCGTACAGTCACGGCTTTAAATTGCTTGATATGTGATTTGTTGTTGTGATATACTATTATGGAAAAATCGGAGGATTAAATTGAGAAACGATAAAAAAGGTTTGTGGATAATGCTTGCCATAGTTGCTTTAGCCGGAATAGCCGTCGTTATTTACATGACGGTGTTTAACAATTCCGGGCAAACCCAAAAGAATTACAGCGACTTACAGCAGTATATCCGTAACGGCGAAGTAACGACTATTGCCGTAGAAAACGACAAGGCAACGTTTAAGCTGGAAAACGGTTCCAAGTACTATTGCTACGTTCCGGACCGAGGCGCGTTGGACGACTTCATTTGGTCGCTTGACGGCGAAAATATAAACGGCGAAGAATTTGACGCTTCTAAAATATCGATAAGTTACAACAATCGCTATACTACCAGCGTTTGGGACTACGTAACTCCCATACTTATGGTTGTAGCTATGATAGTTTTGGGCATCATGCTGTTCCGTTCGATAAACAACGGCAACCGCCAAGTTGCGGATTTCAGCAAGAGCGGCGCCGAAGAACAAAAGGTAAAAGTGCGTTTTAGCGACGTTGCCGGAGCGGAAGAAGAAAAAGAAGAACTTAAGGAAATCGTAGAGTTTTTAAAAGAACCAAAAAAGTTTACCGAAGTCGGCGCAAGAATTCCGCGCGGCGTATTGCTTGTAGGTCCGCCGGGCACAGGTAAAACGTTGTTTGCAAAAGCTGTTGCCGGCGAAGCCAATGTGCCGTTCTTTTCGATATCCGGTTCGGACTTTGTGGAAATGTACGTCGGCGTGGGCGCAAGCCGTGTGCGCGATTTGTTCGCTACCGCAAAGCGCAGCAAGCCGTGCATAATCTTTATCGACGAAATAGACGCGGTAGGTCGTCAGCGCGGAGCCGGCTTTGGCGGCGGTCACGACGAACGCGAACAGACGTTAAACCAACTTTTGGTACAAATGGACGGTTTTGAAACCAGCGAAGAAATCATCGTTATGGCGGCGACTAACCGCGCCGATATTTTGGACCCCGCGCTTTTGCGTCCCGGCAGATTCGACAGACAAATCACCGTTAATATGCCCGACGTTCGAGGCAGAGAGGAAATTTTCAAGGTGCATGCGCGCAACAAGCCGCTTGCTCAGGACGTTAATTTCAAAATTTTGGCTAGGGCAACCAGCGGATTTTCGGGCGCGGACATAGCAAACCTTCTAAACGAGTCGGCAATACTTTGCGCTCGCGACGGCAGAAACAGAATAACGATGAAGGATATCTACGAAGGTATCGACAAGGTTATTATGGGACCTCAAAAGAAGTCGCGTCTTGTTACCGAAGTGGATAAGCGCATAACCGCCTATCACGAAGCCGGGCACGCGCTAGTTGCAAAGTGCATGCCTGCGTGCGATCCGGTTCACGAAATAACTATCGTTCCGCGCGGCGGAGCGGGCGGTTATACGATGTTGCGTCCCGACAACGACAACGTGTACGTGCCGTTAGGCAAGCTTAAAGCCGACCTTGCAATGACCATGGGCGGCAGAGCAGCCGAAGAAATTATCATAAAGGACTATACCACGGGCGCAAGTGCCGACATTCGTCAGGCTTCGAGTACGGCAAGAAGAATGGTTACCGAGTGGGGTATGAGCAACCTCGGACCTATCTACTACGGAACCGATCACGAAGTATTTCTTGGCAGAGACTACGGCGCAAGTCACGCTTATTCCGAAGATATGGCGGCTAAGATCGACGGCGAAGTCAATCGCCTTATCGAAGAGGCACACGCAAAAGCAACCGAAATTATCAACGCTAATTTGGATAAGCTAAACGTTATGGTGCGCGTGCTAGTAGAGTGCGAAACTATCTACGCCGAGGAAGTGGATATGATAATGAGCGGCGCTACGCAAGCCGAAGTTAAGGCGGCGCTAGAACGTCGCTACGAAGGCAAAACGGAAGAGCCGATCAAAACGGAAGAACCCGTTGCTAGCTCGACCGAGCAAGTCGAAAGCGTAGAACGTACGATTCCGACGCAAACAGCAGAAAACACGGACGAAAAGTCAGTAGGAGAGGATAAAAATGAAGAAAATTAGAAAAGCAATTTGGATTCCGGCGCTTGTCGTAGGAGTCATAGCGATCGCGGTGCTTACTTTAAGCCTTATAAAGGTAAGTCCTATCGAAAATGCGTTTGGCGGCTACAGCAGAGTGGAGTTGCTTCGCTCGGGTAGCAGTGAATTTGCGCACATTCAGGTTGACGGCGAAGACGTTACCGCAAATGCGCTTAATAACGGCTTGGAATCTACTAAGTTCAGCGTTATGCAAGCCGTGCTAGAGGGCAAGTTCTCGTACGCTCCCAAGCTTCAAAAGGTAGAGTCCACCGACGAAGAGGGCAACAAGACCGAAAAGGAAACTACCGTGTCGGCGTCGGCAATAAAAACGTACAGTGCTTCGGACGGAGAATACGTAATAAGATTTTATTACGACCAAGCCAAGACGATAGAAATCGACGGTAAAACCATTAAGTTCGACAGAGTGCTTGTAAGATTGTATGAGACCAACGGCGAGATCAAAGACGTTGAATGCGTTCCGTACCTTTACTACAACGTGTACAACGAATCTACTTCGGATACTTACGACGGAGAGGGTAAAATCGGTTCTATTTATTACAATGCAAACGTAGTAGAGCTTAAGATGAACACCTCGTCGTTTATGTCGAGCGTTAAAGAGTTGTTGGCTTTGTACGAATAAAAATTTGTTGTTTATAAAAAAGACGGAGCGTATACTCCGTCTTTTTGTTGCGTTATAAGATGGTTACGATAATAATAAGCGTTTTGGTTTGTGCGGCGATAATAGCTTGCGTGCTGTTTTTGCCCGAAATAAAAATAGGAAAGGTAAAGTTCGCTCCGTATTGGGCGGTTGCGCTTTTAGGGGCGGTCGCCGTTTTGCTGTGCGGCGAGCTTAGTTTAAGTTCGCTTGCGCAAAGTCTTACGCAAAACACGGCTGTAAATCCGCTTAAAATACTTGCGTTGTTCTTCGGAATGACGATAATATCTGTATTTTTGGACGAAGCGGGCTTTTTTGCGTACCTTGCTTCGGTTGCGCTTTTTAAGGCGGGCGTTAGTCAAAAAAAGCTATTTAACGTATTTTACTTTACCGTTGCACTACTAACGGTGTTTACGTCCAACGACATAATCGTGCTTACGTTTACGCCGTTTATCATTTACTTTTGCCGCAACGCCAAAATCGATTGCAAGCCGTACCTTGTCGGCGAGTTTGCGGCGGCGAATACGTTTAGCATGCTGCTGGTAATCGGCAATCCCACCAATATCTATCTTGCCGCCGATGCCGACTTTTTGCATTACGCCCTTATTATGGCGTTGCCTGCGCTGCTTACGGGAATGACTTGCTATTTCGTTATAAAGGGTTTATTCAAAAAGAGTTTGACTGCTCCGATAGAAGCAAGTTGTACCGTAGAACCGATAAAGGATAAGCCGCTTGCGTTCGTTTCGCTTGTTACGCTGTGCGTGTGTACCGTTACGCTTGCCGTTTCGGGCTACGTAGGGCTAGAGATGTGGTACGTCGCTCTTGGCGGCGGAGTATTTACCACGCTGTTTGCACTCGTTTACGGTCTGGCGACCAAAAAGACGGAGTTTGTTAAAAACGGCTTTTTGCGAGTACCGTGGCAACTTGCTCCGTTTTTGCTTTCGATGTTTACCATAGTGTCGTCGCTTGCTCAAATAGGCGTAACGCAAAAAATGGCGCAATTCCTTAATCAAGGAGATCTGTCGGTTATTACATATCTTCTAGCTTCCACACTGGGTGCAAATTTGCTAAACAACATTCCCATGAGCGTGCTGTTCGGCTCGATACTTACTTACGGCGGCGAAGCGGCACTGTACGCAACCGTAATCGGCAGCAATCTTGGCGCGTTGCTGACGCCCGTAGGCGCGCTTGCAGGCATAATGTGGACTAAGCTTCTAAAAAAAGAGGGCGTTTCGTACGGAGTAAAAGAGTTCATAAAAAACGGCGCGATAATAGTAGGCGCGTCGCTGGTTGCGGCAGCACTGGGCTTGTACGCGTCTCTACTTGTTTTTTAAACGTAAATCAAAAAGCCCGACGAGCGAGTTACGTTCGTCGGGCTTTTTATATATTTACATAAAATTCTATTTCCCGAAAACGAAAAATACTTAATTTTGGGAAATTGCGGTATGTTTAGCGGTTATAGTATTCTTCAAACAGTTCGTTTGGCGTGCAGTCCAGAATGTCGCAAAGCGCTTTAAGATTTTCGAACTTAATCGAGCTTGTTTGATTGTTTACCAGTCGGTTAAAGTTCTGATAGCTCAGTCCCATTTGGACGTAAAGCCAATATTTTGTTTTGCCTTTTTGTTTTAGGATTTCTAAAATTCTCAATTTCATAATATGGAACCTGTACATTATATATTTTTTACATTATATATGGCAAAAAAGCTTGACATATAGATTTTTACATTATATAATGTATACATTAGATATTTTGTTGCCTATCGGCAAAAAGGAGAGCAACATGAAAAAAGTATTATTAAGTCTTGTGCTTGCGATCGCATTAATCGTATGCGGCGCAAGTTTCGTCGCGTGCGATCCCGACGAAGAACCTAGCGGAGGCAGCGCCGATTTTGAGTATACTTTAAGTGACGATCAAAGTTATTATATTTTGACCGACGTGACGACGTTACGCAATACCGCGGTTGTTGTGCCCGAAACCTACAACGGTTTGCCCGTAAAAGAGATAGGACAAGAGGCGTTCGGTAGCAGTGGCTTAACAAGCATAGAAATCTCGTCCGGCGTAACAAGCATAGGAAAAAGAGCGTTTTCTTCTTGCAGTAAGTTAACAAGCGTAACAATTCCGTCTAGTGTAACCAGCGTAGGCGATTCTGCGTTCGGTGGATGCACTAGATTAACAAGCGTATATTACGGCGGAACAACAGACAAGTGGGCGCAAATAGAGTTTGGTAGCTCCGACTCCACTCCGTTATGTTATGCAAATAACTTATATATAAATAACCAATTAGTAACGGAAGCAAATATAACGTCGGCGACAAAGATAAACGATTATGCGTTCCAAAATTGCAGTAGTTTAACAAGCGTAACGATCGGCAACGGCGTAACAAGTATAGGAGAATTAGCGTTCAAGTCTTGCAGTAGCTTAACAAGCGTAGTAATTCCCGATAGCGTAACAAGCATAGGAAGTAGTGCGTTCTATAATTGCAGCAAGTTAGCTGAAGTTACGATCGGCAACGGCGTAACAGAAATAGGCGAAAGCGCATTTGAGGAATGTTGGGAGCTAACGTCGGTGTACATCACCGATTTGGCTGCATGGTGCGACATAGCATTTAAAAATTCAGCGTCCAACCCTTTAAGCGTTGCGAAGAACTCATACTCGCGTAGTTTATACCTAAACAATGAACCGGTAACCGAACTTGTTATTCCCGACACGGCAACAAAGATAAATGCTTATGCGTTCTATAAATGTAACAGCTTAACAAGCGTGAGCGTAGGTAGCGGCGTAACAAGTATAGAAGCTAATGCGTTCAAGGGTTGCTATCGCTTAATTACGGTTGTGATCGGCGACAGCGTAGCAAGCATAGGAGTAAATGCGTTCAATAATTGCAATATGTTAACAAGCATAACAATCCCTTCTAGCGTAACAAGCATAGGAGATTATGCGTTCTATAATTGCAGTAGCTTAAGCGGCAAAGACCATGTGTATTATAAAGGAACCGAAGAACAGTGGAGAAGCATTAAGTTTGGCAGTAATAACGGGTATCTTGCCACGCCGACATACTTAGGATCTAAGTAAAGATTAAATAGTACAGACATAAAACCACACAGATAATGATCTCAGCTAAGCAAAATTATGCTTAGCCGAGGTGCTTTATAAAGGAGATAGAATATGAAAAAGCAAAAAACGATATTGTGCATTGCGTTGACGTTAATGCTGTTCGTTTGTTTAATGGGGCTTATTGCGTGCGAGCATACTCATACTTACGGCGAAACGGCAAGCGTCGAGTACTTACAATCGGAAGCTACGTGTACGAAAAAAGCGGTTTATTACAAATCGTGCTCGTGTGGCGAAAAAAGTTCCGAAACGTTCGAGTACGGCGATTTTGCCGCGCACACTTACGGACAGTGGCAAGACGAAGTAGCCGCAACGTGTACGACGGACGGAATAAAAGGATACAAGGATTGTTCGGTATGCAATAAACATTTCGACAACGACGGCAACGAGATAGAAAGCCTTACCATAGCCGCCGCACACACTTACGGTGACTGGGTAATGACGACGGAGCCCACTTGCGAAGATAAAGGCGAAGAACGCAGAGACTGCGAAAATTGCGATCATTACGAAACGAGAGAAATAGCCGCCAATGGACATACTTACGGCGAATGGGTAACGACGACGGAACCCACTTGCGAAGATAAAGGCGAAGAACGCAGAGACTGCGAAAATTGCGATCATTACGAAACGAGAGAAATAGCCGCCAATGGACATACTTACGGCGAATGGGTAACGACGACGGAGCCCACTTGCGAAGATAAGGGCGAAGAACGCAGAAACTGCGAAGATTGCGACCATTACGAAACGAGAGATATAGACGCCAATGGACACACTTACGGCGAATGGCAGGACGAAGTAGTCGCAACGTGTACGGCGGAAGGGACAAAAGGGCACAAAGATTGTTCGGTATGCAACAAGCATTTCGACAACGACGGCAACGAGATAGAAAGCCTTACTATAGACAAAATCCCGCATAACTACGTAAACGGCGAGTGTACCGAGTGTCATGATTTGGAATTTTCAAAAGGACTTGCTTATACTTTAGTCGGTGAAGAATACAGCGTTACGGGTATCGGAACTTGCAAGGATAAAGATATAAAAATTCCGAGTGCTAACGACGGTAAGCCCGTAACAAGCATAGGACGTTATGCGTTCTATAAATGCACTAGATTAACAAGTATAACGATACCCGATAGCATAACAAGCATAGGTGAATCTGCGTTTTATGAATGCAGTAGCTTAACAAGCATAGAAATCCCTTCCGGCGTAACAAGTATAGGAAGCGGCGCATTTGCGTATTGCAGTAGCTTACAATATAACGAATACGACAACGCATATTACTTAGGCAATAGCGATAATTCGTATGTAATACTTGTAGAAGCGAAGTCAACGGATATAACTTCTTGCACAATAAACGAAAAAACAAAAATAATTTTTGAATGGGCATTCGGGTATTGCAGTAGCTTAAGCAAAGTAACGATCCCCTCTGGCGTAACAAGCATAGGATATGCTACGTTCTGGGGTTGCAGTAACTTAACTGAAGTAACGATCCCCTCTAGTGTAACGAGCATAGTAGATTCTGCGTTTAATGGTTGCAGTAAGTTAACAAGTATAACAATACCTTCTAGCGTAACAAGTATAGGAAGTAGTGCGTTTGCATATTGCAGTAACTTAACTGAAGTAACGATTCCCTCCGGCGTAACAACCATAGAAGGCAGTTTGTTCCAAGGCTGCAGTAGCTTAAGCAAAGTAACAATCCCCTCCGGCGTAACAAGCATAGGAAGTAGTGCGTTTAATGGCTGCAGTAAGTTAGCAAGCGTAGAAATTCCGGACAAAGTGACGAGCATAGAAGATAGTTTGTTCTATGGTTGCAGTAGCTTAACCGAAGTTACTATTCCCGATAACGCAACAAGCATAGGTGATTATGCGTTCAGGGATTGCAGCAACTTAGGCAAACTAACAATAGGTAGTGAAGTAACGCGAATCGGGTATCAAGCCTTTTCGGACTGTAGTTCATTAAAAAGCGTTAACTACACCGGAACGGTCGATAAATGGGCGCAAATAGATTTTGGCGGCGGCAGCTATGACACCAAAACTTCCAATCCGTTGTATTATGCAAAGAAATTATATATTAACGACGAATTAGTAACTGTGGCAGACTTAAAAACGGTAACGGAGATAAGCCAATATGCGTTTTATAATTGCGTAAGCTTATTTAGCGTGACGATTCCGTCCGGTGTAACCGGTATAAGAGATAATTCGTTCTATGGGTGTACTTCACTTATAGAAGTAGTGGACAAAACAGCTTCAGGCATGATTATAAATTGCGGCAAAACCGACCAAGGTTATGTAAAATATTATGCTAAATATGTACATAGCGGGGATAGGATGGTTGCAAGCGTAAACAGCTGTGTCTTTTTAGCAAGTGAAGAAGCGAATTATTTACTTGCTTATATGGGTACGGCAACGGAATTGGTTCTTCCAGACGATTATAACGGTAAAAGCTATAAAATATACGACAAAGCGTTCTATGAATGCATTAGCTTGAGCAAAGTAACCATCGGCATTAATGTTACGAATATAGGAAGTAGTGCGTTTGCATATTGCAGTAGCTTAACTGAAGTTACAATTCCCGACAGCGTAACAAGTATAGGAAACGATGCGTTCTCTGGCTGTCCGATAGAAACCGCAACTATTCCTGCGTTAGCAATTAGTTGCGTAAAAAACAATAAATTAAAAACAGTAGTAATTACAAGCGGCGAAAGCATAGGCGATTCTGCGTTCTCCGGTTGTAGTAAGTTAACAAGCGTAACAATTCCTTCTAGCGTAACAAGTATAGGAAGTTATGCGTTCCAGAATTGTCCCATAAAAACCGCAACTGTTCCTTCTAGCGTAACAAGCATAGGAAATAGCGCGTTCTTTAATTGCACTACATTATCGGCGGTATACATAAACGATATAGCGGCATGGTGCAATATATCTTTTACTTTTGCTGCTTCCAATCCGTTATGCTATGCGCATAACTTATACTTAAATAATGAATTAGTAACAAGTCTTGTTATTCCTTCTACGGTAACAAAGATAAGCGGCTATGCGTTCCATGGTTGCAGTAGCTTAACCGAAGTTACAATCCATTCCGGCGTAACAAGTATAGGGGAATATGCGTTCCAGAATTGTTCCATAGAAACGGCAACTATTCCTGCGTTAGCATGTAAAGCCGTAAATAACGATAAATTAAAAACAGTAGTAATTACAAGCGGCGAAAGTATAGAATGGGGTGCCTTCTCTAATTGCAGTAGCTTAGTAAGCGTTACAATCCCATCTAGCGTAACAAGCATAGGAGGTAGTGCCTTCTCTAATTGCAGTAGCTTAGTAAGCGTAACAATTCCTTCTAGCGTAACCAGCATAGGAGGTAGTGCCTTCTCTAATTGCAGTAGCTTAACCGAAGTTACAATCCCATCTAGCGTAACAAGCATAGAAAGTAATACGTTCTATAATTGCAGTAGCTTAACAAGCATAACAATCCCTTCTAGCGTAACCAGCATAGGAAGTAGTGCGTTCGCTTCTTGCAGTAAATTAACAAGTATAGAAATTCCTGACAGTGTAACAAGCATAGGAGGTAGTGCCTTCTCTAATTGCAGTAGCTTAACTTATAATGAATACGATAACGCATGTTATTTAGGTAATAATGAAAATCCGTACGTAGTACTTGTAAAAGCAAAGTCAACAAGTATAACGTCTTGCGCAATAAACGAAAAAACGAAGTTTATACATGGCAATGCGTTCTATGATTGTAGAAAGTTAACAAGTATAACAATTCCCGACAGCGTGAAAAGTATAGGATATTATGCGTTCAATCGTTGTATTAGTTTAACAAGTGCGAGCATAGGCAACGGTGTAACAAGCATAACCGAGGGGGTGTTTGGTAATTGCGATAGCCTAACAAGCGTAACAGTTTCCTCTAGTGTAACAAGAATAGAATGGAGTGCATTCTGGGGTAACGGTACCATAACAAGCGTATATTACAAAGGAAGCGAAAGCGAATGGGGGCAAATTAGTATAGATAATTCTAACGACTATCTTACTTCAGCAACACGCTACTACTACAGCGAAAGTAATCCGTTCGAGGGCGAAAACGCGGCAGAAAGCGGTAACTATTGGCATTACGATACGGACGGCAAAACGATAGTCGTTTGGAGTAAACAATAAGCCAAAAAAGCAAATGTTTAATAAAAACGGTACTTCAAATCGAAGTACCGTTTTTATTAACGGACTAAACGGCTACGTTACCGAATTATTTTGCGGTAAACCCGAAAAATTTTCAATAGAAACCGATTTTTCGGATATGACGTTAAAGACAATCGATTTGTAAATAACAACGAGAACCAAAGCTTTCACCGTTTGCCTAATTGAAATTATGTTTTACTTAAAGCAACACAAAAATAGGCAAATAACTCTTTTCGCTAAAAACAGACCGAAAATTTATATTTAATATGATAAAAGTTCTTGATTTTTTATTGAGACGTTATAATAAAATAGAAAAGTGGCATTAAAGCCATAAATCTCTTTTAGAATAGTTGTGTAAGTAAGACTATAACGAAAAGAACGATTATG
>CAZEXL010000006.1:0-67699 GCA_964516925.1 uncultured Lachnospiraceae bacterium | reverse complement strand
TTTTGATATAAAACAATCCCTACAATACTGCAAAAAATCAAAATTGCGCATAAGACAACTATTGTTTTTCTATTTTTCCTCATTGCGTTTTACTCCTATTTCGGTCAGCATCAAAAAGGAATCAGTTTCGAAAAAATGCTGACACTTTTATCTTTATTTGAGCTTGCAAATTTGCTAATTGCAATATTAACTAAAAGCATTATAACACAAAACAAATGAATATTTCAAGCATATCGTAGCGATATTTACGCAATAAGAAGAGAGACCGAATCAAAATTCGGTCCCTTCCCTTATGAGCTTTAAAATAAGCTGTAATACTATTCGCAATCTCTTTGTTCTATATACGAGCCCATATTAATACCGAATATAGAGTTGCAATAAAATTGATCGGAAGTTATAGTACCGGTATTCGACGAATTCTGAATGTACGACGATGAACTTGACGAACTTTCGGCATATACATAACCGCAAATTCCGCCTACGTAATCTCCGTCCGTCGTTACGTTTCCGCTGTTGTTTAAATCGGTCATGTGTATTACCGCCGCGCGAGAAGAACTGTAACTATTGGTTCCATATAAATATCCGAACAAACCGCCTACGTAAGATCCCGTTGCCGTTATTACTCCACTGTTACTGCTTTCGGATATATTTATTGTATAATCAGAACCTGAATAATAACTATTATACATTGCGCCCATTACGCCGCCTACATATGTCTTTGCCGTTACATTTGCTTTATTTATTAGTCCAGTGTACGACGCGCTTCCGCTGGTACCGTTATATCCGCATATTCCACCTACGTACGTTGCCTTCGTTGCGGTAATAGTTCCGCTGTTTTCACAATTATTGACTGCACCGGTTAAATAGCCTGCAAAACCGCCTACGTAATACGCAGAATACTCGTAAGTTATATCTATCGCATTATCGCAATCGGATATGCTGTATCCGTAACCTACGTAACCGCCAAGGTAAGCCTTGCTTACGTCGTCGGTAACGTACTTAGTCGCAGTTACGATAGATCCTTTGTTTTCACACGATTTAATCGTTACGTTTTCCATCATGCCGCCTATCGCACCCACGTAAGCTTTTGCGGTAATGCTAGAAGTGCTTGACGAATTCTGAATGTACGACGATGAACTTGACGAACTTTCGGCATATACATAACCGCAAATTCCGCCTACGTAATCTCCGTCCGTCGTTACGTTTCCGCTGTTGTTTAAATCGGTCATGTGTATTACCGCCGCGCGAGAAGAACTGTAACTATTGGTTCCATATAAATATCCGAACAAACCGCCTACGTAAGATCCCGTTGCCGTTATTACTCCACTGTTACTGCTTTCGGATATATTTATTGTATAATCAGAACCTGAATAATAACTATTATACATTGCGCCCATTACGCCGCCTACATATGTCTTTGCCGTTACATTTGCTTTATTTATTAGTCCAGTGTACGACGCGCTTCCGCTGGTACCGTTATATCCGCATATTCCACCTACGTACGTTGCCTTCGTTGCGGTTAAATATCCGCTTGTAGTAATTCCGCTAATCTCTCCGCTGGAATATCCGCAAGCAATTCCGATATATTGGCCGGTTGTGTCGGTATTAATATTTGCGTTTTCAATTTTTACGTTTTTTATCGTTCCGCTTACGTTACCGAATAAGCCTATGTAATTTTTTAGTTCGCTGTTTCCGATTTTAAGATTTGAAATCGTTAAATTCTGACCGTCAAATGTACCCGCAAACGGATATTCTTCCGTACCGATAGGAATCCATTCGGCATTATTAAGGTCTATGTCTGCGCTAAGGATTATCGTAGAACCCGAAAAGGTATTACCGTTGTTAACCAAATACGCAAGCCCTGCAAGCTGTTGATCGTTCTTAATTTTATACGGATAATAATATAGCCATGATGTGTCAACTTCGATATTGCCAAACGTTTCTTCTTCGTCACAATACACGCAATATCTGTTGTAGTAATGATGTCCCGTAGGCTGTGTATAATCATTAATATATTTATATCCGCAATTTGTACAAGAATATGTTGTATATCCGCGTTCCGAACAAGTCGGAGCAGTTATCGATGAAGTGAACGATTCATGAAGGCACGAAGCTTCAACGTCGATAGTGTACGTGTCACCGTTTGTCATGGTTATAACGACTCTGCCGGTGTAATCGATTACAACGTTACTTATGCCCACTCCGGTTTCGCCTTGGTCGCCTTTATCGCCTTTGTCTCCGGTTTCTCCCTTGTCACCTTTATCGCCCTTAAAGCTGCCGACAACGCCCCATACTCCGTCGAGCTTTTTGTAGACGTTGCACGTTGAAGAATCATAATAAAAGTCGTTATCTACGCCGACGTCCGAAGACGGCTCAGTATTGCCGCTTAGCCACGTCGCTCCGTTATCGCCTTTATCGCCTTTGTCACCTTTATCACCTTGGTCACCCTTGTCACCTTTGTCGCCTTTAGGTCCTACAAGCGAAGCAAGCCAATCTTCTTCCGTTCCTTCATAACCCTTTTTAAGAGCCAGAGCGTATGCAGATTCGCCGTCGTTTCCGTTTTTGCCAACTAGTGAAGCAAGCCAATCTTGAACCGAACCATCATATCCGTTTTCTACGGCAAGCTCGTACGCCGACTTACCCGAAGCACCGGTCTTACCAACTAGCGAAGAAAGCCACTCGGTTTCAGAACCTTCGTATCCGTTTGCAACAGCTACTTCATACGCCGATTCGCCGGTTTCTCCTTTGTCACCCTTATCGCCCTTGTCTCCGGTTTCTCCCTTGTCGCCTCTTATGGAATCAAGCCACTCAACAAGTGTTCCTTCGTATCCGTTTGCAACAGCAAGCTCGTATGCCGATTTGCCGTTTGAGCCTTGCGCCCCGGTTTCACCGATAAGAGAAGTTAGCCATTCTGCTTCAGAACCAACATATCCGTTTTCTACAGCAAGCTCGTATGCCGATTTACCCGCAGCACCAACTGCTCCCGTTTCACCACGCGCGCCCGTTTCGCCTACAAGCGAAGCAAGCCACTCGATTTGACTTCCGCTATACCCATTTTCAACAGCAACTTGATATGCCGATTTACCGTCGTCACCCTTGTCGCCTTTGTCGCCCTTAAAATATTCGCAAGCCGTTAAACATGAACAAGTTAAAGTTAAAAGTAAGATAAGCATTGCGAAAGTTAAAAGCAGTTTTTTGCCACCTTTCATAATATCCTCCTTTATAAATAAAAAAGTGTCGTCACCTATACGAGACGACACTGTAGAATATTCATCTCGCATAGTTACCACACTATTTCAAATACCATTTTCAGCGATATTATGTTGCGAAAGTCATATTGCTACCAATATGATTTATCGCAGAAAACGGCAAAAAACCCCTTTTTTGGCTATAAAGGGTATTTGCAATAGTGTGGTATTATCATTTTAAAGGAAAGATAATAATTTGTCAAGGATTTGCAAATATAAAAAATAAAAAAACGAACAATTAGCAAAATTGTCCGTTATTCGTAAAAATTAAAAGCTTGCAGTAAATGCAAGCTTCTTTTTTTGAAAAATTATTTCTTTTCTACAATCTTAGCTGCCTTGCCGGAAAGATTACGCAAGTAATAAAGCTTAGCTCTACGAACGCGACCTTTCTTTACAACTTCGATACGATCGATACGAGGCGAATGCAACGGGAACGTTCTTTCAATACCGACACCGAACGAAACACGTCTTACGGTAAAGGTTTCGTTAAGACCGCCGTGCTTACGAGCAATTGCTATACCTTCGTATGCCTGAAGTCTTTCACGATTTCCTTCGACAACCTTAACGTAAACTCTTACGGTGTCGCCAACGCTGAATTCGGGAACTTCGCTCTTCATATACTCTTTTTCTAACTGCTTAATAATATCCATGACTATACCTCCTTTTGCGTAATGTTCTTGATTGCAATCTTTCAACCAGCGGAACATACGAGTCACAACCTATACATTATATAAAATATTAGAAATATTTGCAAGCAATTTAACGCTTAAAAATAAAAAAATAAAAATTTTTTCATCGCATTAGTTTCTATACTCTGCGCTTTGGCGAAATTCTTCGCAAAAATCGCCGTATCTGTCTTGCATTATTGCTTCTCTTATTCTCTCGGTTAGCCTAATAAGATATGTAATATTATGCAAGCTTAACATTCGACCGCCTAAAATTTCGTCGGCATTTACAAGGTGTCGTAAATATGCCTTGCTGTAGTTTGTGCAGCAATAACAATCACAATTTTCGTCAAGCGGCGAAAAATCTTCTTTATATGATGCATTACGAACAACAACTTTACCGGTAGAAGTAAACGCAGTCCCATTACGAGCGATCCTTGTAGGCAAAACACAGTCCATCATATCGATACCTCGCATAAACCCTTCTACAAGGCAATCCGGACTGCCGACCCCCATAAGGTAACGCGGCATATTTTCAGGCAAATACGGACGAATATCGTCCAATAGCTCGTACATTAATTCTTTAGGTTCCCCTACGCTTAAGCCACCTATTGCAATACCGCACTTTGCAAACTCGGCGGTTCGCTTAGCCGATTCTATTCTAAGATCTTTATACATATTACCTTGGACTATCGGGAAAAGCATTTGATCGGAGCGAGATTTATATTTTGCGCAACGTTCCAGCCAAAAAAGCGTGCGTTCCATAGCGGCTTTTGAATCATTGTACGAAGTTCCGTATTTTGTGCATTGATCAAACGCCATGATAATATCGGCACCAAGCGATTCCTGTATTTCCATTGATTTTTCGGGCGTGAAAAAGTGTTTTGAGCCATCCAGATGTGAACGAAAAACGACTCCGTCGTCCGAAATTTTATTTAGTTCCGCCAACGAAAAAACCTGAAATCCTCCGCTATCGGTAAGAATCGGTTTATTCCACGCCATAAATTTATGCAATCCGCCTGCCGCTTCAACAAGCTTATGACCGGGGCGCATATACAAATGGTAAGTATTCGACAAAACGATGGACGCATTTGCCCGCTTTAATTCTTCGGGCGAAAGCGATTTTACCGTTGCTTGCGTGCCTACGGGCATAAACACCGGCGTAAGAATCTTGCCGTGCGGCGTAGTCAACTCGCCAACTCTCGCACCGGTTTGTTTGCATGTGTGTATTACTTTGTAACTAAAGTTTTGTTCCATATTAACCCTTTAAATATAAAACTATATTAAAAACATTGCGTCCCCAAAACTAAAAAATCTGTATTCTTTGTCAACTGCATACTTATAAAGTTGCAACGTTTCTTCACGACCACAAAAAGCAGAAATTAACATAATAAGCGTGCTTTCCGGCAAATGAAAATTGGTAATAAGCGCATCAACCATTTTAAATTTGTACGGCGGATATATAAAAATTTCCGTATTGCCGCTGCTTGCTTTAATTTTACCGTCTTCGACAGCGGCGCTTTCCAATACTCTAACGCTCGTCGTCCCAACAGCAATAATTCTTCTTCCTTCTGACTTTGCTTTATTTAAACGATTTGCTGCGTCTTCGCTAACGGAAAAATATTCGCTATGCATCTTGTGATCGAGAATATTGTCGGTTTTAACAGGTCTAAATGTACCTAATCCGACGTGTAAAAGCACTTCAACGATTTCAACGCCCATGCTTTTAATACTTTCCATAAGTTCGGGTGTAAAATGCAAACCTGCCGTTGGCGCTGCGCTAGAACCGTTTATCTTAGCGTAAACAGTTTGATAATCATCATTGTTTTTGATTTTTGTATGAATATAATGCGGTAAAGGCATTTCACCTATTTCGTTTAGTATATCTTCAAAAACACCGCAGAAATCAAATCTTACGTTTCGAATTCCTTCTTCACCTATACTTAAAACGGTCGCACTTAGTTTATCGGAAAAGATAATTTTTTCGCCGATCATGGCTTTTCGCGCCGGACGGACCAAGACTTCCCAATCAGTAAGATTTAATCTTTTATGAAGCAAAAACTCTACGTGCGCCCCCGTGGGCTTTTTACCGTAGATTCTTGCGGGAAGTACTTTGGTATTATTTATTACCAATACGTCGCCGCTGCGCAAATAACTCGTAATATCTTTGAAAATTAAATCTCGTTTTTTCTTGTTATATCTGTCATAAACAAGCAATCTAGCGCTATCGCGCGGCTCCACAGGCGTTTGCGCAATTAATTCTTGCGGCAAATCATAGTAAAAATCACTTTTGTTCATCGTTGTTCGCCTTATCAAAAAGTCCGATCTGAGTTAGTGCATATTTCGACATTGTTAACGCATTTTTCGACATTTGTTCGCCCAAATGCTTATACGCATTAGGCATAGCGACTCTTCCGCGCGGAGTTCGCGATATAAATCCAAGCTGCAACAAAAATGGTTCCACTACGTCTTCTATAGTAACCGCTTCTTCGTTAGTAGCTGCCGCCAAAGTTTCTAATCCGACAGGACCGCCATTAAACTTATGAATCAAAGCCTCGAGCACTCTTCTATCCGTGCAATCAAGTCCTAACGAATCCACGTCCAAATTCTGCAACGCTTGGTTTGTAAACTTATTGTCGATACGTTTTTTGCCACTTACTAATGCAAAATCGCCGACTCGCTTTAGTAATCTGTTTGCAATACGCGGCGTACCTCTGCTACGACTTGCTATATTATAGCATGCGTCATCGTCAATCTGTATATTTAATATTATCGCACTGCGTCGTATTATTTGAGAAAGTTCATTAGGCGTATAAAGCTCCAATCTACAAATAACGCCAAATCTATCTCTAAGCGGACCCGTTATCATACCTGCTCGCGTAGTAGCGCCTACAAGCGTAAATTTAGGCAACGACATTCTCATCGTTCTTGCGGTAGGGCCTTGCCCTATTATAATATCAAGCGCATAATCTTCCATCGCCGAATACAAAATTTCTTCGACCGAATGATTTAAACGATGAATCTCGTCGATAAAAAGAACGTCGTTTTCGTTAATATTAGTAAGAATCGATACCAAATCAGCCGCTCGCTCTATTGCGGGACCACTTGTGATTCGCAGTTGAACACCAAGTTCGGCAGCAATAATATGCGACATCGTCGTCTTACCAAGCCCAGGAGGGCCATACAAAAGTACGTGATCTAATGCTTCGCCACGCTTTTTACTTGCCTCGATAAAAACCCGCAAGTTTTCTTTCATCTTTTGTTGACCAATGTACTCGTCAAACGACTTTGGACGAAGCGAATTTTCCTCTCCGTCTAAATCCAGCTTTGTACTAGTCACAAATCTTTCTTCTTCATCAAACATTTCTAGCCCCTTTTAAGCGCAGCTTTTACAATTTCTTCTGCCGACATACCTTTTGTATCTATACGCTTTACGGCATTTGCAGCTTCTTGCTTGCCATATCCAAGTGCGACAAGAGCAAAAACAGCATCTTCAGCTTCGTTGTCTTGAACAACTTCGTTTTTAACGCTATCGGACACTAAACCAAACTCTTCGCTAAGTTTATCTTTTAATTCCAAAACGATGCGTTCAGCTGTTTTTTTGCTTATCCCTTTTATTCCGCTAAGCGCTTTAGCATCACCGTGCGCAATTGCCACGCATAAATCATTGAAAGCAAGTCCGCTTAATATACTTATGGCACTTTTTGGTCCGATGCCGCTTATAGACGTTAAACGCAAAAACATCGCTTTTTCTTCTTTAGAATAAAAGCCAAACAGGCTTACGCCGTCGTCACGAACGCTTAAAAAAGCAAATAATTTAACTACGTCGCCAATCTTTATATTGTTGATACAATATTTACTTACGGTAAATTCATAGCCTATGCCGTTTGTTTCAATAGTTGCCGTACTTAAGCCCAGCTCCTTGACCGTGCCTATAAAGTAGTTAAACATTGCGCCTCCTAAGTTTTGTCAATTTAATATTCGCTGTTTATATATTGCCATATGAGCATGACATATTGCCGCTGCCAAAGCGTCGGCTGCATCATCTGGCTTCGGTTCTTCCTTAAGTTTTAAAACCGCCTTTACCATATATTGTATTTGCTTTTTTTCAGCTCTTCCGTTTCCGGTAAGCGCTTGTTTTATTTGAAGCGGCGTATACTCGTATAAATGTCCGCATTCTTTTATGGCACAAAGCAATATTACTCCTCTGGCTTGAGCGACTTTTATACCCGTAGTGATATTAGTATTAAAAAACAACTCTTCTACGGAAATTGCATCCGGCTTGAATTTTTTTATTATACTATTCATAGCATCGGCTAAAATAGCCAATCTTACCGGAATACTTTCGGTTTTAGGTGTTTCTATAACACCATAATCCACTACTTTCAAACCTTGAGGCAATTTGTCGATAACTCCGTACCCGATAGTGGCGTATCCGGGATCTATGCCCAAAATCCTCATTTATCAAGCTCCGTTTTTCTGGGTTCGTACATATAAACGCCCTGCGCTTTTAAAGAATACATTTCTTGCTTGGTATATGCTCCGCTTAATTCACACGACTTAATAAAAAAGCTATCCAACAAACCTTCGGTATAAAAACTATAATATTCATCCGTATCCGTAAAAATAATATGATCGGCAAGAACGGTGTTTATAGAATGCGCCATCGGAAATAATTGTTGCGTTGCCAAAATATCGGCACGCGAAGGATACGCATTACCACTAGGATGATTGTGAGCTATAATTATTTTTTTCGCTTGAGTCCTTGTTATAATAGAAAAAATTCTATTAGTATCCAAAGTTGTATAGTCAGACAGTCCCTCGCTTATTAATGCCACTTGCACAAGTTTATCGTTAAGATCAAGAGCAACAACGTATGCGCGTTCACCAACTCGACCGACAAAATACGGACGCAATAACGCAACCGCTTGTTGCACGTTAGAAATAGTCGAACGCGGTTTTGTTAGGGCTGAAATTTCAACTTTGCGCATTATCGGATAAAAACTCTCGATAAAAGCTGCCGCATTTCTTGTCATATTAGGAACTGCAAATAATGCTTCCCTAGATGCCAAAAATACCCCTTTTATGCTGCCGAATTCATTTATAAGAGAATGAGCTATCTGATTTGTATCTTTTCTAGGTATAACAAAACTTAACACGTATTCAAGCGTTTGAAAATCGCTAAACGACAGCATATCAGGATCGTTTGCCGTCGCCATTCTTAACCTTGCTCTATGTCCGTCATGTTCCCCCGACATATATTACTCCTCTTCTTCCTCTTCAGGCAATTCTGCATTATGATATACGTTTTGAACGTCATCATTTTCATCAAACCAATCAAGCATACGAAGAACCTTTTTTAAATCTTCATCGTTTAGCGAAATGTAATTTGAAGGAATCATGCTAACTTCTGCAGAAATCAACGTAAATCCGGCTTTTTCAAGATTTTCGCGTACAGTCGAAAACGTTGCAGGATCTGTAAGTACTTCGTAATCACCGTCTTCAACGTTAAAATCTTCAGCTCCCGCATCAAGAGCGGCCATCATTACTTCATCATCGTCCATATCTTTGGATTTCTCGACTATAATTACGCCTTTATTGTTAAATAAATAGGAAACGCAGCCGTTTGTTCCCATAGAACCACCCGACTTATCAAAAATATGGCGTATGTCGCTTGCAGTACGATTTTTATTATCCGTAAGAGTTTCAACGATAATTGCAGTTCCGTTAGGACCGTATCCTTCGTACGTAATATTTTCGTAATTTATTGCATTAAGTTCTCCACTTGCTTTCTTTATACTACGAGTTATATTGTCGTTCGGCATATTATTAGACTTTGCCTTTGCAATAACATCTCGAAGCTTAGCATTGCTGGAAGGATCGGGTCCTCCAAGTTTTACAGCAACTGCAATTTCTCTACCGATTTTTGTAAAAACCTTACCGCGCGCAGCATCGGTCTTCCCTTTTTGTCTTTTTATGGTTGCCCATTTACTATGTCCTGACATAAATCCTCCGTTTAAAATTTAAAATAATACATCAATATTCCGGCGCAAACCGAAGCATTTAACGACTCCATGTTTTCCATGGGTATCGAATAAACACTATTGCATTTGCCTAGGATTTCACTTCTTACACCGTCAGCTTCGTTGCCGATTACAATACAAACTTTTTTTGGTTTTGAAGCCTCGAATACGTTTTCTCCACCCAAATCCGCACCAATTATATTATAGCCTTTATCGACAAGTTTGTCAATAAAATTACCATAGTGTAAACGCGCTTTAGAAAGCGCTGAAACGCAACTGCGTACAACTTTTGGATTATAAACGTCTACACAATTATCGCAAACAATTTCATAACCGGACGCCACGGCGGTACGAATAATCGTACCCATGTTTCCTGGATCGCGAATTCTATCCAAATACACAACGTAATTCATCTCGAAATCGCGTTCTGCTTTTTGTGCCGCTATTGCCATAACCCCGCAAGAATGATCGGTTAAGCTAAGTTTTGAAAAAAGTTTCTCTGAAAAAAATACGACTTTTTCGGAATTAAGCTTTGTTGTGTCAAAATTCTCGGAAGCAACGATTACCTTTACGTCTTCGATTGGCGTATCGATAATACCACGCAAGCCCTCGATAAGATATTCTTTGTACTCGTCGCGATACTTCTTATCCTTAAGTTTGTTTATTCGTTTATAAAGTTGATTATCAGAAGATACAATTAAATCCATAACAAAAAAGCACCTAATTAAGGTGCTTATGTTTTACTTGCATGCATTTACTGCAGTTTCAGCGAGCTTAGCAAACGTAGCCGCATCATTTACTGCTATATCGGCAAGCACCTTGCGATTAAGCTCAATACCTGCAACCTTAAGACCATGCATAAACTTGCTGTACGAAAGTCCGTTCATTCTTGCTGCTGCATTAATACGAGCGATCCAAAGTTGACGATACTGTCTCTTCTTTTGGCGGCGTCCGATGAAGGCATACATTTGCGACTTCATCACCGCTTCTCTAGCAATACGGTAAGATCTAGACTTCGAACCAAAGTAACCTTTGGCTAATTTCATTATCTTTCTTCGCTTTTTTACGGCGTTAACAGCTCTTTTAATTCTCATAACTTATTAATCCTCCTTACTTTTGAATCATGGTGCGAACGGTTCTGTTCTGCTTGTTGGAAGACATATACTCCCCTTTACGCAAGCCCATCTTACGTTTGCTGGACTTCTTGGTAAGAATATGATTCTTTCCTTGGTGTGCAATCTTAATACGACCGCTTTTCGTTACGCGGAAACGCTTTTTAGCGCCGCTATGACCTTTCATTTTTGGCATTTCTATAATCCTCCGGAATTATTTTTTAGGTTGTAAAATCATTAAAATGTTTCTGCCTTCGGTTAAAGGCTTTTTATTTATTTCGCCGACGCTTTCAACAAGCTTAAAGAAATCGTTCATTACCTCTACGCCTAATGCAGCATGAGCTTGCTGACGACCACGCATACGTATAGAAACCTTTACTTTATCGCCGTTTTTAAGGAACTTTTCAGCTTGTTTTGCTTTCGTTTCCAAATCGTGAGTATCTATTGTCATCGAAAGCCACACTTCTTTCATTTCGGAAGTTTTTTGATTTTTACGCGCATCTTTTTCCTTTTTTGCCGCGTCAAATCTAAACTTGCCATAATCCATTATTTTGCACACGGGCGGATTTGCCGACGGACTGATTTTTACAAGATCTAAATTCTTTTCATCAGCTATTTTGTTGGCTTGAACCGCGCTCATTATGCCGAGCTGATTGCCGTTTTCATCAATGACTCTTATTGCAACGTCAATAATTTTGTCGTTGATTTCAATTTCAACATCTTTAATAATAATGGTGTTCCTCCAGAAAAATAAATATGAGCGAAAGCAGATCTTTCGCTCATAAATAAACAACCTTAAAAGGAATATTATTAGTTTGCGTTACCAATCCAAGCATGCCCGACTGGTGAGAATAGATCTACTTTCAACCTAGTTATTATATTCCTTATATACAAGAATGTCAAACGTTTTTAAGCCTATTTGCAAACTTTTTTATCAATTTCTTCCTTTAATTTAGCAACGAATTCTTCTTTAGTCATTTGTCCAATGTCGCCTTCGCTTCTTGATCTTACGGCAATTACACCGGCTTCCTTTTCCTTATCGCCGATTATTACCATATAAGGCACCTTTTCCATTTGCGCTTCACGAATCTTGTAACCTATTTTTTCGCTACGAACGTCGGCTTCGCATCTTATACCCTGATAATTTAATTCATCGCAAAGTTTTTTTACGTCGTCCATCGTTCTATCCGTTAACGACATAACTTTGACTTGAACGGGGCTCATCCACAGCGGCAAAGCACCTGCATACTTTTCAATAAGCATAGCCATCATTCTTTCGTAACAACCAAATGCACCGCGATGAATAATATAAGGATGTTTCTTTTCGCCGTCGGCATCAACGTACCACATATCGAACTTTTCACTAAGGAACATATCTATCTGTATAGTCATTATAGTATCTTCCTTGCCGTAAACGTTGCGCGCCTGAATGTCAAGCTTAGGTCCGTAGAACGCCGCTTCACCGACTGCTTCTTCATACTTAATTCCGATATGATCAAGAATTTTCTTCATTCTGTCTTGCGCGTTGTTCCATTCTTCCGGAGTACCTATATACTTCTCCCTATCGTTTTCGTCCCATTTTGAAAATCTGAAGAATACGTCGTCAAGCATGCCCAGGCATTTAAGGAAATAATAGCTAAGTTCAAAGCAATTCTTAAATTCGTCTTCGAGCTGTTCGGGAGTACATATAACGTGACCGTCACTCAAGTGGAACTGTCTTACGCGAATAAGTCCGTGCATTTCGCCGGAAGCTTCCTTTCTGAACAATGCGGCGGTTTCGTTATATCTTTTAGGCAAGTCTCTATAACTTTTAAGTCCGTTACGATAAATCATATATTGGAACGGACAAGTCATGGGACGCAACGCAAAAACTTCGTCGTCGTTTTCCGGATCGCCCATAATAAACATCTTATCGCGATAATGGTCCCAATGTCCGCTTATTTTATACAAATCGCTTTTTGCGAAAGAAGGCGTTTTGGTAAGAATATAACCGCGACGTTCCTCTTCGTCCTCAACGAAACGTTGAAGAATTTGAAAAAGCTTTGCACCCTTGGGCATAAGCAACGGCAAACCTTGACCGATTTTTTCTTCGGTCATAAAGTAGCCAAGCTCTCTTCCGAGTTTATTATGATCTCTTCGCTTAGCTTCTTCAAGCTTTTCAAGGTATTCGTTTAGCTCCGATTTTTTTTCAAATGCGGTTCCGTAAATTCTGGTAAGCATTTTGTTCTTTTCGTTACCGCGCCAATATGCGCCTGCAATTTGAGTAAGTTTGATAAATTTAACTTTGCCGGTGCTTACAAGATGAGGTCCTTTGCAAAGATCTACAAACTCGCCCTGACGATAAAACGTAAGAGTTGCGTCTGCCGGTAAATCGTCAAGAATTTGAATTTTGTACGGCTCGTCAAATCCACGCATTTGAGTAATTGCAGATTTACGAGAAACGTCAAGTCTTTCAATCGGAAAATCGGCTTTTATAATAGATTGCATTTCCTTTTCGATAAGGTCAAAATCGGCAACCGTAATCGGAGCAGGAAAATCAAAATCATAATAAAATCCATTTGCAATGCTCGGACCGATCGCAAGCTTAGCCTGAGGATAAATATTTTTAACTGCCTGCGCAAGAATATGCGCCGCAGTATGCCTGTATGCGTTTCGGCCTTCTTCGTCTTTGAACGTAAGCACCTCTAGCTTGCAATCTTTTGTGAGCCTGTAAGTAAGATCAACGACTTCGTCGTCAACTCTGGCAACGAGTGCTACACGCGCAAGCCCTTCGCTTATGCCCTTTACAACTTCAAGAATCTGAGTGCCTTTTTTTACTTCAACCACAGATCCGTCTTTTAACGTAACTTTAATATCCATGTTACCTCTCCTATATAAAAAATCCTTAGCCAAAAAGCTAAGGACGATATTTACCGTGATTCCACCTTATTTCATAATCAAAAGATTATCTCGTTTTAGTCGGTTTACGCCGACACGCTCCATAAAGGGTGGTTTCATTACTTGATCGCAGCTACGTCACTCACACCGTCGGACGCTCTCTGCAAGCGCAAAACAAGACTACTTGTCCCTTCTTAAGAATTTAATTACTCATTAATTATATACCCGATTTAATTAATTGTCAAACGTTTTATTGCAAAAATTGTGTTTCTTGCCAAAAAAACATTCATATCGAATTCGTTTACCGATATACCTTAAAATCTCCTTGTCTGCATCTCACGTTTGTAAGCATATTATGCTTTATGCCAACAATTTCGTCGGCGCTTTTCGCCACGTTTTGATAATTTCCGTTTGTATAGTGAACAAAAATATAATTTATGCTCTTAATTTTTCCCTTTGCATGCCGTAAAAAGCTACGAACAGGCGAAGAGACGGAAAAAACCCAAATCGGCGAACAAATCGTTACTTCTTCATAAACGGATAAATCCACCGAAATATTTTTTATCGGCATATCTTTGCGAAGCATGCCAAACCGTCCGCACCACCAAAAACCAACCGTGCCGTCAATTTTTTCGGTTGCTTCTATTTCATAAACATCCGCACCGATTTTATTTGCCGTTTCGTATGCAATTTTCTTAACATAGCCCATGCGAGAAAAATAAACAACGAGCTTCCTTTTGTCAGTGCCTATATTTGAATACTCGCCTTTGTCAAAAACAAAATTTTCTTGTTTATAAAACACACAAGCCGCATAACCCGTAATAGCCTGACAAATCCCAAAAACAAAATACATCGTAGACATCAAGTTAAACGGAAATATATAAAATTGAATGCAAATCCAAAGCATAAGCGTTATCCCGAATATCCCTCCAAGAATTGCGCCGAGTTTTTTATTCTTAAAAAGCAATGTCGCCGCCGTTAAGTTTGTTGTTCCATTTACGATTAATAACGCAATTCCCGAGAATGTAAAATTCTGAAAAATAATATCGGCAAACGGTAAAACCTGAAAATACGGCAACATTTCGGACATTCCTACAGTTTTTCCGCTCGGATCGATTATCATGCAAAGAGCGCCGCCAACCGCTCCGATACCAATAAAAAGCGTCCAAAAAATCAGCCACTTACAAGCGACATTAAATCTCGATCTTTTCATTTTTCTCACCGTTAATTATCCAATCGTCTAAAAACTTCATTTGTTCAGGCGTATGAAACCAATGTTCGCCGTTTGGCATAATTGTCAAACTTGCATTATGCGCATTTGCAAAATCGACAATCGTTTGTTTTGAAGTTAAATTGTCTTTTTCTCCGTACAAAATTTCTGTAGAAACGTCCCACTTTATCGGATTAAAACGAACATATTTAAGATAATCCCACGAAAGTGTTTCGCCCCATTCTGTTACAATTGTTTTTTTTGCCTGCAAATCGCTTTCCATAACGTTTGCACTTTTCATCATATCTAAAACAACTCGTTCCATATCAACTATAGGCGAAACAAAATAAGCCCTTTTGATTTTTTTCGGCGGCAAAGCGCACATCGAAAAGTATGCGCCAATACTGTTAGCGATTAGGATAACGCAACTGTAATTTTCTGAAATTTTATTAAATGCGATCGAAAATTCGCTTTTTGCCTCCCACGGCGTTTCGGCTTCATAATCCAATCCGATCACTTCACATGCGGGAAACAATGATTTATAATGCTCGGCTTCGGCAACGTTCCCGCCTTTTCCGTGAACGTACACAACCAAAGTATCGTTATCGGGTATTTTTTCAAATAAAACCGTCTGTGATTTTATCGAAATTTTCCCTACTTTATAACCATGTCGCAACAATTCTTTTTTAGCATTTAAAAACGAGTGATCAATCTCAACGCCGACAGCATTATAAATTTCCTCAAACGTAAGAACAATCGAATGTTTACCGCAACCTTTTATATAATCCCAAAGCAAATTATATTTACTCATTTCTGCCCAACCTTTTTTTGCTTATTAATCAAAAAGCTGATTATCCAATTTAAGTTTCTCTTTTTTAGGAAAAGTTTTATCAAATTTTTCCGCTTCATGTTCGTCCACAAGATAACATTCGGGCGTAGAATATTCGCCTGTTATTGCGTCAAAATAACCGTTTTGCAGCTCCTTGCAAAGAAAAAAAGAAGAATCCGCTCCTTCGGGCAATCCGTGATAGCGAATACCGAATTTGCTTGCGTAGTCAAATCCGCTTTTGCCATAAAAGCATATATCGCCTTCAAGCAACACAGCTTCGATTCCGTATTTCTTTGCCTCTGACAAGGAATAGTCGAGTAAAATTTTTCCGTATCCTCGCCTTTTATAATCGGGCGCAATACAAATCGGGCCCATCGTGGAAACCGAAACTCTTTTACCGCTGTCGGACTTAACGATTGCTTTTACAAAAACGTTTTGCCCGATAATTTTGCCGTCCTTTTTCATAACAAAATTAAGTTGCGGAATAAAATCGGGCGAATCTCTTAAGATGTGCAAAACGTAATGCTCCAAACATCCGGGTCGATAAACGTTCCAAAACGCTTCTCTTACTAAATTTTCAACTTCGCGCCTTTCGTCAATTTTTTCTAATCTAATTGAATAATCGCTATTATCCATTGCCTTTTCCCCTAAATGAATTTCTTATTATATTTGAATTATTTTCCGCGATGCTTTTCTTTTTGTTTTTCTCGCCGTAATTCATATTTGCGCTGTTTTATCGCATCAAGTTGTAATTTATTTTTTGTTTTATTTATTATTTTACGTTCTTCTCTTTGCGCCGAAAGTGCTTGTTGCGATTTTGTACTTATCCCTGTCGCACCAAGCTGTTTATTAATAATTCTTATACGTCTTTTGGGATTGTCTGCCTTTTTTCTTAATTTCGTTTTAATTTCACTGCAGAAATTAAGTTTATCAAAGTTTTTCAATAAAAAAGCGTACACTTCGCAATCCTTAGGCTCTGCGCCGAAAACGACTTTACAAACCGAAAATTTTTTACCGTCCGTACGCTGAAACACCCCCACCCAAAACGGATCTTCGAAATATACAGTCAATTCTTCGCATATATAAGATTGACGACCTTTAACGATAAGCAAATCGTTCATTAACTATATCGCTTCTCCGTTAACAATCTTGGCGTACACTTCGTCGGGTATCATCGGCAAACATATTTGACGTAGCAACTCGTCGTCGAGCGTTCCGCTTTCGGCATATTTACGTCCGGCTTCTTTTATAAGTTTCAGTTTTGGCTTTGTTACGCTTTCCGCCATAGGCTCGTTGAACATCGGACTTTCCGGAACCGTAATAATCGTGTGATTGTTCGGAAAACACAATTTAAACTGTTCCGTTGCAGGTTCAAAATTGTGCTTCGAGTTAGGAAATCCGCAACCGCAAATCATAACGTACTTCAAATGCGCAAAATCGGCTTGCGCTATATGTTCATATCTTTCGCCGATTTTTTGCATAGTCATAGACGACAGTGGTAAAGTTCTGTCGATTAACGCTTTTAACGGTGCGGGCATTCCGTAACAATACAAAGGAAAACTAAAAAGCAACAAATCGCTTTCTAAAATTTTTTCCAGTACATCTTTCATATCGTCGTTGTAAACGCATTTTCCGCCGTTACGTTTACATGCAAAACAACCGCGACAATATTCGATATGCTTATCTATAACATGAATAATTTTTACGTTTTGTTTTTCAACTTCTTCCATCCCTTCTAAAAAAGAACGAGTAACATGCATAACGTCGCTCTTTTCTTTTTTAGGACTTCCGTTTAACACAAGTATTTTCATAGAAAAATTATATCCTTTTGTAAACGATGAGTTCCGAATTGGTTGCATTTTCGCCGTATTCGCATATAAGAATAAAATCTTCCCTTGCTATTACTCCATAACACGTTTTGCCGCTGTCATCAAATAAATTTTTCACTTGCGCTCCAAGATACACCTCGTCATTCTTCAAAAATGAAACCTTATTCTCGTTTGGCAAAGGATATTTAAGGTTGACAAAACTCCCTACAAGCGGATAAAGCTCCGTTACTTTTTCCATTCCTTCGATATTTATAGCGTTAATTTTCTCTATTAACCTTTTTTTAAATGCACTATAATTTTCTTTGCCGCCCACAAGAATATACTTTGCAATATAACATTGTTTTCCATAAGGGCATCCCTTAGTTTCTATGCAACCTTTGCAACTTTCGGTCGAGGGGCATTCTGTACAATTAGCACCACAAATAGATTCTTTCATTTATTCCTCCGTTTTTATTGTTTTTATAGTTTTATATCGGCAAGATTTTCTACAACGCAACCTTTTTGTTTATAATAATCTATCATCTCCGGCAACTTGTTTTTGTCATAACTTGTAATACAATCAGACAAAACGTGAACATCATAATTTGCTTTCTTTAAATTTAAACAAGTCGATTTAATACATGCGGTAGCGTCTGCCCCCGCAATAAAAAATTTTGAAATGTTTTTTTCGTGAATATACGAAACAAATTCTTCGCTGGACAAAGCGCTGCTTTTAGTCTTTGTAAAAACGTTATCGGACACTATTTTTAGTTCCGAAACAAACTCGGCACCACGAGTCCCGACTTTAAACGTCCTTGTCGTATCCGATAAATTATTATGTCGAACGTAAATGACATATACTCCGTCTAAAACCGCCTTATCGATCGCTTCATTCACTCTTTCGATTATTCCTTTATAATTCTTTGTAATATCGTTTTGTAAGTCAATTACGACTAAAGCTTTATTCTTAGTCATTATTTCCCCCTTTGAGCAACGTCATCATTGCCGTAAAATCTTCCGTTAACATTTTTGATATTTGCTCTTGTGAAAAATCGCAAGTCCTTGTTGCGCACAGAGTTCCTATTCCAAAAGTATGAATCCAAATATGTTCAAACAGAGTTTTTGCCTGCTCGGTATTTAACCCATAATCATCTTCAATCGTTTTTAAGCATTTAGTTGCTGTTGAACCTAATTTACTAAAAATATCGTCAAAAGACATTGCATTTTTGTTTTCTTGCATAAAAAGCAATTGATACAATTTAGGTTCCTTTACACCAAACAATACCATTTTCATGCCGATTTGTTTAAATATCGGCATATCTTCGACGTTATCTAAATGCATATTTTCAAAATATGTCATTGCCGATAAGCGAACCTCGTTTTGTAATTGCTCCATACTGCTAAATACAGTAAAAATCGGACGAGCCGAAGCACCGAGCCTAACGCCAAGTTCTCTTGCCGTTAACGAACTAATTCCGCATTCAGAAACAATTTTCAATGCAACTGAAAGAATTTCTTCTTTTGTAAATTTAGGTTTTGGTGGCATTTTTTCTCCCTACGTCTTTTAAAATAAAACACTTGTTTTGCAACAAGTGTTTTAAGTATAATCTTATAAATAATCTTTGTCAACTAAATAAACGTAAATATATTTATAAAAGAAACAAAAAAAATAAAGACAATCTGCAACAATGCACTCGGCGCACGTCAGTTTTAACGGCTGTTCAACCGTCTTTATAAATAATATTGTGTTACAATGTTTAGAAAAATGGTAACAAAAATTCCTATACGGTACGTTATTGCAAATCTAATACAATTCCGGTTTGCAAACGCTTGTACAAAATGTCAAAACATATACGTCGCTTGCCCCGCTTTTATTAAGCGCCTTTGCACACGCTTCACTCGTTGCTCCCGTAGTAAAAACGTCGTCGATAAGTAAAATGCTTTTCTTTTTATATTTATCTTTTGCAATAACGCTTTCTTCTGCTTCTTTCATTCTTTCTTTTCGTGAAAGTCTTGCAAAATTTTGAGAGTATTTCACTCGTTCCAAACTATTAATTAACGGTTTATTTATTATTTTTGCTACTTCGTTTGCAATAAGTTCTGCTTGATTATATCCTCGTAATTTTTGCTTTTTAGGGTGCATGGGTACAAATGTTATAAAATCAACGTACCAATCGTTTTTGTAGTACTCATCGGCAAGATATTGCGCAATAGTTTTTGCTAAATATTTTTTGCCTCCGTATTTTAATCCATGAACGAGAGCTTTTGCCTTTCCTTCGAAAATAAACGGTGCTCTGGCTTCGTTGAATTCGCGTTTTGTTTTCGTGCAATCTTCGCAATATACCGTCGTTTCGCCTACTGATCTGCCGCATTTTGGGCAAAAGCGGACGTTCGCCTTAAGCAAACATCCGCTACAAATGCCGTATCGGTTTTCTTCAAATAATTCTTTTCCGCAAACTACGCACTTAATGCCTTGCGGATACAACATTTTTATGAAAACTGTTTTAATACTCACAGTTATTTAACTAACGCAAGAGTCTGACGAGCAATTACGAGTTCTTCGTTAGTAGGAATAATATACGCAAGAGCACTACTTCCTTCTGCAGAAATCTTTACGCTGTTACCTCTGCCGGGATTAAGATTCTTTTCCTTGTCGTACTTCATACCCATAAATGCAAGCGAATCAAGTACTGCGGCTCTAACTTCGGGAGTATGTTCACCTATACCGCCGGTAAACGCTATAAGATCAAGTCCGCCCAATGCCGCAACGTACGAACCTACATACTTAAGAACTCTGTACGAGAACATATCAAGAGCAAGACGGCAACGATCATTGCCTTCCTTAATTCCCGCAAGAAGATCACGGAAGTCGCTACTTACGCCGCTGATTCCCAATACACCGCTCTTCTTATTAAGATAAGTAGTTATTTCGCTTATCGACATACTCTTCTTAGATGCAAGATATTCAAGTACCGCAGGATCAAGATCACCCGAACGAGTACCCATAATCAAACCTTCAAGCGGAGTAAGTCCCATGGAAGTATCGATACATTTGCCGTCCTTAACTGCGCTTATGCTTGCGCCGTTACCAAGGTGGCAAACAACAATTTTACCCTTTCTGCCAAGGATTTTTTCAGCTTCGCCGCTTACAAACAAATGGCTTGTGCCGTGGAAGCCGTACTTACGAACCCTATAATTTTTGTAATCTTCGTACGGAATACCATACATATAAGCATAGTCAGGCATCGTTGAATGAAACGTATTGTCAAACACGGCTACCATCGGAGCTTTGGGCATAACTTTTTGGCAAGCTCTGATTCCCATAATATTTGCGGGCTGATGAAGCGGCGCAAGGTCAATATTGTTTTCAATAATTTTCATAACGTCTTCGGTTATGAGTTGACTTTCTTTGAAATCTTCTGCTGCGTGAACCACGCGATGACCAACTGCTGAAATTTCATCCATTGACTTAATAACGCCGTGATTTTTGTCGACAAGCGCATTAAGCACAAGGCTGATAGCCTCAACGTGCGACGGCATGGGTTCGTTGATTACGACTTCGCCTTTTGCCGTCTTGTGTGTAAGAACGGAACCGTCAATACCGATACGTTCGCAAAGACCTTTTGCGATAACGCTTTCGTCTTCCATATTAATAAGCTGGTATTTAAGCGATGAACTACCCGCATTTATAACTAAAATTTTCATTTTAAAATCTCCTAATTATATTTTACTTTACGCGCCTTGAAGAGCAGTGATAGCAACAACGTTTACGATATCTTCTACCGAGCAACCGCGGCTAAGATCGTTTACAGGCATATTAAACCCTTGGCAAATCGGGCCCACGGCTTCTGCTCCTGCAAGTCTTTGAACAAGCTTATAGCCGATGTTTCCTGCTTGAAGATCGGGGAAAATCAAAACGTTTGCCTTGCCTGCCACATTGCTTCCGGGAGCTTTTAAAGTAGCAACTTTTTCAACCAAAGCCGCATCAAGCTGCAATTCGCCGTCTACGCAAAGTTCAGGAGCGTTTTGTTTAACAAGCGCAGTTGCCGCAACGACTTTGTCAACCAATTCGTGTTTTGCCGAGCCCTTAGTAGAGAACGAAAGCATTGCAACTTTCGGATCGATTCCCGTAACGCTTTTTGCGGTTTTAGCGCTAGAAATAGCAATATCAGCAAGCTGTTCTGCCGTCGGACATGGATTAACGGCGCAATCGCCGAATACTAAAATTCCGTTTTCGCCATACTTACAACCTTCCGGCATAACCATTATGAAGCAACTGCTTACCGTGTTAATTCCGGGAGCGGTCTTTATAATCTGCAAAGCGGGACGAAGCGTATCGCCAGTAGAATGAATTGCTCCGGATACCATACCGTCCGCATCGTGACATTTAACCATCAAAACGCCAAGATACAAGCAATCTTTTACTTGCTGAGCTGCGGCTTCCATAGTCATACCCTTGTTCTTGCGAGCTTCATACAAAGCGGTAACATACTTTGAAAGGTCTTCTTTTGCCGGATCGAAAACTTTGATTCCGTTAAGGCAAACGCCCGGAACAACGGACTTAATCTTTTCTTCGTTGCCGATAAGAATAACCTTCGCCAATCCTTCTTTAGCGATGATTTCAGCGGCACGAATATTACGCTCTTCTTCACCCTCGGGAAGGACTATCGTCTTGTTTAACTGTTTAGCTTTTTGACGAAATGATTGCAATAATTCCATAATAATCTCCTTGATTACGGTATTTGAGTTTGTAATTTCAAAACCTTTGTGTTATAATTATACCACAATCTTTTTTAGTTGTAAATTATTTAAGGGTTGATTGAGAGATTTTTAAGGAGAAATTTATAAATGAGCGTAGGTTTAATATGCGAATTTAATCCTTTTCATAACGGACATAAATATATTCTCGAACAAATACGCAAAATTACAGACGAGCCGATAATTTGCATTATGAGCGGACCGTTTGTTCAGCGCGCAGAACCTGCCTGCGTTAATAAATTTATTCGAACACTCGTCGCGCTTCAAAACGGCGCCGATGCCGTTGTGCAATTACCCACGATATTTTCGACTTTATCCGCCGAGAACTTTGCAAAAGGCGGCGTTCGGATTTTAAAAAACATTAACGGAGTTACTTCCCTCGCTTTCGGCGTAGAAACGGACAACACCGATGCATTATATAAAATTGCAGAATTAAAAAACAATACTGAATTTAATACCGTTATTAAGGAAGAACTTTCAACGGGAATTTCCTATCCAAACGCAATAGTAAATGCAATTGCCAAACTATCAAAAGATGCTCAGACGTACAGAGAAATTCTTTCACGTCCGAATAACATCTTGGCCGTTGAATATATTTCTGCATTAAAGGGAACTAAGATAAAACCTATGCCGTTTAAGCGTTGCGACAACGGTTATAACAATAACAACTTAAACGGCGACTTTGCATCGGCAAGCGCAATCAGAAATCGCATAAACACAGGTTTTGATAAAGACGTAGAAAAATACCTACCAAAGCTCATGCTCGAAAATTGCAAAAAACAAATTTTAGACAGGACTCTTTTTGACTATATCGTGTTGTATGCATTAAGAAAACTATCTTTACAAGATTTGCAGAACATCCCCGACGTAGAACAAGGTTTAGAATTTGCAATAAAAAAAGCTTCAGAACTCCCGTCCGCATACGAAGCGTTAGAAAAACTAAAAACAAAACGATACACTTATGCAAGATTAAAACGAATCTTTTTATATGCCGCACTCGGAATCACAAAACAAGTTATGTCAGACATAACCAACATAAGAACTAGGGTTTTAGGCATCAAAAACGAGTTTAAACCTCATTTAAATAATTTTAACGGCCACATCATAACTCGAAATTCCGACGCTGTCCGTGATTATACAAACAATAACAGTGTTATGATAGATGCTTTTGCCGACGATTTATATTCTCTTATTTCACATGAAAACGCAAACCAATACTATAAAAAAGGTATGATTATTGTCTAATCATACCTTTTCGGCAATTTCATAAATTAATCTTTCGGTCTTTTCTATTCCCAAACAACCGTCGGTAAGAGACTTACCGACCTCTTTTTTACATCCTTGTTTTCCGTCCAGTAAATAACTCTCTATCATAAGCCCCCTTATTTTTCGGGGATTTTTTGTCAACATTTCTATAGCGATTTGAGATTCCAAATTATAATCCTTTCCGCTATTACAATGATTGCAATCTATAATTATATTTGAATCGACTTTCAATTCATTGCAATAATTTATGTATTGCTCTATGAAAAAATCCGAATAGTTCGCATTCATCTTACCGTTTTGGTCAATAAAGCCTCGCAAAATCGCATGTGCAAATTTATTGCCACTCGAAACAACTTCATAGCCGTTAATACCAAAATCATTTTTTGAATTAACAATTTTAATTGCTTGCGCCAAACTTTTAAGATTTCCGTTAGTCGGATTTTTTATCCCTACAGGCACGTCCATACAACTCGCCATAAGCCGATGTAATTGATCTTCCGACGAACGCGCACCAATCGTAATGTACGAGACCAGATCATCAAAATACTGATAAAACTCGGGATACAACATTTCATCGGCGGCAAAAAAATTAAACTTCTCCGCAACGTCAACCATAAGCTTTCTTGCCGAAAAAATTCCCTCACAAAAATTCGCAGTAACTCCGTCGGGAGAATGCAAAATCCCTTTATACGCACCGGCCTCCGACCGAGGTTTAGTCGTATAAATCCTGGGCACGATAAATATTTTATCTTCTACTTTTTCAGCTATGCGTTTTAGCTTTTCGCAATATTTTAAAACTGCAGAATAATCATCAGCAGAACACGGCCCGACGATAAGTAAAAGTTTACTCCCACACGTAAAAACTTCTTTAAGTTTATAGTCGAATTCATTTTTACATTGGCAGTTTGTAATACGATACCTATTTTTAACCTCTTCTGCCGTAGGTATTTTTTTTATTCTTTCGTACATAAAGTTCTCCCCTTAGCGAGACTAATTAAAATTGATCGATTTTAATTCTTGCCTATTTTTACGAATGACGTTTATTAAGCTAACTAAAATCTGTTCCGCCTGATCAAATATCGACTCTAAATGAATCTTAGTTTTATCTATTAAAACGTCGCGTTGTATTTTTGCTTTATTCATAAGCTTTTGAGCTTCGGCATTTGCGATTTGAAAAACCTCGTTATGTTCTGCCATTTTTTTTGCTTTTTTCTCCGCATCGAGAATCATATTTTTTGCAACAGCATCGGCGTTTTTAAGAATATTTTCTTTCTTCGCAATAATTTCTTGAGCCTTAAAAACGTCTTCTGACAATACGCTCCTTAGCTCTTGCAACAACGCAACACAACGATTTAAATCCACTTTTCTTCGAAGATATCCTTTTTGATCAAAAAACTCGTCTTCCAAAAGCCCCAAAAGCGTTACCGAATTCATTATTTCTCCAAATACAAACTTCTCGTAAATTTTTCTGCTTTGGTATCTAAATAATCTTTCGTATCGGCTCCGATTTTTAAAAGCTCTCTGACCACCGTGCTGCTAACGTGTGAAAGTTCACTTTTAGACGGCAATAAAATAAATTCAATCTCTTTGTAAAGCGAACGATATACACTCATCAATGAAGATTCATAATCAAAATCCATAGCGTTGCGAACACCCCTGATCAAAATCGTATGCCCGCTTTCTTTCATAAAATCAGTCAACAAACCACTAAACGTGACGATCTCAACGTTTTCCACTCCGTCTAGAGATAAAGTGATAATTCGTTTTCTGTCCGATAGTGAACGCGTCTTTTTCCCCGTATCTTCGGCAACCGCAACTATTATGCGATCAAAAAGCTTAGCAGCTCGTAAAACTATGTCTTTATGTCCAAGAGTAAACGGGTCAAACGATCCTGCAAAAACCGCAGTTCTCATATGCTTTCTCTCCTTTGTAAAAAAGTGATCGAAGTACTGCCGCAACTTCTGGTATCTATTATATATTTTTCTCCGATATTCGGCAAGTCGATTTTGGAAGAATGTTCTAAAAAAATTATGCCGCTTTCTGTCAATAAATCGTATTTTTGAATTAATTCAAAAATTTCTTGTTCGTTGTCACCGAAATATGGCGGATCCAGAAAAATAAAATCAAACGCCCTACCACCAAGCTTTTTTAACGCAATTCTGAAATCGGTATTGTATATCTCGGCACTTACTCCGACGTGAGCAAGATTTTTTTTGGTTAGTTCTATGCTATCTTTGCTTTTATCAACGAACACAACCGAACGTGCTCCACGGCTTAACGCCTCGATTCCCAAGGCGCCACTGCCGGAAAACAAATCCAACACTTTTGCATCGTTAAAATCCGACTTGGAAGTTAAGATATTAAAAACAGTCTCTTTTATTCTATCGGTAGTCGGTCGCACGCCATTACCATCCGGCGCAAACAGTTTCTTGCCTTTAAATTCCCCTGAAATAACTCTCATATGCTATTTCCTGTATAGTTTTGTAGGCGTAATAATCATGTCAAGCGGTACATCAAATATCTCGGCAAAAGTTTCATCGGTAAATTGTTCGTCGTATGCAATTCCGATTTTTACGGTAATCGCCGACGACAAAAACCTGTCGTAGTATCCTCCGCCATATCCCAATCGATAGCAAGCCGAATCGAAGGCTAACATAGGCACGATTGTAAGAGTCGGACTCCCCTCGCTTCCGTACGAATTTGTAGAAAGATTTCCAAGCTTGTCCGCATTAAGCTCACCACCAACATATTTCAAGCATTTCATTTCTCCGCCGTTAGTATACGGGATATAGACCTTATCGATATTATTTTTGATAATTTCATGCGTACAAACCTCGCTCCCGAAAGAAACGTAGGTAAAAAACGTCTCGTAATTATCGATTATATTTTGCAGCTTTTGCGATATAAGAAAATCTTTTTCGCTTTTATTTTCGATAGATTTTCTTATTAATGAAAATTTTTTCCTCAGTTCTTTTTTATTCATAAACTCTCCTACACCTACTTCCAAACGAAGTAAGAATATCGTAAACGATTGTGTTGTTTCTTTTAGCAACGTCCTCAGCACAAATGTGTGCGCCTAAATATTCTATCGTATCACCGGGCTTAACGTCAAGTCCGCTAACGTCGATTAAGCACATATCCATACAAATATCGCCAACGGTAAAACAAACTTTTTCGTCAACAAAAAAGGCTTGCTCTTGCCTTTTTAATGCATCAGCATATCCGACTCCGACAATAGCAACGGTCATGTCTCGCTTAGCTTCTTTTTTATAACCGATTTTTTCACCTTTTTTTACTTTAACAACGTTATAAACTTGAGCATAAGCAGACAAAATAGGTTTCATGCCACAATAACCGTACATTGCCAATCCGCATCTTACCATATCAAGATGATAATTCGCACTTAACTGTAAAAAATTACTTGCGCATGCGTGACGTTTAAAATCGGCATTTACACTCATAAATCGTTCAAATTGAACGGGAGCATAATTTACATCGGAAAAATGCGTATAAATGCTGTCTATCGATATTTTACATCTCAAACAATATTTAACAAATTCTTCAGATTGCGACGGCAAAATTCCCAATCGATTCATGCCCGTATTTATTTTAACGCAAACACGTTTATGAATCAAGTCTTTTAGACACGTTACGGAATAAATTATATCAGATTTACCGATATCTTCCGACGGAGACAACACGTAAATGGGCTTTTTGGTGTAGCCTCGCAAAATCAAAGCTTCGTTACCACAAGCAACGGCATAGCAGGAAACATATTTATCTAAATAACGCGCCATCTCCAATCCGTGCCCGTATGCATTAGCTTTAACAACCGCGCAGAATTCAGCTTTCGTTTTGCTCGTTAATTGTTGTACGTTTTCAATTAAATTACTTGTATTTATACGCAATGTAAACAATCGCTTCCCTCCGCCATTCTTCTACATATGCGAAAAGGAAGTTACACGTTACTATTTAGTAACGAATATAACTGTCGAATGCGTTTTCTATATGATTTATCTTACCTTCGCAAATTTCGATAACGTCAAATCTTACAGGATAATCATATAACCGCTTTGCATGTATGTAGGCACTTGCAACCTGACTGATCTTGCGTATTTTGTGGATATTAACAGCTTCTGCCGGTTGCCCGAAGTCTAATGAGCTTCTTGCTTTTACTTCAACAAAAACCAAATATCCGTCCTTCGCCGCAATGATATCTATCTCGCCGTAATCATTCTTATAATTTCGTTTAATTATTTCAAAGTTACTTTGTTTAAGATATTTGACAGCTAAATTCTCCCCAAACATACCTTTTTCTTTATTTTCATTTTTCATAAATCACACAACAACAAATTTAAAAGATAATATTTTTTATAAAACTTTTTCGATGTATAGGGCACGGTCCGTATTTTTTTAACGCTTCAATGTGCGCTTTCGTACCATAGCCCTTATGAGATGCGAATCCGTATTGCGGATATTTTTTATCAATTTCCAACATAAATCTATCTCTATAAACTTTAGCTAAAATCGATGCTGCCGCAATATTATAACTTTTTGCGTCGCCTTTTATGATCGATTCGATTCCAACAGTCAAATTCAAGTTTACAGCGTCAACCAAAACTAAATCAACGTCTTTTAAAGACAAAATACTTTCTCGCATTGCCTTTTTAGTAGCTTCCAAAATATTAATTTCATCGATAACGTTCTCATCAATAGCAACGATGCTATAGTCTGCGCAAGTAATGATTTTATCGTACAGTTTTTCACGCTTTTCGAAAGTTATTTTCTTACTATCGTTAATCCCTTCGATTATAAATTCAAGCGGCATTTTGCAAGCGGCAACAACCACAGGTCCGGCCAACGGTCCACGACCTGCCTCGTCACACCCAGCAATTTTGCATGAATAATTACAATCAAAATCAAATAAATCTTTTGTCATAACTCGCCCTTATCAAGACAAATTTTACCGATTCGTCCTTTGCGGAAATCGTCGATAATTGCAACACACACTCTATCGATATCGACGCAATTTCCTTTAGACAAACAACCTTTTTTTCTGGCTATGTCAGACACAACTTGCTCAATATCCTCAGATAAATCAATATTGTACTTACGCGCAACAATATCAGGATTGATTTTAAGAAGTTCTTGTATCAACAAATACGCCAGTTCGTTTTTATCGGTTACTTCGTCTTTAATACTCCCAATAAAAGCCAAATGCGCCGCAGCCGTTTGATCTGATAATTTTGGATATAACGTACCAGGCGTATCAAGAACTTCAAAATAATCGCCTACTCTTACCCATTGTTTGCCTCTTGTAATCCCCGCTTTATTCCCGGTTATAGCGCTAGCCTTACCGCACAAATTGTTTATAAGGGTACTCTTACCGCAATTAGGAACACCAATAACCATTGCGCGAATGGATGTATTGATCCCTTTTTGTTTGAACTTTTCAATTTTTTCTCCGCATAATTTTTTGGCAAGCGTCACTAATGCCATAGAACTTTTAGCCGATATACTATTCAACGCAATCGCATCGTCGCCAAACGATTTTAGTTTGTTTACCCAAAACGCACAATCTTTCACCTCAACCATATCTGCCTTATTAAGAATATAAATGGTTTTTTTATTAAATATAATTGGTGAAAATGCCGGATTAATACAACTTTGCGGCGCGCGAGCATCCACAACGTAAAAAATTAAATCAACGAGTTTTACGTTTTCCTGCATCATACGCAGCGACTTAGTCATGTGCCCTGGAAACCAATGTAAATTCATTATTTTTTCTCCAATAAATCCGGTCGTAGCCTTAAAGTTTCTTCTATCGATTTTTGCCTACGCCACTTTTCAATATTCTCATGATGTCCGCTAAGCAACACTTCCGGAACTTCAAGCCCCATAAAACTTCTAGGACGCGTATATTGCGGATATTCAAGCAAATTTTCATTAAAAGAATCACCGTATGCCGATTCTTCTTTAATGGTTCCGGGAATAAATCTTGAAACGCAATCCACCAATACCATAGCCGGCAACTCACCGCCTGTAAGAACATAATCGCCTATTGATATCTCGGTATCAATACAAAGATCGATTATTCTTTGGTCGATCCCTTCGTAGTGTCCACAAAGAATAAGCAAATCGCCGCTACTTGCCATATTTTTTGCCATTTTTGCATCAAGCGTCTTACCTTTAGGCGACATATATATTCTAGTTGCATTATGGCAAGGATCAACCGCCATTATAGCATCATATAACGGCTGCGGAGTCATAATCATGCCAGCCCCACCGCCAAACGGTTCATCATCGCATTTAGAGTGTTTATCTAAAGAAAATTTTCGAATATCAATAATATCAAGATCAAAAACGTTTTTTTCGGTAGCTCTTTTTATTATGCTACACTTTAGCGGCTCAAACATTTCAGGAAATAGCGTCAATACACTAATCTTCATATACAACCACCTTACCAAATTCTTTTTCGTCTACGATAATTTTCTTATTCTCAATATCTATGGATATTATTATTTTGTTTAAAAACGGAAACATTAATTTGCGCCGTTCTCCCACGACTTCATATACGTCCGCCGCTCCGTTTTGATAAACGTAGTCGACGTCGCCTATTTTGTATCCGTTTTCATAAAAAACCCCGCATCCGATTATATCGGAAATAAAAAATACATTTTCAGGCAAATCTACCGCGTGAATACGCGCAATTTCCACTTCCTTTCCGATAAGTTTTTCAGCCGCAGTACGATCATTTATTCCGCTTAGCGCAATATACACAAAGCCATCGTTAAATCTCATCGACTTTATATCGTAAGTCACCTCACACACAATTATCTGTTTAAGTTTTTTATATCTTAAGATATCGTCAGTAAGAGGCTTGATTTTAACTTCACCTTTAATTCCTTGGGCTTTTATAATCTCACCGATGGTTATTTTTTCCATAAACACTCCAATATACAAATATAGGGACTGTAAAAACAATCCCCATGTTTGCAAAAACTATTCCGCTTCAAGAATTTCTACAATATATTTTTTGTTTTCCTTAGCGGATGCGGCTTTAACTATTGTACGTATAGCCTTAGCAATTCTGCCTTGCTTGCCGATTACCTTACCCATATCATCCTTGGAAACAGAGATATTAATTGTCACATCATTCAAAGCAACACTAACTTTTTCTTTGTCATCGACAATTTCTTTTACCAAAAATTCTACCAGTTCAGTCATAGCCTAGTCCTTTTTCTTTTTTAAAGAACCGGTTTTTGCAGGGGCTTTTTTACCTTCGGGTATAATACCTTCTTTTACAAGCATAGCCTTTACCGTATCGGTGGGTTGAGCACCGTTAGCAATCCACTTCTTGATCTTTTCGCCGTCAAGCTTAACCTGAGCGGGTTCCGTAAGAGGATTGTAAGTACCGACGATGTCAATAAACTTACCGTCACGCGGCGAACGAGAGTCCGCAACGATCACACGATAAAACGGGGATTTTTTGTCACCCATACGAGTCAATCTGATTTTAACAGCCATAATATTTTCTCCTTTTTTAAAATAAATTTATACGAATATTAAAACGGGAATTTCTTACCCTTTTTGCCGATTTGTTTCATCATATCTTTTGATTGTGCAAATTGATTTAACAATTGATTTACTTCCATAATAGTAGTTCCGCTACCGTTAGCTATTCGCTTACGACGAGACGCCTTTATTATATCCGGATGTTCGCGTTCATACATAGTCATAGATTGAATAATTGCCTTATATCTCTTTATGCGACTCTCGTCCACGTCCTTCACTTTTAGTTTGTTCATCCCGGGAATCATCGAGATAAGATCGGAAATATTGCCCATTTGGTTTATAGTATCCATCTGAGAAAGAAAATCATCAAGCGTAAAGCGATTCGCTCGCATCTTTTCTTCCATCTTTTTCATCTCTTGTTCGCTTATCGCGCTTTGAGCTTTATCAATCAAAGTCAGAACGTCGCCCATTCCCAAAATTCTCGACGCCATCCTATCCGGAAAGAACGGTTCGATATCGCCCATCTTTTCGCCGATACCGCAAAGCTTAATAGGCTTACCCGTTACTGCTTTTATAGAAAGCGCTGCACCGCCGCGCGTATCACCGTCAAGTTTTGTAAGCACGACACCCGTAATATCAAGCTTTTCATTAAAGGAAGTGGCAACCGTAACCGCATCTTGCCCCGTCATAGAATCGACGACTAGCAAAATTTCATCCGGCTTTACTGCTTTTTTTACATCTACAAGCTCTTCCATCAATTCTTTATCAATATGCAATCTACCTGCCGTATCGATAATAACCGTGTCATAGCCGCCGCGCTCCGCTTCTTTAATCGCCGCTAGCGCGGTTTTGTGCGGTTTGGTCGTTCCTTGTTCAAACACTTCGACGCCTACGGATTTAGCAACGACTTGCAACTGCGTAATTGCCGCAGGACGATAAATGTCGCAAGCGACAAGCAAAGGCTTTTTTCCTTGTTTTTTAAGCATTAACGCAAGTTTTCCGCACATCGTAGTTTTGCCTGCGCCTTGCAAACCGCACATCATATAAACCGTAGGAGGCTTGGAAGCAACCTCTAACCTAGAATTGGTGCTGCCCATAAGCGCAGTAAGCTCTTCATTAACAATCTTTACGACTTGTTGCCCAGGAGTAAGACTATTAAGAATTTCTTCACCCACAGCCTTTTCCGTAACTTTTGCAATAAATTCTTTTACAACCGAAAAATTGACATCCGCCTCAAGTAAAGCAACTCGAATTTCACGCATTGCCTGCTTAATTTCGAGTTCAGTCAATTTACCTCGATTGCGCATTTTACCAAAAATATGATTAAGCCTGTCGCTAAGTCCGCTAAATGCTCCCATTATTACTCCCAAAAATTCAAAATGTCGTTTATTACTTCCAAAATATCTTGTTTCGTTGCAGCCTTATTTGCATAAACGGCAGATAACTTATCCAAAACTTCGCTTAATTTCAGTTCACTTTCGTATTTTTTTAATGAAGCTACACCCTTTACAATGGCGTCATGCGCTGCCTGACGAGTAATCCCCGAATTTTCGGCAATTTCACCCAAAGAGAGGTCGTCATCATAAAACAGCTCGATAAGTTCTCGTTGTTTGTCGGTTAATAACCTACCGTAGACGTCATTAAGTTTACCAATCGAAAGATCTTTTTTCATAAACGGCTGTAAAGCAAAACTACTTTACAGCCATATTATATATATAAATTTTACTTTTGTCAAGCAATTTTAATGCATGAAATAACTTTTTTCATTACATAATTAAAAAAGCCACGAATTGTTTGTTCGTAGCTTTAAATTTCAATTTTGACGGGCTTATTTGCCAACAGATCGCACGAAGTTAAATAATAACAAACTCCATCGATACAATTTCTTTTGCAAACTTTAACGTTTGCTCCGTGTAAATGTCCGTAAACAACCGCGCTCACGCCATAACTGCTAAACATATCGGTAAACGGCGTCGGTTTGAATGAGCTGTTAAATGGCGGATAGTGCGACATAACTATAATCTTATCGCCTTCTTCTTTCAGCTTTATCGCCGATTCTAAACCGAGTTTGAATCTTTGTATTTCACGATTATATATTTTTTCTTCGTCTGCAGGCAATTCATTGCCTAGTTCCGGCGTCGTCCACCCTCGACTGCCTGTAAAAATCACATTTCCGAATTTTATGCAATCATTTTGCAATGCATAAACTCCGTCGGGTAAAACTTTTCTCACGGCAGATATCGATTTCCACCAATAATCATGATTACCTCTTGTTATTATTTTGCGTCCTTTCAAGGATCCTATAATTTCAAGATCCGGTTGTGCTTGCTCGAGCGTCATAGCCCAGCTTAAATCGCCGGCAATAAGCAAGATATCTTCATCGTTAATAACGCTACAATTCGTTTTTATATCTTCAATATAATTGTCCCAAACTTTACCGAAAATATTCATCGGCTTGGGACAATTTGTAGATAAATGAAAGTCGCTTAAAGAATATATTTGCATAAACCTTCCTTTTGTTGCCTAAAAAGGTCAAAACACAACGTCTAGGTTATTATATCATGTTTTGACCTTTTACGCAATAAAAATTAGGTGTTAGTCGGAAAAATCGGCAAATTAAACAATTCCCTGCATACTTCATCAGAGTATTCTTGACACGTAGGATACTCACAATATCCGTATGACGGGATTAAAACGTCAACATTTACAAGCACTCTGGTTATCTGAACCACACATGCGGTTATCGTAGCGGCATCATCGGTAAACGATCCTATAGTGCTCGCAAGATTCGTAGCGACTTCTATCGTATACGAAGTTAGCGAGTCTTCAGGCAACTTTAAAACGATATCGCGAGCAATCGTAATAGAAGACGTTGCCGTGTACGTTTCGTTGTTAGCATCGGTATACGTTACGGTAACGGGAGTAACAACGTTCATTTGAACCCTACTTTTGTTGCATGTCGTTGGTGTTATCACCAAATTTTCTACCGTTGACGTTCCGGAACTTCTGGCTTCCACATAAGTATATGGGCTTGTTCCCGAAAGTTCAGTTGAAAACGACAGCGTAAAACTTCTGTCCGAATATCTTGTAATACAACCGTCATAAACTTTACGAGCATTAATGCATATACGTTCGTTAAGACCGCACAATGCATTGCCTCGTATTATTCCAGCTTTTTGTGGCATATAAAAAACCTCCTTACGTTGTCAGTATATGGAAGGAGGTTTGTTAGTGTTACAATTTTATTGTTTCCATTAATTCTCGTGCGACAATATCTGTTCGATTCTGTTAAGAACTTTGTCTATTCCAAATTTCGTTACGGCAGAAAACGGAATAATATTGTCTCTTCCAAGTCCCAAATGCGTCGATAATTTTCCGATTTCACCAAACAAAGCAGATTTGGTTACTTTATCGCACTTTGTCGCCACCACAGTAAACGGAATTTGATAGTAATACAAATAATTCAACATCTCTACGTCTTTTGTCGACGTGTTTCGAATGTCCGTAAGGACAATTACTTGCACTAAAGATTTTGCATTCTCAAAATAGTGTCCCATCAATTCATCCCAAGACTCTTTATCCGTTTTGCTTGCTTGCGCATATCCGTATCCGGGTAAATCAACCAAATTAAACTCACCGCCGTTTATACTAAAAACGTTAATTAATCTCGTCCTACCGGGAGTTGACGACGCTTTAGCCAATTTTTTGTTGTTGCATAAAGCATTTATAAACGACGATTTGCCCACATTAGAACGCCCGACAATGCAAATCTCTTTTCCGTCACTGCCGTTATATCCGAACGCATAGCTCTTTACAAATTCTGCTTTTTTAATTTCCATTATTTTTCCAAAGCAATATCAAAAACTTCGTCGATTGTTTTGACGGTTGTAATTTTTATTGCATCCTTTACTTCGCTAGGAATATCGTCAAGATTAGTTTCGTTGCCATACGGAATGATCAGCGTCTTTACGCCGTGTCTTAAAGCGGCTAGCGATTTTTCTTTTAATCCGCCTATCGGAAGCACTTTTCCTCTTAAAGTTACCTCTCCCGTCATAGCAACGTCCCCTTTTACTTTTCTTTCGGTAAGCGCGGATAACAACGCCGTAGCGATCGTTATGCCTGCGCTAGGTCCGTCTTTAGGAGTCGCCCCTTCCGGGAAATGAATATGAAAATCGTTCTTCTTAAATTTATCTGAATTCAGTCCGTATTTAGCCGCTTTTGATTTTAGCATAGACAACGCTGTTATGCACGATTCTTTCATTACGTCACCCAAACTACCGGTAAGCGTCAACTCGCCCTTACCTCCCGGAATAACGACGACCTCGATAGAAAGCGTTGCGCCGCCTACACTAGTCCATGCAAGTCCCGTTGCATTGCCGATCTCACCGTCGTTCGATTTTTCATCGTTTTTATATTTTTTAGGTCCAAGATACGATTGTATGTCTTTTGCGTCTATAACAATATTTAATTCACAACTGTTATTGCTTACAATTTCAACCGCAAGCTTTCTTATTATAGCCGCAATTTCTCTTTCTAATTGGCGAACTCCGCTTTCACGAGTGTATTCGGATATAATCGCAACGATCGCATCGTCCGTAAACTCAATGTTGGCAGATTGCAATCCGCAAGCTTCGATTTGTTTCTTAATAAGATACCTTTTTGCAATTTGCAATTTTTCAGAATAAGAATATCCCGAAAGTTCTATAATTTCCATTCGGTCTAATAGCGGTAACGGAATTGTATCCATCGTATTTGCCGTCATTACAAACATAACTTTACTTAAATCGTAAGGCAATTCAAGATAATGATCCGAAAAATGATTGTTTTGATTCGGATCCAAAACTTCAAGCATAGCTGACGCAGGATCGCCTCTAAAATCGCTAGACATCTTATCAACTTCGTCAAACAAGAAAACAGGATTTACTACTCCCGCGTTTTTCATAGAAGAAATTACTCGACCGGGCAATGCACCGATATAAGTTCTTCGATGTCCTCGTATTTCGGCTTCATCCTTAACACCGCCTAGCGATACTGAAACAAACTTTTTTCCGGCCGCTCTCGCTATCGAAGACACGATCGAAGTTTTACCAACACCCGGAGGTCCAACGAAACATAAAATCGGTCCTTTTAAATTGTTAGTAAGCTTATGAACGGCCAAAAACTCTATGATTCTATCCTTAACTTTTTCAAGACCATAATGGTCTTCGTCTAAAATTTCACGCGCTCTTTTTAAATCAAAAGTTTCGTCCGTAGCTTCCGTCCAAGGAACAGCCAAAAGCCACTCTATATACGTTCGTAAAACTGCAGCATCGGGCGACGTTGGAGCCATCTTTTCAAGTTTGGAAACTTCTTGCTTAACCTTTTCCATCACCTGCGGCGGTAAATTCTTATCCGTTGCTTCTTTAAGATAAACCTCTTCTTCCTCGTCGCCAAGCTCTTTTTTAATCGCCTTAATTTGTTCTCTAAGGTAAAACTCACGTTGCCCCTTAGACACGCTTGCTCTTACGTCGGCAGCAATTCTCTTTTCAACAACCATAATTTCGATTTCTTTTTGAAAGAATTTAGAAATATTGATCAATTGATCGGCAATAGTTTTTTCTTGCAAAAGCTCTTGCTTGTGTAAATCAGTGTTATACACAAACGTTGCAATAGCATTAATAAATTTATCGCATTCAAACGCCGTTAACGACGAAGATATTTCCGTAGGTATCTTATTATCCAATTTTTTATACAACTCAAAGTTTTCTTGAGCATTACGCTTTGCCGCCTCAAGAGTCAACGGATCTTCGATAAGTTCGCCATACGGCAAAAGTTGCGCCTCAAAAAACGGCGAAATTTGCACGTAATTGTCTATTTGCATGCGAGCAAGCCCGGTAATTAATACCCTTACGGTATTATTAGGCAATTTAAGTACCTGTTTAATTTTACACACAGTCCCTACTCTGTATATATCTTTGGGCGCAGGATTTGCGATGTTAGCTCGTTTTTGAGCAACCACAAAAACATCCTCTTTTTCTTCTGCGGCTTTTTGCAGAGCAGCCAAAGATTTATCTCTCGCTATATCGAAATTAATTGTTTGCCCCGGAAAAACAACTACTCCGCGAGTAGCTATCATCTTGTAAATTTTAGATTCCGGAATATTAAATTCATTTTTTGGCGTATAAAGCGATTCTTGCATAATGTCCTTTTTAGTTTATAAGTTAATTTATAATATTTTTTAACCGATATACTTTGTTCGCAAATTTGCGGTACATTGATTATAACAAATGCCGCAACATAAGTCAAGAGTAAAATTACAATTCGTTCTTTTTGACAAAATAAAATAACCGCAAGTATCGACCTGCGGTTATTTGTTAAAAGCAAACTTCTTACGTCGAGCTTATAGTTAAACTCGGCAAGCTTCCGTCTTTTATCGCAGATACGGAACTATCTGTTATAGTTACCAAATAATTCGTATCGGTAATATATGCGATAGTCCAAACATCACCGGCATCCTTTCCTATCGAAAAATTTTGAGCGCCTTCGGCAACTGTTTTTAACTCGATTTTATATTCACAAATAGTTAAAACATTTGACGAAACTACAGTACTAATATAGTTTTCTTTAGCTACCGACTGTTGGCAATAAGCATCAAAACTCTCTCCGGTAGAAACTAAAATTTGAGTACGCAAATTAACCGCTTCCTGCTCCGCCGCGCTTTTATGTGCATCTTCCACAACATTTGAAAGTGTAGGAATGAGTACTGCAGATAAAATTGCGATAACTGCGATAACAATAACGAGTTCAACTAACGTAAACCCTTTCTGTTTACTTTTCTTCATAAGCTTCAAGCTCTCCTTAGATAAATTTTTTATTCTAACGCTAACAAAACAAATGCCTATCAGCGTTGAAAATATAGCTCTATTGTATAATATATACTTGTTATTGTCAACACATTTTTGCATAATTTTACAAAAATAGTTAAAAAATTTTTTACAGATATAAGTAAACAATACTTATCAGTGATAAATTATTTATTTTTATCCGTTTTATCTCCAAGCAGTTTGTTTTTTATTTTTGAAGATAGCAACAACAAAACGATACACAGAGCAAAAATGCCTATCCAAACCGGGATTCCCCAGCCCGAATACGGAATAATTTCTCCACTCCCAAAAAAACTAGTAAACGCTATTCCGATCGGACGACTTAAAATCATCGAAATTAAAAAAAACTTCCACGTCATTGTCGTTGCTCCCGCAACAAGACATAAGGTATCGTCAGGGAAAAACGGAAAGACCAACATAAGAACAAACACCCATTTTCCCTTTTCATTAAGCATTTTTGCATATTTTTCAAAATTTTCTTTGCCGATCATCCAAGCTACTAGCTTACTTCCGAAATTTTCACCTAGCCAGAAGCATATTACCGAACCAATATACGTCCCCACAAGTGACAAAATAAACGAAACTAACGGACCGTAAATCACAACGCCTATTAAAATTGTTACGGCAGCCGGGATTGGCAAAAATACGACTTGAAAAATAGTAAGCAACAAAAATACTATTACTCCCCATTGTTTCGTTTGCAAAATAAAATCACGAATAGCATCAAAATCCTCAAAGTATTTTAATAACCCGGTTTGCTCGACAATAATGTATAAAACAATCACAACGGCAAAAAAAATGACAAAAACTGTCGCTATGCGAAATATAGTTTTGTTTTTTATAAAACAGAATATAAAAACGCCTAAAGTAAAAAAAACGATAATAACAACCTTTAATGCACGATTTAAAGTTTGTAAAAACACACAAGACAATACTATCATAGCAACACACAGCAATGACAATATAAGCTTATAAAGTAAAATCTTTTTTATATTCATGATATTATTTTATGTAGCGAAAAATAAATTTATATTATCACTTTCTGTTTATTTCTATTTCCTTTCTGGCAATCTTATCACACAAATTATTCATTTCATTGTCCGCGTGCCCCTTAACTTTATTAAATTTCACCTTATGATACCTAGTAAGCGATATAAGTTCTTGCCACAATTCAATATTTTTTACGTCTTTTTTATCTGCCGTTTTCCAATCGTTTTTCATCCATCCGTATATCCAACCTTGCTCGAATGCATTAATACAATAGCTGGAATCACTAAAAATACGCACAAAACATTTTTCTTTTAATGCCTGCAAACCTTTGATTATAGCAATTAGTTCCATTCTATTGTTTGTTGTTTCGGGTTCAAAACCGCTAATTGTTTTTTGTTGCCCATTATAAGATAATATCGCACAATAACCACCGGCGCCTGGATTCCCGCTACAAGCACCGTCGGTATAAATAATTACTTCTTTCATAAATTTTCTTCCGTCCTGAACATATAACCGTATAATAGCAAAATAATGTTTCGTTGTCAACGCCATGTAGCCACTTAAAGGAAAAAGGACGAATAATGCAACCTTAGCACATCCATCCTTTTTGGCAGGGGAGACGCGATTCGAACACGCAACCTACGGTTTTGGAGACCGCTACTCTACCGTTGAGCCACTCCCCTACACCTTACGTAGTATACACAATTTTAAAAAAACAGTCAATAAAAAACGGCTCGTTTTTGATAATTTTATTAATTTTCTTTCTAAATTGTTAAGTAGTTTTTTTGGGGAACTTAATTGCTCCCCTATTTGGAACGGTTAGATGCAGAGCCTCACAGCCCATATCACTCAAGGTGAAGAATTTCAGCGTTTTTGCTACTCTGCTCGGTTGCACGACGTCGTCCGCAACTTTAGGTTTTTTACCTACCAGCGCAGCAAAAGAATAACATTATTTAAGGAGATTGTCAAGTGAAAGACGTTAAACGAAATAGAAAAGATAAAAATCTTGCCGGGCTTTATGCTGTATCGAATGATGCGGCATATAAAGACGGCAAACTTCGTAACGGTGTATACGGCGCTGTAAGTAAAGACGTGCCGTACATATGTAAACCGGCAAATAAAGCTCGGGACAAGCCTCGCACTTTTGTGCGGGATAGCACAGACATTCCTAAAACATGCAAAAACCGCATTTTAGCGTTTTGGGATGATAAACACAACAAAGGAAAAACCACATGCTATCTTGTTGAAAAGTCTATTTACGAAGATACAAAAAACAAAAGTAAAAATTGCTAGCTCCCATGGCAAAAGGGAAAAGGAAAAACAAGTATGAAAAATAAAGTAAAATGGATAATCACGTTGATTGTCGGGATCTTCTTGGTAGCGGCAGTAATCGGCTTAGCTATTAAGTTAGATCGAAGCACCGACAGTGAACGTCTGGGATCCGAAGCGTACAGTAAGAACAATAATTCAAACTTCTACGTCTAACGTATTAAAAAAAATTCGCAGAAATTAATTTAAATTACAATATGCAAAAGTCAAAATATAGTTCAAACGCTAAATTTAATAGTCAAAAATTGTTTTACAAACCTATGATATATAAATTTATTTATTTTTATTCAAAAAAACCATACAAAACACTTGCCTTTGCTTTAATTTTATAGTATAATTAATTTATTAAATAAACAAAGGAGACTCTTATGAAAAACTCAACGATTGAAAACTTTTTAATGGAATTAGGCATTACCCCAAACAGGAAAGGCTTTTGCCACTTAGAAGAACTTATTATTCTAATGCGAAACAACCCGACGATGAAAATAACAAATGCGTATGCAATCGTCGCAAAAGCGCACAACTGTAACGCCATTTCAATAGACACCACAGTGCGTAACGTAATTCACTCTGCGTATAATAACGATAAACTGTTCGTTCTTAATAAAAAAATGGGCATAGAAGTCATCGACTCCTATTGCCCGTCAAACAAAGTATTCATTGCATACGTTATAAAATATCTTGAATTATATTTCGATTAAAATAATAATTAAGTTTATATAAGATTGTTCAAACATTCTTTTAGCGCAATCAAAGCATGCTCATACGTTAAGCCGCCTTGAATATACGCAATATACGGCTCTCTTATCGGAGAATCTGCACTTAGTTCAATAGACGAACCTTGCACAAAAGTTCCTGCCGCCATTATAACCTGATGCGAATAGCCCGGCATATCCCACGGGTAAGGCGTTACAAAACTATCTATAGGAGATGCGTATTGAACGGATTGCACGAACGCAATTAGCTGTTCTGCAGTTTTAAATTTTACCGAACAGATTATATCCCCACACTTGCCGCCGAATTTAGGCAACGTTTCGTACCCAAGCTTTTTAAATGTCGCAGCAAACGTTAAAGCAGACTTTACAGCTTGTTTAGTCACGTGCGGCGCCATAAAAAGTCCTTGATAAAACAGTCGATACCCGCTCTCGTAAGATCCGACTTCCAAACCTATCCCGGGTACGGTCAAACGAAACGAGATTTGTTCTATCAAATCTTTTTTCCCGGCAATATATCCTCCCGTCGGCGCAATTCCGCCGCCGGGGTTTTTTATAAGCGATCCCATTATCACATCCGCACCGACGTCCAAAGGCTCTCGAGTATCGGTAAACTCGCCATAACAATTATCAACGATTATCGACGCCGCAGAACATTGCTTAACAAATGAAACCACTTTTTGTATGTCGTCAATCAAAAATGCATCACGCCAACTGTATCCACGACTGCGTTGAATAAAAACAACAGACGGATCACAATCTTTAATTGCCTCAGCTATAGAATCGTAATCAAACTTTCCGTCCGAAGTAAGGTCAACTTTTTTAAAATTAACACCCAAATCTTTTAACGAACCATTGTTTTTGCCAAGTATAACCTCTTCCAACGTATCGTATGGCATACCGCTTATAGATAAAAGCGTTTGACCCGGCCGCAACAATCCATAAAGCGCCGTAGCAATAGCGTGTGTCCCGTTAGCAAGACTATGCGATACGATAGCAGCTTCGGCTCCAAACACGTCGGCAAAAACCTTATTAAGCGTATCTCTGCCAATATCGTCATATCCATACCCGCTCGTACCGTTAAAATGTCTTAACGCAACGTTGTTTTTACGAAATGCATTTAACACTTTCTCTTGATTAAACAAAGCAACGTTATCGTAATATTCAAAACTATCTTTCAACTCATTTTGAACGTCTTTTATAAGCAAATCTATATTCATTTTACCCTAACCCTCATTTTAACTAATAAAAAATTAATCGATGTTTTTAAAAGTTTCGTCAATTACTTTAAGCACATTTTCGGACACATTCACGAAACTTTTTTTTGATTTCATGCCGCGGAAAAACGTCATTTGTCTTTTAGCATATCTTCTGCTACTTTGTTTAACAAGTTCAACGGCATCGTTAAGCGAAATATTCCCATCTAAGTATGAAACAATTTCTTTATATCCTATCGCTTGCATCGAATTACAATCTTTATATTGATAAAGCCCCTTAACTTCATCAACCAACCCACCTTTTATCATTTTATCTACTCTATTGTTAATCCTATCATACAATTTTTCTTTTTCGCCATACACAACAAAAAGAGTATAATCAAAATCCGATTTACTTTCGTCCTTAAACTCTCCGCGCGGCTTACCCGTAATACGAAAGATTTCCATCGCCCTGATAATACGTTTAACGTCGTTACGATTAATTTGCGTTGCGGATATCGGATCAACACGAGATAATTCTTCATATAAAGCATTGCCACCGTTTTGTGCGACAAAATTTTTTAGCTCTTCTCGCACAACTTCGTTTTTAGGCGCTCCGGCAAAACTGTGATTGCACAGCAATGAATTAATATATAATCCGGTCCCTCCACACAAAATCGGTAATTTTCCCTTTTTGAGCACGCCATTAATCGCATTTTTTGCTTCTATTACGTATCTGCCAACCGAATATTCTTCTTCTGGAGTAACCACGTCGAGCATATAATGATCTATTCCGCGCATTTCGGTCGAAGTAATTTTTCCCGTCCCGATATCCATTCCCTTATATATTTGCATAGAATCGGCACTTATCACTTCGCCGTTATATTTTATAGCGGCATCAACCGCCAACTCAGATTTTCCAACTGCTGTCGGTCCCGTTATTACTAGCAATTTTGCTATTTCCGCTTGAACCATTTATCAACCTCAAGTTTTGTTAGTTTAACCACGATAGGCCTGCCGTGCGGGCAAAGTAATGCGTTTAACGTGTCTACCCCGGAAATTAGATGCTTAATTTCGCCCATAGATAATAATCTATCCCCCTTAACGGCGGCTTTACACGCAGTTTGCGCAAGAACGTCCTTTATAAGCAACGACTTGTTTAAATCATTTAACTTAATCGCATCGAAAAACATAGGCAAGAATTTTGAAAAACTCATATTCGCTACTTCAGACGGAACGGTATGTATAGCAAAATTGTCATTTCCACAACTTTCAATTTCAAATCCACACGACTTAAATAGTGCAAGATTATCCGACAAAAGTTTGCTCTCGTCATAGGACAAATCAAACGTATACGGAACAAGCAATTTTTGAACCACCAACGTTCCGTTATTTAAGCTATTTACAAATTTATCGTAAAGAATGCGTTCGTGCGCAGCATGTTGATCTATGAGATAACAATTTTCGCCTTGCTCAACAATTATATACGTCGAAAACAAAGTTCCGACAGTCAAAACCTCGGACTCTCCCAAAAAATCACTTACGCTTTCTTCATCGTTTTCGTCGCTTAAAAAGCCTTTTTTGTTATTACTCCGTAAAGAATCGATAGCATTGTCGTTGAAATCGCAATCAAGTTCTTTTTTATCCGCAACATTATGTAAATCACTATTAATTATTTCTGTTTCATAATCCAATAAACGACTTGGAGACTCGTTTAAAACGCTTTTTATCCCCGATAGCGAAAAATCGAACTGCACAACTTCCGGGGGATTTTCGCTCTTGTTAAACATATTAATTTTCGATTCATTCGTTTGCTTAACAGCGCCGACATCAACAAAAAATTTTGAATCATCACTTTCAAAACGAGTGACTTCTTTAGGCGCTCGCGACAGTTCGTTTAATTTATCAGAAACAAGCCGTTTAATTTCTTTTTTTATTCTTTCTATCTGAACAAATTTGACCTCCATTTTGCTCGGATGCACGTTTACGTCAACCATGTCGGCGGGAACGTCTATATAAAGAACAAACGTAGGATATTGCCTCGACATTAAATAATCCTTGTAGCACAAAAACATCATATAAGATATTTCATCGTTCTTAACGTATCTACCGTTTACTATAAGAGTTTGATAATTCCGACTATGCTTACTATACGATGGCTTTCCTATAAAACCTCTTATGGTTATGTCTGGCATATTTAGAGAAACTTCCGCCATGTCCGAAAGTATTTTATTGCCATACACCGCAATCAAAGCGCTTTTTTCGCCCTCGCCGGTAGACAGAATTTTTTTTGTTCCCAAAGTGCATTTAAAAGATATATTAGGATTAGATAATATCAATCTAGTAACTAAATTAGCTATGTCAGCTTCTTCACTAGACGGAGACCTAAGATACTTTTGACGTGCAGGTATTTTTTCAAAAATATTTTCAACTACAATCGAAGTTCCTTCAGGCGCACCTACCTCATGTTCAGACACTAGAGTTCCGCTCTCGTAACGCACGACGTTGCCTAATTCCGCATTTTTTACTTTAGAGGTAAGCGTTACGTTTGCAACGGCAGCAATACTAGCCAAAGCTTCGCCTCTAAAACCTAAAGTAAGGATAGAATTCAAATCTTCAACGCAACTTATTTTGCTCGTTGCGTGCGGCATAAACGCCTTACGAATTTCGCTTTTTTCAATACCGCATCCGTTATCGGTAACTCGTATGTAATCGATTCCGCCGTTTTTAACTTCTATTTCTATATTGGTAGCACCTGCATCTATAGAATTTTCGACAAGCTCCTTCACTACCGACATCGGCTTGTCTACAACCTCTCCCGCAGAAATTAAATTAAAAATAGAACTATCTAAAACATTTATCTTAGCCATCGTTCTTAACCGCCTTTTCTTTTAAATCAGCCAACACGTCTAAAGCATGTCTCGGCGAAATATTGTCTATATCAAGCTCCGACAAAATTGCATTAATCTCGGCATTGTTATTGATATTATTAAACAGTGACAATTGTCCGTCCGCGAGTTTCGCATCCTTATGCAAAATGTCTGATTTTTCGAGCGATTTTAAAATCTGCTTCGCTCGCTCCAAAACGAAATCCGGAAGACCGGAAAGTCCGGCAACCTCTATGCCGAAGCTCCTGTTTGCACTGCCTCGCATGAGTTTTCGTAAAAAAACAATGCTTCCATTTATTTCCTTAAGCGTAAGTTTATAATTTTTTACACCTTTAACTACACCCTCAAGTTCGGTAAGTTCATGATAATGAGTGGAAAACAACGTTTTCGCTTTATAACCTTGCGAAATAAATTCTATAATTGCCCAAGCAATGCTAAGCCCGTCGTAAGTAGACGTGCCTCTTCCTATTTCATCAAGTAAAATCAAACTATTATCTGTAACGTTCTCAAGAATGTACGCCACTTCACTCATTTCGACCATAAACGTGCTTCTGCCCGTGCCAAGATCGTCACTAGCTCCGACTCTTGTAAACAGTTTATCCACTACGGACATCCGCGCCATAGCGGCAGGAACAAACGAACCTATGTGAGCGAGAATAACTATTAACGCAACTTGCTTCATATAAACGCTTTTTCCCGCCATATTAGGTCCGGTTATCAACATTATGTTTCCGTCATCATCCAAAAAAGTATCGTTAGGCACAAAAGACTCGCCTTTAAGTAGTTTCTCAACTATCGGATGTCTTCCTTGCGATATTTTAATCTCTTTTATACTAGAATCGATTATCGGCTTAACGTAACCGTTTTCTCTTGCAGTCAAAGCATTACTTAACAAACAATCAAATACGGCAATTGCTTTTGCGCTACACGAGATCTCCTCAAAATACTCTTTTATTTTTTCGAGTAATTTATCGTATATTTCGTTTTCTAATTTGATTGCCATCTCATCGGCGTTTAATACCTTAGTTTCAAGTTCTTTTAATTCGTCGGTTATATAACGCTCGGTGTTTACGGTAGTTTGCTTTCGTACGTATCTGTACGGCACTAGTCCGATTTGCCCCTTTGGCACTTCGATATAATACCCAAACACCTTATTAAAAGAAATTCTTAATCCTTTTATGCCGGTAAGCTCCTTTTCGTTTGCCTCCATTTTTTCCAAAATGGCTTTTGCGTGAGTGGCATATCCGCGATATTCGTCAAGCTTTTCATTAAAACCGTCCGCAATTACACCGCCGTCACGAATAAACGTCGACGGCTTGTCGGATATAGCTCTTAAAATAAGCTCCCCAAGTTCGCTCAAATCATAAATTGAATTATTAATTTTTTTAAATATCTGCGACTTCAAATCAGAGATAATGTTCTTTAGAATAGGGAAATTAACTATCGATTGTCCCAGCGCCAAACAGTCCCTTGGTGCCATATTTCCAAAAGACAATCTTCCGCAAATTCTTTCGATGTCGGCAACAAGCTTAAGTTGTTCCTCTGCCGCAACTCGCTGCTCTACATTATTGTACAGTTCTTCCACCGCATCGAGACGCTCGTTGATTTCAGCTTCGTCGGTAGACGGCATTTCTACCCAACTTCTTAATTTACGTGCGCCCATTTTTGTACATGTTTTATCTATAACCCACAGCAATGAACCACGCTTTTTGCCGTTTGCGGCGTTTTCTACAAGTTCAAGCGTTTTTCTTGCCGCTCCGTCGATACTCATAGTACCGGCCATTTCTTCTCGCACGGAATTTTTAATATTAATAAGATTGCGCTTTTGAGTTTCTTCAAGGTAACTTAACAACGCACCTACGGCGCAAGTGCAAACTTTACTTTTGTCGATTTCTTTAAAATTTTCCTTCCCGAATTTCTGCAATATAACCTTACAGGCGTTTTCGTAATCAAACGCAACCTCGTTATATAATGTAAACGGACAAACGCCGCCGAATTTAACAAGTGAAAGATTTACACTTTCACCAAGCATTTCTTCGTTGCAAATAATCTCCGACGGATGAATACGCGCCAAAAGTTCATTAAGCTTAACGTTCATTTTTGCGCTCATGGCAATATGATTAAACTCTCCCGTAGAAATGTCCGTCCAAGCAAAACCAATCTCTCCGCCAACAAGAGCAACACAAGCCAAGTAATTGTTTGTTTCGTCGTTTAACATCGAAGAATCTACTAACGTTCCGGGTGTGATCACTCTTACAACTTTACGTTCGATAAGCCCTTTTTGCCCCGGAGGCGTCATTTGCTCGCATATCGCTACTTTATACCCTTTTTCTATAAGCTTTGCTATATAATTATCTGCCGCATGATACGGAACTCCACACATAGGAGCACGCTCGGCTAAGCCGCTGTCACGACCTGTTAAAACTAAATCAAGCTCTTTACTAACCGTTATCGCATCGTCAAAAAAGCATTCGTAAAAATCGCCAAGCCTATACATAAGTATAGCATCTTTGTATTGCTCTTTTACTTGCAAATATTGCTTCATCATAGGTGCTAAAGCCATTATTCGATTTCTCCTATAAGTTTATTGTTTTTTGCCTGCGTTACTTTTACGTCCAAAAAACAACCTATCGCGCTTTTATCCGCTTTAAACGAAATTGATTTATCGCACGACGATTTTCCGTATCCTACACCGTTTTTTACGCTATCGCACAGCACTCTGTATTTTTTACCGATAAAACTTTTTGCAAGCTCGTTTCCTATTTCAAATTGCAATTTAATAAGTCGCTCTATCCTATCCGTTTTTGTTTTCAAATCAACTTGTCCGTCCATCTTATCCGCCACAGTTCCGCTGCGTCGAGAATATATAAACGTAAATAAATTATTGTACTTCACTTGCTTAACCAAATTTTCACTGCAAAGGTAATCTTCTTCCGTCTCTGTCGGAAAGCCAACCATCAAGTCACTGGATATGCCGACATCCGGAATAAGAGACCTTATCATTTGAATTTTTTCATAATAATCGCCCGAAGTATACTTACGATTCATAAGCTTTAAGATACGATCGCTACCGGATTGTACCGGCAAATGTATGCAATTCGCTATCTTATCGCTACTTGTCATAGCTTCGACCACGTCAAGAGTCAAATCTTTCGGATGCGAAGTCATAAACTTTATTCTATATTCACCGTCAAACACAGACACCGCCCTTAGGAGTTTTGCAAAGAACGGCGAGCCTCCTTGATATGAATTAACGTTTTGTCCTAGTAAAGTAATCTCCTTGTATCCGTTTTCAACAAGCGAACGAACCTCCGAAACTACTTCGTCAAAATCTCGACTACGTTCTCTGCCGCGTACGTACGGCACTATACAATACGAACAAAAATTATTGCAGCCGTACATTATATTAACCCAAGCATTTATTTTGCCGTCTCTACGAATCGGCGAAGAAGAAATTTCTCCTTCAGTATCCCATATTTCGACGACGTTACGTCCACTTTCGACCTCATCCAAGTAGTCACCTAATTTATACATGTTGTGAGTACCGAAAATTAAGTTTATAAACGGACAACGCTTTTTTAACATTTCGGCAGTGCCCTTCTTTTGCGGCATACATCCACATATGCCAACAATGATTTCCGGTCTCTTTTCTTTTAATTTTTTTATAATACCTAAATTCCCCAAAACTCTGGTTTCCGCAGTCTCTCTTATACAACACGTGTTCAATAAAATAACATCGGCATCCTCATTGCTCTGTGCTTGCACATAACCTCGTTGATACAAGATGCCTGCAAGTTTTTCCGATTCATGAACATTCATTTGGCAACCATAAGTGTTAATAAAAAACTTCTTCATTTTTACTCCATAAAAAAATCTAAGTACATTTTAGCATAATAATAAAAAAAAGTACAGCATTTTGTGGCAAAATAAAAAAATAACACTATAAACATACTAGTTGTATGAAGATAAATTTACAAAAAAAATTGTCGCTACTGCTTGCGTTTCTCTCCATATCCGTTGTTTTAACAATAAGCATTATTTTGGAACCGTGTATAAAAATCAAAAACTACAGCTCGTTAGATGTAAATATACTGGACAACATCAAAAACACGTTAATTATATACGACGATAACGAAAATCAAATAAACACGTCGCAATACACTCCTCTTAAAAACGTGCCGACAAACACGATAAACGCATTCTTATGCGCAGAAGATAAAAGATTCTTTGAACACGAAGGTATCGACTACGCGCGAATAATCGCCGCAACGATAAAAGACATTAAGAACGGCGCATTTGTCCAAGGCGCATCTACAATAACGCAACAACTTGTTAAAAATTCACATTTAAATAACGACAAAAACATCCGAAGAAAAATACAAGAAATTCGCCTTAGTAAGGAAATCGAACGAAAATATACTAAAAACGAAATTCTTGAAATGTACCTGAATATACTCTATTTCGGAAATGGTACGTACGGCATCGGAAACGCCGCACATAATTTTTTCGGTAAAGATATTGCAAACGTTTCATTAAAAGAAAGCGCCGCTTTATCGGCAATAATCAACAATCCAACCGTATACAACCCGTATTCTAATGCTGAAAACTTATCTAAACGAACTAATCTTATACTTAAATTAATGTTAAAAAACAAAAAAATATCAAACAAAGAATATGTAGCAGCCAACGAAGAAAAATTAAACATAAAACAACAAAATTTTTACGATAAATATCGTTATTTTGTGATAACCGAAGCGTGCGATATTTTAGGCTGCAACGAAGATTATTTATATAAAAATAACGTTAAAATATATTCGTATTGCCGCTCAGAATTGCAAAAAAAATTATCAGACTATTTAAAACAATACACAACCGACAACGCTCAGATTATTATTATAGACAACAAAACCAGCAAAATAATCTCACACGAAGCGCAATATCTAGGAAATCCCGCGCTAATATCACGAAGTCCGGGCTCTACCATTAAACCGATAATTTGTTACGCTCCGGCGATAGAAAAAGGAATCGCTGTACCGATAACGCCGATTTGCGATGAAAAAACGAATTTTAACGGTTATGCGCCTTTAAACTATAAAAACAAATACTTTGGATGGGTTTCGTGTAAATACGCTCTATCCCATTCACTTAATATACCGGCAGTTAAGCTTCTTAACTCGGTCGGCATCGATTACGCTAAAACTTTTGCAAACAACTTAGGAATTAAAACGCAAAAAAACGAAGACCTCGCATTGGCGTTAGGAGGCATGACCAACGGCACGAGTTTAAAAAACCTCGCCTCTGCATACACATCTTTTGCTAACGACGGAATAATGCACAATAATTCATACATTAAATCGATATACGTAAACGGAAAATCGGTTTATTCACATCAACGGACAAAAAAAAGAGTTATGAAGGCTGAAACCGCTTACTTGATTAACGAAATGTTAAACGATTGCGCGAAAAGCGGAACTGCAAAAATAATAAATTCATCGCCAATGATTTGGTGCGCAAAAACCGGAACGGTTGGAAGCAAAGACAATAACAGCGACGCTTATTGCATCGCTTATTCTAAAAATTACACTGTCGGCGTTCATATAATGGATACGCAAACAACCGGCGGAAACATCCCGACAAAACTCGTTAAAAAGCTTATTACGTCAGACATAACTTGCAATAAGTTGTTTGACATGCCGTCAAATATACAAAAATTAGCCATAAACGCTGACGAATATTACAACAATCATAGGATCATCGCGGCACAAAAAAACTTGCCGCAAAAAGACACGATTACGGCAAGTTTCACTTTAAACTGTCTTCCGGATCAACCGGACAACCGCAGCGACTACGAAAAATATTCAAATTTTTTCGATACGAATAACTTCACGATTGTCGATAGCTTCTTTAATTAACTGTTCAAAATCGCCCATTTTACTCTCCTCATATTCCGCCCTTTTAACGGTTGGTTTTGTAACCGGACTATCGGGCAAAAACACCGTACAGCAATCTTCATACGGCAGAATCGACGTTTCGTAAGTTTTAATTTTTAACGCTATTTCTATTATTTCTTGCTTATCCATGCCAATACAGGGACGAAAAATCGGCATAGTTTTAACAATATCGTTAGTTACGGTAATACTTTGCAACGTTTGGCTTGCAACTTGCCCCAAACTTTCTCCGTTTACTAAGCATCCGCAATCGTAAATGCGCGCCACCCTTTCCGATATTCTCATCATAAAACGACGAACAATCGTTATCATATAATTCGAAGCACATTTCTTATGAATTTCTTCTTGTATTTTTGTAAACGGAATACAAATTAAATTTATCGGCCCCGTATAATCAACTAAAATATGTGCAAGATCGATAACTTTTTGCTTAGCGCTTTCGCTAGTGTAAGGATACGAATGAAAATGAATAGCCGTTAAACTGAGCCCGCGCTTTGCCATCATATATGCAGCAACCGGACTATCAAGTCCGCCCGACAGCAATAGAAGTCCCTTACCGGCGCTGCCAACAGGCATTCCGCCCGAGCATAATATTTTGTCCTTAAAAATATATGCGCAGCCGTCTTCTCGTATATCGATGTTTATCGTCGTTTGAGGATTGTGTACATCGACTTTAAGATTTTTATTAACGGATAAAATCGCCCCTCCCGCTTTTGCGCTCACCTCTATAGAATTTAAAGGAAAGGTCTTATCCGCCCTGTTGGTCTCGACTTTAAATGTTCCGCTAATGCGATAATCTTTAACGACGGAACAAACTGCGTCAATATTTGCCTCGCATTTTTTTGCTATGCTTATAGAATGAATTCCAAAAACTTTTTTTAGCCTTTCTACTATCTCCGCCTCGTCTAAGTATTCGAAAACTTCATATCGACTGCGGTTAAATCTGGTTTTACATTCAACGTCGCTAAGCGATTTACGTATGTTTTCTATTAAGAGTTTTTCAAAAAAACCTCGATTTTTTCCTTTTAGATATAATTCAGAATATCTAATAATTATTACGTTTTCGTTCATAGCATCATTCCTCTCAATTTTGTAATATTGTTTTTAATTAATTCAGTTGCTCGCATCACTTGCTCCATATCGTTTTCAAGTCCAAAACTTATTCTTATACTGCCTTCTATCTCTTTCTGCGTTTTACCAATAGCAGAGAGAACTCTGTTGTTGCGAGATTTTGCCGAACACGCAGACCCGAGACCGATAATCACGCCGTCATCCGATAGCATATGTTGTAAAATCTCCGCCTTGAGCCCGGGCACAGACACGGATAAAATCGACTCAGAACTATTAGCCCCGTTTATAATAGCGCGGAGCGGTATCAATTCCGCAATTAAATAAGCACGCATTTTTCGTATTAACTCACCGTCATAATGAGCTTTATAGTATTTTGCCGCCTTAGAAAAGCTTAAAATCCCGGCAACGTTTTCGGTACCGGAACGCAATCCGCGCTCTTGTCCCCCGCCGATAATAAATGGAGATACGAATAGGCCCTTTTTTATGTACAATACACCAATACCTTTTAAACCGCCCACTTTATGACCACTGATACTATAAAAATCAACTCCTAGCGATTTTAGTTTTACGTCGGTTTTACAAAAAGCCTGAACACCGTCCGAATGAACTAAGGTTTTTGAATTAATTTCTTTTATTTTTCTGCACAATCGTCCGATATCGTTAACCGCGCCAGTCTCATTTGAACAATGAATAATCGACACAAACGACGTATCTTGATCAATTTTTGACAATAAATCGTCCTCGTTTATCGTCCCGTCAGAATTAAGTTTTACAAACCTAACGTCTAAACCTTTACTTTTTTGTGAAATCGCGCTTTCATAAACAGACGCATGTTCCGACGATGAAACTACGATATTACCTTTTTTATTCTTAATGCCCCTTTCAAACGCCCAATTATTACTTTCGGTAGCACAAGAAGTAAAATAAATTTCATTCGACGCTACGCCCAATAATGTAGCTATCTCACGACGAGACTCTTCAATCAGATTTCTTACCTTTAATGCCTCTCCGTAAAGCGCCGAAGGATTAAAGTATAATTCTTCGCACGCCAAATTTATCGAAGCAATAGCATCCGAACAAACCTTTGTCGTAGAAGCGTTATCTAAAAATATCATAGCATTTCCCCTTATTTAATCTCGACGATTGTTACGCCGTTATCACCTTCGCCATATCCTCCATATCTGAACGAACGAACAAAACGTGAAGTCTTTAAATATTGTTGAACCCCTTTACCCAGCGCTCCGGTTCCCTTACCATGAACAATACGTAAAATTTTCGAATTGCCACCGACCATACTTATAAGATGCGGCTCAATAATTTCTATTGCTTCGCTTACCGTATACCCTATAACGTTAACCTCGGGAATAAGAATTGCTTCTTCGTCACCCTTAGGCGAAGGCTTATAGTCCGCTTTTTTCTTTGTTTTTTGATTATCCGAAACATACGGCCTCGCAAGAGAATCAGCCTTCACTTTGGTTTTAATTGCGCCAAGCATAACGTAAACCTCGTTTTTCTTATCGGGCAACGACAGCAAATCACCTTGAGCAGACAAACTTTTTACAAATACTTTTTCGCCAACTTTTAAATTAGCAATATCTATACTCTCGTATTGCTCCTCGGATTGAGGCGCCATATCGTAAACCATATTCGCAAGTTGCTTGCGAATCGACTTCGCTTCCAATAACGCACGCTCGTCCCCTTCTTTTATTACTTCTTTCAATCGCTCTATAAGCTCATCCGCCCTTTCAACTCCGAGAGACACTATGCGTTTTATCTCGATTTTCGCGTTTGAATTAAGCTTTTCTATCTTTGCATTTAGCTGCTTTTGTTTCGATTCTACGTCTGCTTTTTGCGCCATCAGCTCTTCTTTAATCTTAGCAGTTAACTCCAATTCTTCCTCAGAGCGTTTTTTTACGTATTCGGCGCTTTTGATAAGATTTTCAAGTTCAATCTTATCTTTATCCATGCTTTCCTTTGCAAAGTTTAAAATAACGCTGTTAAGCCCGAGCATCTTTGCTATATTTAATGCATTGCTGGTACCGGGAACGCCCAACATTAATTTGTACGTAGGTTTTAGCGATTCGGAATCGAATTGCATGCTGGCGTTACAAATATCTTCAGCGATTAACGCATATTCTTTTAATTCGCTATAATGAGTCGTTAACACAGCAGTAGCTTTCCACATTTGAATATACTTAATTATTCCTATTGCAAGCGCCGCTCCTTCTTGCGGGTCAGTTCCTCCGCCGAGCTCGTCAAAAAGCAACAATGTGTTATTCGTCATCTGCTCGGTAATTCTAACAAGATTAACCATATGTGACGAAAAAGTACTCAAAGATTGAGCAATACTTTGTTCGTCTCCTATATCACAAAATATATTATCGAATATTGCTACTTCACTATCGTCGTCACAAGGAATGAACAATCCTATATACGCCATCAAACAAATCAAACCAAGCGTTTTAAGGCAAACCGTTTTTCCGCCGGTATTAGGACCGGTTATCATAAGTATTTTATAATCTTTTCCAACCGAAATGTTTACCGGAACAACGACGTATTTGTCTATCAACGGATGTCGCGCGGCTTTAAGATTAATTATACCGCTATTGTTGAATTTAGGGACAGTGCCGTTAATATCGACAGAATACTTCATCTTAGCAAAAATAACGTCCAGCTTTGTAATTGCGGTTTGCATTTTTAATAGATTTTCAGCAATATTAGCAACAGAACCACTTAAATCATTCAATATTCGCTCAATTTCCGCAGCCTCGCTTAACATGAGACTCTTAATTTTATTATTAGTTTCAACCACGGCAAACGGTTCAATAAAAACCGTTGCTCCACTAGAAGACATATCATGTATAAGTCCCGGAACAGAAGATCTATATTCGGACTTTACGGGCAAAACAAACCTATCGTTTCTAATGGTAACAAGGTTATCTTGCAAAAATTGAGAAAATTCGCTTTTTCTGAAATAACTAGATAATTTTTCTTTCAAGGCAATTTTCGTATCTGCCAACTTACGTCTTATGTCTTTTAGCGTTGCGCTTGCCAGGTCGCTGATTTCATTTTCGGATATTATGACTCTATCGATTTCATCTTCTAAAAAGCTCTCGATATAGTAGCTATCCGAATAAACCTTGAGCGACTCAACCGGCAAATTTTTTAGCGAGTTTTGCGCAATTCGCCCAGAACGAAGAAGCGTCTTTATTTTTAAAAGTTCGCTAGGCGAAAGCATAATTCCTTTTGTCGCTTTGTCGCATATTTCTTTGCAATTATCAAAACTATCAATCGGATTCGCCAAATAAGTATATTTTACCTTGTAAGCTTCGACAACTTCGTTTTGATTCATTTTGACTAAATCAAAATCTGCTTTCGGAAAAATTTCCATTACAGCTTCTTTTGCCGCAGAAGAAACGGCAAAACTTTTAATTTTGCTTAATATGCTTTCGTACTCTAAAATTTTTAGTGTTTTTAAATCCATGTCTACCTGAGTCCTCTGCCGTAATTGCCTTTTGTCGTGCCATTAGCCCTTTTGTAAGAATAATCTATAAATGCTTTTTCTACGCCTTTGTTTAGCACGTCTAACGTTGCACAATTCAAAAGTTGCCCGTAACAATAATGAATTTTATATCTTCTTAAATAAAATTCTCTGCCTTCATACGATAAAGCAACGTTTACACCGTCGCAATTTTTACAATCGCTTAGCAATTCTTTTCTTTCACAATGGCAAAACGTCATAAGCGGCACGTTACCCTGCGCATAAACGTAACCGTTTTTTAAAAATATGTCAGATTCAATCGAATAAATTTTATCGACATCAATAACGTCATTAATCAAATTAAGCCCGATCCCTAGGATCACGCGCCTATCTTTTACAAGCTCTAACCCATATAAATTATTTACTATATAACCTTTAAAATTACAATTCTTTATTATATCCCTTAAAACGTCAACGTCTTTCCCTCGAGCAATAAACGGAAGGTTCAAAAATGCATTTTTGAAATAACTCTTAAATTCAAGCATTCTCTCTACGGAATATTCTTGCGGATTAACAACGACAATCTCCATATCGTCGGTTATCTGCTCAGGTGATTCAACTTGATAAATTTTCTTATTGTTTAATAAATTATCCAAATTGTCACTCATTATGTCAGATATAGTAAGGAAATTGCCGTTATATTTTGCACGTTTTTTTAGATAATCACTTAAGATTTTCTTTTTAAGTAATTCATACGCATTTCTACGTAAAGCATTTAATTCGGACTTAACAATAAATGCCGAAACATTGCCTTTAATATTCACTTTGCGCGTAACGAAATATTCGGATTTATTGAAGTTGTTTTTAAGCTCGTTTACCGTTAGAGGCACGTTTATGGCAGGTTGCACGTTACCGATTTTAATTTCGACTTCGCTTTCTTCGGTACTTACAAATAAAGCCGCTCTATCAAAATCAAGCGTAACATCAACCGAAATTTTTTTACTCCTTTCGTTTACTCTAGCATTGAATTCAGAATCAGTAGTTATATAAACGTCGTCTCCCGGTCTAACGTTGCCTTCAAAGCCCGTTTCGTTACCATTCCTTGTTATCGCCGCAGCACCCACTTCTTTTCCGTTACGTAAAAATTTAATTCCGTCTCCACTGTTTAGATTACGATTTAATACGGCTTTACGTCCGATTACTTTTGTTACTTTACAAAAGTATACCCCCATATGTGATGCGATATTAACGTCAAGTACTTTATTGGTTGCGCAAAACAAATGTCCTTCCGTATAATCGCCACGATTAAACGTCTTTTTTAAAGAAACGATATCTTCTTGATCAACAGCTTCGCGTAATGCTTTTTTATAAACACGAACAGCTTCGGCAACATATTCCGATCTTCGCAACCGTCCTTCTATCTTAAAGCAATCCACTTTGGCGTCAAGTAACTTTTTAATACGCATGGCAAGCATAAGATCTTTTGACGAGAGCAAGTATCCGCTTATATTTTTACTTCCGTTTTTAATCGAGTATTTTTTTCTACACAGTTGCATGCATTTGCCGCGATTGCCGCTATATCCGCTTACGAAACTACTAAAATAGCAATTACCCGAAAAAGCAATGCAAAGCGCGCCTTGAACAAAACATTCTACCTCGATATCTACGTTTTGTTTTATCTTAATGATATCTTCAAAAAGCGTTTCGCGAGCCAATATTATTCGGGAAAATCCAAGCTTTTTTGCGACAATCGCTCCCTCCAAATTATGAATACCCATTTGCGTACTTGCATGCAACACCGCGGTAGGAAACTTACGTCTTAACAGTTGCGCAAAACCCAAATCTTGCACGATCAATGCGTCGGCGCCTAACGACAACGCGCGCTCCGCTTCGTTAAGCGCTTCCGAAAGTTCGTCGTTCTTCATTATCGTATTGATTGCCACGTATATCTTCACACCGTAAAGATGAGCATACTCGATCGCATTTTTCAATTGCTCGTTGTTGAAATTTTCCGCTTTTGCTCTCGCGCTGAATTTATTTAAGCCTAAATAAACTGCATCTGCACCGTTGCAAACAGCAGCTTTAAGCATATCAAAATTGCCGGCAGGAGCAAGAATTTCAGCCATTATTCTCTCACCTTAGCGTCAAATCGTTCTTTTAGCATGTCGATTATGCATTTCATTGTTTTTGTAATTTCTGCATCGACCAACGTTTTATCAATAGGAACGAGTTTAATTTTAAGAGCAATACTTTTGTACCCGCTTTCGATTTGTTCGCCGCGATATATATCAAACAGCTCAACGTCGCCAACAAGCTTATTGCTATTTTTTATTGCATCTATTATGCTGCCCACCGGAGAGCTTTCCTTGGCTATAAATGCCAAATCACGCTCGACCGGAGGGAATTTGGGTAGCGCTTTATATTTTGCGATCGCGCTTTTTGCTTCAGTTATTACATTACAATTCAAATATCCAATATAAAAATCAGACTTTTTAATTCCAAAGTTCTTTGAAACGGTAGGATGAATTTTACCGAACGAACAAACAACGACTCCGTTAACAATCAAATCCGCGCTTATGCCCGGATGCAAAAACGATTGAGAACTTTCTTTAAGCTCGTATTTAACATTAAACCGTTCTAAAACCGAAGTAAATATATTTTTAATTTCATAAAAACTTTCATTCTTTCCCACCGTGCCGACGCACAATACGTCATTTTCAGACGGCAATTTTACTATCGGAAGTTGTTCGGCTTCGTAAACTCGCGCAAGTTCAAACAATCTAAAATTGTCGTTTTTACGCGTTAAATTGGTCGCTATTACAGAAACCATTCCGGAAACAAGTTCCGTTTTCATTATCGACAGATCTTCGCTTATCGGATTAATTATACGAATTGCACACCTGCGCTTATCTTCCGAATCAAAATTAAGTTTGTCAAAAACACGTTCGTCGGTAAACGAATACGTCATAATTTCATACGCCCCATGCGCACACATCAAGTCTTTGATTTCCTCTATGCGTTTTTGTTTTTCGGACATTCCTCCGATCGTTACGGTCGCAGTGGGCATAAAAGTTTCTTTCATTTTGTCGTAACCGTAGAACCTTATAATTTCTTCCGCAAGATCCGTAAAGTTATCAACGTCTTCTCTATAATGCGGAACTCTTACGCTAAGTGTCCTACACTCGCTCGACACGTCCATTCCGAGAGATTGCAAAATATCAACCATGTCTTTCTTCTGTATTTCTATGCCCAAAATGCCGTTTATGTCGTCTATAGTCGTAGATATAACTTTATTTTCAGGCAATATCATCGGTCTATCTGCAATTATTTTGCCCGCTCCTAGCTTTTCAAATAAAGATAATGCTCTTCGGCGTCCGAATTCAACACCGTAATTATCAACGCCACGTTCAAATCTTGCCGACGAATCCGATCTTAAGCCTATCTTTAAAGAGGTACTTCTTACGCTTCCGCGAGTAAATCTAGCACTTTCCAAAAAAACAGACTTCGTGTTTTCCGATATTCCGCTATATTTACCGCCCATTACTCCCGCTATTGCTAAAGCTTTTTTATCGTCACAGATAAGCGTTGCATCTTGTGACATTTCATACTCAACGTTATCAAGCGCAATAACTTTCTCTTTTTCGGTTGCTTTTCGAACGTTGATGTTTCCATCAATCATTTCAAGATCGAATGCATGCAACGGTTGCCCTATTTCCAATAATACGTAATTCGTTATATCTACCACGTTATTTATCGGATTGATACCGCACATAAACAATCTTCGTTGCATCCACTTAGGACTTTTTTCTATTTTTACGTCGCCCAAAAGCGCGCTTGTATACGCAGGACAATCCAAAGAAGTTACGTTTACCGTCGGGAACCTCAAATCACTATTTTTAGAATAAGAAAAATCGAACGAAGGCATCGTAAATTTTGCAGAAAAACGCCCAGAACGCGCGCCATACTTGCCTAAACTTATAAGCGCGGTATAAACTTCACGCGCCAAACCTAAAATGGAATGACAATCAGACCTGTTTGCCGTTATCGACACGTCAAGGACCGTATCTTTTAAATCTAGCGCAGTAACTATATTTTCTCCAAGAGTCAAATTATCGCTAAGAATCATTATTCCGTCCACAGAGGCGCCGTCCACAAACGCATCGCTTATTTTAAGTTCGCCGCCCGAACACATCATTCCGTAGCTCATAACGTCACGAAGCGGAGCCGCTTTAATTTGTTTACCGTCCGGTAAAATTGCACCGTCTAAAGCTACGGGCACCATATCGTTTACTTTAATATTATTTGCACCCGTAACTATTGTAAGGACTTCGTTGCCGATATCTACGGAACAAACCTTAAGTTTGTCCGCATTATTATGCGGCCGTATATCTACGATTTTACCTACGACTACTCCTGAAATATCCTCGCCATAATTTATAATCTCTTCAACTTCAAACCCGACGCCTACTAGCGCCTCACAGATTTCTTTAACTTCGGCATCGGTATCAACAAACTCTTTAAGCCAACTTATCGGTAATTTCATCGCTTCCTCCTAAAACTGTTTCAAGAAACGCACGTCGCCTTCAAACGGAACACGCGCATCGTTTATGCCATGGCAAATCGCCGTAATGCGATCAAGACCTACACCAAAAGCAAATCCCGTGTAAACGTCCGGATCAATTCCGCATCCGCTAAGTACGTGCCTGTTTACCATGCCCGCACCTAAAATTTCTATCCAACCCGTCCCTTTGCAAACGTTACAGCCTTTACCTCCACAATGCGGACAAGCGGCGTCAACTTCTACACTAGGTTCCGTAAACGGAAAATGCGACGGCCGAAACCTGATAGACGAATTTTCAGAAAAGAAATGCTTTGCAAACGATGCCAAAATGCCCTTAAGGTCACACATAGTTATACCCTTATCAACAACCAAGCCTTCTAACTGATGGAAGCACGGCGTGTGCGTTGCATCCGCTTCGTCGCTTCTAAAAACTCTGCCGGGAGAAATCATTTTTATAGGCGGCTTAATCTTTTCCATTGTCCTAATTTGTCCTGCCGACGTTTGCGTCCTTAAAAGTATTTTTTCCGTTACAAAAAACGTATCCTGCATTTCTCTTGCCGGGTGGTCAAACGGAATGTTAAGCATGTCAAAATTGTAATAAGTCGTCTCGATTTCGGGTGAATCGGTAACCAAAAATCCCATCGAAACAAAAAAGTCTATTGCCTTGCGCTTTATCACATTAAGCGGATGAATTTTTCCGATAGCCGTTTTTTGATCGATAGTAATGTCAACCTTTTCTTTCATTAGCCTTTCGTTAAGCTCCTTGTTTTCAAGGTCGACGTATCTTTTATTTATTAAAGTCTCTATTTCCGTCCTAGCTTCATTTACGATTTTACCCATTAAAGGACGCTCATCATCGGATAAGTCCTTCAAGCCACGCAAAATCAACGTAAGCTCTCCGTTTTTACCTAAAATCGAAACTTTTAAATCGGTCAATTCCTTGGCAGAAGAAACCGCATTAAGCTTTTTCTTTGTTTGATTTACAAGATTGCAAATTTTCTGTTTCATTTTTCCTCCGAATTTAACGTATATCGCCGCCTAGCACTTATATAAAAAGCGCCCCTAACGTATATATTAGGGCGCTTGTATTGCGCTGTACCACCTAATTTCGCCTTGCGGCCTCATTTCTAGGATTTACGTTTCCCGACGGTTACCTACTACTACTTCAATAACGTGCTCCTGTGGTGAATATAGTTGTTCGCGCGTTATCTCAGCTACAAACGCTCTCTGTTATTTGAACATTTCTTTTGCCACAATCACTGCCTTATTATATTAGCACAACAACAAATAAAAATCAAGCGTTTTAGGGTGTTCACGGCACAAGATTAAGTAACTCTGATAAATTATCGATGTTTAAATACGTTTCGGGAACCTTACCAACGATTATGTTTTCGCATATAACTATTTGCGTTTCGGTTTTTACTATATTGTTCATTCCCGGCATTATAACTTTTACGTCGCTGTTAACGTTAAGTATAATTTTATGACACGTTTGATTGATACCTGCGGCAACAAATTCCGATTTAAAGTTTGAATCTATCGAGCCGACGGGACAAACCTTAACATAAACATCAGGTCCACATCCCGACAATAACGTTATTCCGCTCATACTGCCAAGCGGCACAGGAACACCGCTTTCACCTAATGAAGATAATTTTTTATACGATAAATCCGTTGCTTTTCTTGCTATAACGTTCATTATTGCCGTATTCGTAGTTATCAATACCAAATTTCCGACGTCGTCCGTTTTGTAATTTACTACATCCGAAACAGGATATTTTTCTAATACTTCTTCACAAGCATTATTCACAGCAATCTCTGCCAGCGCCTGAACTTCTTTTTGTGAAACTTCTTTTATTATTGGATTAACGTTTATAACTATATGTAACGCCAAAAGCGCAATCGACACGCAAACTGCTAATATTACTTTTAGCTTTCTTTTACGAACTTTAAACATATATTGATATATGTTTGGATCCGTAAATATGTTACTTCGACTTTGGAGAAAACAACAACGTTACAACGTAACTTGCCACAACCGCAGTGCCTATGCCTAACGCATTACGTATAAGCCCACCGCCGAGGGCGCCAAGCAAACCTATTTGTTTCGTATATTCTATTGCGCCGCGGGCTAACGACGCTCCAAAACCTATAATCGGCACACTTATACCGGCTTGCAGCACCTCATTAATAGGTTTATATAAACCTATCCCCTCCAAGGCAATCCCTATGATTAAAAAAATTACCAATATCCGCGCAGGTGTTAGTTTCGTTTTTATTATTAGTATTTGCGCAATGGCACAAATAGCTCCACCTGATGCAAACACAACCAAATACGTTAAAACGTTTTCTATCATGGAATTCATAATTCACCTCTCTACAACTATTGCATGCGAAATGCACGGTATACTTTCGCCTTGATAGCAACTTTGCGTACTCATTAAAGCTCCGGTTGCAAAATATGCCACCTTGTTATACGTTCCGTTAATTATTTTATCAAGTACGTATGAATTAAATATCGTAGCGCTACACGCCGCTCCGCTACCGCCTTGATAGCATTTTTGAGTACAATCGTACATCATGTTTCCGCAATCTATATATCTTTGCCCGAGATAATAGCCTTGCTCAATCATAAGATCACGCAAAATATCCGATCCGAGTTTGCCTAAATCCCCGGTAATAATTAGATCAAAATCATTTGGCGTTGAATTAGTTTCTTTAAATAACGCAAGCATCGTATCCATAGCTGCCGGCGCCATTGCCGCACCCATATTATTAAGGTCTGTTGCTCCGAAATCAACCACTCTGCCCACAACTCCCATCGTAATTCTAGGTCCGCTCCCCTTGGACGAAAGTACGGTACTTGCGGCTCCCGTAACTGTCCATTGTGCGTAAGGCGGTCTTTGACAACCGTATTCAAGCGGATATCTAAACGTTCTTTCTGCAGTCGCAAAATGACTTGCCGTAGAGCATATAACATTACTAAAGTGTCCCGCGCTGATAAAAGTAGACGCTAGATTAAGTGCCTCGGTCATAGTTGAACACGCCGAATAAACGCCAAGATACGGTACGTTATATTGTCTTGCAACGTAGTTAGAAGTGGTCACTTGATTAAGTAAATCGCCGGAAATAATCATATCTATATCACTAGGATTAATGTGCGAATCCTTAACTGCGCCGTTAATAGCGGCAGTAAGCATTTTTATTTCGGCATTTTCAAAACACTTTTCGCCCATTTTATCATCGGATAAAACTCTATGAAAATATTTTCCTACGGGTCCCTTACCCTCTTTTACACCCACGACGCTCATTCTGCCTTGAATATACGGCGGATTTTTAAAAACTATCGTTTGATTTTTTGCATCAGTAGTTTTTGCGCTTGGCTTGTTTGCAATAAAATTGCAATTTTCTCCTTTATGCAAAATTACGTTCATGTTCTTTATACGCCTCCCATGATTAACGCATTAATCACCGCCGCAACTGCCGACCATACGATTCCATTCACCACAACAGGACCGACAACCGAAAACATTTTTACGGAAGTTCCCATTATTAATCCTTCAGTCTTAAATTCCATGGAGGCACTCGCCATAGCGTTTGCAAAACCCGTTATCGGTAAAAACGATCCCGCCCCGCCTTTTCGAGCTATTACGTCAAAAAAGCCTAGTCCTGTAAATAATATCGCAATTGTAATAATCGTCATTGAAGTAAAGCTTACGATAAGATCTTTTCCAAGATGTGGGAATAACTCATAATATACGTCACCTACGATCTGCGCTATCGTGCAAGTTAGCCCGCCTATCCAAAACGAATTCCATAATGAATGCCACGTTTCTGTTTTTGGCGTTACTGACTCGACATATTTTTCATATCTTTGATTGCGCTCATTTGAATTATTTTTCATTTACATTTACTCTAACAAATATTTCACGATCTTCTTCGTTAAACAAGTTGTTAATACTCCTTTCTATCCTTCTCATATCTGCCTCGAAAATAATATTTGTTTTTTGATGCAAAATTATTCAAGCTTCTTTTACACGCAAAAAAAGAGCAAACTTTATGAAGTGAACCCCAAAGTTTAGACAAAAAAATATTAAATTTGCGAATGAGTTCTGTATTGTACAGGGCTCATTCCTTTTAATTTAAGAGAAATTCTCTCGTTGTTATAATACCAAAGGTATTCTTCCAAAGTACAGATGAATTCATCCGTACTTTGGAATGTTTCCCCGTAAAACATTTCCGTTTTCAACCTACCAAAGAAATTTTCCATACAACTATTATCCAAACAGTTGCCTTTCCTTGACATGCTTTGTCGTATATCATGCTCGGCAAGCATACGCTGAAATTCTCGCATTTGGTATTGCCAGCCCTGATCCGAATGGAGCAAAGGCTTTGCTCCATTCGGGAGTTTCTCAAATAATCCTTGCAGCATTTCTCTTGTTTGCCAAAAGTTTGGACTTTTAGAAATCGAATAAGAGATAATCTCTCGGTTGTATAAATCCATTATAGGGGAAAGGTAGTTTAATCTTCTTTTGCTTGCATTTTTAAATTATTTTTTACAAAAGCGACGGAAGCGCGTTAGCGTGAGCTCCGACGTATACTAAAATTTTACCGATTCTTTCGCTTTTAGGAATAAACGTAAAATCAGAAAAAGCCTTTTCCGTGCTTTCATCTACGCGCAAATGTTTAATGCTGTACTCAATTAATTGTTCTTTTTCGTTGTAGAACAAATAATAAATCTGTCCGTCTTTTGCGACGTTCCCCTTAACGATCGTCGTAAAAACCAAAGTGTTAGAATTACTGCCTTTAAAGAAATTGCATTTAATCTCGTCGGCGCCGATATAATCTTCCACGTAATATCCAACCGCCGCTCCGGGAATTTTCTCACCCGTTTCCATTCGTTGCACTTGCGCACAGACGCAAGACGATATTTTCGCCAATTCGTTATCGACGTTAAGCGTAGCAACTCCTACATTAGGCACGACCGCAACGTCTGTAGCCCTTTCTTTTGCAACGCGCGCCACGAGCTTTATCGTCGTTCCGTTAGGCACTTCGTTACTCTCAAAATTAAACGAAAGCACAAGCGGATACCTTGTAAAAATCAATTCCGGCATTACGCACCTACGCGCGTACCAAGAATTACCATCGCCGTAATCGCCGTTTGTCTTTGTTTGCAATAAATCACCGTCCTTATCAAAGACAAGACCTTGAATATAAAAGCCGGACTTAATCGATTGGTCTACTATTATTTCACCGAATAGTATCATTCGTTTCTCGTTTGTCGGTGCCCAATAAGCATGCAAACGGATATCTTTAATCCCAATTGCCTTTTCTTGTTCTAGATCGCGACGAATAAAACTCAAATCGATCGTTCCGTCTTTTTGTTCTTCCGTCTCAACGCTTTCTCGCACACTTTCGACGTTGTCGCCATCATCATCGTCTTCGTCGTAGTCGTCATCGTCTTCGTCATAATCGTTATTTTCGCCGAAAACGTAATAATTCATATTCTCTTTAACTATTTCCTTTAATTTAGAGGCATACTTTCCCAGTTTTTCGACTTCATCGATTACAAAATTAAAAAATTCTATAGGTATTCTTTCTTTTATATGCTGGTGTAAACTAATAATATAATGTTCCCAAAAATGGTATAAATCGTTGTCGTTGTACCTTCCCTTTTGTCCCACCAGAAATTGTTTATATCCGTCCATAGCTTTTTCATAATCGCCTAGCGATACAAAAAAGCGCATTTGTTGATCTAGCCAAAAACAGTCATGTTTTTCCCACACGGTTTTCCCAAAATATTGTTCGTCCACCAATTTGTCCGAAATCACGTAATCGTACAGATACTTTGCTTTGTTGATTGCGTCTTCTACATTGCCATTACGATAGTAAATTGCCAAATGCCCATACAGCAAACCTAACGTCCTTACTTGCACATCAAATATTTTTTCCTCTATGTCGTCATCCTTGTTTGAATCTTCATCGTTTACCTTTCGCATTTCTTCAGGCGTAAAAGTGTGCAACAACCATTTTAAGCAAACAATAGCCTTGCCCGGATCAAAAACGTATAAATCTTCAAGAATTTGATTTAAATTATGCGAAGATTCTTCGTCGAAGTCTTCTAAAAGCGATGGGAATGCATCCAACAATGCTTTTTTAAAATCCCAATTCCCCCACGTTGAACGATATTTATAGATATCGTTTTTTGTAACAACTTTTTCTGATATCGCGGCAGAGAGTGCAATTGCCATAGTACATTCGTTGCTTTCGTCGTACAAAGATTCGTTAATATCGTCGTCGCCATAAAGCATGGCTTCCCACGCCACGTCGTCCATTTTTTCCTCGGTTTTACCTTGCGAATAATATTCGTCAATCATATCAATTGCGCGTTTAGAGGATGCCTCTTCTTTTTTTGGTTCCGCTTTTTCTATTTGTATTTCTTCAACCGCTAACGACAACTCTTCGGTCGTTGGAATAACGACTGCTTGATTTGTTTCTGCATTTTGATTAAAATAATTTTCATTTGAGTCGTTTGCGTTATTTAATTTTTCTTCCTCTCCGGTCGCTTCGGTTTGTTCTTCCTCTGCTTCAGTGATAGATTCTTCTTCTATTTCAGCGACAGATTCTTCTTCAAGATTGCTATTTGCTGTGTTTTGCGACTTGGTAGATAGCTTTAAACGTTCAGCGACGATATAACCGATAAACGCAATTACAAGAATTAATAAAGTTATAATTGAACAAATACGAACGGAATTATCATCCACGTTACCGCCAAAAGACAGTAATAAGATTAAAGTCAAAATAAAAACTACTATATATATGACTATAAGAGATATTATTGCGCTAACAAAATTCTTCATACCTTACCCTCCTTTTGGTGCGTTATTAGCATGCTTTTACTCCAAAAATTTGCCGTTATTTAATGTTGCATAGTTCTTTTTTCTTAATTAAATTTTACCGTTACAAGAAAATCGAATCGTTCCGTTTATTACGTTCTTTTAATATTAACAATTGATTTTATTATATTAATTTCTGATGTTTTTGTCAACGTATTATTGCAATAAGTATAATTTTTTAAAGCAAATAAATCCGTTAGTTGATAACTATCTTAAAGAAATTAAGAAAATCGACCAGATGATGGTACGTTTGACCTAAGCCGAAAGGTAAGAAGATTAACGAAGAGATTGCCGCGCTTCACTAACGCTCCTCGTTGGTGACGTATGGATAAAGATTGTTTTTTGCTGTTATTGTAGTACTAACATACGTTTCGCTTCCGCGGGATTCTTCGCCTTGGAAAATGGTCAAGTGATTTGGACACATTTTTAAATGACAAATGGTGCCACAAGGG
>CAZEXL010000005.1:0-81754 GCA_964516925.1 uncultured Lachnospiraceae bacterium | reverse complement strand
GGCCTCGTATAAAGGAAGGCGTATATCGTCATCCACGCATTTCGTTTCTGTTATGCCTTCCAGAAAGCGGCGGCTGATCAGCCACGGATGAATATTATCTCTTCCTTTACTATGGAAGAATACATACGGCAGCAGTGCGTCTCTTATCAGAAAAACATAGGCGGTGTCTTCTTCATATCCGATCCATTCACAATACCTGTATATTTCTTCAAGAAACGGATTGGCGGAAACACCGCTGTGATTCCTAGCATCTTCAATCAGATTTCCAAGCAGAGCCTCAAGTTCATATTCATTCTTTCCGTAATCGGTATCTGACAACCTTTCATGATCGATAGGAAAGGGGGCTTCTCCGAATCGGTTTAGAACAGATCTCAGTCTTGAGAGACATGAGAAATCTGCTTCCATCGCATCGTTCAGATTTGTATATCCTTCATCGGTCAGATCGTCCAGCACCTTCAGGAGCTGTTTTGCTTCATAGACATCTGCATCGGAAAGAATCATATTCTCATATTCTTCCAGCTTTCTGCGGTAGTAGTTTTCATTGAACGATATAAATCCCATAATCAGCCTCACAAATTCAAATTTATCGTTACATTTATTATACTACAAAATCTCGCATTTTTCAACATATTTGTTTCGCCGAAGCGCCTTTCATTTCGTTGACAGGGCTTTCGTTCCGTAATGCTATGGTTAAAAATAAAAAAATTGTAAAAATACCAAAGGATACTCCGGCAAGGCTAACTTCTTACATTCGAGAATAGGAAATTAACTCCTTTATGTAAAGAAAAAAGGTCTGATATTTTTCGTATCAAACCTATGCTATTAAGTGTGTTTGTCGAACTATTTTGATACAAACGACACCCCTACTTGAAAATTCCGACACCCCAAGATAAAAAAGCGACACCCCTGAGTGTTAGAACGATTATTTTGACACCCGCAGTATTCTAATTTATTTCTAAAACGCACGGCATATGATCAGAATAAGTCAGCCAATATGGATCATCTAAAATAGAATAATCTACTAATTTCTCGGGTGAAATAAAACAGTGATCAATATGGTAGCCACGTTCAATTTTTCGATACAAATAAAACGTGTTTAATGATTCTTGTCCTTGATCTTCATTCGAAAGATAATGATAAGCATCTACCAAACCTAGTGAATTTAATTCATTGACGGTTGCCGTATGCCCACGTTCTTTTCGTGTTATGTATTTATGATCAAAATTTTTATTGCTGTTAAAATCACCGAACAAAATTGTGTTGTTATTATAATTTTGCTTATTTAATTGTTGATAAATATAATATTCTTCAATGTACGGATTTTGAGTCCAAACTCCTAATAGCGTAAATTTATTATTAATTCTGATTGGCAAAAAGTATTTTAGGCAAATTTCATTCCATTGCAATTTTGTGAGCTGTATGCTGTTTTTCGCAAAAATCCCCAAGCCTCTATTTTTATCTCGACCAATCCACACATAATTATTTGCCCATAATTTGTACTCGTTATTCGATGATTGTTTTGGATTTTCGCATTCTTGTATTATATAAATATCACCATCAAGTGTAGAAATTATTTCATATTTTTCTCGAAATTTGCCGTTGCAATTCCAACTAATTATTTTCATACCAACTCCTGTGCCCGTAATTATTGATATTACAATATACAAATAATCTTGATACCATTAATTCATTGTATCAAGACTAATCGTTTTTAATGGTGGAGGTGGGGAGAATCGAACTCCCTTCCGAAATTCCTCCGAACGGATTTTCTACGCGTTTAGTTTACTTAGAGTCTTAAAGCGAGTTTTTAGTAAACGAAACCGCTCGCTTTGTGACCTTCGTTCCGCTTATAGGCGAGGGTCACTGCCCATAAGCCGTAGCCTGTCTGATTGACGTTACCGAATGCGCGACAGGAACGCAAGAGTAACGACTGCGAAAATTAACTAGGCAGCAAGCGCAAGAGCGGGTCTTGCAACTTTTTGATTATTAGCGTTTATTTTGTTTTGCGTTTTAAGGTAGCCGCACTACCACGTGCTTATATCCGTTCTTACAAAACCCCGTCGAAGCCTGTACACCCCCATAAGCTTTGCGTATTATATCACATGCGATTGTGTTTGTCAACGCTTTTTCTGAATTTATTGCTTATAAAACGGGTAAAATGGCGAAAATCAATTCGTTTCGGCGTTTTTAGAAAGCAACGTAGCAAACGAAACGATAGATATCGTCTTATTAGGTTTTTGTAGGAGTGCAAAGAAAAGCGACGAGAAAATTCTCGTCGCCGTTTTCTATTGCGGTGGGTTCTTTTTTCGTTTATTGACTTGCTGGGTAAGCAAATATTCGATTTGTGAATTTATTGACCTGAAGTCGTCCTTTGCCCAAGAAGCCAGTTCGTCGTAAAGCGAAGGGGAAAGTCGTAACAAAATTGTTTTTTTATCCTGCTTTTCCATTAGTAAATAGAACCGCTGTTTACTATGGGTTGTGCATCTTTGTTGCCGCACAAAACGACTAGCAAATTGCTTACCATTTGAGCTTTGCGTTCGTCGTCAAGTTCGACGATGTTTCCTTCGCTCAGCATTTTAAGCGCCATATCCACCATACCTACGGCGCCCTCTACTATTTTTTGTCTTGCTATTATTATAGCTCGCGCTTGTTGACGTTGAAGCATTGCCGAAGCAATTTCGGGCGCGTAGGCTAGGTGAGCTATTCTTGCTTCCAGAATTTCGATACCTGCAATCGCTATACGGTTGTTAAGTTCGTTTTTAAGGTCGTCCGCCACTTCTTGCGTCGAGCCTCGCAAACTTTTTTCGTCGCCTTGGTCGCTCATGTCGTACGGATACAATCTTGCCACGTGACGAATTGCCGCGTCCGCCTGTACCGAAACGAATTCGATGTAGTTATCTACGTTAAACACAGCCTTAGCCGTATCGATTACTCGCCAGGTTACTACGACGCCTATTTCTATCGGATTGCCTTCTTCGTCGTTTACCTTTTGCTTGGCGTTGTTAAGCGTTATTGCTTTAAGCGAGATTTTTTTTGTTCCCACTTCAATCGTTGCTTTTCCGTCATCGCTAAGCGAAACTCCCTCCAAAAGAGCTTTTTTTGTAGGATTAAACGTCGTGCAAAACGGATTTACCCAAAAGAATCCGTCCGTCTTAATCGTGCCGTGGTATTTCCCGAACAAAAGCAACACTATCGCCTCGTTTGGTCCTACCACCTTAAAGCCGGGCAGGGTAAGCACGAAAGCGATAAGAGCAAGTGCGGCAAAAGCCATGCAAAATTCGGGTAAAATTTCAACGGCAGTCAAAATTAACAAAGCGATAAACGCCGCAAAAAATAAAATCGTAACCGCAAGCATTGCAAAACCGCTTTTTGGACTAAGCTCTTTTTCCTTAATTTCTTTATTCATACACTCTCCTTCCGGCTCGTTTAATTAAAAGCCGTGTATTAAATTGATATTTATATGATATCACAACGAGGGATTGTTGTCAAGCAAAAAAAACACGGCTATCGTATTTATTCGCTTGATTTAACGCACGCAAAATGGTATACTAAACGCATAAATAGGAGGGACTATGCGACAAACCGTAGTAGTTTTGGATTTTGGCGGACAGTACAATCAGCTTATCGCACGCAGAGTGCGTGAGTTTAACGTTTATTGCGAGCTGTTGCCGTTTACCACAAGTATAGAAAAAATCAAAGAAAAGCAGCCCATAGGTATTATTTTTACGGGCGGACCTAACAGCGTTAATCAAAGCGGCGCGCCTACCGTAGACAAAGAGATTTTCTCGTTGGGTGTTCCCGTGCTCGGAATTTGCTACGGCTGCCAGCTTATGGCGCATTTGCTTGGCGGCAAGGTCGCTTCCGGCCCGCGCGAATACGGCAAACAGAACCTCAAAAACGAAAACGGCAAGCTCTTTGACGGCGTGCAAAGCGGTTCGGTTTGTTGGATGAGTCATACCGACTATATCGAAAAGCTCCCCGAAGGTTTTAGCGTAGCCGCTCAAACGGACACCTGCCCGGTGGCTGCGATGCAAAACGAAGAGCGCAAATTGTACGGCGTTCAATATCATCCCGAAGTTATGCACACTCAAAAGGGTATGGAGATTTTAAGAAACTTCCTTTACTCGGTTTGCGGCGCTAGCGGCGACTGGACGATGGGTAACTTTGCGGCGCAGGCAATAAAAGCTTTAAAAGAAAAGATAGGCGACAAAAAGGTTTTGTGCGCGTTAAGCGGCGGCGTAGACAGCGCGGTGGCGGCTGCTCTTATACACAAGGCGTGCCCGCAGCTTATTTGCATATTCGTCGATCACGGTTTGCTTCGCAAAAACGAAGCCGACGAAGTAGTAAGCGTATTCCGCGACGGGCTTAAAATGAACCTTATTAAAGTCGACGTTTCCGAAAGATTTTTAACTAAACTTAAAGGCGTAACCGAACCCGAACGCAAACGTAAAATAATAGGCGAAGAGTTTATTCGCGTGTTCGAAGCGGAAGCCAAAAAGATAGGAGCGGTGGACTATCTCGTTCAAGGTACCATCTATCCCGACGTCATCGAAAGCGGATTGGGTAATTCGGCAAAAATCAAGTCGCACCACAACGTAGGAGGACTTCCCAGCGTAGTGGATTTTAAGGAAATCGTCGAGCCGCTTAGGGACTTGTTTAAGGACGAGGTGCGTAAGCTCGGTTTCGAACTCGGCTTAAGCGAGGAAATCGTTTTGCGTCAGCCGTTCCCCGGTCCCGGACTTGCAATAAGAATTATAGGCGACATTACTAAGGATAAGCTCGATTTATTAAAAGAAGCCGACTATATCTATCGCGACGAGATCAAAAAAGCAGGACTTAATACGCAAATATGGCAGTATTTTGCAGTGCTTACCAATCTTCGCAGCGTCGGCGTAATGGGCGACGAGCGTACCTACGACTATACGATTGCTCTTCGCGCGGTAACCAGCGTAGACGGTATGACTGCCGATTGGGCGCGCATACCCTTTGACGTACTCGAAAAAATCAGCACTCGCATCGTAAACGAAGTTAAGCAAGTTAACCGCGTAGTGTACGATATAACTTCCAAGCCGCCCGCAACAATCGAGTGGGAATAAAATAAAACGAAAGCCGCATTAGTTGATTGTTCCTTTTATGGTTTTTAATGTTAAATAATCAAAACGCTGTATTTACTAAATGTAATACGGCGTTTTGTGCTTTTAAGCAAACGTAATTTATACCAAATTTATCTTAACACTTAAAACATTTTCTAAATTATACACAAAGTGTCTACCTAAAAAGTCTAAAAACATAGAAAAAACATATTATATTGTCTACCTTGCAATGCCAAACAGGGTAGACACGATTTAATTGAAAAAGGGTTTACTTATTGATATAATATATTCGCAAGGTTAATCTCACCTGGTTGCCTTGACAAAACAATAAGGAGGTGATATAATATGAAACATAAAAAGGAAAGAATTAGCAACAGAGCTATTGAACATTCTTCTTGTGGTACTTTTACGGTTGGCAATAAAAACAATAAGCCAAGGCTATTTAGCGGTGGGCATGGTGAAGAAAATCTAAAAACACTAAAAAAATATGGTTTGCGTTATAATATCGTTGCGCGATATCCAAATGGTGTACGATTAGGAAATATTCCATCTCACAAAAAACCACGAAATCAAAAAGGAGAGTGGCAAGTATGGTTTCCGAAAAGTTGGACAAGAAATATTATTAAGAAAGCGGGCGAAAAAACCATTAATTCTATCCCTTATAAGTTGCCCGACGGATTTCATATGTATGGCACGTATAAGAAAGTTAAAGTCGGCGTTATAAGAACAAAAGGGAAAGTTGCTACAATTTATCCTTATCATAAACAAAGAGGAAGTAGGAAGCGTGAAAGATAAAGTAAGAAAATTGGTTGAAGAAGTAGATTTATTAGACCCACAAAATGACGTGTTATGGGAAATTAATAGGCAAAAAAGAATAAAGTTATTGACAGTAGATTTAATTCAAACAATAGAATATTTAGATACATGTAGTGAAAAGGAGTTGTGGTGGAATTCTGATTTAATAGAAGAACTTATGCAACATTTTAAATCAGCGGAACTTATTACCTGTATTGAAAGAAATATTAAAAGGTGCAAAAATTTAGATACTGTTGATTCTTTGAAGCAAGAACTTGAATATGTAAAGGGTATGCAAGTATAGCGCACTATATTTAACTCTGGTAAGTTGTGTGTGCTTTGCAAAATACGCGACTTTATATTGAAAGCACTTGCTACAATCTTAATTTATTCATCAAAATCTAAGTCATCTATTATATCTATAAACAAATGACCTTTGATTAAAAAATTATTTAAAAAGTCATCAAAAGAGCTATAATTTGCTAAAGTTTTGCCACATGAATAAATTTCAATACTTTCTCCTGACGGTTGCATAACAAAGGCAAAGTCTTCATATCGTAAAGATACTTCGTTTTGGTTTTCCATTTCTTCTTTAATCCACATTAAGAATTTTTCGTTATTCAATTCTATATTAAAAAAATCTCCTTTCCATTATGTAGTATACAAGATATTTATATGATTAAACAGAAGTATATGCCAAGCAAAGAACTGATAGAAACATTGCAAGAATTTTGTGACGATTGCAATTTTGAGAACGAGATTATAATGGGGAAAGAATAGCATGTTTTTTAATAAAGAAAAGAAGACAAGTAATTACGTAAAAGCAAAAACGCCCGAAGCGAGAAAAAAACAAAAGCAAGCTATTGCCTTTTACTATGCAAAAAAGAAGACAACAGCGAAAAAAGGGAAATAACAAAAATCCGCAACAAAACCGTGGAGTGTTTTTGTTATTAAGACAAAAGCGATTATGGACAACTTTTTTGTTTAAGCAAACGTAAAAGAGACTAGGTTATCAGGTCTTTATATTTGTCCAAAATATCTTTATATCGCCACAAGGCTTCGGGTTTAACGGGACGAAAAACGGGCGGAGAATTAAAAACGAAAACGACGGCGTATTTGCCGCTTACCGCTTTAATCGAAACTAGTTCGTCGTTTTTTATGCGCTGAATAATTCTATTGTGATACGGATACATAAGGCTAGTATGCGCAAAAACGCTCAAAACCAATAAGTTTGTTTATACGCTTTACATTTGCGCTCGAATGTGGTATAACTAGTGGTACACAGAGTTGCCTCGGCGACGGGAGAGGAATTATGAAAATTGTTATTATAGGCTTAGGTACGATAGGCAAAACGATACTTGACGTGCTTGCTGTCGAAAACCACTCCATAACGATAATCGACGACAAAAAGGAAAAAATCGACGAACTAATCGAAAAATACGACGTTTCGGGCGTAGTCGGCAACGGCGCGTGCATGGACATTCAAAAAGAGGCGCGCGTTCAGGACGCCGACTTGGTAATCGTAGTTACCGACAGCGACGAACTTAACATCTTCGGCTGTATGGTGGCTCGCAAACTCGGCGCAAAAAACACCGTTGCTCGCGTGCGAAATCCCGACTACAGCAAGCAAATCACCGAAATGAAGGAATATTTGGGCATATCCATGCTCGTTAATCCCGAACGCGATACCGCTAACGAAATATTTAATCTTATAAACCTTCCGTCCATTGCTCAGGTCGAGCATTTTGCAAAAGGCAGAGTGCTTCTAGTCGAGATCGTAGCCGAAAAGGGTTGTTCGCTTATCGGAGAATCGCTTATTTCTATCGGCAAAAAATTCAATACCAAAGTGCTTATTTGCGCCGTTCAACGAGGCGAAAGCGTATTTATTCCTTCCGGCGACTTCGTGATTTTAGAGGGCGATCGCATTCATTTTACGTCGGCGGTAAACACACTGGGCGATTTTTTGTCGGAAGCCAACCTCGTTCGTTCGCCTCTTAAAAACATTATGATAGTGGGCGGCAGCAAAATAAGTTTGTATCTTGCCGAACAGCTGTCTAACAAAAAATACAACGTCAAGCTTATCGAAAACAACAAAGAGGTAGCCGGCGAGCTTGCCGAAGAGCTTCCCAAAGTTACCGTAGTGCACGGCAACGGAACTCGTCACGACGTGCTTATCGAGGAAGGTATCGAAGCGATGGACGCCTTTGTTGCGCTTACCAACATCGACGAAGAAAACATGGTCGTATCGATGTTTGCGGCAAAAATGCACGTAAAAAAGACGATAACCAAAATTAAAAGCGACGATCTTTACGATATGCTGGGCGAGCTCGGAATACGCAATAACGTTTCGCCTCGTCACGTCGTGGCAAATCGTATAGCGTCGTACGTACGCGCGCTTGCCAACAAGCGAGGCAGCAATGTACTTACTTTATCCAGGCTGGTAAACGCCAGAGTAGAGGCGCTTGAATTCGGAGCAAAAGCTCAGGAAAAATTTTACGATGTTCCGTTAAAGGACCTTAATATAAAAAGGAATTGTCTTATTGCGTGCATTATACGAAAAGGTCAGGTACTTATTCCCAACGGTAATTCGTGTATTATGCAAGGCGACAACGTAGTGGTGGTAACTACGCACAAAAACTTTAACGACCTTAAAGATGTTTTGGCTTAAGGAAAAATATGGACTATAAAAAACTCGGCAAAATTATAGGTAAGGTAATGATTATGGAAGCAATGCTTATGCTTGCGCCGTTTATCGTAAGCCTTGTTTACGGCGAGGACGCAAAACACGTTTTCGCATTCGTGCTGCCTATCGTTTTGCTTACCGGCATAGGCTTTTTATTGCAAGCGCTTCGCCCGCACCATAAGGGCTTGTATCAAAAGGAGGGGTTTGCGCTAGTTGCTTTGGTATGGATAGTAATGACGCTTTTCGGAGCAATACCGTTTGTGGTAAGCGGAGATATACCAAGCTACGTAGACGCGTTTTTCGAGATGTCGTCGGGATTTACCACTACGGGATCGAGCATAGTAACCGACGTAACCGTACTTGCCCATTCCACGCTTTTTTGGCGTAGCTTTTCACATTGGATAGGCGGTATGGGCATACTCGTATTCGTGCTTATCTTTATTCCCGAAAGCAACGAAGGTTCGGCAATGCACCTTTTGCGTGCCGAAAGCCCCGGACCGCAAGTGGGTAAAATCGTTTCCAAAATGAAGGTTACCACTCGAATTTTGTATCTTATCTACCTTGGAATGACGGCGCTGGAAATTGTGATTTTAATGTTCGATAAGCCTATTGCAGGTTACGAAAACGAACAATTTTTCTTTAGCATGCTTGCGTCGTTCGGTTGCGCAGGCACGGGCGGATTTTCGTTTTTGCCGGGCAGTATGTCGCTTTTTAATCCGTTTTCGCAGTACGTAATGGCGGTATTTCTAATTTTGTTCGGATGCAATTTCAGCCTGTATTATCTTATAATCATAGGGAAGGTAAAGGAAATTCTAAAAAGCGAAGAATTTAGGGCGTACTTTATAATCTTGGCTGCTGCCGTTGCTTTGGTGTTTGTAAGTTTAATAGGCAAGTTCGAGCAGTTCCCCATGCAATACACCGCCGAAGAAGCGTTCCGTCACGCGCTGTTTCAGGTTGCGTCCATAATGACGACTGCGGGATATACTACTACCGACTACAATTTGTGGCCCATGCTTGCAACGACCACGCTCGTTATAGTTATGTTTATCGGCGCAATGGCAGGGTCGACGGCAGGCGGCATAAAGGTTTCCAGAATCGTTATTGCCGGCAAAGGCTCGTACGTAAAAGTGCGTAAGCTCATAAATCCCAGATACGTGCCTAACGCAAAGTTCGGGGGCAAGGCGCTCGACGACAAGACGATAGGCGACGTGTACGCGTACATAACGCTTTATTTGTTTTTGTTGCTTATCGCTACGCTTTTATTATCGCTGGATCCCGTAAACGGTCAAACGTTTACGGTCGTTTCGGACGGCGGAACGTATCAAGTTACGCACGACTTTTTTACCAATTTCTCGGCGGCGCTTTCAAGCTTGTCCAACGTAGGACCTGCTTTTCAAGCGGTGGGACCGTACGCTAATTTTTCGGCGTACAGCTCGTTTTCTAAAATAGTGCTTGCCGTGGTTATGCTTTTTGGCAGACTTGAAATTCTGCCCGTACTGATTTTATTCAGTCGCAAAACGTGGCAAAGGGTGTAGTTTATGAACGAAAAAGAAGAAATCGTATTTGCAAGCGAGGAAGTCGCAACGACGATTGCGCAAGAGATTATGACAGAGTACGACGAAGCGTTTAAGGAGCTCGCAAAATGATAGCGTTATCCAAAAACGAAGTAATTAGATTGCACCAGCTTATTGCCTCTAGGTTCGGAGGCGGGGTAGGTTTACGCGACGAAGGACTGCTAGAAAGTGCGCTTAAAAGTCCGTTCGTTACTTTTGGCGGCGACTTGTATCCGTCGCTAGTTCAAAAGGCGGCGCGGCTTTGTTATTCACTTATATCTAATCACGCGTTTGTGGACGGCAACAAGCGAATAGGCGTTTTGGCTATGATGGTGTTTTTGCGTCTTAACGGCGTAAAAATGAATTTTTCTAATGACGACGTTGCGTCGGTGGGACTAAACGTCGCAAGCGGAAAATGGGATTATGCGCATTTGTGCTCGTTCGTGCAAGAGCATACGGCGTAGTCGCAAAGCGCAAATTGCTTAAAATCGTTGACAAGGTATAAAAAATGCAAAATACAAAAGGAGGATAAATTCATGAAAAAATTAATAAAGCCGATAATTGCGGCAATAGTAGTAGCTATATTTGCGGCAATGTTCGTTGCGTGCTCGCCGTCGCCGTCTTTGAGTTTTGACGATGCTAAAGATCGACTTGAGGCAAGGGGATATCGCGTTACGACGGCTAACGATACCGACGTTTACGAATGGTCGATAACCGCATTGAAGACAAGCGAAGAAGACAGTATGCTTTTTATTATGATAATAAAATTTAAGGACGACGAGCGAGCGCAATTGCTTTACGAATCGCAAGAGCTCGAACATGATTACGAAGTCGATAAACTTGAGCTTGAGATTAAAGAGATAAAACTTAAACTTAAAAACGATTCGCTTTCGGAGGACGAAAAAGAAGAACTTACCGATGAGCTTTACGAAAAGGAAAGCGAATTGGACGAAGCAAAAGAAGAAAGCAAGCTTTTCGGTAAAAGCGGAAAAATCGTTTGGATAGCAAACGACGAGCAAGCTATAAAAGACACGAAGTAGTCTTTTGATTAAAAAAGGAAATCAAAATAAATTCAGCCGCTTTCGTGCGGCTGTTTTGGTTTTATTCTTTTGTCTTATATTAATGAAATTTTCAGCTTTTCAACGCATAAAACGCTTGACAGCGCGGTAATCTTATAATATAATCTAACCACGTTAGCAAATTTTTTTGGAGAGGAAAACTATGGCAACGAAAGAGGAAGCGGAATACGTATTCAACAATCTCATAATTGCAAAACCCGAAGCGTTTTTTAACAGAATCGACAAAACGAAAGCCGGGGTAGGCGCGGTAATAAGAATATTAAACACGGCAAACGAGCCGCTAAGCGCCGGAGTTATAAGCGAAAAAATAGGCGTAAGTACGGCTCGAACGGCGGTGTTACTAAGAAAGATGCTTGCAAAAGATCTTATCATAAAGCTCGACGATCAATCGGACGGACGAAAAACGCTTGTCAGACTGTCCGAGCACGGTAAATGCTCGGCAAACAAGGCAAAAAAGGAGCTTTTCGAGCAGCTTTCTAAAGTAATCGACTATATCGGCATGGAAAAGATGAAGCAATTTATCGCGCTTTCTGCCGAAATACGCGACATAATGATAAAAAACATTCCGTTGCCGCCCGATTTTGACGAGTAAAAACAGTAAAAATAAAAATTTTAGCCAAATATCTAACTAAGTTAGTTAAATATTGCAAATATCTAAAAAAGGAGTATAAAAGTGTTAAAAATTCTAAAGAGATTTACAAAAAAAGAATTTGCGCTGGCGCTAAGCGCAATCGCTTTTATCGTCGTTCAGGTTTGGCTTGACCTTGAAATGCCGGCATACATGTCCGAAATCACGGTGCTTGTTCAAACGCAGGGAAGCGAGATGAGCGACGTATTGTATAACGGCGGAATGATGCTTGCATGTGCGCTAGGCAGTCTCGTATCGTCCGTCGTGGTTGCAATGATATCCGCGCGAATAGCCACTAATTGCGGGGCTATTTTACGCGGCAAGCAGTTCAAAAAAGTTCAGTCGTTTTCGATGGAGGAGGTCGGACGTTTTTCGACGGCAAGTCTTATTACGCGCTCCACAAACGACGTAACGCAAGTGCAAATGTTTGTCGTCTTGGGACTTCAAATGCTAATAAAAGCTCCAATAATGGCGGTATGGTCGATATGCAAAATCGTTTCAAGCACGTGGCAATGGACGCTTGCCATGGCGGTTGCGATAGTAGTGTTGCTTGTGGTTGTGCTCGTTTGTATCGCCGTTGCGTTGCCTAAGTTCAAAAAGATGCAAAAACTTACCGACGATCTCAACCGTGTAACGCGCGAAAATCTTAGCGGACTTTACGTCGTTAGGGCATACAATGCCGAAGACTATCAAGAAAAGAAATTCGATGACGCGAACAAAGCAATGACGGACACTATGTTGTTTTCGCAACGTACTTTGTCGTTCTTGATGCCAAGCATACAGCTTATAATGAGCGGACTTTCGCTTGCCGTTTATTGGATAGGAGCTGCTCTTATCAATCAAGCCGGCATTATGGAAAAGATGAGCTTGTTCGGCTCGATGATGACTTTTGCTCAATATGCAATTCAGGTCGTTATGGCGTTTATGATGCTTGTAATGATTTTTATGATACTTCCTCGTGCTTCCGTTGCGGCAGGGCGAATCAACGAAGTGCTCGACACTCCGCTTTCCGTTACCGACGGAAGTCTTACAAGCGGCAAAAGCGACGTTAAGGGCGAAGTAGAGTTTCGTAACGTTTCGTTTAAGTATCCCGACGCCGAAGATTGCGTTTTGCAAAACGTAACCTTTACGGCAAAGCGTGGCGAAACGGTTGCGATTATAGGAGCCACGGGTAGCGGCAAAAGCACGCTTATCAATTTGATTCCGCGCTTTTACGACGCTACGGAAGGCGAAGTTTTGGTGGACGGCGTAAACGTAAAAGAATACAAACAAAAGTCGTTGCGCGACAAAATAGGATACGTATCGCAAAAAGCGACGCTTTTTAGCGGTTCCGTGCGTTCCAATGTTGCTTACGGCGACAACGGCAGGCTTCAGGCAAGCGAGCAAGACGTTGCCTATGCGATCGAAACGGCGCAAGCAAAAGATTTTGTTGAAGGTCTAAACGGCAGTTACGACGGATATGTGGCTCAGCGCGGCGCAAACTTTTCGGGCGGACAAAAGCAAAGACTGTCCATTGCCAGAGCAATAGCTCGCAAACCCGAAATACTCATTTTCGACGATTCGTTCTCGGCGCTCGACTACAAAACGGATAAAGCGCTGCGAAAAGCGCTAAAAGAAAGAAGCGGCGACGCGACGCGCATAATCGTGGCTCAGCGCATAGGAACGATACGCGACGCCGACAAAATACTCGTTATCGAGGACGGCAAAATCGTAGGCAACGGTACGCACGGCGAGCTTATGCGTTCGTGCGAAACGTACAGGCAAATAGCTTTGTCGCAACTATCCAAGGAGGAACTCGAATAATGGAACGAAACGAATATAACGAAGAAAACGCAAACAAAAGCATGCCTATGCGCCGAGGTCCGGGCGGACGAGGCGGCGAAAAGGCAAAGGATCTTGTAGGCACGTGGAAGAAGCTGTTGGGTTATGCAAAAAATCACCTGACAATAATAATCGTCGCGCTCGTTTGCGCGGTAGGCGGAACGGTGCTTACGCTTCTCGGACCGAATAAGTTGGGCGACTTAACAAACGAAATTACTTCGGGCGCAATAACGGGTATAAACATGGACGCCGTTGCCAAAATAGGCTTTACGCTTATTGCGTTTTATGCTTGCAGCTGGTTACTGTCGGCAGGTCAAAGCTGGCTTATGGCTACCGTCACGTCGCGTGTTTCTAAGTCGATGCGCGGCGACATATCTAAAAAAATCAACAGATTGCCCATGTGGTACTACAACAAAACGACCACCGGCGACGTTCTTTCGCGAGTAACCAACGACGTCGATACCATATCTCAGTCTTTCAACCAAAGTATAAGCGGATTGGTAAGTCAAAGCGTTTTGCTTATAGGATCGCTTATCATGATGTTTTCAAACAATTGGATAATGGCTCTTACCGCCGTTGTTGCAAGTTTGATAGGATTCGCGCTTATGCTTGTCATAATGAGTCGCAGTCAAAAGTACTTTACGCTTCAGCAACGCAATTTGGGCGCGCTAAACGGTCATATCGAAGAAGTCTACGCAGGTCACACGGTCGTAAAAGCGTACAACGGCGAAGCCGCCGTCGAAAAGACGTTCGATTCTCTCAACGAAAATTTACGCAAAAGCGGACTAAAAGCGCAATGTTTGTCCGGACTTATGATGCCCATAATGAGCTTTATAGGCAACTTTGCATACGTTGCCGTTTGCGTGGTAGGCGGCGCACTTGCCATAAACGGAACGATAAAAGTAGGCACCATAGTGGCGTTTATGCTGTATGTGCGATACTTTACCCAACCGCTTTCGCAAATAGCTCAATCCATGCAGTCCCTTCAATCGGCAGCGGCGGCAGGCGAGCGAGTATTCGAGTTTTTGGAAGCGGAAGAGATGGCGGACGAAAGCGCAAAAACCGAAGTACTAGGGCAAGTAAAGGGCAACGTAGAATTTTCGCACGTCAAGTTCGGCTATAAAGATTCCGACAAAACGGTAATAAACGATTTTTCGGCGGTAGCTAAGCCGGGACAAAAGATCGCAATAGTAGGGCCTACCGGAGCGGGCAAAACCACCATGGTGAATTTGCTTATGCGTTTTCACGAAATTCAAGGCGGTGAGATTAAAATCGACGGTGTGCCGACTGCTAGCGTAAGCAGGCAAAACGTTCACGATCAATTCTGTATGGTTTTGCAAGATTCGTGGTTGTTCGAGGGTACCGTTCGAGAAAACTTGGTTTATTGTAAAAAGGGCGTTACGGACGAACAAATCGAAACTGCTTGCAAGGCGGTGGGGCTAGACCATTTTATAAAAACGCTTCCTTGCGGCTACGATATGGTGCTGTCCGATCAAATTAATCTATCGCAAGGTCAAAAACAACAGCTTACCATCGCACGCGCCATGATTGCCGACAAGCCGATGCTTATTTTGGACGAAGCGACTAGCTCGGTCGACACCAAAACCGAATTGCAAATCCAACGCGCCATGGACGAATTAATGAAGAACAGAACATCATTCGTTATTGCGCACCGACTTTCTACCATAAAAAACGCCGACCTCATTTTGGTAATGAAGGACGGCGACATAATCGAAAGCGGTACACACGAGCAACTGCTTTCTAAGGGCGGCTTTTACAGCGAATTGTACAACAGCCAATTCGATAACGCCGCTTAGCTTTGATAAAACGGATGTATAAAACGGAAATATTTTATAAGCCGACTAGTTTTTTTGCTAGTCGGCTGTTTTATATTATCGGACGCAATTTAAGCGATTTATTCGCCAAGTCGAAGCGATTTAAGTCGTTTACACAACGCGAGCGCAAGCAAAATTTTTATTGCGTCGGGCAGAATATACGGCAAAACGAGCAGAGTTAACGCCGACCACAGTCCTGCCGAAACGTTAACGTAAAATACGTACCAAGCTACGCCGCACGCATAACAAATAAAAAGGCTGCAAAGCATTTTTACAACGGAAGATTTAACGCCTAGGCTTTCCATAATCCAAACTACAATCGCGCTAAGCAAAAACCCCATCAAAAAGCCGCCGTTTATTCCAAGCAGTATGCCCGGTCCTGCGGTAAAGCTCGCAAAAATCGGAACGCCTATTATCCCGAGCAATAAATAAACGGTAACGGTAAACGTGGTTTTTTTGCCGCCCAAAAAACCTACTGCCAAAAACAATCCTAACGTTTGCAACGTAAACGGAACGGGAGTGGGAACGGATATCCACGAGCATACCGCCATAAGCACAACGAACAAAGCAACGTAAACGAGGTCTTTCGTTTTAAGTTTCATATCTAAAGTCGTACGCTTATTTCACCCGAACTAAGCGTAGCGGTTTCACCGTTTTCGTAACGAACTATAAGGCGGCAGTCGTCGTCGACGTCTAAGGCGGTTGCTCGTCGTTGTTCGCTTAAGCCGACGACGTTAATTTTTTTGCCGATAACCATACTGCGTTTGCGATATTCGCTTACGTACGACGTGTCTTGCGACCGATATAACTCAAAAAAACGATTGACGACTTCGGCAATAAGTCTGTTTCTAAGGTCGTCGGCTTCTTCGTTAAAAATCGCGCCCACAATGTTTTTCAGCTCTTTCGGGAAGCCTTTGCGCGGCTTGTAAACGTTAATTCCTATTCCCGCTACGGCGTAATCGATAAGTCCGTTTTCCATGTTCATGGCGGCTTCGGTAAGTATACCGCAAACTTTAAGCTTATCTACAAAAACGTCGTTCACCCACTTGATCTCCGCCTTTTTGTTGCAAAGACTTTCTATTGCTCGGCAAACCGCAACGGCAGCCATAGTGGTAAAACGAGTTGCTTCTGTCGCTTGACAAAAAGAAGGACGAAGGAGCAAACTCATGTATATGCCAGTTCCGTCCGGCGAAAAAAACGTTCGCCCTTTGCGACCTCTGCCGCCCGTTTGCGAAGCGGCAATTACCAAACTTTCGGGCGTATCGCTTTCGCCCAGTTTTTTTGCTTCCGCATTGGTCGAATCCAAAACGGGGTAGGCAAGTATTTGTAAATCGCGATTTATTTCGTCAAGATATTTAGTTATTCCTCGCACGGATACGACGTCGTTTTGGGCGGTAAGGCAATATCCTTTGTTGCGTACCGACGTTATGCGATATCCGTCGCCGATTAAACTTTTAATCGTTTTCCAAACGGCGGTGCGCGATACGTTAAGTTCGTTTGCAAGGCTTTCGCCCGATAGGTAACCGCCTTTGTTGCGTTCCAACGCTTCTATGATTTGTTTCTTTGTGTTCATAAGTCAATTATAGCCCGTGTTTTGTAAATTGTCAACCGTTTTTGTGCAAGTTGGTTAACAATCGTTTTTACCGTATTCGTTTACAAAAAAAGACCGATAGGGCGGTAAAACAGTTGACAAGCCGTGCGCTTTTTGCTAAACTAAGTAAGCTTTGGAGTGGTATCGAAGTGGTCATAACGGCCCTGACTCGAAATCAGGTAGCCTGAAAGGGCTCGTGGGTTCGAATCCCACCCACTCCGCCAAGAAGCCCTCACCTGTTAAGGTGGGGGCTTTTGCGAAGTGTTGCAAAAGAACGATGCCGTGTAGGCGCGGCGAAAAAAGGGAATAAGAAAGGAATAAAAAGAAGAAATAAAAATAAAGGGTAGGGAAGATGAAGGCATAGGTTCGCGGTCGGCAAAGCCGACCAAGGGAGCGAAGCGACCGCCTCTTTCACCCACTCCGCCAAAAAACAGAAAGCGGTTTTGCCGTGTTTCTGTTTTTTTATTAAGAATGATAGAGGGATTCGAACGAGAGCGTAAAGAAAACAGTCTGGTGGACTGTTTTTAGCGGCTGACCGAAGTGTTTTGCAAAGCATAATAATATATTTTGATATGGAAATCAAAAAAGCTAATAAATTACTTCAAAAACAAGTGCAGTAATTTTTCTTTTATACCTTTTTTGTAGGGTTGATAACGAATGGGCAAGTCCACCCACGTTTTTTTGTTTACGATGCTTTTAATGTGCGAAAAGGCATTAAAGCCCTGCTCGCCGTGGTAAGAGCCCATTCCGCTTTCTCCTACGCCGCCGAAGCCCATTTGGCTTGTTGCGAGGTGAATAACGCAATCGTTAATACAGCCGCCGCCAAACGAACATTTGGTAGTAACTTCACGTACACGTGCTTTATTTTCGGTAAACAAGTACAGGGCTAACGGCTTTGGCTTGTCTTGAAGAAGTTTATAAACATCTTCAAACTTTTCAAAGGTTAAAATAGGCAAAATCGGACCGAAAATTTCTTCGTTCATAACGGCGTCGTCTAAGGTAACGCCGTCTAAAATAGTGGGTGCGATCTTAATACTATTTTCGTCGGTCTGTCCGCCGAACACAACTTTGTTGTAATCGATTAAACTTTTAACTCTTTCAAAATGTTTTTCGTTTATAATCTTTCCGTAATCGTTATTTTCTATTGCGTTTTCGCCGTATTGTTTTTTGATTTGTGATATAAGCTCTTTGATCAGTTCGTCCTTTATCGTTATGTCGCAAAGAATATAATCCGGCGCAACGCACGTTTGCCCGCAATTCAAAAACTTACCAAAGACTATGCGTTTTGCTGCAAGCGGTATTTTTGCACTACTGTCTACAATGCACGGGCTTTTACCGCCCAGTTCCAATACCGTGGGCGTTAAATGCTCGGCGGCACTTTTTAACACTTCTTTGCAAACCGATTGGTTGCCTGTAAAGAATATTAAATCGAATTTCTTTTGCAAAAGAACGGCGTTTTCTTTTCTGCCGCCTGTTATTACGGCTATGTATTCGGGAGCAAAACATTCGGATATGATTTGTTCTATTACTTCGCTTGTTTTTGGAGAGTATGCACTCGGCTTAACCAATACAGTGTTCCCTGCTGAAATTGCGTCTACAAGCGGTTCCATCGAAAGCAGAAAAGGGTAGTTCCAAGGACTCATAACCAGCACGTTGCCGCAAGGGGAAGGCTTTTTGTAACTTCTTGCGCTAAACTGTGAGACGGGCGTTTTAACAATTTTTTCTTTTGCGAATTTAGGCGTGTTTTTTATCATGTAATTAATTTCCGCAAGTACTAAGCCTGTTTCGCACATATAGCTTTCGAAGTCGCTTTTGCCAAGGTCTTTTTTTAGTGCCATGGCGATTTTCGGTTCGTAATTTTTAATAACGCTATATAATTTTTTTAACGCCGCTATTCTAAATTTTACGGAAAGAGTTTTACCGCTTTGAAAAAATTCGCGTTGCGCTAAAACAATTTTGTCTATTTTTTCGTCGTTCACTGTTTTTCTCCGTTGGTTATATTGTTTTTTATTGTTTTTTTGTTTTGTCGGGACTAAATCGAGCCTTTTTTTGTGTATGCAATTATTAAACGAAACTACTTAGTTTATATATTAAATTGCGTGCGCTTTTTCTGTCGTCGATAAGGTAAAACGCATTGAAGTACAAAAACATTGTGACTATTTAAATTGCTAAAACACGTCGTACGAAGTCGATAGAGTTGCATGAATTTCGTTGCCGAACATAAAGTTTTTCTAAAAGATTGTTTGTGCGGTCGGGTGTTACAAAAGTTGCGACAAAAACCGCAATCATATTTCGTTAAGTATATCATATTTGCCGCCGCATTGCAAATAAAACGTACAAGTTTATTTGGAAAATGCGGTAAGTAACCGCTAGCGTATAAAAAACGGTAGGCGAAAAAAGTCGCTTTGCGCAACAAAAAAAGAAGCGAAGAAAATCGTTCGCTTCTTTTTGTTGTTTAAGTTTTCGGCAAGTTTATTTGGTGCCGAATATTCTGTCGCCTGCGTCGCCGAGTCCTGGAAGGATGTAGCCGTTTTCGTTAAGGCATCTGTCAAGAGTAGAAACGTAAACTTCTACGTCGGGATGAGTAGTGGCGACTTTTTCTACGCCCTGCGGAGCGGCGATAATCGACAAAAGCTTGATGGTTTTGCAGCCGCGATTTTTAAGGAGCTTGATTGCGTCGCACGCGCTTCCGCCCGTAGCGAGCATCGGATCGACAAGCATAACCGTTTTGTCTTCGATGCCAACGGGAAGTTTGCAGTAATATTCTTGAGGCTCTAGCGTTTCTTCGTTGCGATAAAGTCCTATATGACCGACCTTAGCGGCGGGGAAGAGCGTAAGAATACCGTCTACCATGCCAAGCCCTGCGCGCAAAATGGGAACGATTGCAATCGAATTTTCTTTAATAACCGTTTGGGTCGTTTTTTCAAGCGGCGTTTCTACTTCGATTTCGGTAGTGGGCACTTCTTTAAAGCTTTCGTAAGCCAAAAGAGTAGCAAGCTCTTTTATAATCTCACGGAATTGCTTGGTGTCGGTGTCCTTGTTGCGAATAATAGCCAGCTTATGGCGAATAAGCGGATGATCTAAAATATGTACGTTTTTGAAGTCTTTCATTTTTAGCTCCTTAATTGCTATTATTTTTCTTCGGTAGCCGCAGCTTCGTCGGCAGCGTTTTTGCCTTCTACAACCTGAGTGCCGAACATATTTTCTTCGGTTTCTTGTTCGTACTTAACTTCCTTATTAACTTCTGCTTTTGCCGGCTTAAGAATAAGGTTTACGATTATGCCGAGGATAAGTGCGCAAGCAATGCTCGAAACCTGAACTTTGCCGAATTGCAAATACATTCCGCCAAGACCGGTAACGAAGATAGCCGCAACGATAAACAAGTTTTTGCTGTTGTCAAGGTCTACGTGTTTAAACATACGCAAGCCGGATACTGCGATAAAGCCGTAAAGGGCGATACAAATTCCGCCTACTATGCACGACGGAATGCTTTCTACGAAAAGCATAATGGGGTAGCAGAACGCAACTACAATACAAATGATTGCGGTGGTAACGGTGGTGTAAACCGAAGCGTTGCGTGAGATTGCTACGCAGCCGATCGATTCGCCGTACGTGGTGTTGGGGCAGCCGCCGAACAACGCGCCTACAAACGAGCCTACACCGTCGCCGAGAAGAGTTCTGTGAAGACCGGGATCGGTAAGAAGATCTTTGCCGATAATCGAGCCGATGTTTTTGTGGTCGGCAACGTGCTCGGCAAATACAACCAAGGCAACGGGTGCGAACGCAACGAACACGGTAAGAACGCCGGTAAAGCCGTCAAGCTTCGAAAAGCCTTCGCTAAACATTCCGATAAACGTAATGTTGGGAAGCCAATTGCTAAAGTCGGTAACTTTTGCAAAGGTCGAAAAGTCGATAAGGTTGCAATATTCCGAGCCGCAAGCGTGGTAGCCGATAAGCGTAATTGCTGCGGCAAGAATATATCCGCCAAGCACGCCGATAACGAACGGGAAGAGCTTCATGGTTTTGCTACCCTTAACCGAAGCGATAACTACGATAAGGAATGTAATTATGCCCACTGCGATTGCAAGAAGATTGTAGTTATCTGCCGAAACGGCAACGTTCATAAGGTTGTTCATCGCCGAACCGGAAAGCGAAAGTCCGATAAGCGCAACCGTAGGTCCGATAATAACGGGCGGCATAAGCTTGTTAAGCCAATCGGTGCCGACCATCTTTACTACTATTGCGATAATCACGTACACGAGCGCCGCGAAAATCGAACCGAGTATTATACCGAAGTAGCCGAACGCGCAAGCGGTAGTAAGCGGTGCGATAAACGCAAACGAACTGCCAAGGAATACGGGACTCTTGAATTTTGTAAACAAAACATAAACAAGCGTTCCGAAGCCTGCGCCGATAAGGGCTGCGGACTGAGAAAGGTAAACGCCGCTTGCGTCCGCAAGAATGGGGACGAGAATGGTAGCCGCGATTATTGCCAAGAATTGCTGAATTGCAAAAAGCAAATTCTGACCAAACGGCGGTTTTTCATGGACGTCATAAAGTAAACCGTTTTTGTTGTTCATTATAGAACCCTCCAAAAAAATTTTTATTCCGCGCAAAAAAAGAAGTTCCTTTTTTTAGGAACTTCAAATGGAATGACTATTAAAGACGGTCAACGAACGAAAAGAAAAAATAGGCATTGCTTTAGTGCTGAGTTTAGCGATACGATTGCTTGCAACAGTAGAATTCATCCTATACCTTCTCTCTCGTTTTACCTTAGGCAATTATATCACAACGACAAATAAAAACGCAACTGATTTTTTTATGGTTTTGCAAATTTCACAAAAAACCTACTTTTCTTTAGAGAAAGAAAAGTAGGCAAAAGGCTTACCTTTCTTTAGGTAAGAAAGGTAAGCCAAAGAAACTTAATTCTAAAAGGGTAGTGTGAATAACGCTACTCTTTGTTCGCACTCAGCCACTCTGTCATCCTGAACCGCAGGGAAGGATCTCGCGGAAGCGAAACGGTTGTTAGTACTAAAGCAACAATAGGAAACAACCTAATCCACTTGTCACCCACGAGGAGCTGGAAGCGACGTGGCAACCTCTCCGTGATACTGTACGCTATCGGTAACATTCAACGTACTACCGCCAAGTAATTATTTTTTGCGCTCAATCACTCTGTCATCCTGAGCCGCAAAGGCGAAGGATCGCGCGGAAGCGAAACGGTTGTTAGTACTGTGTAACAGTAGAAAACATCCTAATCCACTTGTCACCCACGAGCGAAACGCGGCAATCTCTCCGTGTAGCTTTATACTCTCGGCTTGGTCAAACGCATTATCGTAAAACTCAATTCCATAAGCTTATTTAATTCGGTTTAAAATATTTCACTCGGATATTGGTCGGTGCTTGCAAAATTTGCGAAAGTGTGATAATATATTTTGTAGATGAATTTATGTTTCAACTGCAATGTTGGCGCAGGAGGTAATTTTATGACGAACAAGCTAACCGTTAAATCTAAAACGCTCCCAAAATTATTAATTTCGTTAATAGTCGGCATTCTGCTTGCAATAAGCGCACTTTGTTTTATCGGTTGCGAAGATACAAAAAAACCGAATTATTCTGTAGGACTAGAGTATACCTTTAATGACGAAGATAAAACGGCTACGGTAACTGGCATGGGTTCTTGTGAAGATAAAGAGTTGATTATTCCGTCCTCGATTGACGGATATACGGTAAGGGGAATCGCTAGGTATGCGTTTATGCATACAAACATTAGTAAGGTAATAATCGCGGATAGCGTAACAGGCATAGCCGCCTTTGCGTTTGAAGGCTGTTACAACTTGACGAGCGTAACAATAGGCAGTAGCGTTGTGAGCATAGGAAATTATGGGTATGGGTATGAAGGCGGTGCGTTTTCGTACTGCTATTCCTTAGTGGAAATATATAATAAATCCTCGCTTACGATAGAGCCGGGATCACGTGAACATGGAGAGATAGGACGTTACGCAAAAAACGTATATACCGAAAAAGGCGGAAGCAAGCTATCTACCGACGATGACGGCTTTATTGTATACAACGACGGCGACGAAAAGATGCTTGTGGGTTACATGGGCAATCAAACTAAAATAACGATTCCTTCTACGACAACGTCGATAAACAGTTATGCGTTTTATAAAGACGATTATCTTAGCGAAGTGACAATCCCCTCTAGCGTAACAAGCGTAGGAGAAAAAGCGTTCTATGATTGCTCTATAGAAACGTTAACGGCGCCGGCAATAGCCGATTTTGATTTTTTCGGCGATAAATTAAAAACGTTAGTAATTACCGACGGCGAAAGCATAGGAGAAGACGCGTTTTCTTCTTGCAGTAGCTTGAGCGAAGTAACAATTCACTCTAGCGTAACGAGCATGGGAAAAAGTGCGTTCTATAAGTGCAGTAGCTTAACAAGTGTATACTACGGCGGAACGATAGACGAGTGGGCGCAAATATGGTTTGGCAACTATTCTGCCAATCCGCTATGTTATGCAAAGAATTTATATATAAACAATCGATTAGTAACAGAAGCAAATATAACAACGGCGACAAAGATAAACTATTATGCGTTCGCCGGTTATGCTAGCCTAACGAGCGTAACTATAGGCAAAGGCGTAACAAGTATAGAGCGTGGCGCGTTTTATGATTGCAGCGGTTTAACAAGCGTAGAAATTCCGGATAGCGTAACGAGCATAGGAAGTAGTGCCTTCTCTGATTGCTATAACTTAATAAGCGTAACAATCGGCGCAAGCGTAAAGAGCATATATGGGGACCGCTATGGGGAATATGCGTTCGATGAATGTTATAGCTTGGTAGAAGTATACAATAAATCTTCGCTTAATATTACGGCAGGAAGCCGGACTTATGGTTCTGTAGCAGGTTATGCAATGAACGTATATACCAAAGAAGGCGGTAGCAAGTTATCTACCGACGATGACGGATTTGTAATATACACGGACGGAAACGAAAAGATGCTTGTCGGCTACACCGGCAATCAAACCGAAATAACGATACCTTCTACCGTAACGTCGATACACGATTTTGCGTTGTATAGATGCAATATCGTAACAAGCGTAACAATCCCCGACGGTGTAACAAGCATAGGCGAGGCGGCGTTGAGAGAATGTAAAAATTTATTAAGCGTAACGATAGGCAACGGCGTAACAAGCATAGAACGGATTGCGTTTGATGAGTGTAGTTCGTTAGCAAGCGTAACAATAGGCAACGGCGTAACAAGCATAGGAGAATATGCGTTCTACAAATGCTATCATTTGGTAGAAATATACAATAAATCTTCATTAACTATAACGCCGGGAAGCGAAGATAACGGTTACGTAGGGTTGTGCGCTCTTGCGGTATATACCGACGATACGCCAAGTAAAGTGTCTATCGACGATAACGGATTTGTAATATACACGGTCGGCGACAAAAAGATACTTGTGGGTTGCTTTGGCGATAAAGCCGAAATAACGATACCTTTTGGGATAACGGCGATAAACGGCTATGCGTTTTATAATTGCAGCAAATTAAGCAAAATAACAATTCCCGACAGCGTAACAAGTATAGGAAACGATGCGTTTAGCGGTTGCCCGATAGAAACGGCAATAATACCAGCGATTGCTTGTAAATATGTTAAAAACGATAATTTAAATACTGTAGTAATTACAAGCGGCGAAAGTATAGAAAATTATGCATTCTACTATTGCAAAAGCTTAAAAAACATAACGATACCCTCTAGCGTAACAAGTATAGGAGGAGGTGCGTTTTCCGGTTGCGACAACATAGAAACGGCGACGATACCTACGATAGCGATAGAATTAATAAAAAACACGTATTACTTAAAGACGGTTACGATAAACGGCGGAGAAAGCATAAAAGATTATGCGTTTGAAAATTGTAAAAATATAACTAGCGTAACAATCGGTAATAGCGTAACAAGCATAGGGGAATTTGCGTTCTATAATTGCGAAAGTTTAACAAGTATAGAAATTCCCGATAGCGTAACAAGCATAGGAGGAGGTGCGTTTTCAGGTTGCAGTAGCTTAAGTTATAACGAATACGATAATGCATATTATCTAGGCAATAACAATAATCCGTATGTTGTATTAAAAGGAGCAAAGTCAAAGGATATAACGTCTTGTGCAATAAACGAAAACACCAAGTATATTTGCTCGAGAGTGTTCTCTTATTGCAGTAATTTAACAAGTGTAATAATACCCGACAGCGTAACAAGCATAGGAGAAGGCGCATTCTATAATTGCAGTAACTTAGTAAGTGTGACAATCGGTAACGGCGTAACAAGCATAGGGGAATATGCGTTCTGGGAGTGCGCTAATTTAACAAGCGTAACAATCGGTAATAGCGTAACGAGCATAGGAAAAAGTGCGTTCAATTATTGCGACGAGCTAAAAAGTGTATTTTACGGCGGAACAATAGACGAGTGGGTGCAGATAGAATTTGCGGAAGATAGTTATTACAATTATATCGGTTCTAATCCGTTATGCACAGCAAAGAATTTATATATAAATAACCAATTAGTAACGGAAGTAAATATAACCACGGCAACAAAGATAAGCGCCTATGCGTTCTTTGATTGCAGTAACTTAACAAGTGTGACAATTGGGGATAGCGTAACAAGCATAGGGAAATATGCGTTCAGTAATTGCAGTAGCTTAACAAGCGTGAGTATAGGCAACGGCGTAACAAGTATAGGAGAATATGCATTCAAGTATTGCAGTAGCTTAACAAACGTGACAATCGGTGATAGCGTAACAAGCATAGAGGAATATGCGTTCTCTTCTTGTAGTAACTTAACAAGCATAACGATCGGTAATAGTGTAACAAACATAGGAGTAGGCACGTTCGCGTATTGCAGCAAACTAAAAACTGTATATTACAGCGGAACGACGGACGAGTGGGCACAGATAAAAATCTACACAAGCGGCGAGTGGTGGGAAAACAACACATATTTTATCGCAGCAAAACATTACTATTATAGCGAAAGCAATCCGTTCGAGGGTGAAAACGCGGTAGAAAGCGGCAACTATTGGCACTACGATACGGACGGCAAAACGATACTTGTTTGGTAAACAAACAAGTCTAATAGAAAATCAAAGTTTAACAAAAAACGGCACCTTGGTCAAAGGTGCCGTTTTTTGTTAAAGGGCGAGATTACGAAGTAAGCGTGGCAATCTCTCCGTTAAGCGATTAACTCTCGGTAACATCCAACGCACTACTGCCCAAACCCAATTCCCATAAAGTTCTTTGGGTTACCTTTCTTACAAGAAAGGTAACCGCTTCCGCGGGATTCTTCGCAAAAGCTCAGAATGACATAAAATGGGCGTACGCACTTATAATCTACTCGTTTTGGTAACGAACAAACGCAAAACGCTATTTTTATTTTTTCGCGCTTCGCCATTCTGTCATCCTGAACCGCAGGTGAAGGATCGCGCGGAAGCGAAACGTATGTTAGTACTGTAATAACAGCAGAAAACAACCTAATCCTTAAAAAACCAATAAGCAGTTTGAAAAGCAAGGCTAAAAAGCCTTGGCTTTTCAAACTGCGGGATTGCCACGTCGCTTTGTTCCTCGTTGGTGACGTGGTTAAGGGGTAGTGTTTATTGCATTATTTTCTACAATGTCCTTATTATTTTCAATTACCGTAATTCATTTATTGCAATGATAATTTTTTCGCACTTAGCTACTCAATTGCCGCCAAAAACTACACGTCACCAACGAGCGAAGCGTGGCAATCTCTCCGTTAAGCGTTTAACTCTCGGTACAATCAAACTCACTACCGCCAAATCTATTTCTTCAAGCTTCTTTTGCTTACTTTTCTTCACGGAAGAAAAGTAAGTAGTAACGCTTTACATTTGCCGCGCGTTTTGATATAATAAGCATGTATGTTTATAAAGTCGCTCACGGTAGACTCGTACCGCAACTACATCCATCAAACGGCGAATTTTTCGGATAAAATAAATTTCGTCGTAGGCCGCAACGCGCAGGGCAAAACCAACCTGCTAGAAGCGGTTTATTTGTGCAGCGTCGGAAAAAGCGCGCGCACTCCTCGCGACAAAGAGCTTATAAACTACGACAAAGAAAAGGCGACCGTTCGTCTTAGCGTGCAAAAAGAGTACGGAACGGACAAAGTCGAAATAACGATAGACCGACTTACTCCCAAAAAAGTGTTTATAAACGGTATGCCCATATCGCGAATAGGCGAATTGATGGGCGTGGTTTCCACGGTGTTCTTTTCGCCCGACGAAATGCGCATAGTAAAAGAATCTCCTGCCGATCGAAGACGGTTTATGGATATCGCGCTGTGTCAAATGTCAAAAACATACTTTTATTTGCTTTCGCGATACAACAAAATTCTTATGCAGCGCAATAAGTTGCTAAAAGACGGGCGCGTAACCGACGACGCTTTGGACGTATGGGACATGCAGTTGGTCGATTGCGGCTCTAAAATAATAAAGACTAGGCGCGGGTTTGTGCAAAACCTTAGCGTTGCGGCAGGCGAGTGCCATTCGTACCTTACGGGCGGCGAAGAAACGCTCGTTCTTGGTTACGAATCGATAGACGGATCGAGCGTGGAGGAAATAAAAGCGGCGTTCGCTAAAAAATTAAAGTCGGATAGAGCAAACGACAGATTGCGCGGCTATACGCACACCGGTCCGCACAAGGACGATATAGCGTTTACTATAGGCGATAAGGATATTCGTTCGTTCGGTTCGCAAGGTCAGCAGCGTACGGCTTCGCTCGCTCTTAAACTTGCCGAAGTGGAAATAGTGGGGGCGCGCGGCGAATATCCGGTGCTTTTGCTCGACGACGTGCTAAGCGAGTTGGATATAAGCAGACAAAAGCGATTGATGTCCAAAATAAAGAACTACCAAACGATAATTACGTGTACTCACGTTGATGAAGAACTCATAAAAGAGCTTACCGACTATTCGTACATTCGTGTGGAAAACGCAACGATAATTCAATAAACGACTAACGCACGCATGCGCATATCGGCATACGTGCGTTTTTATTTGCAATTTTGCGTGTAAAAAGCGTATATGCGCAACAAAGAGTCTAATCAAGCGAAATTGAGGTAAGTAGTAACAAAACCACCGAAAAAGCGCATACAATACGTGTATGATCGTAGCAAAGTTCGGCGGCTCGTCGCTTGCCTGCGGCGAAGGCTTTAGGCGCGTAATAAAAATAATAAAGGATAACGATATACCCGTAGTAATAGTTTCCGCTCCGGGCGGAAAGCCCAAAGTTACGGATTTGTTGCTTTTTGCTTATAAGAAGTGGGAATTATACGGCAGTGCGCAATGCGAAGAATTCGACGAAGTAAAGCGTCGATTTTCGCTCGTTGCCAAGGAATTCGGGCTTAGTACAGACGCTTGGTTAACTTCGCTACAAGCCGCGATAAATTCGGGTTGCGGCTACGATTACGCGTTGTCGCGCGGCGAGTATTTTACGGCAAAACTACTTGCTAAGGCGATAGGGTACGAGTTTTTGGACGCGACGGAGTGCGTAAAGCTGACCATGGACGGAAAGGTTGACTTGCGTTCGACGTGCGCACACGCCGTAAACATATGTACTCCGTGCGTAATTCCCGGCTTTTACGGCAAACTGCCAAGCGGCAAAATAAAGTTGTTGCCACGCGGCGGAAGCGACGTAAGCGGAGCGGCAATTGCGGCGGCGCTTAAAGCCAAGTACGTTAAGTGGACGGACGTGGACGGAATTTACGACGGACGCGGCGGCGTAATAAAAAAATTAAGTTACGACGAAGCCGAGCTTTTGTGCTACTTCGGGGCAACGGTGGTGCAGTACGAAAGTATGAAGTTGCTTAAAGCCGCAAAAACCGAGCTGATAATAAAAAACACTTTTTTTGAAACGAGCGGCAAGACTAACGATATGGCATTCGGCACGATAATCGGTAAACAAGCGTGCGACGGCTTTGCGTTAAGCAGCAAAAATATGTACTTTGCACAAAATCTAACCTTAGCCGACGAGCGTGAAATTTTGCGTTGCGGTCTTAAAATTCCGTTTAAGGCGACCTTAATGGGCAAAACGCAGGCAATAGTGGACGATTGCGGATTTTCGCCCGAAGCGTTAAAGCGAATACTTAAAGGCAAAAACGTAAGTCGGGCAACGATAACGGCTACCGTAGGCGCCGAGCCTAACGATTTTTTTGCGGGCAAAAAACTGTATTCGTGTAAAAGCGGCAGTCTGTACGTTAACGTAAAGACATAATTCGTCAAAAGCTCTCATAATATTGTAGTACGAAGTTTAAAGAGGTATTGCAATGAAGAAATACATAGAGCTAAGGTGCAGAATGTTGGCGGAGTACGTCTACAAGCGCAAAAGTACCGTGCGCGAAGCGGCGTTGAAATTCGGAGTAAGCAAAAGCACCGTACACAAAGACGTTACGACAAGACTTAAACAAATCGACTACGCCTTGTATCTAAGCGTAAAAGAAGTGCTCGACCTTAACTTAAAGGAGCGGCACGTTCGCGGCGGCAACGCAACCAAAGCTAGATATCTAAAGCTAAAAAATACGGCAAACGGCAAAAAACAAAAAGACTAGCGAGTGTATCGTTAGTCTTTTTTTGATTGACCGAATTTTTTGTTTTGCGTCGATTTTTAAACGATTAAGCAAACCAAAACGGACTATGGCGAAAAACCGTAGCCCTATAAACAAATCAAATTTTATTCGTTGTTGGCATTGTTGCGTTCTTTGTAAGCAATCAAAGCGCACGCAAGCTGATCGGGGCAGGACGTGGTGCCTCGGCAGGGAATACCCTTAAGCTTAGCGATAATCTCGTCGATGGGTTTGCCTACTACCAGCCGAGATATTGCTTGTTGGTTACCCGAGCAACCGTGAATAAACACGCACGAAGTAAGTTCGTTCTTGTCGTTAACCGAAAACATTATCTGTTTGCAGCACGTACCGCTTGTGCGGTAAGTTTCGATTTTGTCCATTTGTTCCTCCTAAAACTCAGGCGTTTTCGTTCCGCCTAATCTACTAATTGTTCGTAAAGCGTGGTATAAATCTGAGCCGCCTTAAGTTCCCATTTTTTTGCTACCGACTTAGCAATCTCCTTATTGGGGACGATAAACTTAAGGTCCAAAGCCGTTTTCATCGAGTCTACGATTTTAAGCGTGCAAGTGTACGTTTTGTCGGGATTAAGGTGATACGAAGTAAGATATTCTTGCTTACGTCTGTAACTTGCGCGATTTTCTTTTACCCATTCGGTTATTTCCGCACGCACCGAAGCCGGTATGCGCGAATAAAAGTGCGACAAGCAAGCTCGTCCGTCGGGGGTAATGTTGTAGTAAACGGTGTTGTCGTGAGTGGTCTTAAAAAGAAATCCTGCGTCAAGCAAAAGCTTAAGCGTGTCGGCGCAGTCCATATATTCCAGCCAAAGATTACGATAATAGCAGACCTCAAAAATAATTGACTCTGCCATCGTAACGTCCATTTTGTCGATAAAGAACAAAATGGTAAGCTTATTGACTATTATGTTATCTTCAAATTCCACTCTTTCTACCTGCTTTCGTACAGTATAACACATAAAAACAAAAATTTCAATAGGTAAACGAAAAAAAGTTCCAAAAAATATAAAAATTTTTTAAGCAACGAATAAAACCGTAAATAGTTTAGGAAATACGAACATTAAAAACGAGTGACGGAATTGTAAAAAACGTTCACTTATTCCTACAAAACAGTTGACATTTGGAGGGGGAGGGATGATATAATAACAAAAACTACGTTTGCATATTTTTACTAAAATAACCGTAAGGAGGACTATTATGAAAAAACAAGTTGCAATTAAGATATTATTGGTTATCGTGGCGCTACTGTTTTCGATTTGTTTTGCGGCGTGCAGCAAAGGCGACGTGGACGTTGATTCGTTGGAATACGGTAACGACGTGGACGGACAGTACTCGCTTTTAAGCCTAGGCGAAGCCGAAGGCGAGCTGTTGATTATTCCTAAAAAGCACGACGGAAAAAATATAGAATCAATTTCCTCTTCGCAACCGTACAGCTATTCATTTAATCCTACCAATTATTACTATGTCAACACGCCTAGCGATAAGGCAGTAAATCCTAACGTTATAAAGAAAGTCGTCGTAGGCGATGAGATTAAAGAAATTAAAAACTTTGCGTTTCACAACGAAAACATCGAAGAAATAGAAATAGGAAGCGGTGTGAAGTATATAAGCGAGGACGCTTTTTACGCCTGCTTGAACCTTAAAAACATAACGGTAAGCGAAGATAATAAAAACTATAGTTCGATTGACGGTAATTTGTATTCTAAGGACGGCAAGACGCTTATCAGATATGCGCCCGGCAAAACGGAGACGGAGTTTACCGTTCCCGATACGGTAACGCAAATAGCGGCAAAGGCGTTTTTAACCAATCAAAACGTAAAAAAGATAACGCTGAGTGGCAACGTTACTCAAATAGGCGAAGGCACGTTCTTTAGGTGTATTTCGCTGGAAGAGGTCGAACTAGGACAAAAAATCACGGAAATTCCGACCAATACGTTTTTTAATTGCTACAACTTGACTAAGGCAAGCGTTCCCTCGTCGGTTACGAAAATAGGCGAACACGCATTTTATTACTGCACAAAGTTAGAAAGCGTTAACCTACCTTCTTCCGTAAACGCAATCGGAGACGGTGCTTTTATGTTTTGCATGGGTTTGGGCAGTATCGATTTTCCGTCGGCGGTTACTAAGATAAGCGACTACGCGCTTTATAATTGCAATGCGTTGTCGAGCGTAACTATGGGCAACGACGTAACTCGTATTGGCGACTATGCGTTATGCTGTTGCACAAAAATGGAAACGATAGTCGTTCCGTCGTCGGTTAGATCGCTTGGCAAGGGTGTATTCGATGCGTGTGATTCGCTTACGAGCGTAGAGTTTAAAGATACTACCGGTTGGAGCGTAGTCGGCGAAAGCGGTTCGACTAGCATACAAGGCGAAAAATTGTCGAGCGAAAACGTGTTGCAAACTTTGGCGGATTACGTCGATTATGCTTGGATAAAAAATTAATTTATCAGGAGGCAAATATGAAACGAAGGTTGACGTTAGGCGTTATTTGTTGTTTTATGGTGTTTTCGATTTGTTTTGCGGCAATCGCGTGCGGCGACGACGAGCCGATCGGCGATGGCGACGTTAATTTGCTTTCGTATTCTAGCGGCGCCGTTATGGGACTAGGCGATTACGAGGGTGACGTTTTGGTGATTCCTACGGAGTATAACGGTTGGTCGGTTACGGAAATATCTTCTCCGCAAAACGGCACCGGCGAGCTTTTGGACTTTGGCATGACCGATCCGACTATTATTGCGCCTAAGGTGGATTGCAGGGGGACAGCCGTTAAAAAGGTCGTAATAGGCAGGCATATAAAATACATAACAAATTACGCTTTGCTTAATACCAATATCGAGCTGGTGGAAATAGGAAGCGGAGTAACCGAAATAAGCGAAAACGCTTTTTACGGCTGCTTAAAACTTAAAAACATAACCGTAAACGGCTATAATAAAAATTATTGTTCGATTGACGGCAATATTTATTCTAAGGACGGCAAGACGCTTATCAGATACGCGCCCGGCAAAACGGAGACGGAGTTTACCGTTCCCGATACGGTAACGCAAATAGCGTCGGGAGCGTTTCAAACCAATGCGTATTTGCAAAAAGTTATTATGGGTAAAAACGTAACGTTTGTCGGCGAGCGTGCGTTTTTAAAGTGTGTCGCCCTAAAAAGCGTGGTGTACAACGAAAAAATAGAAAAAATATCTGCAGGAACGTTTGCGTACTGCGAGGAGCTAAGCGATTTAACGTTGCCGATTACTATAAAATCCGTAGAAAAGTTAGCGTTCTATTGTTGCGATAATTTTGACGAAGCAAAAATTCCGCTAGGAACTCAGTCGTAAGGGCGCCGTTTTACCGTTGCGGCGTTGCGCTTAAGATTGTTTTTATGCAGATGTAAGCGGTAAGCCGCCGATACGATTCGGTTTAAATAATAAAAAACAATTCCGTTCAAAATTAAATTTGAGCGGATTTTTTTATATAAAATCGAATAATTCATAATATTCGATTTATCGACAAAATATTCCTTTAATAGACCAATTTATTTTAGCAATTTGGCGTATAAATTGTTGCAAACAGGAATTATTGCGATATATACTATTTATGATAAAAATATATCAAAAAAGAGGGATATTATCGCATGAAAACAAGAATTTTGATAGTAGATGACAATACCGAATTTGTCGAAGAGCTTCGTCGCGGCTTCGATTCGGAGCTGTACGACGTTATCGTTGCGTACAACGGCAAGGACGGACTTGAAAAATCAAACGAAGTCGACTGCGTTTTGCTCGATTTGGTTATGCCGATAATGGACGGCTTTGCTTTTTTGGAAAAGTTCGATAAAAAGTCGGCTAAAGTTATAGCCGTGTCGGCACTTAGTCAGGACGTATTCATCGCTAAGGCGATGGAGCTTGGGTGCGACTATTATTTGCTTAAGCCAACACCCGTCGAAAGCATAGTAAAAAAGGTGGAAGAAGCGCTTAATCAAAAAAGCAGGCGACTAATAAAGAACAAGTCGCTAGAGGAGCGCATTACCAAAATATTCATTTCGGTAGGCATACCGCCGCACATTAAAGGTTACCAGTACTTGCGCGAAGCGATTAAGCTTTCCATCGAAGATCCGGACATAATAAACAGTATCACCAAAAAGCTGTATCCGGGCGTAGCTCAGCGCTTCGATACCAGTCCGTCTAAGGTAGAGCGAGCAATTCGTCACGCAATAGAAGTGGGTTGGAACCGAGGTAAAATCGAAAACATAAATTCGCTTTTCGGCGTGCGCGTTTATTCGCAAAACGAAAAGCCGACAAACGGCGAGTTTATTGCTTTGGTCGCCGACAAGTTGCTGCTAGAAAGCGTTTAAACGATAAAAAAATCGGCGGCCCGACGGACCGCCTTTATCTTTGGATCTTCTTTGGTACGCGTTTAGTATGCGTAACGATAAAAATTTTATACTTATTTTTCGTAGCCGCTAGGATTGTTTTTTTGAAATTGCCAAGCGTCTCTGCACATTTCGTCTATGCCGAATTCGGCTTGCCAACCAAGCTCTTTTTTGGCTTTGTCGGGGCAAGAGTAGCATATTGGTACGTCGCCGCTTCGACGCGGCTTTATCGAGTAGGGTATTTTGACTTTATTAACTTTTTCAAAACTTTTTACGATATCCAATACGCTGTAGCCTTTGCCCGTGCCTATGTTGTATATCTTAGTGCCGCCGTCTAGTTTTTGCAAAGCTTTTACGTGCGCTTTTGCAAGGTCGACTACGTGAATGTAATCGCGTACGCCCGTGCCGTCCGGCGTATCGTAGTCGTTGCCAAACACGCCTAGCTCTGCGCGTTTTTTTGCCGCAACTTGCGTGATGTACGGCATAAGGTTGTTTGGAACGCCGCTGGGGTTTTCGCCTATAAGCCCGCTTTTGTGCGCGCCTATGGGGTTGAAATATCTAAGCAAAATAACGCTCCATTCCTCGTCGGCTTTTTGTACGTCGGTAAGTATTTGTTCTATCATCCACTTCGTCCAGCCGTACGGATTCGTGCACATGCCTTTTGGGCAATCTTCGGTAAGCGGCATTTGCTTCGAGTCGCCGTAAACGGTTGCCGACGAAGAAAAGACTAGCTTTTTAACGCCGAACCTACACATAACGTCTAGTAAGTTAAGAGTGCCTACGACGTTGTTGTTGTAATACAGCCAAGGTTTGGCGACCGATTCGCCTACGGCTTTAAGCCCTGCAAAATGAATAACGCAGTCGATTTTTTGCAATTTAAAAATATTTTCCAGCGCATGCTTGTCCAGCAAATCCGCCTTAAAAAATTCAATGTTCTTTTTGGTTATTTGTTCGACGCGTTCTATCGCTTCTACGCTTGAATTACAAAGATTGTCTACGACCGTAACGTCGTAGCCGCAGCCGAGTAGTTCCAAACAAGTGTGACTTCCGATATATCCGGCGCCGCCGGTAACAAGTATTCTCATAAGACGATTATAACACGTTATTTTCGTTAAGTCAAGTGTCGGCGGCGAATTAAAAATCGAGCTTTCCGCTTACACGATACACTTCTTTATAAAGTACGGATTTTACGCGTTCGAATTCTGCTTTGTCCAGCGTTCGCTCGGTCGTCATAACCAAAAGGGGAACGGCGTTTTTGTCGCTTGAAAAGGGCGGTTGCATATAAGGATAGTCGTTAAGATAAAACCCGTTGCGTTTATAAAAATCTATGCGCCGTTTTGCTAGTTCGGTATTCGGAAGTTCTACTTCTAGGCACAGACTTTTGTTAAGGGTGGATTTTAATTCGTTCAAAATTATCGAGCCCAGTCCTTGATTGCGAAAGTCGGGACTAACCGCAAAATGTTCGACGTAAGCAAAATCGTTGAAAACGAAAGTCGAAATAAAAGCTTTTATGCTTTTTTCGCCTTGTAAAGCGAAAACGGAATACTTTTTTTCGTCAAGCAAAGCGCGTTGTTTTTCGTAACTTCGGCGTTCGTCGGACGGAAAGCTCTTTTCCATAATTGAATAAACAGCGTCGAAATCGTCGTAATAAACCTTTTTAAGCAATTTTTTCTCCTGGTTTTTCGTAATAAAAAAGCCGATCCACAAGTGCAAATCGGTTTGTTCGTTTCGTATGGTAGGATTGAGTGGACTCGAACCACCGACCCCCACCTTATCAGGGTGGTGCTCTAACCAGCTGAGCTACAATCCTTTAGCTGAATAAGTGGTGGAGGTAAGCGGGATCGAACCGCTGACCCCCTGCTTGCAGGGCAGGTGCTCTACCAGCTGAGCTATACCCCCACGCGCGTAAACAGCTTACATATAGTAACAAATCTAAAAAGGTTTGTCAAACAAAATAGGGCGGTTTTTAAAAAAAATTTATATTAATTTTGCGCGTCCGATCGTACGAATTCGGTTTTGTCGTTTAAAACCGAAAAACGTTTCGTTTTGGCCCGTAATCAATAAAAAGGGACTAATAAAACTTAAAAAGTCAAAAAGCGAGAGAAAGTGTTTGACTAACTTGTTTTTATATGCTATACTAAATATCCAAAAACACGTATTGTGTAATAAAGGAGCTATATAATGTTTAAAAACGTACAGGAAGTTTTGGCTTTTTGTGAAGAGAACGAGATCAAAATGATTGACTTTAAAATGATCGACATCGACGGCAGATGGCATCATCTTACCATTCCCGTTTCTCGATTCAACGAAGATACCATGAAATACGGTATCGGTTTCGACGGCTCTAACTACGGCTTTGCCGCAGTAGAAAAGAGCGATATGGTGTTTATTCCCATTTTGGAATCGGCGGTTATCGATCCGTTTGCCGAAATCCCCACGCTTACCATGTCGGGCGACGTAAGGATAATCGATGCAAACAACAGCAGATTCGACCAATATCCGCGCAACGTCTCTCTTGCCGCCGAAGAATATATGCGCAAGATGGGTATTGCCGATCGTATGATCATAGGACCGGAGTTCGAGTTCCATCTTTTCGATCACGTTGCGTTCGAAAACAAGCCGGACAGAGCTATGTATCACGTAGACGCATGGGAAGCCGACTGGAACAGCGGCGACGACGAAACTCAAAACAATGGTTATCACACTGCGCATAAGGGCGGATATCACGCTTGCAAGCCGCAAGACGTTACGTACGATATTCGCAGCCGTATGTGCATGATGCTCGAAGATTGGGGCGTAAAAGTTAAGTATCATCACCACGAAGTAGGCGGTCCGGGACAGGTGGAAATCGAAGTAGAACTCGGCGACCTTACCAAGATGGCGGACAACACCATGATAGTCAAGTATATCGTAAAGAATCAGGCGATTGCCGAGGGTATGACCGCTACGTTTATGCCCAAGCCGATCTTCGGCGAAGCAGGCAACGGTATGCACGTTCATATGCTTTTGCTTAAGGACGGCAAGCCGGTATTCTACGACGAAAACGGTTATTCTCAGCTTAGCGAAACGGCTCATTACTTTATGGGCGGTTTGCTTAAGCACGCTGCCAGCCTTTGTGCGTTTACCAATCCGTCTACCAACTCGTACAAACGTCTCGTTCCCGGCTTCGAAGCTCCGGCTACCATCGGTTACGCAACCGCAAACCGCAGCTCGGTAATTCGTATTCCGGCATACGCTAAATCTCCCGACAAGAAGCGTTTCGAGCTTCGTAACCCCGACGCAACCTGCAACCCGTACTATGCGTACGCTGCAATTCTTATGGCAGGTATCGACGGCGTTATCAACAAGATCGATCCTCGCAAAAACGGTTGGGGACCGTTCGACTTCAACTTGTTCGATTTAAGCGACAAGGAAAAGAAGAAGATTCAACATCTTCCCACTTCGCTCGGCGAAGCGCTTACCGCTCTTGAAAAGGACCACGAGTACCTTATCCGCGACGGCGTATTCCCGGCTCGTCTTATAAAGCTTTGGATCGACAAGAAACGTAAGGAACTTGACAAGATCAACAAGATCCCGACTCCCGTAGAATTCGAACTTTACTACGATCTATAATTTTTAATAAAGGCGTCGCTTGCGTAGGCAGGCGGCGTTTTTTTTGTAAAATAAAAACACGAACGATTTAATTCGTTCGTGTTTTTCGTATTATAAAAATCAAATGCGGTTATTTGCGTAAATCGCTGTTGGATAAGATAAAGCCGGCGCTTTTTTTGCTGAACAGCCTAGAATAAACTCGTTCGCCGTAACGAGAACGAAGCATTTCGTCGTCTAGATTGGTCGTAAAAATCGTATGTTTGTTCGAGCTCATGCGTTCGTTTATAACGTGGAACAAATATTCCACAGTTACGTTTTTAAGTACGTTTTCGCTTCCGAGATCGTCTATAACCAAAAGGTCGCAGTCAAGCAGCGGATCTAGGTACGAAAAACGGTCGCCGTCAAACGTCGTGTGGTATTTTAACATTCTGTTCGTAAACGCAAAAGCCGAAAGGGTAATAACTCCGTATCCCTTAGCGGATATTTCGTTAGCTATGCACGAAGCAAGAAAGCTTTTGCCCGATCCGCATCTTCCTATAAGTAAAAGATTAAGTTTGTTGGTAAGCGGGAATTTTTCGCAAAACGCCTTAGCATTGCCGTAAACCGAGGCTATTCGTTCTTGCTCGTCGGTCGGGAAAACCGAAAAATTCGACCTATCGAACGTTGCGCTGTCGTCGGTCGTAGCGTCGGTGGCACACTTGGTTATTACGCAGCTGCACGGCTTGCCGCAGATAAGCCCGGTGTCTTTGCATTTCAAGCACGAATAGGGGGGATTAAGCGTTTCGTAAGTTATGCCGTTTTTCCTAAGTATTTCGTCGCGCTTTAACGTAAGCGAATTTATGCGCTCTGCGTTCGGTGCTTTGCCTTTTATTGCGTCCATTTTGGCGTTTCTAAGTTCCTTTTCCGCTTCGTACAATGAGGGAATCGTTTTAAGTAACTCTAGATACAATACTTTTGCGTCGGCTTCTTTTTTCTTACGAGCTTCTACCGTTTGCCGTATTGCCGTTTTGTAATCCATAATCAGATGTCCTCCGGATTAAGATGCGCAAACAATGCGTTAAGCTGTTCGGCGCTTTTTGCCGTAACAACGTTTTGTTTTTCCTTAGGCTCTTGAACCGAGTATTTTTTTGCGTCTTCCACGTTTGTTACGCTATGTTCGTGCCACGATGCAAGAATGGAATTAACGTACGCCGCGGCGTTGCCTTTACCCTTAGCCAGCGAAGCGGCGTAGTCTATGACGTCCTTCGGCATTTTCCAAGAGTACGTCCAGGTGTGATAGTAATCTCGGTCCCACGAAGTTACGTTTCGGGTTACGCCCGCAAGCGACAATATGCGGCGGATGTCTTCGTCTATCGAAACGGCTTCGCTTATAAACGAACTTATAGAACTTTGCGACAGCAAGCCTTGTTTGTAGAATTTTTTAACCGTTTCGTCCATTACGCTAAGCGAACGCATATCGTGTGCGTAGCAATATTTTGCGATAAGGATAAGCGTGTCGTCCGAAAAACCGAACGAAAGCCATTTGTTTATATACGTTTCTATGGTGTAATCCAGCTGCTCTATGTATATGCCTAGTATGCGATTGATCTCTTTGGTAAGCGAGTAAAGTCTGTCTCTGTTATCTTCGTACGCCTTAATCTCGTCAAGCGAGAAAACGTGATTTTCGTAATACTTGGTAAGTTTTGCGTCAAGACGTTCCATTCCGCCTTTTTTAAGCGACTTAGCAACTTGAATTACGACTTCGGGCGTAAACCCTAGCGTTTTGGTCCACTTTACGTACGTTTGACTGTCGTTGTGGTCGGGACTCTTTCTTGAACCCAGAGCCTTCATTATAGCCGTCAATTCGTTTTCGTACAGCGAAAGCTCGTTTAACTTTTCGTTTACTCTTTCAAAGTTCGTTGCGCCTTGATGCGCAAGGTTGCGAGCTACCGCCAAAACGTACGGATATCCGATATTCTCGCCCTTAAGACGTACGCAGTATGCGATTATCGCAAGCATTGCGTCTACGTCGATGTGCAATACTTCCATAATCGAGTAGTACTCGTTGTATTCGCTCGGCAATATTACGCGCGACGGAAGCATTGCGTGCAATTGATTGTTAAACGATTCGTACTTTGCTTTGCTGTATTTTTTAACTTGAGCGCTAAGCGGTTTTACTTCCAGGTACTCTATTTCGGGCGGATCGGACGAAACGATATTAACTACGCCCTGTTCGTTCCAATAAACGAACGCCTCCATAATAACCGATTTGTCAAGTCCGAGCAAAATAGCAAGCTCGTCAAGGCTGTTGTCCGAAGTGTGCGCCATGCTTAGCCCTGCAATATAAACTTTAACGTAATTTTCGGGCGCAAAGGGCATGTATTCGCTTATAAAAAGGTTGTCGAGCTGTACCGAACGAACCATATTTTTTTCTTTTGAAAGTTTGGTAAACATTTTGTTTGCTCCAAAGTAAAAAAAGACTTGCTTAAAAGCGCTGCATATTGTATAATATCACAAACGAAATTTTTTTTCAAGCAAAAAAAGAGACAATTTTTTCGTTACAACATATAGTGTAACGATTGCTTTAGCTACACAAGGAGAACCGAATGAAAATAGCCCATACAGCCGATTGGCATCTTGGCAAGCGCCTTGAAAACAAAACGAGATTAGCCGAACAAGAAGCCGCGCTTGACGAACTGGACGAGCTTTGTAAAAGCGAAAACGTGGATATAATAGTCGTAAGCGGCGACGTTTTCGACACGTCCGTTCCGTCCGCCGAGGCGGAAGAATTATTCTATCGCTCGCTCGTAAAGCTGTCGGCAAGTCGTCCGATAGTGATACTTGCGGGCAATCACGACGACGCCGACAGATTGGCTGCGCCCAAAGAACTCGCAAAAGCGCTGAATGCGTACATCGTTGGAGGACTTGACAACGGCGAAATAAGTACGTCGTCGATGCAGGGCGGCTTCGGTTGGCTTAAATTCACTTCTAAAAGCGGCGAAAAGCTCAATCTTGCCACGCTTCCGTTTCCGTCAAAAAGCAGAATGGACAAGCAGTTCGACTGTGCCGTGCAAGACTATCCGCAGTTTGTCGGCGAGCTAGTAAAAAAATGTTGCAAATGTTTTACCGACGGCGAAGTCAACGTTTTTGCGTCGCACTTGTTTATGGACGATTGCCTGTTAAGCGACGAGCGACCGGGCAACGCCGTGCTGCTTACCAAAGAAGTATTGCCGCAAGCGGATTATTGTGCGCTGGGGCACATTCACAAGCCGCAATGCGTTTCAAAATCAAAAAACGCATATTACAGCGGCAGTTTGCTTAAATATCATTTTGACGAAAACGACGACAAAGAGTTTATAATTTACGACTCCGCAGACAAATCGGTACGCCACTGTCCCATAAAAAGCGGGAAGAAGCTCGTCAGACTTCAAGCTATGAATTTTGCGCAGGCGGACGAATTATTGCAAAACGTCGAAGACTGCTACGCCGAACTTATTTACGAAAGCTCGACGCCGCTTAAGCCTTCCGAGGCGGAAAAATTACGTTCGCACGACTGCCTCGTTAAGCTTACGGTAATCAACAAAGCGGTAAAGCGCGAAGTGCTTCGTCGCCGTCAGCAAACGGACGAAGAGCTGTTCGTTTCGTATTACAAAGCGGTACGCGGCGAAGAGCCTGGCGAAGAAACGATAAAATTATTCTTGGAGGCGCTTGAATGAAACCGTTATCACTTGTAATCGACGGCGTAAACAGCTTTTACGATCGTCAGGAAATAGACCTGCGTTTTGACGGACTCTTTTGCATTTGCGGCGATACGGGTAGCGGCAAAACGACCATTTTGGATTGTATAATCATAGCGTTGTTCGGCAGCTGTAATCGCGCTTCGTTGCTTTCGGACTACGTAAATCTTCGTAGGGACAAGGCGGAAATACGATTTACCTTCGAGGCGGAGCACGGCGGACGACGCGACGTTTTTGAGGTAACGCGAATAATAAGCAAAACGAGCGGCAGCAAGGCAAAGCTTATCAATCTTACCCAAGGTGAAGTGATTGCCGAGCAAACTACGGCGGTAAACGCCGCTTTAAGCGAAATCGTAGGGCTTAGCGTCGAGGATTTTACGCAAACGGTTATTTTGGAGCAAGGTAAGTTTGCAAAATTTCTTACGGCAAAAAAGGGCGAACGAAACGTTACGGTAGGCAATCTTTTTAAGCTCGGCAAATACAAGGAGCTAGGGTCTAAATTTAAGGCTAAAGTCAACGAGTTTAAGACGATCATCGACAACGTTAACGAGCGTTTGGACGAACTAAAAGACGTTACCTTGGCGGCTATCGACGAAAATCGCAAAGAAGTCAATCGCAACAAAAAGCGAGAAAAAGAGCTCGAACTTTTGGAAGCGGAGCTAAGCAAAGAGGTAGCAACGCAGGACGAGATTAAAAGGATCTTCGATAAATGCGTCGAAGCCGAAAAGAATTTGGCAGTCGAACAAAACAAACTAAACGAAAGTTCGGCAGCGCTTTCTCGCGCAAACGAAGAAGAGATAAAGGCAAAAAAAGAGCTCGAGGAAGCCGAAAGCAAACTAAAGGAGGCGGAAAACGCAAAAAACGCGATAAGCACCGTCGAAAGCTTGTTACGTCAACTTGAAAAACGCCAACAAAATCGCAACGACCTTATCGAAAAGTGGAAAACGTTAAGCAGCGAAGAAGCAAATTTAAAAGACGAAAAAGAAAAATTGGTCGAATTAGAGCGAAATAAGCGAGTACTGCTCGACGAAAATCTAAAGGCGATATTCGACGTAACGAATTTTGGCGAAAAAGGCGAGTACTTTGACGTTTTCGACTTAAAACAACGTATAGACGATCTAAAAAAAGAATACGAATCACGACTTAGGTCGCTAGCCGACTTGCAAAAAAAAGCGGACGAAGCAAACGAAAAACGAGCGAAGCAAATGGAAAAAACGCTCGAAAACGAACGTAAGATATCGCAAGCTTTCGCAACCGTCGAGTCGCTAAAAAAAGAAGTGGAGCGTCAAAAATTTTTGCAAGAAGAACGCAGACGTTCTCAGGCGGCGGCGTTTATTCGAAGCGGGCTGTCGGACGGCGACGTGTGTCCGGTTTGCGGCGGAACTCTGCACAAAAAACGCGACGAAAGCGTTGACGAGTTAGGCGACGAACTTAAAAGCGTAGAAGAGGAATATCAAAACGCGCTAGATGTTTACAACGGACTTTTAAGCGTTAAACAAACGAGCGTCGTTATGTACGACGAGTATCAAAAAAACGCCGCGTTACTAAACGCCGAGCTTGAACGGGCAAAAGCAGAGCTGTCGAAAATAGGCGAAACGCTCAAAGTACCCGACAAAATCGACGAATTGCAAAAATACGCTATGGCGGCGTACAAGCTGGACAAAGAGCTTAAGGACTTGCAAACCGAAATCAAACTTACAGCCCAAAAATACGAAACGGCTCAAAAAAATGCCGACGACGTAAAAAGACAAGGGGTGGCAGAGCGTGTAGAAGCGGACAAGTTAAGCGAAGAAATAAACCAAAAAGGCATTAGCGATTTATTGTCGCTTAAAGCAACTGCGGCACGGTACGACGAATACGCCGCAAAAGTCGAAAACGCAAATAAAAAACTCGAATTGAAACGAAAAGAACATTTAAGTCTTATCGCAAGTACTGCCGCAGCGAGCGAATCGGTGCAAAAACTTAAAGAGCAGGTTGCGTTAAAGCCGCCGTTCGACGCGCAAAAAGCCGAGAAAAAAAGCGACGAGCTGAGCCGAGCAAAAAAAGAAAAAGAGACGCTTATTGCCTTTATTGCAAGAGCAGAAAAGGAAATAGAAGTCGCCGAGCAAAATTTAAGCAAGAAGCGAGAACTTGAAAAAGAGCGTACGGAAAGCAAACGTTTGTACGACGTATATTCCGATATTTACAAGCTTGTTTCGGGCGACAAGTTCGTAGAGTACGTAGCCGAAGAATACGTTTTACAGTTTACGGCATCGGCGTCGCTCGTGCTAAGCGATCTTACGGGCGGCAAGTACACGCTGGAATACGAGGACGGAACTTTTTGGATACGAGATTTTTGCTTTGACGGCATGAGGCGAAAAGCAAGCACGCTTTCGGGCGGAGAAACGTTTTTGGCTTCGTTGTCGCTTGCAATTGCCATATCGCGTGAAATTGCAAGATACAAATCGTACGAATTTTTCTTTTTGGACGAGGGGTTCGGTACGCTCGATTCGCAGTCGATAGACACGGTAATCGACGCGCTTACCGTGCTGTCGGCAGATACGCTTGTGGGCGTCGTTACGCACAGGTCCGAGCTTACCGATCGAATTTTCGATAAACTCGTCGTTACTTCGGCAGGCGCAGGCGGCGGAAGTCGCGTGCAAAGAGCGGATTAGCGGCTAAAGTACAAACGGAAATTATTCGCTAAAACGCTTGCGAAAAAATCCAAAAAGTGGTACAATAAATCTTAGCACGTTAAGCGGCAAAAATAAGCCGCAAATAAATAGCAAATTATAGGAGTCGTTATGAAAAGAAACGAAATAGAAGACAAGTACAAATGGAAGCTCGAAGACATTATACCGTCCGACGAAGAATGGGAAAAGATTTTCAACGAAGCATTAAAGTTCGAAGCTAAACTTGCTTCGTACGAAGGCAAGCTTGGGGACAAAGCAAATCTTAAGGAGTTTTTGGATCTAAACCAAGACGCCGACCTTTATTTCAGCAAGCTTTATTGTTACGCTCGCATGCGTCGTGATCAGGACGGAGCGGTTCAAAAATACGTTGCGTTTTGCGACAAGGCGATGATGCTTGCGGGTAAACTTAATACCGCAATGTCTTTTATGGAAAGCGAAATATCTTCGCTTAACGACGAATTTTTAAACGACGTTATTGCCGACAAAAATTTTGAGCCGTACGATTTTATGCTTAAAGAAATCGTTCGTAGCAAAAAGTACATTCTTTCGGACAAGGAAGAAAGATTGCTTTCTATGGCAAGTCAGGCTACCGGCAATTACATGGAGATATTCACCACTCTTAACAACGTAGAGCTTAAATTTCCGCAAATAAAGACCAAGGACGGAGACGTTCAACTTACTCACGGCAATTATTCGGTTTTCCTTTGCGACGACGATCCGAAGGTGCGTGAAGACGCATTTAACGGAATGTACGAATCGTACAAAAAGTTTATTAACACCATAGCGACGACGTACGGCGGAAGCGTAAAGAAAGACAATTTCTTTGCCAAAGCGCGCGGATACGACGATTGCTTGCAAAAGTCGTTGTTCGGCGACAACGTTCCCATGGACGTGTACAACAAGCTTATCGAGGCGGTTGACGAAAATACCGCCGTTATGCATAAATATATGGCGCTTCGCAAAAAGGCTATGGGCGGCGCAGACATGCATATGTACGATTTGTTCGTGCCGCTTGTAGAAAACGCGGAAATGAAGCTTAGCTACGAGGACGCTTTCGATCTTGTTATAAAAGGACTTGCGCCCCTTGGCGAAGAGTATCGCAATTTGCTAGAGCAGGCGCGCGACGGCGGTTGGATTGACGTATTCGAAAACGAAGGCAAGCGAAGCGGCGCGTACAGTTGGGGCAGTTACGGCACGCATCCGTACGTATTGCTTAACTATACGCCCACTACGCACGACATCTTTACCGTTGCTCACGAGCTCGGACACGCAATGCATACGTATTATTCCAATAAAACTTGGGGGCCAAGCAAATCGCAGTACCAGATCTTCGTTGCCGAAGTAGCTTCTACCGTAAACGAAGTGTTCCTTCTAAAGTACCTTATCTCCACCGTAAAGGACAAGGCGCTCAAAAAGTATTTGCTTTCGTTCTACGTAGACATGTTCCGTACGACGCTTTTCCGTCAAACCATGTTTGCCGAATTCGAAAAGATAGCGCACGATATGGATCTTAACGGCGAACCGCTTACCGCGCAGTCGTTAAGCGACAAGTACTACGAACTCAACAAAAAATACTACGGGCAAGCGGTAGTGCACGACGACAATATTCGTTACGAATGGGCGCGTATTCCTCATTTTTATACTGCGTTCTACGTGTACAAATACTCAACCGGCTTTACTAGCGCAATCAATATCGTAAACGGAATTTTGGAAAATCCCGACAATCTCGCTCGCTACAAAAGGTTCCTTTGCGCGGGCGGAAGCGACAGTCCGTATAATATTCTTAAAAACGCCGGCGTAGATCTTGCGACCAAAGCGCCTTACGAAGTCGCAATGAAAGAGTTTAACGAAACGTTAAAACTTTTGGAAGAAGAATTAAACTAACGCCGTATAATCGGTGCAAAAAATTTAAGGAGTCTAAATGAAAAGAGTCGGAAAAATTTTATGTACGCTTTGCATAACGTTGTTTGCGTTCGCTCTTTGCGCGTGTTCGGGTATTTTTGCTTTGACCGACGAGGATTTGGATTATGCTTCTTATGCGCAAAGCGACAAAATCGAATACGTTTCGATTACCGTAAACGTTATCACGTTGTACGACAGCAGCTCGCAAACGCCGTTTGGCAGCAGGCTGGAATTGGTTTTGCCCAGCGGACTATTTAGCAGCGAACAGGCAGGCGGTTTGCTTGCGGGATTACGAGGAGTAAACGTCGAGTCTTGCTACGGCTATACCATAACGGTCGATTCTCAAGAAGACTATTGGGGATACGACTACTACGATTGTTTTTCGTTTACTTGCGATACCGATTTATTTTCTTTCTCGCACGAAAACAGCGAGTACGGCTTCTTTTATCTAAAACACGAATATAAGCACGAAGTTAATTACGACTTTTCGCAAATAAAAAACGACGTTTGTTCACGCGTGAAAAACGCGTTTACTTCGCTCGGGCTTAAGCCTAGTAACGGCAAAGGCGCATACGACGTCGACATGGACGCCGTTCACGTAAGATACTACTTTACGTCGGACGTCAAGTTTATTGCGGACGGCGCCATCGAAATTACGAAGAGCGTCGTTGACGACAGCGGCATTTTATCCGCGTTTGGCGCGCTTATGTGGGAGCTTGAAAGCGGTAGCGATTTGTCGCTTATAAAAATCCGTCGGCAGTCCAACGCGCCCGGTTGGTTTGTCGTAGCTATAGCTTTGGGAACGATTACCGCGGCGATAATTTATTTTTCCGCTAAGGGCTCAAACGACGAAAACGAATTCGGTTCCGTTTCGGTCGAGGCGGTCGATTTGCCGGAAGAAAGCGATCAAGCCGAGTCGGAATGTTCGCAACCGATCGAAAATCAAATATCCATCGAAGATTATATGGTAGCTAACGAAAAATCGGAGGAAACAAATGGCTGATACCGCAAAAGACAAAAGAATTCATCCAAACGTTAAGGGCAAAATAATGCCGCAAAACAACGAAGCGGAACAAGCCGTGTTGTGTTGCGTGCTGATTGACGAATACGTGCCCAACGAAATATTAGCTTCGCTCAGCCCCGACGATTTTTATTCTCCGGCGCATCAGATGATATTCGAAGCGATGAAAAACGTCTACGCCGACAACAAGCCCATCGATATAATCACGCTTGTTCAAGAACTTGAAAAGCTCGGCAATATGGAGGCGGTAGGCGGCATTAACTACGTAACGTCGCTAAGCAACGTGTTGCCGTCGGCGGCAAATTACGCTTCGTACGTAGAAATAGTTAAGCAAAACAAACTTCGTCGCAAACTTATCGATTTATCCAACAAAGTGGCAAACGTTGCGTATTCGGGCGAAGAGGACGCTATGTCGTACGCCGAAAAAGCTATTTTCGCATTGGGCGAAGGGAATACTCGTATGGAGCTGCGTCCCATATCCGACGCGGCAAGCGAAGCGATAGAACGTATGGAGCAGGTTGAGCGCGATCCGTTGTTCTTTAAGGGAATTCCTACCGGATTCAGAAGGTTGGATAACTTGTTAAACGGCTTCCAAAGCGGTGACCTTATAATCATTGCGGCGCGTCCCGGTCAAGGTAAGACGAGTATAGGCATGAACTTTATTCAAGCTGCGGCTTTTGCCGAACGTACCACCGAAACGGGCAAAAAAGTACCGATAAGCGCGGCGGTATTTTCGTTGGAAATGCCTGCCGTTCAGCTTGCGCGCAGAATGTTGTGTTCGGTAGCCAAGGTAGATATGACCAAAGCCAATTCGGGCAATCTTTCCGACGCCGAGTGGCAACGGCTTATGCTTGCAAAAACCAAGCTAGATAAGTCTAGCATTTTCGTGGACGACACGTCGGCAACCACTCCGGTGGATATAATCAGCAAATGCCGAAAGCTCAAACGCGAAAGGGGGTTGGATATAGTAATGATAGACTATCTTCAGCTTATGTCGCCCTCTAAGCGAGTGGAAAATCGTCAGCAGGAAATAAGCGACATAACCCGAAATTTAAAAATTGCGGCAAAAGAGCTTAACGTCCCTATACTCTTGCTCAGTCAGCTTTCGCGTGACGTCGAAAAGCGTAAGGAAAAGGTGCCCGTAATGAGCGACTTGCGTGAATCGGGCGCAATCGAGCAGGACGCCGACATCATTATGTTCTTGTATCGTCAATACGCCGACAGCGACAAAAACGTTACCGAGGAAGAGCGCGACGCCGTTCAGCTTATTGTTGCTAAGCACCGTAACGGACAAACCGACACCATCGACCTTCGTTGGCGCGGGGCATACGTGTCCTTCGAAGAACAGGACGCTTCCGTAACGCCCAAGCCGGCGCAACCGCAAGAAAAAGAGCAAGATGAGGAAGAAAGTTCTGCGCCGCTCAGATCTGTCGAAGAGATTTTGTCCGTAAAGCCGGGCAGCGACGAGCTTCCGTTTTAATAAATAATTCGATAAAAAGCCGCAACGCTTTAAGCGAGGCGGTTTTTTGTTTGACGCGTCGTTCGCATTGTTGACAACGCGTTCAAAATCGGCTATACTTTCGATATGGGTAGATATTACGAACAAGCAGAACAATTGTTAAGCGACGCAAAAAACAAAAAGCTGTTTTTGCACAGTTGTTGTGCGCCGTGCTCGAGCAGCGTGCTCGAGTTTCTAACGCCCAAAATTGCCACGACCGTATTTTATTACAATCCTTGCATAATGCCTTTAGGCGAATACGAGCATAGATTAAGCGAACAAAAGAGGCTGTGCGACATTTTAGGAGTGCCGCTTACTATCGGCGATTACGACAACGACGAATATCTAACACTCGTCAAAGATTTGTTTTCCGCGCCCGAAGGCGGTGCGCGTTGCGAGCTGTGTTTTTATATGCGACTAAAAGAAACGGCAATTCAGGCAAAGAAGGGCGGCTACGATTATTTTTGCACGACGCTTACCGTTTCGCCGCATAAAAATGCGGACGTTGTAAATTCCATAGGCAATTCGGTCGCTTCGGAAGTCGGAGTGGAATTTTTGCCTAGCGATTTCAAAAAGAAGGACGGCTATTTGCGTTCCATTCAGTTAAGCAAACGGTACGGACTATATCGACAGGAGTATTGCGGATGCCGGTTACAAAACAACGACTAGAAGATTTGCCCGATAATCCGGGCGTTTATATAATGAAGGACGTAAGCGGAAACGTGATTTACGTCGGCAAAGCCGTCGTACTAAAAAACAGGGTACGACAGTATTTTAACAATTCGCCAAAGCCCGTCAAGGTGCAGGCAATGGTGGACAATATCGATTCTTTCGAGTATATAATCACATTGTCCGAAAAGGACGCGCTAAGTTTAGAGTCCAATCTTGTAAAAAAGTACAATCCTCGTTACAATATATTACTAAAGGACGACAAGGCAAGTCCTTATATAAAAATAGATTTAAGACAGGATTTTCCTACCGTCGAAGTTACTCGCAAACTAAAGAAAGACGGTGCCAGATATTTCGGACCGTATCTTAACGGTTTGCGAGTTTGGGATATAGTGGGAATAATAAAAAGCGCGTACGGCATGCGCGCGTGTCCTAAAAAACTATCGGCAAAACGAGAGTGTCTTAATTACCACATAGGGTTGTGTAAAGCGCCGTGCGTGGGCAAAATCGACAAGGACGAGTATGCTAAAATCGTAAAGCGAGTTATGGATTTTTTGTGCGGCAGAGACGAAACGGCAGAGCAGATTATAACCGCAAAGATGACGGCTGCGGCAAAAAGCGAAGACTTCGAGCGCGCCATTACTTATCGTGATCAGCTTTCGATGTTGCAACTGCTAAAAACGCGCACCGTGTCCGATCTTGACAAGGTCGTAAACATAGACTCTTTTGCCATCAAAAACAGCGGCTTGTACAGCGCCGTGTCGGTAAACGTCGTACGAAACGGTAAAATGATGGGCGTTTACAACTATATTTTGGACGAAGCGGCTTTTGACGACGGCGAAGCGTTGGAGTCGTTTGCCGTTCAATACTACGGCGGCAATCACGACGTGCCCGACGAAGTGTGCTTTGGAAGCGAATTTAATTCCGATGCGCTAAGCGAATATTTGTCGGCGCAAAAAGGGAAGAAGACGGAAGTGACGTTTCCGCAAAAAGGAGCAAAACGAAAGCTAGTGCTAATGGCGGAGCAAAACGCTTCGGATTATTTGGATAAGTCGGTCGAAAAGCACAAACGCAACGTCAATCTTACCGTAAAGGCGGCAGAGCGACTGCGAGATCTATTAAAGTTAAAGAGCGTGCGACGAATGGAGTGCTTCGATATTTCACACGTAAGCGGAACCGACAAAGTGGCAAGCGGAGTGGTGTTTATCGACGGCGCGCCAAGCAAATCGGACTACCGCCGATACAAAATAAAGACCGTCGAGGGCAACAACGACTTTGCCTGCATGGCAGAGGTAATAAAACGGAGACTATCGCACGGCGAATTGCCTGACCTAATAGTAATCGACGGCGGCAAAGGTCAGCTTTCGGCGGCAACGGAAGTTATGCTAGGCGAGGGACTGAATATACCCATGATATCGCTTGCCGAACGAGAGGAAGAGATATTCTTGCCGGGGCGCAGCGATCCTATAGTGCTTAGCAAAAGCGACTACGCCCTAAGGCTTTTGCAGCGTATTCGAGACGAGGCGCATCGTTTTGCCATAACGTACCACCGCTCGCTAAGGCGCAAACGACTTACCAGTGAGCTGGACGAAATAAAGGGCGTCGGACCAAAAAAGAGAGAGATTTTGCTAAGAACGTTTCCGAATTTTGCCGACCTTAAAAACGCCTCGCTCGGCGAGTTGCAGGCGATAAACGGAATAGACTCTGCCGTTGCGCAAAACGTCTACGAGTATTTTAGGAGAGAAAAACGATGAAGTACGAACTTATAGTAAGCGATTTGGACGGCACTGCGCTAAAAAGCGATAAAACGGCTTCGGAGCGCACTCGCGAAGCTATACGCGCATATCAAAATGCGGGCGGAATTTTTATAATCAGCACGGGCAGAATGTTCGAGTCGGCAATCCAGGTGATCGATCGGCTCGGGCTGGACGAGCTGAACGCACCCATTTGCGCAATGGACGGCGGAATAATTCGCGAAAGCAAAACGCGCAAAATAATCGACATTAACGTTATGCCGTATCTTCAGGTTGCCGACTTTGCAAAAGAATGCGAACGTATCGGCGTGTATTTTCAAGTTTACGGCAAAGACAAATTGTACGTATCCGAGTTAAACGAAATAAATCGGAAGTATTGCGCAATAACCAAGGTTACGCCCAACGTTGTGGGGCGGCTTAGCGATTACGTGCTCAGCAGCAAGCTCGAATGCGTAAAAGTGCTTATTTCTTCACCAAAGGCGGACGAGTATTTGCCGCGTTTTATCGGCAAGTATGACGGAATTCAGTTCTTTTTGTCCGACAAAGAGTATTTGGACGGGGCGTCGATAAACGCCGGCAAAGGCAACGCGCTTAAACGAATTGCAAAACTGTTCGGTATCGATATCGCCAAGACGGTCGCAATAGGCGACAGCATGAACGACGTATCCATGATAACCGAAGCGGGATTGGGCGTAGCGGTAAACAACGCCGACGAAAGACTAAAAAAAGTCGCTAAGCTTATCGCGCCGTCCAACGACGACGACGGGCTGGCGTATCTTATCGAAAAAGCGATGTATAACAATTTGCCTTAGTTTTTCAAAAGATAAAACCGTGCATAAACCAAACAAAAATAGTTTACACTCACCAAAAATCAATAGTTTAGTGAGTGTAATTTTTTATAAAAAACAAGATAAGTTGTAAAACTCGTTAAAAACATTTGCGTTAAATTAAAAAAATATGTTATAACTATTTGGGGAAATAAGAAAATTAAATATAATCTCTTACTCGCAAAAATTCGTTTTCGGAATTGATTTTTAACGTTTTTGCAAACCAATTGTAAGCGAGATAAGATATTTCACATAGCTATCAATGAATTCTACAAATGGAGAGTTTAACATGAAAGAAGCGGTATCTCAAATAAAGCAATATTGCCAATTAAACGAAACAATTAACGAAATTAGAAAGGATGCGCAAAACAAAATTAATGCTTTAATCGAAAAACGTGACGAAGTGAAGCAAGAAATGTATATATTAATCAATCGAAGTCGGCTTGTTGACGGCTATCGTTATTTTTGCGCAAATAGTTTTGAAAAGAGGGATACGGGGTTATTAAAGGTTAACAAAGACAAAAGTCGTTTTGATTTTAGCGGTATTTGGGTTGAAAAGTGCGAGGACTGTAACGATATTATAGACAAGAGCGAACAAGTTATAAACGAAACGATTGCCGATGCGGATAACGACTATAAGAATAGAACGAGCGAAGAGCACGTTAGCGAATTTTGTTATGCGTACAACAAGCTGCTCACTTTTCCTGAACATGCAGGACGTTTGATTAAAGATATCGACGAGGACTGTAGCAATAAGATTAGGCAGCAAATTGAGGAACTTGAAAAATTGCGGAATGATGACGATATATCACGTGCCTTAATAGCGAATAGAGTAGATGAAGCAATAGATTTAATAGAAAAATGCTGTCCTCAAAAAGAAGGCGAAATTGTTTATGGGTCCGAAATCGTGTTGCTAGATGGAAAGGAATATCGTTTGCCTACCGTTCTTTCGGAAAATAAAGGTAAAAATGCTGTTTTTATAAAAGTAGACGATGAGGAAAGTGCGAGCGCGGTGTTGGAAACGCTTTTGCCGGGATTATTCGAAAAAACCGTGCATACCTACAGACCGAAAAATTTACGTTTTGCATTTATTGAAAAAACAAATTTAAATGAAAAAGTTTGCGGTCAATTTTGCGACAGCATAAAGGATAAAAAACTTGACTCTTGTCTGTATAAAGCAAACAATGAAAAAGTTAACGGATATGCGACGCAGGATGAGCAAGTAGAGCAGTTGATAGGAGCGCTCTTTAATGAATTGGATGAACGTAAAAACGAAAGTACGCTTAAAGGAATGAGCATTTCCGAATTTAACGAAAAAAATCCTTTTTTGATGCTTCCTTACTTTATTTTGGTAGTAAATACTTTTTCAAATTTATTTAACGATACGTATAAAGCAAAATATATATATGAGCGTTTACAAAAACTTATAAAAGAAGGCGGCGATTACGGTATTTTCGTTATTTGCGTGGGGCAGAACGTAGTTGTAAAAAACAACTATAATGAGGATAAAACAGAATTCGATTTGATTGAGAATTTTGATAAAGCTTACGTTTTTGATAAAAGCCAAATCGAAGTCGCAAAAAGCAAATTGAATGGCGATGATTTATTTGAAGAATATAGGGATAAGCTTAAAAAGGAATCTTCTATGACGCTTGAATCTTTGATAGAACGAAAGGACATCAAAATTCCGTCATTTTATAACGAAAACAAGGATAATGACAGCGATGAGATTGCCATTCCGATCGGAATTTCCTCAAGTGGTATCGAATATTTTCGTGCTAAAACAACCGGCAATATGGCGTCGACCATTATTACCGGCGCAACAGGTTCGGGTAAAACGACTTTTATACGGACGCTTATAATGAGCGGTTCGTGGTTTTATTCGCCCGATCAATTGCAGTTTTATATAATTGACTTTAAATCCCAAACCGGCACGGCGGATTTCGCATGCTTTTCTCAAGACAAGGGGAAAGCCTATGTTCCTCACGTGAGCTTTTTGTCCGAACGATCGACAAAAGAGCAAGCATTTTCGCTTTTTGAGTACATTAGGCAGATTGAAACTCAGCGTACGAGGCTTTTTGCAGAATATGATGCTAAAGACGCTAAGGGATATCGAGAAGTTTTACACAAGAAAATGGCAGACAATTCTTGCCAAGATTATGCGGAATATGCCAAAAAAATCGGTAAAAACGCAATGCCGTCTTTGCCGCAAATATTCTTAGTTATAGACGAAGCAAACAGCGCTTTTTCGGGCGACGACTATGAGTTGATGGATCAATTAGGCAAACGGGTAAGTAAAATACGTAGCCTTGGAATAAGCTTTATTTTGTGCGGGCAAACAAATCCGGTGTCTGACGAAAGAATTTTACTTAATATCGGCAACAGAATCGCTTTAGAAACGGCTGCCGGCATGTTTGGAAAAACTTTTTCAGGGATGGGCGATGACGAAAAAGACAAATGTTTTGAATTTGTTCGTAGGCAAAAAGGCAATGCGGTTTTTCAGTTTGAAGGCAAAAATTACTTCTCTTGTATAAATACGGCGTATTTAGAAATAGGAGATGACTATAAAAACATTAGCGCTTTTGCAAAAAAGGTCAACGATAAATACGGCGATGTTTACCAAGGATGGACGCAAAAACGCCCCGGGAGTACTGCGGTGGTTTCGGCGGACGTTTTGGTAGAAGCTATAAAAAATACGACAAGCGTGATTAACAACGATACGTATAATACGGATGACTGTTTGCCGCTTTACGTCGGTATTAATTCGCTTACTTCCGTCCCGCATCCGATCGTGTTCGGTGAGCCTGATAACGAAGGGAACGAAGAGCAATCGGATAGGACTCCGCATAATTATTGTATAAGCGCAAAGCCGATTAAGCAAGTTAAAATTATATATAATATGGCGCTTTATAATGCTTATTTGCGCAAGGAAGCCGAAGTATTGCCGGAGAATTCTAATATTATCGTAAATTACGTAAGCGTAAAAAAATTCAGTCGTAGTACCGGAAAAATAATAGAAGACGCTGGCAAAAATTTATTGTCGCAATACGAGGCTCTAAAGAAAGAATCTGGACTAGACGGTTACATAAAGGTGAACGAATCGGTATACGATATTGCGTCCGCTTTACATGAATGCTATGACGTTTATACAAAAAGAGTAAGAGGAGAAGCCGAAGATTATTCTCCGTATTTGTTCTGTTTGGCAAAAGCAGACGAATGGATTGACGAATTAAATAAAATCAGCCAGAAGGTATCGCAAGGTGACTTGCATGCAGGCGATTTTAATCGAGCCTTGTCCTCAAACGTGCCGAAAGAATTTATAGAAACTTTAAGAGAATACTTGCTTAAGCAAGGAGATCTTGACGAAACTGTTATTGACAATTTGCTTTCTTCCTCGGAAAAAATCGAGTCTATAATGGAGTATCAAGTTGAAGACGAAGCGATCAAAAAACAATATGAGAAAATAAAAGCTCCGAATAGTTCGCAGGTTAATATTGCGGCTACCGAAAAGCTTGATAAGCAAGACGCGCTTAGAATGCTTGGCGAATTACTAAGGCACGGCATCGAGCAAAACGTTAATGTAATATTTGCTTATGAATCGGCAAAAGCGGAATTCAAAAACGATTATGACGGCGATTTTATCAACGTACAAAATTGGAAGAATATGATAACCGATGCAAAAACCGTCGATGGGCAAAAATACGATGAAAACTTGTGTTATTGCAAGCGCACCGAAGTTCGACTGTGGGATTTCTTGAGTTCTAAAAAATGGCTTGAGTTTATAAAAAGCGCAGGTAAACAATGTTAAAATTTTCAACAAAAAATTCAGGAGGAAACGATGAACGATTTTAATTGGAATACCGATAACGTAGAGGCGGCGACGAAAAAAATAATAGAATTGCTTAAAGGAATCGAAGAACAATCTGATCAATTAATTAGTAAAAGCAATAATTATGGTAAATCGCTAAAGGATAACGTTTCGGCAGATGCAAACAAATGCATTCGCAAAATTAAAGAAGACGCAATAAAAATGCATGACGATCTACAAAAACGGATCCAAAAAATTATCGAGTCCAACGCTTTGTTAAAAAGAATAGAAAACGAAGACAGAATAAAGGTGTAGCGCGTTTCTAAAACGAGCAATAAACGAATTAAAAAGGAGACAACAATGAGTACGCAAGAAGTAATAGCAAACAATGAAAATTTACATAAAATCACGTTGGCGGAAAAAGAAGAAATCGATCAATATGTCGAAACCGTAAAAAGGGCTGTAAACAATATTAACAAATTAATAAATTCGATGGCAGCAAGCGGCGAAACGATAGATAAAATAAAAGGAATTTTACAAGAAGATACCAAACAAATAAACCAAGATTTAAAGAAATTGGAAAATCTTTCGGAGCAATTAAAAGCAAAGGCAGACGGATATAAAAAATATCTTGATATGCTTCGTTTGGCGATGAAGTAGAATTACAAGCAACTTAAATTTGCAAAGCAAAAGGAGCTTATGTAAAAGTTATGAGCAGATATCTTGATTACGTAAATGAATGCGGATGGTGCGATAAAGTAGGAACAAAAGTACAAAGAAGCATAAATTCTGCCGTGGACGGAGCAAACGCTTGTTGCGAAAAGTTCGCAAGCGTTGCGACCAATGCGGTAAGCGCAATATCGAGGTCTTTGGTGGGGGCGGATAAACAAAACACTTACGTTTCGCGTTTTGAAAAGATAAGATCTTACGAGGTAAAAAATGGATATTAACTATTCAATGGATGCAATTGATTGCGTTGCGGAAAGTTGTTATTGGTATAAAACGGAAGGTATAGCTAAATTAAAAAACGAGGCAAATAGAGTAAAAGATTGGTACCTCGGTAATGTTAGCGATCTTAAAAGTCGCGCTCAAAACGCAAAAAGTGACGCCCAGTCCGATATAAGCGCAGCGGAAGACGTTTGTAATAAAAACGATAAAATAAAAGAAAAGTTGCTTAACGAAAAGAAAAAGAAGCAAGAAGAAGCGCATCGTTTGCAAAGCTTCATAAAACCTTTAGACGATAAAATCAAATGGCAAGAAAGCGAAATAAATTCTTTGATGGCTGCAAAGCCAAGGTGGGATCCACAAAAGCCGTATGCGTCCGAAGTGACAGCATGGGAAAGCAACTATAATGCTTTAGTATATGCTTGCAACGGAAATAAAAACGAGCGTAAAAACATCTACGAAAAAATAAATGCAATCGAATCGGTTATTTCAAAAATAAATGCAAAAGTCGGTGAAATCGATAAAAACAACGACGCGCTTGGTTCGATAAAAAACGATATAGCAAAAGAGATAGTAAAGATTGAAAGATATATAAGCGCTTGTGACGACGCCGAGCACAAGATAGACGAAGCTTTTAAGGTATTCGAAAACGATGCGGAGAAAGCGGGTAGAACGTTTGACGAATTATATAAAAACGTTATTCAAATAAAAGACGTCGCAAAATCGGCGTTGCGATCGGCAAGCGAGTTTTTTGAAAAAAATTCCGTCAATTGTCTGGTAATCGAAAATTTTAATAATCTAAATTTGCTTTCTTGCGAGTGCCAAAAAACGAATAATAAGCTAAACGAAAACGCCGATAAGCTTATGGAAAGCACGCAAAGATATCGCAAAAACATAAAAGACAACGTTTCGGAACAAGTTGCACAAACCGTAAACAATGTCGACCGCAACTTAAAAAACGTCTACTGGATATTAAAAAAAAGGGCGAATGCGTTAAACGATCTGACGCAAGATTTAAGCGCGTATCTAGGCGTAAAAACCTACTAGCATAAAGGAGGCAACCAATGAGTATAAAGTTTGACAATAATGCAACGATACGTGCATACGAAAGAGCAAACGAAGCAATACGTAAAGCCGAAGAAGACCGCAAAATAAAAGAGAATTTTGATATAAAGGACGGCACTTTGTTAAAATACATTGGAAGCGGTGGAAACGTTGTTGTTCCAGATATCGTAACAAGTATAGCAAGCGCTGCTTTTCGTGAGTGTAGTAAACTGACAAGCGTAACGATTCCGTCTAGCGTAACGAATATAGGCGACAGTGCGTTTCTAGGCTGTAGCGGTCTAAAAAGCGTAAGCATAGGTAACGGCGTAACCGATATAGGGAAAAGTGCGTTCGAAAAGTGTAGCGAATTGGAAGGCATAGCAATTCCGAATTCGGTAACATCCGTAGGCGATTATGCTTTTCAATATTGCACTCGTTTAAGCAGAGTAACGTTGCCGTCTTCCGTAACAAGTATAGGAAGCAGTGCGTTTTCTTTTTGCACAAGCTTAACAAAAGTAACGATACCTTGGGGCGTAGATGACATAGCGAGTCATTTGTTCAGCGACTGTACAAACTTAGTCGAAGTGGAACTTGACAGGTACGTAGTGCGCATAGGCGAATATGCTTTTGCTCGTTGCTGCAATTTGCGCAAAATAAACTATCCGACAGAATTAAGACAAATATGCGACGGAGCATTCAACGGTTGCACGCAACTTGACGTGCCGTATCCTTCGCTGCGTATTAACTGCGGCAAAGATGTTTTTGTCGGTACAAAGATAGAAAAAAAATACGACGAAATACAAGCGCGTAAAGCCGAAGAAGAACGCAAAGCCGAAGAAGAACGCAAAGTAGCACAGGCAAAAGAATGGTACGATCTCGGAGAAAAGTATTACTGGGGAAATAACGGCGTAACCAAAAACTATACCGAAGCGGTAAAGTGGGCAAGAAAGGCGGCGGAATATGGGAATGCCGAAGCGCAATTTAGATTGGGCTATTGTTATGTGCACGGTTATGGCGTAACCAAAGATTATGTCGAAGCGGTAAAGTGGTATCGTAAAGCGGCAGACCAAGGGGATAAATACGCGCAAAACAATCTTGGCTGGTGTTATGAAAACGGTTATGGCGTAACAAAAAGTCATTTCGAAGAGGCAAAGTGGTATCTTAAAGCGGCAGTCCAAGGGTATAAAGTCGCGCAACATAATTTTGGATTGTGTTGTAAGAAGGGTGAGGGTGTGGCGCAGAACTATGACAAAGCGATGGAATGGTTCAAAAAGGCGGCGGACCAAGGCTACGAAGATGCTAAAAAGCAATACGACGTGTGTAAGGCGGAAATTGAAAAACGCAAGACGGCAGCGCGGCTTGCAGAAGAGCTTAGAATAAAGACAAATTTTGATATAAAAGGCGATTGTTTGTTAAAATACAAAGGCAACGGCACCGATGTTTCTATTCCGTCTACCGTTAAAACCATAGGGGAAAAAGCGTTCTTTGGAAGTAATATAATAAGGGTAATAATCCCGCCCAGCGTAACGAGTATAGGAGATAGAGCGTTCGAAAATTGCGACGGCTTAACGGCTGTACATATAAGCGATTTGGCGGCATGGTGCAATATATCGTTTGGCGACAGTGTTAGCAATCCGTTGTGGGATGCGCAAAACTTATACCTAAACGATAAAAAGGCAACTAATCTTGTTATTCCGAACACGGTAAAGGAGATAAAGGATGATGCGTTTATAAGATGCAACATAACAAGCGTAACGATCCCTTCTAGCGTAACAAGCATAGGAAGAAGTGTGTTTGATTATTGCAGTAGCTTAACCGAAATAAACGTAGATAAAAACAATATGCATTATAGGAGTATAGACGGAGTTTTATATAGGAATATCGGAAAGGTCTTACTGCGTTGCCCAAGTGCCAAAAATTGTACGTCGTTTTCGATACCGGACGGAGTTACAATCATAGGAAGTAATGCGTTCGAAGGTTGCAGTAGTTTAACAAACATAACGATACCCGAAGGTGTAACAAGTATAGAACTTTATGCGTTCTCTAATTGCGAAAACTTAACGGAAATAACGTTGCCCTTAAGTTTAAAAAGCATTGGAATGTCTGCGTTTAGTGATTGTCCGTTAACTAAAGTCAATTACAAAGGCAGTTGGCTGCAGTGGCTTAAAATAGATGGCAACGACTGTCTTAAAAAAGTAAAAAAAATCTACAAGGCTTAACGCCGTTTATTGCTGAGTGTAACGATTATTAATCGTTGATGTAAACGAATCAAACAAAAGCGCGATCGCAAAAAGCGGTTGCGCTTTGTCGTAAAGGCGAAAAAGTAGTATTTTCGGTCGAGCTTAAATCGATTAGAAGCTAGAAAGTGGTGTTTTCGGTCGAGTTAGAGCTGTCGGTCGGGTTAAAGCCAAGCAAAAGTAAGATAATTATTATTTGATTAAGATTGCCGGTAAGTCCGTTGCACTCGCCGTTGCCGCTATTATCGCCGTTAATCAGCAATAAAATTATAAGCAGAAGTTTGAATATTTCGTTTTGCCCCATAAAGTTCTCCTTGCATACAACATTATATGCGGCAGAAACGAAAAACGTTACGATAAAATTTCTTGTTCGTCGTTATTTTTGGGTTCTAGCTCGTCGTCTTTTGGCGGCCGTACGTATTCTGCGAATTCTTTGGAGCACGCCTTAAATTCTAAGTAATTTTCGCGTGCTTCGGCAAGCGAAACGTGATTGATATTGTCGGCGTCGAACGGATTGAAAAGCGCGTACGGATCGTCCTCCCAAAAACAGACCGGACATATATAGTACGAGGTAAAGCCGGGCTTTTGCGGATACGTTAAATTGCCGCAACACGGGCAGGAAAAACGCTCGGCAATGTCGTCGCGATGTGTTTCTTCCATTTCTGTTTGCCACTGCTCAAGCAGGTCTTTTTCGTCTTGTTCCAAATATCGCATCAGGTCGTTTTCAAATAAAAAGTCTATAAGTTCTTTTCGTGAATAAAAATAGTAAAGAAGCTTGCAGGTTTTTATTACGCCGTCTTTTATCGGCAAAAATTCAACCATAAAAACGGAGTCCAGTTTCCCGACGAAAATTCGCTTAAGATTCGATTTTTTCAGCTTGCGTTTGCCGCCGTAAAACCATTGTTCGTCTTGCGAAAAAGAATGTCTTTTGTACATGGCGTTGCCCGCGATAAACAAAGCCAAAAACCCCAAACCGCCGACAACCGCAATCGTTGCGGTAGGCAAAAGAACGGCTTCCCATACGCTGTCGAAGCAGTCGCTTAAAACCACTATCAAAACGATGTCCAAAACGGCAAAAAGCGGCAACAATATCGAAGTCGTTACGCTTTTAGCTAGGTTAAAAGAATAGTTTTTTCGTTTCATGTCGGCATCCTTAAATAATTATACATACAATTATATCACATAGTGCGCATATATCAAAGAGTTTTTTCTCCGATTAGCAAATTTCACACATAAATAGTTTAAATATGCTTGACATATTTGCGATATAAATTGTATAATTATTTCACGGTGGCAAAAAACAATTCAAACTAATTTTGGCGGCGGTAACGTTGCTTAAAAATATAAGGAGAAAAATATGAAACTTTATGACATCATTGCTTGGGACGATCCCAGCGCGCAGTCTAACGATATCGTCGTATACAAACACGAAGCCGAAGATTTCAATACGCACGCGCAGCTAATCGTTCATCAAAATCAAGTTGCGGTATTTTTCCAAAACGGACAATCTTTGCACGCGTACGGTCCGGGCAGACACACCCTTACTACGTCTAACTTGCCGTTTGTTAAAAAACTCGTAAACGTTCCTACCGGCGGCGAATCGCCGTTCCATTGCGAAGTATTCTTTATCAATCTTATCAGAATGACCGACCTTGGTTGGGGACTTCGCAATCCTGCGTCGTTCAGACTTTCGCTTAGCGGAATGGACGACTTCGTAACGGTAAAAGTCGGCGCTTGCGGTACTTTCGGCGCGCACATCGACGGTATCGAGGGCGCAAAGAAACTTTTGGAACTTCTTACCGGCACTCAGGCTCTTTACACCAAAAGGGACGTAGAGCAGGTATTAAAGAGCAAGTTAATCGAAAGAGTTACCAACCTTTTGGGTGAAACCATAAACAAACAGAAAGCCGACGTGTACAACCTTGCTTCGTACTACACCGAGCTTTCGGACGCTATGCTCGAACAAATGAGGCCGTTCTTTGCTACGTACGGCATTATGGTGGACCTCTTCTCGTTCGAAGCTATCGAGCTTGACGCTCAGTCGATGGCGGACGTTCGCGAATACGACAAGCGTCGTCGCGAATCCATTCTTAAGCGCAAGGAGATGGAAGACGAATCCATCGCTCTTGCAGCAAAGCGTGCGCGCGAAGGTTATACCTACGCTTCCGAACGCGGCTACGATGTTATGCAGTCGGCAGCTAGCAACGAAGGCATGGCGGGTACGATTATGGGCGCAGGTATGGGGCTCGGCATGGGCGCAGGCGTAGGCGGTGCGTTCGGGCTCGGAATGGCTAACGTAGCAAACAACGCTATGAACCAAATGGGGCAAGCGACTACTCAAACTTCGACTTGTCCTAAGTGCGGTTCGCCGGTTAATCAGGGCGCAAAATTCTGCGGAAGTTGCGGCTCTCCGATGGGCGCGGTATGTCCTAAGTGCGGAGCGCCGATTGCTCAGGGTGCAAAATTCTGCGGAAGTTGCGGCTCTCCGATAGCTTCTCAAGGCGCGACGTGCATTCATTGCGGAGCGCCGATTGCTCAGGGCGCTAAGTTCTGCTCTAGTTGCGGCAAACCTCAAAGCGCAGTTTGTCCCAAGTGCGGTGCGGAATTGCAACCGGGCGTTAAGTTCTGCTCTAGTTGCGGAAGTCAAATTTAAGGAGGAAAATAAAAATGGCTAAAATTAAAAATAGGTATCTTACGCTTATAGCGTGGGCGCTTATATGCGTACTTTGGAACGTTATTGTTCTTGTGGTAGCCGATCTCGATATCGTCGAAGCAAACTTCTGGTGTGCGTTCGCGTTCATCGACGTTGCGTTCGTAGTGGGCGGCGTGCTTATCGTGCTTACTCAGCTTAAGGGTAGCAATCCTATATTGTCGATACACGCTCCGGCGTACATAGTAACCCTTATATACTTTGCCGTTACGTTCGTGCTTAACTTCTTCTTTATGCTTTGCTTCGGCAAGGGCGAAGACGCAACCGCACTAGTAATTCTTAACGCAATCATAATAGTAGCTTACGCCGTAGCGATGATCGTAAGCTTTATGGGCGCAAGGCACATAACCGCAAACGAACAGCAAATCACTACAAAGGTAAGCGAACTTCGCACTTTGGAAATAACGGTAGGCGCGCTTTCGTACAAAACGAGCGACGCTGCGGTAAAGAATAAAATCGAAGAGCTTAAAACCAAGATTCATTATTCCGATCCGATGGGCGTAGAATCTACCGCAAGCGCCGAGCAAGATATAAAAAATCAAGTTCAAATAATCAGCGAACTTTTAAGCGGAGGCGCCGACGGCGACGTAATTATTGCGGCTATCGACGACGCTATGGCTAAAGTCGAAATAAGAAATCAGCTGCTTGCGGCGGCTAGATAAGCAAGGAGTTTACTATGGTGGGGAAATTAATAAAAGTAAACGAATGCGAAAAAGTCATAAAAGAGTATATTAACAAAAAAGAACGAGTTACCGTTACCGACAAAAGACTTATTATCGAAAACGACGAATGTGCGTACACGATAAATCTTGACGTAATCGGAGCGGTGCAGTTCGTTCGCAAAAACGCCGCAAAGTGTTATATGCGTATCTACACTAAAAGCGGCAACAATCTGTTCCCGTACATGAAAGATTACTGTGTGCTTTTGCTCAATACCGAGCAGCTTTGCGAGATCGAGCAAGCAATTGCAAGCGTAATATACGGGTTTGACGCCCAAGAGTAATCTTCAAGAAAAACTCGGCGCGGCGGCGTATTAAATTATTTACGCCGCCCGCTTAAAAGGAGAGAATTTTTATGCAAGGAAGCGCTTACAAGTGTTCCTGTTGCCCATACGTATTCAAGGAAGAGGAAATAAACTTCCAAACTCGTCGCGCAACGTGCCCCAGGTGCGACGCCGTAACTACTTTTTCTCGTAGCGTAGTAAACGGTTCGACTACCGTTTTGCACGACGTAGAAAACGCCGTAAGGTTTTTTGAAGAGCGAAACTTCGAATCGGCTAAACGTTTTGCCGAATCCGCTCTGTCCGTTTCGTACGACAACGTCGTAGGTTTGTACATAATCGCGTACTACAACGCGTATTGCGCGTCCGTAAAAAAACGCACGCATTTGGATAAATTCTTTAATGAAGAATTGCCCGAAATAACGGTCGATCCGGACGAAATGGAGGCGCTTAAAAAAGTGCTTAAAAAAAGCGCTTTGCACGTAGCCGACTACGAACAAGCGGTTCTGTCCAAGATTTTGGAAACCGATCCGCCCGAGAGTATTCCCGAATTCGTAGACTCGTTCAGCCCGTTTATTATTAATAAAAGGGCGAGCATAGATTGGTTTACGCCCGAAATGAAGGATATTTACGTAGAACTTACGCGTCGCGCGAACGTGCCTAAAACTTGGTACGCTTTGTTCCAGCAAATAGACGCTAATCCCGATTCGCCCGAACAAGGCAATACATACTATCTAAAGACCAAAACGGCAAGATTCTATCACGATTACGTTTGCGGAGTGGGCGAAATATACGACGCTATAACCGACGAAGCGTTAAAAACAAAATTCACGTCGGCTTTCGGAAAGAAAAAACAAATTTTTGTAAATAAAATGAATGGCTAAGGAGGAGTTAATTCATGAGTGATTCGGTTTATATTGATTTAAGCCCTGTGATCAATGCGGTCAGCAGGGTAAGCAGCCAGGTAGCGGAAGTAGGCAGATACGTTGCGGCTGTAGACGACCACGTAAAGGTTGTAGAAGGCAAATTGTTGGATTTGCAAAAGCAATTTTTACAAATGATTGAAGAACAACGAAAGGCTGCGGCGTTCCAAAGAGCGATTACCGAAGTTATCCGCGTTCGTCAGGAAGTAGAACAAAAGTTCGGCACGCATAAGCAAGTGCGCGACAACATGCTCGGTATTTTGCAAGCAACCGACGCAAAGCTCGTTACTACCACCACGATTTCAAGGTGCAGCGAAGAGCTTATGCTTAACGCCCCCAGTTACTGGCTTGCGCCCTGTCTCGTTGCGCTTGCCGCATGGATTGCAAACGATGAAAAGCTTGCGATTCGCGCAGTAAACGAAGGCGTACGTCGCGATCGCGAAAAGACGTGTTTGTTATTCGCGCTTATTTGTCGTCGTAACGGCAGGACGGAAACTTGCTTCGAATGGTTATCCGAATACCTCAAGCTTCAATCTCCCAAGAATATGAAGAAGAGCGTTATCGCGTTCATTGATGCATACACCAACGGCGTATTCGGCGAAGACAAGGACAACGTTTGCAACGATCATATCGATCATTGGATGGCAGTACTAAAGGCAAGCAATCCCGACTTCGACCAAGAACAAAAAGATTATTGGAAGAAGTTCTTCTCGCTTATCGGCGCAAATGCGGCTTATCATTCCAACGGCTACGATGCTCTTAAAGAGATGTCGCCCGAATTCGGCAAGATCGATGCGTTCGTAGGCAGAATCACCGCCGTAAACAACAAGGGCGGCGCACGTGACCAAATCAATAGCGTAATAGCTGCTCACGTAGACATGGACAAGCTTATTGCCGATATCGACGATCAGCTTCGTAAGCTCGTTACTCTTTACGAAGAGGGCGAAGAAACCAAACTTCGCGACGAAGAAGACGAGCTTGAACTTATCAAAAAGTATCGCGGCGACGAAGTGCGCGCTAAACGCGAGATGAACTACATCAAGCAACGTCGTGTGGATGTTCCGGTAGACTTCGCTTCCAGACTTCGCAGTGCGGCGCTCGAGCCCAATGCTCCGCTTGCTTCCAAAAAGACCGCTTACTTCTTGCTTCGCGACTACATAATCGATGCGTACAAGGAATATATCACCGAAAACAAAGACGCTTATCCCGAAGAAATCAATCTTAAAATTAAGGATAGCACCCAATACGGCAACTTTGCTTGGAGCGGCGTTACCAAGAACGGTGAAAACGTCGAAGAACTTCGCGACACCATAAAAGAACTTTATAATAACGAAAGCATAAAAGCGGTAGAAAAAGAAGAGCCCGTTAAGTGGAAACTTATACTCGGTTACATCTGCTTCTTCTTCCCCGGCTACAAGTACAAGAAGAATTGCGAAGCTAAAAAGGAAGCCGCTCGCAGATTGTACAAGACAAAGTGCGACAAGACGTTGGCTAAGCTCGACGCGGCTGTTCAGGCAAGAATGGAAGTTAATCAGATTGTTGACGACTTCTGCTCTAAAGACGGTTGGGACACTATTCAATTAAAGGAGGGTAAATAATTATGACGGACGATTTCGGTTTGGACGAATTTCAGACGGACGATCTGGAACAATTTGAAGTAGAAGTAGAAGAGGTTGAACTCGCAGACGACCTCGAGGGCTTTGCGTCGTGTTTCCCTAATTGGGATTTACATCCTCCCAAGGCTAACTAATCAAAAGCAACTTACTTTTCTTTAGAGAAAGGAAAGTAAGCGAAAGAAACTTAAGCAAATTCTAAGTTACAAAAAGGGTAATGTGAAGAACGTTACCCCTTTTTCTTGCTTAACTTTATGTCATTCTAAGCCGCATTTTCTGTCATTCTGAGCCGCAGGCGAAGAATCTCGCGGAAGCGAAACCTTACTGTCATTGCGAGTTTGCGTAGCAACGCGGCAATCTCTCCGTTAAATTCGTAGCTCTCGGCACAATCAAGCATACCACTGCTCGCAAATACATTCTATCAGGCTTCTTTTGCCTACCTTTCTATCGGCAAGAAAGGTAAGAGTATTTTTTTATATAAAGTCGATTTTGCTTGCGGAATATAATTCTAAGTGATATAATGTTTGCGTTTAAGCGTGAAGCGTACGGCGGACAAATCGTTCGACCCAAAAAATACGTAGCTTAAATTCTATTTTGTTGCTACGGGTATCGTATCGAACCCGATGGAGGATTTATGCAAGAGAAAAAGTTTTTTTCCACTCGAAACGTAACGTATCTTGCCGTTTTGTCCGCATTGGTCATTATGTTTCAAGTGCTAAGCGGCTTTATGAAGATAGGCGCAACCAGTTTTTGTTTAGTGCTTATACCGATAGTCTTGGGCGGAATTATTCTTGGCGTAAAAGCGGGCGCGTTTTTAGGCGCACTGTTCGGAATAATCGTTATAATCGACGCATTGTGCGGACTCGATCCTTTTACGCTTTATTTACTTAACGACCAACCGATATTCACCGTAATATTGTGTCTTACTAAGGGCGTTGCGGCAGGCGTTCTTTCCGCGCTTGCGTACAAAACGGCTTTGCGTTTTTGGGGCGACACGGCGGCAACGTTCGTGGCTGCGGCGACCGCGCCCGTAGTGAACACCGGGCTGTTTATAGTAGGAGCGCTGATAATGAGCGGTGCGGTAGCCGGTGCGTTCGGCTCGCTTAATATCGACGTAAGCGGTGCTTCGCCGTTCTACATAGTAATAGTAATGTGCGTGGGCGTTAACTTTTTCGTAGAGCTTGCGCTCAACCTCGTGCTTGCTCCGTCCACTCGCGCCGTGGCTAGAATAGTCTCGACGCGCAATCGTTCGGGCAAATAAACTTCCTATAAAATTCATAAATCGAGAGTATTATATATGATAATCGTTCTAGACGTAGGCAATACCAACACCAAGATAGGCATATTCGACGGAGACGAACTTGCGCTCAGCCTCAGGCTTTCCAGCTCTATGAGCAAGACGGGCGACGAGTACGGTTTTTATCTTGTCGGAATGCTAAAAAACAAAAACATTTCGCCGTCCGACATAACGGGCGGAATAATAAGCAGCGTTAATCCCAACCTGAATTACACCTTCGAACACATGCTCGGCTTTTACTTTGGCGTAAAGCCGTATATCGTAGGCGCGGGCGTAAAAACGGGTATCAACGTAAAGTACGATAATCCGAAAGAAGTCGGCGCCGACAGAATAGTAGGCTCGGTTGCGGCGTACAATATCTACGGCGGTCCGTGCATAGTTATCGACTGCGGCACGGCTACGACCTTTAACGTCGTGTCGGCAAACGGCGAATACCTTGGCGGTGCGATTGCCGCGGGACTTAAATCGAGTGCCGACGCTTTGTATACGGGCACTGCTAAACTACCCAAGGTCGAACTTACCGTTCCGAAAAACGTAATAGGCAAAACCACCATAACCAATATGCAGTCGGGTCTTGTTTACGGCTATGTTTCCATGATAGAGGGCATGGTTGCGCGTATCAAAAAAGAAATAGGCAAGGAAGTAAAAGTTATCGCTACGGGCGGACTTAGCGAGATCGTTTCGTCGTGCAGCAATGTAATCGACGTCGTCGACCGAACTCTTACGCTTAAAGGACTTAAAATCGTTTACGATCTGCAAAACGCTTAAAAGCGGAGACGATAAACGATTATATACGTTTAGCGAAGATTAATTTCACATAATTTTTGGAAGCAAAGCAAATAATATCTTTATAATTGCCGAAAAATGTTTGACAGCTTGTGGAATTTTTTGGTATAATCATAAAGTTATATTATACTTACTTATTGTAGAGGAGAAACAACATGAAAAAAATCAACAGCATATGGATGCGACTTCTAGTAATCGTTATATCCGTTGCGATGATGATCGGATGTTTTGGCGGCGTTGTTCTTGCAAACACCACCGCTGTATCCGGAAACGGCGTTTCCTTGCACGAAAGCGGAGTTATTCCGTCTAAGGTTGCGCTTGGAGACAGCTTTACCGTTCCTGCTGCCGACGGCGGCGCAACGGTTACCGTAAAAAGCCCCGACGGCGTGTCGCTAGGCGACGGCGTAAGCTACGTGGCTTCGCACCTTGGCAACTATACGGTTACTTATTCTAAGGATGATGTTAGCTACACCTATACTATAAATTGTTATGAAGAGGCTGAATACTTTATCAGAGTTGCCGATAACGGCGCAGGTATTCCCACCTATATCAAGCTTGGCGAAAAGTTCACTTTGCCCGCTTGGTCGCTTGCTATGTACGACGAGGACAACAACCTCGTTGAGGTAAGCGAAAACGTAACTACAAGCTGGACGCTTACCGGCGCGGCAAGAACCGAAACCGCAGGCGCAGAAGTTACTATGGAGTCTCTCGGCAATCAGATAGTTACTTTGTCGGCAAGCTTTACCAACAGCAATAAGGTGTACAGCAAGGAGTTTACGGTTATCGTTCAAAGCAGCTTCGAAGACACCAAGGCTCCCACGCTTGCAAACATCGCAAATATGCCCTCGTCGGCAAGCGTAAACACTTGCGTTACTCTTCCCGTAGCTACGGCAGAAGACAACTACGACAAGAACGTTCTTATCACCGTTAGCGTAACCGATCCCGACGGTAATCCCGCTAAGGAAGTCGAACTCAACGACAACGGTTATGCGGTAAAGGAACTCGAAGCAAACCGTGCGTTCGATAACGACAGAATTACTACGTTCTATCCCACCAAGCTTGGAACGTACGTAGTTTCCTACGTTGCAACCGACGACAGCGGCAATAAATCTTCGGAACACACTTACAAGATCACCGTTTCGGACAAGACCGGTCCGGTAATCGTAGACGTAGCCGACGATTTGATTCCTACCGTTTGGGGACTTAAGTCCGTAGAAAACAAGGCGGGCGTGGTTAAGACCGGCGACGATCTTACCGTCGAAATTCCCATTCCCGAAGTAGTAGACAACTACGACAAATTCAACCTTAACACTTTAGAAGACGCTTGGAGCGGCGACGTTACCATGAACGTGGAAATCGCTAATCCTTCGGTTACCGTTGCTCGTTGGACTTCGTTAACTCCGTCCGATATTCAATCGGGTAAGTCGATTAACGCAACGACTCCTGCAAGTTCTACTTATAACAAGTACTTCAAGGACGACGTTGACGGCGTTACCATAAGCGTTAACTCCAAGGAACAACCCGTTCTTAGAATTAACTTCTCCGATTTCTATGACGGAACCACTTCCGATTCTAAGACCAAGGCGGGCGTAACCGGCAACTGGACGATAACGTTCAGCTTCCGCGACAAGGCTAACAACGGCGGATACAACAATTCGCAAAAGGTTTACACCATAAACGTTTCCGACATTGCTTTCGTAGACGACGAAGCTCCGGAAGTCGAGGCTCCCTCGTTGCCCGACTACCTTATCGTTGGCGGCGAAACCGATACGTACACCGTTCCTTCTATTGTAGTCAGCGATAACAAGGACAGCCGTCTTACCGAAGTATACAAAATTTACAGCCTTTCCGCATCGGATTTCATCAACGTAAGCGGCGGCGAAGAGCTTAATATAGTAGAAGCGCAAGGCAAGTACTTCTTCGAAAATTCCGACGACGACAGACTCGAACTCGGCGATAAGATTTACTTTGCATATTCCGCTACCGACGACGCAGGCAACGTAACCGAACTTAAAAACGGTGACGAAGATTATTCGCTTAATATCTACACTACTCGCGACGGCTTCGAAACCAGCGGCATTACGTTTGATATCGTAAGCAACGTACAAGCAGGTACCGCTAACGAGCAGAACGTAGGCGGCTTTACCGTAAGCGGAATCGCTCAACGCGAATTCGTAGGTTACGAACTTTCTATTAAAGACGAAAACGGCGTTTCGCTCGACGGCGTGTCCAGCTACTTCTTCTTCTCCAAGAACGGCGACGACGAAGCTCTTAACGTTCGCAATATTAAGTTTAATCCCGCAAACGGCGGAAAGTATGAAATCAACGTAAGAATAATCGACGCTAACGGCAACAGTTACGTTTACGCTCAAAAGATAACCGCTACTAAGGTTAACGATACCGTAGTAATAGGACCTAACGCAGCTTCCGCATCGTGGAGCGCAGAAGGTACCGCTCGCAGCTCGTATATGTTGCAACGTAAAGACTTCACCGTAAGCGGTTCGTCCGCAGACGAATACGTAAGAGTATTCAAGATCAGCGGCGGAAAGTTCAGCATTCTCGGCTATGAATTCACCCCGATTGCTCAGGGCGGATACACCATTACCGAATTTTACGCAAAGCAGGCAGAAGCGCTCGGAGCAAACTTCGAAGCTTCTCTTACCAAGAACGCCGTATACGGAATGACCGTTACCGATTCCGAAAAGGCTGTGTTCGAAGTAGACGGTAAGATCCCGACCTATCTTGCTAAGACCAAGACTCCGGAAAACGCAAACAGATATGAAGACGGCGCATACTATATCACCGATTCGATCATTGCATATTCGGCAAACCAGAACTACGAAGTAACCGTAACCTATACCGATCCGGACGGAAATCAATCCACGGCTAAAAAGGTTTACGAATACGTAGGCGCAGATACTTCCAAAGCTAAGTATTCCTTCAAGGAAGAGACTGACTACGAATTCCACGGCCGTTTCGCACTCATACTTGACGACGACGGAACGTACGCTATTACCGCTAAGGCTACCGACTCTAACGGCTCCAACACTAAAGAGTTCACCGTTAAGGTAGGCGATATCGAAGCTCCTCAGTTCAATATCGACACTACCGCGATGCGCGCAACCGTTGGCGACAAGTTCGAATATCGTTCGATTAAGGATGTCGTACTTGGCCCTAGCGAAGTTAAGAGCGACATCACCGTTACCTACAGACTCGTAGAACCGGGCAGCGGCAGCAACGAAGTCAGCAGCGTAAGCGGCAGCGCGAAACTCAGCAAGCTTACCGAAAACAGCGGCGTTTACACCGTTGATGTCGATACCGAATACGTGTTCGTGAAGAGCGGAGATTATACCGTAGAAATTACTCTTACCGATGCAGCCGGCAATGCGTCCGTACAAAAGTACACCATTACTGTAAGCACCACTACTAGTACTACTCCGACTTCGCTTACCATGCTCAGCACGATTCTTATTATCGTAGGTATCTTGCTTATCGCAGGCGTTGTGGTATATCTTATCAGATTCCGTAAGCGTAGAGCGTAATAAGTAATTACAAAAGCAAAGTCCGTAAGGTTTTCCTTGCGGACTTTTTTGATTGCTTTTTTTAGGGAAAGACCTACTTTTCTTTCGAAAAGAAAAGTAGGCAAAAGAAACCTAAACAAATACTAAATTGCAAAGTAGGCAAAAGAAACTTACCTTTCTTTAGGAAAAGAAAGGTAAGCGAAAGAAACCTAAACCTTACGTTATTCTGAGCCGCAGGCGAAGGATCTCGCGGAAGCGAAACCTTATTGTCATTGCGAGTTTGCGTAGCAAACGTGGCAATCTTTCCGTGTAACTGTACACTCTCGGTTCAATCAAACGCACAGCCGCTCGCAAACTAATTCCTATCAAGCTTCTTTTGCTTACTTTTCTTCACGGAAGAAAAGTAAGTTTGATTTTATTTAACTAATCGTCATTTTGTGCGATAAAAACGATTGCAATTTTGTATGTAAAATAGTAAAATATAGTTATGGATTCAATAAGAATTAATTATAATAGATGTAGCGAACAGAGTTTTTCGTTGTTTATAAAAAACATAAATAAGAATAAGGATTTTACGTTTAAATCGCATAATCCTGCGGATTCATCGGTAATGCAGGACAGATACGCATTCGGCTACGGCAAGAATAGAGTCAGCGTCGTTTATGAAACTAAAGCCCAAACGCTGATAATAACGGCGTCTAAGGCGGCGCTTGACGCAGTTACAAATTTGCTTCCGCCCGAAATAAAAAACGCCAATGCGGAACAGCGCGTTGCCGTCGGCGATAAAAAGAACAGCCGAACAACCTTGCCGCAAAAATCACTCAATAAACCTGACGATCAAGCAAAAGCGGCGGAACGAAATTCTAAAAGCACGCAAAATGTCGCAAAAAAACGAGCTGCTACCGGTGCCACGTCAAGTAAAAAAACGCCGTCAAAATCAAAGAACTCGCAAAATTTAGAAGAACGGTCAAAAACCGCCAAAGCCACAAAAAAGACTAATTCAAAAAGCGAAGTAATAAGCGGTACTAATAAATTCACGATAAAAAAAGTCGATGAGGACAAATTCGGCGAGTTACTAAAAAAGATAAGACAAAATAAGACTATGCGTTATAAGCTCGTTTCTTCGGACGAGGCAAAGACGTACGTCGTAACCGCAGCTAACGAAAAGGTAACGCTAAGATACGACGGCGACGTACTGCTAGCCGGCAATCGCGGCGACCTGTACAGCGAAGTTCAGCTAATGCTTTCGCAAATAAGCGACTACAAAACGGCAATAAAGTCGCACATAAAGCAAGGCGGCGGATTGCGCGCGCAAGACGTCGAGCGACAGCTTAAGAAGAAGTTGCCGTTTGCGTACGAGTTTTTGTCGGAGCAATCGAAAATCGACTTGGCAATAGGAATTATAGACATTAATAATTCTTCGGTCGTACTGTCCGACTATTCTACCTTGCTTATTCCGTGTTTTCGCGGCTTGGAACGACTTATATTCGATTTGCAACACGCGCAAGGAATAATGGTAAAAATGATAGGTCAGGCGTACGAAAAAGAAAACGGCAATTACGTACTTAAGTCGGGCTATCGCAAAAAAATACCGTCCGTAATTTACGCCGAGGTAATGGCGGCTTTATACACCGAGTATTTTAAGCATCGCAACTTTTACGCTCATTCCGACGGCGGGTTCGACAACGTAAGTCGAGTAATTACCGACAAACTTCAAGTCCAAACCATCTATAATCAAATAATGGACGTAATAAATTACAACGGAAAAAAACTGCAAGAGATAGGGTTTTCTATCCAATAATTGCAAAAGGCGGTAACTAGGTTATCGCCTTTTATTTTTTAAAAGCTAACGCTAAAAAATAAAGAACAAACGCGTTTAAAGAACAATAAACTATATATATCGGGCTAACGGCAAAAATAACGAATAAAAAAGTCGTTTAGCGTGCTTAAAACGATTGAAAAATCGTCACGAATGGAGTAAAATATATGAGTGAAAGTGTATTGTCTTTAAGCAACGTAGCTTTATCGAATTTTTGTACTTATCACGTTGGCGGCAAAGCGCGCCTAGTAAAAATCGTATACGACGTAAACGCTCTTAGCGACGTTATAACCGACGATTGCGTGGTAATAGGGTGCGGCAGTAAGTTGCTTGTGTCCGACCACGGCTACGACGGAACGATAGTTCTTATGCGCACTTGCGGTATTAGGGTTACGGCTTCGGGCGTGTACGCTTATGCCGGCACTCCGCTTTCGTCGGTTGCAAGGTATTGCGAATCGTTTTCTAAAAGCGGTTTGGAGTGGACTTGCGGCATACCCGGTAGCGTAGGCGGCGCGATAAAGATGAACGCAGGTGCGTTCGGAAGTAGCGTTTCTGATGTTATCGAGTACGCAGACGTATTGCGTGGCGGATCGTTAACGCGCGTAAGCAAGTCGGACCTAGGATTAGGGTACAGGACTAGCGCAATAAACGGCGTTGTAGTGGGCGCGGCGTTTGAGTGCGTCGACGGCGACAAGAGCGAAATAGTTTCTAGGCGAAAAGAGTACACGGCAGTTCGGCAGCAAAAGCAACCTAGGGGCTTCAGCTGCGGTTCGGTGTTCAAAAACGGCGAAAAGCCCGCGGGCTGGTATATTCAACAAGCCGGATTAAAGGGGCTAAAGCAGGGCGGAGCGTTCATAAGCGAAAAACATGCTAACTTTATAATAAACGACGGATTCGCAACGTCAAAGGACGTATATACCCTTATACGCACCGCCAAAGCGGAAGTAAAAAGCAAATTCGAAGTATTGCTTAAAGAAGAAGTAATTTATTTAGGAGAATTTTAAGTTATGCCTATTTTGGGTGATTACCATACGCATACGATATACAGTCACGGGCGCGGCACTATCGAAGAAAACGTTAAGGCGGCAATAAACGTCGGACTTAAGGAAATAGCTATTACCGACCACGGATTTTGGCACGGCTCGTACGGCGTGCGTCGTATGGATTTGCCCGAAATAAAAAGCGAAATTCGTTCGCTTCGAATAAAATATCCTCAAATAAAGATTTATTTGGGGCTAGAAGCCAATATCGTGGACGGAAACGGCAGAGTGGATATCGAAGACGGAGACGACGAGTGGCTGGACGTTTTGGTGTGCGGCTTCCATAAATTTACTAGAACGACTTCGGTAAAAGAATTTTTCGGCTTCGGCGTGCCTAACTTCGTAAGCGGACTAACGAAATTTTCGTCCAAACAAATAGCAAAGAACACCGATGCGTACGTCAAAGCGATGGACAGGTATAAAATAGACATTATATCGCACCCCAACTACGGTATTAAAACGGACATAAAAGAAATTGCAAGAGCGGCGGCGCATTACGGCGTTTTGCTCGAGCTAAACGGTAAGAAAGTTTCTATGACGGATAACGAAATAGAGACTATGCTAAACGAAAACGCAACGCTTATAATCGATTCGGATGCGCATTCGCCGCAACGAGTAGGCTATTTCGGAGTCCCGCTTTCGTACGTGGACAGGCTTAATATTCCTTTAGAGCGAATAGCCAACTTTGATAAGTTGCCTTCGCTAAGGAGGTATAATGAAAAGTCTAACGGCTAAAGTTAAAGAAGAGGTGGCAGCAATCGAAAGCAACGACAGTCGCAACACTGCGTTGCTGTCGGCGCTCATTCGTTCGGCAGGTTCGATATCGTTCAGCAGCGAGGGCGTGGGAGTGTATCTTTCCAGCGAAAGCGAGTGCGTGTTGAAGCTGGTTGCCTTGCTGGTAAAAAAGCTTTACGGCGGCAAGTGCAAAAAAGGCAAGAACGAACTCGGTATTCGCGGCGATTTTACGCTTGAAATGCTGTTTGACCTCGGAATACTCACCTATTACGGGGACACGATAGGGGCGTTTGCAGGCATAAACGGATTTGTAGTTACCGATCCCGCTTGCGCCAAAGCGTATCTTAAGGGACTTTTTTTGGGGTGCGGCAGCGTCTCGGTAAGTAAAAAATACCACTTCGAGATGACGTTTTCCACCAAAGAAATGGCGACCGACGCAATAGGTCTTTTGGATACGTTTGGAATAGCGGCAAAATACACTTTGCGAAAAGAAAGGCACGTTTTATACATTAAAAGCAGCGACTACATAAGCGATTTTTTTGCGCTTATAGGCGCCGGCAAAGCAGTGTTGGAACTTGCAAAGATGGCAACGCTGCGCAGCGTAAGTATGCGAACCAACCGTCGCATTAATTGCGATATGGCAAACACCGACAAAATTGTGGACGCATTTTTGCGTCAAAAGCAAGCGATAGAAAAAGTTTTCGATTCGCTTACCGACGAAAAACTTATCTTGGCGGCAAAAACGCGCCTCGAAAATCCGGACGCAAGCTACGAAGGACTTGCCGCAATTATGGGAGTAAGTAAAGGTTGCGTAAAATATAGGCTTGGCAAAATCGTAGCGCTCGCAAACCAAAACGTGCAAAAGGAGTAAACATATGCAAGAATTCGCACATCTTCACGTTCATACCGAATACAGCCTTCTGGACGGCGCAATTCGTCTCAGCAAGGTTTTTAAGCGTGCGGACGAGCTAGGAATCAAAGCCGTAGCAATAACCGATCACGGCAATATGTACGGCGTTTTGGAGTTTGTTAAATCCGCAATACGTTATACCGACGAAAAGGCGGATCCGTTTAAGTTTATTGCCGAGGGTAAGGAGTGCAAAGTAAAGCCGATAATCGGTTGCGAAGTTTACATGACCGAAGACAGACACGTAAAAATCGCCGCCGACGGACGCATGCCCAAAAATAATCACCTCGTTTTGCTTGCAAAAAACGAAACAGGTTACAAAAACCTTATAAAAATCGTAAGTTACGGCTACACCGAGGGCTTTTATTACAAGCCTAGGGTAGACTTCGAGTTGCTTAGCAAATATTCCGAGGGGCTCATTTGTTTAAGCGCGTGTCTTGCCGGCATAATTCCGCAAAAGTTGCTAGTCGGCGATATCGACGGCGCAAACGAATGGGCGCAAAAGTTCAAGAAACTGTACGGCGAAGATTTTTACATCGAAATTCAGGATCACGGTATACGCGATCAGCAGCGCATATTGCCGCTACTTCGCGACGTAGCGATAAAGAACGGCATAAAGATGGTTGCCACCAACGACGCGCATTACCTAGAAAAGAAAGACGCGAAAATGCAAAAAGTTTTGCAGTGTATCGCGTTTAAAAAGAAGATGTCGCCCGACGACGATATCGAAGGCGGAATAAGCGAACTTGCGTCAAGCGACGACGCGTACTTCCCGACAAAAGAATTTTATCTTAAAAGCGGCGACGAAATGGCGGAACTGTTTAAGGGTTACGAGGGAGCTATAACCAACACGCTCGAAATCGCTTCTAAGTGCGATTTTCGATTTTTCCGCAAAGAAAAATTACTTCCGGGCTATACGCCGCCCGACGGAAGCGAACCTTACGAGTTTTTGCGCAAAATGTGTTTTGACGGACTTAAACGCAAGTTGGGCGAAATAACGCCCGAAGTAAACGAGCGTGCCGAATACGAACTCGGCGTAATAAAAAAGCTCGGATTCGTGGATTATTTCCTTATAGTATGGGATTTTATAAACTATTCCGAAACTCACGGCGTGCCGGTAGGACCGGGACGAGGAAGCGGCGTAGGCAGTATAGTAGCGTACGCGATAGGCATAACCAAGGTATATCCGCTTAAATATTCGCTTATATTCGAGCGTTTTCTAAACGAAGAACGCGTATCCAATCCCGACTTCGATATAGACTTTTGCGTAGACGGTCGCGAAAAGGTTATAGAATACGTTATAGAAAAATATCACGAGCCGAACGTTTCGCAAATAGTAACGTTCGGAACGCTTGCCGCCAAGGCGGCGATAAAGGACGTAGGCCGAGTGTTCGACGTTCCGTTTGCCGAAACCGATAAAATTACAAAACTTATGCCGAAGATGATGGGAAAGAATCATATAGGGCATATTTTGGGCTTGTTGCCGCCAAAAAAAGGCGAAAATCCGGTAATTCCCGATCTTGTGGACTTGTATCAAAACGACGAAATGAGCCGCAAAATTTTGGATATGGCAATGGAAATCGAGGGTATGCCGCGTCAGACGGGTATGCACGCCGCCGGCGTTATTATATGTAAGGACGTAATATCCGATCACGTGCCCATGGCGATGACAAGCGACGGTATAGTAACCACGCAATTTAACATGATAGAGTGCGAAGAGCTCGGACTTTTAAAGATGGACTTTTTGGGACTGCGCACTCTTACCGATATCGATAAGGCGAAAAAATACGTTAAGCAAACGAAGGGTATCGACCTTGACTTTTACAAAATGGGCTTCGACGATCCCGAAGTTTATAAGCTTATCGGTGACGGAGACACGCACGCCGTGTTCCAGCTAGAAGGCGAGGGCATAAAAAAGTTCATGAAAGATCTTCGTCCAACCTCGCTCGAAGACGTCATAGCCGGAATATCGTTGTATCGTCCAGGTCCTATGGATAAAATAGGCGAGTACGTATACAACAAACGCCACCCGAACGAAATCAAGTACGATCATCCGCTTCTCGAACCGATTTTAAAAGTCACGTACGGCATTATGGTGTATCAAGAGCAGGTTATGGAAATAGTGCGTAAGCTTGCAGGCTATTCGTTCGGTCGAGCCGACATCGTGCGCAGAATGATGTCCAAAAAGAAGATGGACGCAATGCAAAAAGAGCGCGCCATATTCATAAACGGCGACGGAGCAAGCGTGCCGGGTTGTTTAAAAAACGGCGTTTCGGAAGAAATAGCAAACAAGATTTTCGACGACATGACAAGCTTTGCTTCGTATGCGTTCAACAAGTCGCATGCGGCTGCATACGCGGTGCTTTCGTATCAAACGGCGTATCTAAAGCGCTACCATACGGTGGAATTTATTACCGCGGTTCTAAACAACCGTATAGATTCCATCGACGAAATAACCAACTATCTTACGTATCTAAAAAACAAAAACATAGAGGTTTTGCCGCCCAACATAAACAAATCGTATTCGGATTTTTCCGTTGAAAACGGCGGAGTTCGTATAGGTATGGCGGCAATCAAAAACGTCGGGCACGCAGTAGTGGAGGAAATAGTAAAAGAGCGAAACGAGGGCGGCGAGTTTAAGTCGTTCGTTAAATTCGTAGAACGCATGGCGGAGCGAATGAAGCGCAACAAAACTAGCGGAGTCGGCGGCCCCGTACTCAACAAAAAGATGCTCGAAAACCTTATTTACGCAGGTACGTTCGATTGCTTCGGGCACAATAGAAGCGAACTTATTGCCGTATACGAAACGGTGCTGGACAGGGCAAACAAGGACGTAAGCGCGCGCGCAAGCGGGCAATTCTCGTTCTTCGATATGGCAGAGGCTCCCGAGTTTAAAATTCCCAAACGCAAAGAATATCCTCGTATGGAAAAGCTTAAAATGGAAAAGCAAGTAGCCGGCGTATATCTTACCGGGCACCCGCTTGAAGAATACCGCGCCGAGCTTGACGAATATGAGTACAACACTTCCATGCTAACCGTTCGCGACGAAGACGGCAATTTGGAATCGGGTGTGGACGAAAACACCAGAATAACGCTTGGCGGGATGCTCGTAGACGCCGAAAGAAAGTTTACTAAGGCGGGTAAGGAATTCGGAGTAGGTAAACTCGAAGACCTGTACGGCACGGTAGATCTTATGCTTACGGGCTTTAAACTCGTTAAGTTTAAAGAAATCTGGAAAAGCGAAAACTTAGTTAAGGTTACGGGCAAAATAACCGTAAAGGAAGAAGGCGTTACGTTGTGGGTGGACAACGTTTCGTCGTGGAATGCGGGCGGCACGCAGGCTCAGACGGAAACGAATAAGATGTTGTGTATATTCACAAGCTTTTCGGCGATAAGCGAAAAGACGCTTGACGATATTCACGAAATACTTTTGGCGTATCGCGGTGACGATAAGGTGTATATTAAAGATTTGGACACGAACGCATTGTCCAAAATCAACACTACGGTTAATGCCTGCGAGATGCTTAAGGGCGAGCTTTTCGGCGTTGAAGGCGTGCAGGACGTCGGCATTTATAAAAAATAAGGAGAATTGAATGAAAAAAATAGCAGTTCTTACAAGCGGCGGCGACGCGCCGGGAATGAATGCGGCAATAAGAGCGGTGGTAAGATACGGCATAAGCGAAGGCATGGAGGTGTACGGAATAGAGCGCGGATACGCCGGACTTATCGAAAACGTATTTTTACCAATGAATATGCGTTCCGTTTCGGATATAGTTCAACGCGGCGGTACGCTGTTACGTACTGCGCGTTCGCCCGAATTTACTACCGAGCAAGGGCAGGAGCTTGCCGTAAAGTTCTTATCAAAGCGAGCGATCGAAGGCGTTATAGTAATAGGCGGCGACGGTTCACTAAGGGGTGCCGAAGCGCTTTCTAAAAGGGGAATACCCACTATAGGCATTCCGGGTACTATCGACAACGATCTCGCATATACCGATTTTACGCTCGGATTCGATACCGCGTGCAACACCGTGCTTGACGCAATCAACAAACTGCGCGACACCATGAGCTCGCACGATCGCATTTGCATTATCGAAGTTATGGGGCGCAACTGCGGCGATATTGCCTTGCACGCAGGGCTGGGCGGCGGTGCCGAAATAATCCTCGTGCCCGAAGTTCCCACTACGTATCACGAAATTCTCGACCGACTTAACGAGGATCGAAGCAAGGGTAAGTTCAACAGCATTATCGTAGTTGCCGAAGGAGCGGGTAAGGCAGAGGAGTTAAGAACTAAAATTAAAGAAAGCCTTAACGCGTCCGTACGAGCCACTGTGCTGGGGCATTTGCAACGAGGCGGTTCGCCGTCCTCGCGCGATAGGTATCTTGGAACGTGTTGGGGAGTTCAAGCCGTTAAACTGTTAAAAAACGGTATAGGCAATCGAGTAGTCGGTATTCGAGACAATCGCTTTATAGATATGGAAATAGACAAAGCTATGCGCATGAAAAAAGAATTTGATTACGAGCTTTACGAAATGGCTAACGTCGTATCCAACTCGGCGTTGAATTTCTGCCGCTAACGATATGATAGAGTACTTCGTTAAAAATCTGGTTTTCTTCGCGCTTGCCGCCGTTACTTTTTTGCTTATACGGCTAACGCTTAACCGTACCAAGTTAAACGGAAAAAGCGACGGAAAAACGTTGAGATATCCGCTCGGATATCGACTTGCGCCGCTTATTACGCTCGGTTTTTTTGCGGTGGTCGTCTTTTTGTATTTTATCTTCGGAGCAAAAAATTGGCTGTACGTCGTGGCGGCGGCAGTGGTGGCGGCAGTCGGCTTATGCGTTTCGCTGTGTTTTTCTCTGTGGCGAGTTGTAATAAAAGACGAAAGCTTCGTTTTTCGTAGTTGTCTAGGAACTTCTGTCGAATATTTTTATAAGGACCTGCAGCAAAAAAACGAGCCGTCGGGCGCAAAATGGTTTTTCGTTTGCGACGGACAAAAAGTTTTTACCATGCCGTTTTTCGTTCGCGGCGGCAATAAGCTTTTGTCTGCCTACGATAATTATTACAACCGTCAACCAAAAGCGTGAAAAAAGCAAACGTAGCTTATTTACCTAATAGCCAATAAACGCTATAATACTTTATTTGCCTAAAGCTAGCTAAACTGTTGACAATTCTTTTCGTTTTGTGTATACTTCCGTTGCAAATCAAATTTGCTTCCTTAGTTAAATGGATATAACGGCCCCCTCCTAAGAGGTTGTTATATCTTGTAAAAAGGTGCAAAAAAGGCTGTGATTTGCGTAAAATCAAGTGTTTTTCAAGCCGTTTACGAACCTAATTGCACGAATTTACATCTTTTTTACACCCGAACGGATATTTCTCAATTTCGGCGGTCGTGAAATATCCACTCAAAACTTAATATGTCCGTGTACCTCAGTTGGAAAGAGGAATCGCCTCCTAAGCGATCTGCCGTTGGTTCGAATCCAATCACGGACGCCAAAAATCGTTAAAACGCTTGATTTTCTTTACGGAATTTCAAGCGTTTTTTCTTTGTTTTAATCCATTTCCATATCCTTTTTTCTTGCTTTTCGCATTTCTATGTAGTCGAGATATTCTTGATATTCGTCAAAGGTTTCAAAACCGA
>CAZEXL010000004.1:0-91544 GCA_964516925.1 uncultured Lachnospiraceae bacterium | reverse complement strand
TATTAAATAATTTCTCCGGATGATCGGTGTGAATAAATTCGTAAGCGTGTGTTTCTAAATCTTTGCCGCGGTCGTATTGTTCTTGACTTGCGCCGCAATACCTACATTTTCCGTTTTGCCAAACATGCGGAATTCTTTTGTAGCGAATGTTTCCGTCGGCAGTGCTAAATTTCGTTACCGAAAATTCGCTGTTGGGATACTTACTGCAATAGATTCCGCGGCGAGAAAGTAAACTTGTAAGTTCAGTTATTGCAATTCCAAAAAGTTGCTTGTGAAAAATATGGTCGATACGGTCTTGCAAGTCGGGGAATTGCGGTTCTAGCCCCTTAATAAGGCGTTTTGCAATCTCGCGCAAAAACACGCCTGTTTTGCATGCAGGGTCTAAAAACGTTGTGTCGGGATTTGAAAACAATTCTTGCGGCAACAAATCAAGCATTTGATTCGCAATTTCGGGTGGCGTAAACACCTCGTCGTTAGATAGGTTTGCAAGACACGATAATACGTCCGGATTATAAACTTTGTTAAACAAATTATCACTCACTATCTTGCACTCTCCTATAATGAGTTACGTAACGACGTAAAAATTTACCTTCGTCTTGCTTTTCATTAAACATTAATTGCTGTTTTTTAGCTTGGTCTTTTTTGCTGTTCATTTCAAGCAGGTGAGCAAACGTATAATCTTGACGTTGCATTTGAGCGCCGGTTATAAATGCCCATTCCGAAAATACAATCGGTTCATTTGTATCATTACAATTTTCGTCTACACATTTGAGCGTTAAAGCATTGCCGCAAACAATATTTTTGGCAAGTATAAACTTAACGGCTTCACGCGTTTGATCGCTAGTATCATTTTTGCAAACCAATTTATATTCTTTATCCCAAATATCAAATAGCCTTTCTCTGCACGCAATAACGTTATCTTGCATAATATCGACGCCGTATAAACTCGATAATGCAAGCACTGCATTCTTTTCGTAATCTAGCATGCTTTTTTTGTACTTACGCTTAACTACCGCAAGTTTTCGTGTAAGAATTTCAGCTAAAAAGTTGCCGTCACCACATGCAGGTTCTAAAAATCTACTGTCTATGCGCTCGGTTTCGTCTTTTACTAGGTCGCACATTGCCTTAACTTCACGTTCGTTGGTAAAGACTTCCCCTCGTTCACGCACACGCTCTTTGGACTTTGTTTGTTTTTTTGGCGTTACGGTTTTTTCCATTGTCTACTCGCTTTTTAACTATAGTTTAGTAATTATACCACTATAGTGAACAAAAGTCAAACTATAGTGTATGTTTTTATCTGTAAAAAGTATAAAATATAACTATAGTGAATTTTGGAATACATTTATATGGATAAAAAACTAGTAGGTAAAAAAATAAAAGAATTACGGGAAGCACGTGGCTGGAAAAAAGGAACCCTTGCCACCCGTTCGGGCGTTGCGCCAAGCTACATTACGGTACTTGAAAAAGGAGAAAAATGCCCAACCATCGAAACATTGGACGCAATATGCTTTGCCTTTGGAATTACGCTTTGCGATTTTTTTGCAGAAAAAAAGGAAGATAACTTTGTCGACAAAGTTTCTTCCCTTAACGAAAAACAAAAATCGCTTTTGAATGACTTTTTAAACAGCCTTTAATCGCCCGCTTGTTCAAAAGCGGACTTTTGTTTACGGATATTGCTGTTTGAGATTTACTTCTTTAGCAGCTCTTTTAAAAACGCGCCGCCAAAAACTACTATAATAACAATTAAAATAAAGCCCATGCTGTCACCTCTACTCATTTACTACAGCATAGCACACAAAACACGACAACGTCGTGGCATATATAAAATTAATTTATCGGCGAGGCTGCTCGATGAACCATCTTCCGTCATATTCGCGATATAGACAAATGGTTTTGCCTAAAATGCGCAGTTCGTATCTTGCGGTAAGCAAGCCGCCCACGTGGGACGGCGGAGCATTAGTACGCGACAGCACTTTATCCGCGTCGAATTTTTTACCGTCGACTATTATGCTTAGCGGCGTTATTTTGCCGCAGTCGTCGACCAAAAGAACTACGGCTACGTATGTTTTTTTGTATTCCATGTTATTATTTTGCGCATGGTTATTGCGTTTTATAAAGCACACTCTTACCTTTCTTTAGGCAAAGAAAGGTAAGCGAAAGAAACTTGATAGGAAGTTTTGTAAGCTTTAGTGGTTTACTTGCGCCGAGAGGTAAGAGTTTTACGGAGAGATGCCGCGTTTGCTGCACAAACTCGCAATAACAAGATGGTTTCGCTTCCGCGAGATCCTTCGCTTACGCTCAGGATGACATTAGGTCGGAATTTTTGCGCTTGATTATGCCGAGAGAAAATAGTTACACGGAGAGATTGCCGCGTTTGCTGCACTAACTCGCAATAACAAGATGGTTTCGCTTCCGCGAGATCCTTCGCTTATGCTCAGGATGACATTAGGTCGGGATTTTTACGCTTAATTGCGCCGAGAGGTAAGAGTTTAACGGAGAGATTGCCGCAGGGGTCCCTTCGCAATGACGTATGGATTAGGTGTACGTAACCCAAGTTTAAGTTTCTTTTGGTTACTTTTCTTTTCGAAAGAAAAGTAACGAGATTGCCGCGTCGCTTCGCTCCTCGCAATGACGTATGGTTTTAGGTTGTTTTCTGCTGTTACTGCAGTGCTAACATACGTTTCGCTTCCGCGAGATCCTTCGCCTTTGCGGCTCAGGATGACAAAATGGCGGAGTGCGACTATTATTGGTTTAAGTTTCTTTTGGTTACTTTTCTTTTTCTAAAGAAAAGTAACTAAAAAAGACAGTACGTTTACAGTACTGTCTTTTGGTTTTGGTTATTTGTGGCAACCGTCGCACTCGCGACTAATTAAACCAACTCGATCACTGCGGTTTCGGCAGCGTCGCCACGACGAAGTCCGAGCTTGATAACTCTGGTGTATCCACCGTAATTATTGTTGCTGTTCTTTGCTCTTTCGTCGTACTTGGGCGCATACTCGTTGAAGATTTTCTCTACGAGCGGATGCTTGATGTTATGAGTTCTTTGCTTAAAGGAATCCTTGCTCTCCTTCTGCTGACGGAGTTCGGGAATGTCGTACAAAACTCTCATAATAGCACGGCGTGCAGCGAGCTTTTTGGGACCGTCGTTAACAAGTTCAACCTGAATATCCTTACCCTTGTCGTCTTTGCGAGTTTCAACCTTTTTTACGGTGTCAAGATAGGTATTGATAGCCTTGGTTAAAATCTTTTCAGCCATACGCGAAACCTCTTTAGCTCTTTCCAAAGTAGTTTCTATACGTCCGTACCACAACAACTGCGTGGTTTGATTTCTTAAAAGCGCCATTCTTTGGTCGGTCGCTCTACCTAATTTTCTCTGTTCCATTGTCGTATCTCCTTATTCTTCACTTTTCTTAAGCTCTAAGCCGTAGCTGTTAAGCTTGGCGATAACTTCGTCAAGCGACTTGCGGCCGAGGTTACGAACCTTAAGCATATCGTCTTCCGATTTTTGAGTTAAATCTTCTACGGTATGAATATTGGCACGTTTGAGGCAGTTGTAGCTGCGAACGGACAAATCCATGTCTTCGATGCTCATTTCGAGAATCTGCGTTTTGGGATTTGCTTGCGACTCAATCAAAATGCCCATTTTGGATATCGTATCGGAAAGCGATACGAAAATCTTGATATGATCTTCGATTGCTTTAGCGGCAAGCGACAACACGTCACGCGCCGAAAGCGAACCGTCGGTTTTAACCTCGATAGTAAGCTTATCGTAGTCGATGCTTTGTCCTACGCGCGTCGTAGTTACCGAGTAACTTGCAGCCTTTACGGGGGTAAAGATAGAATCTATCGCAATATACCCTATCGGCTGAGAAGCGTCTTTGTTGTTTTCGGCAACGACGTATCCGCGTCCTTGCGCAACAATAAGATCCATGCTAAGCTTAGCGCCTTCGTCGAGCGTGCAAATGTAAAGGTCCGGATTGAGAATTTCGATTTCGGGATCCTGCTCGATATCTGCGGCAGTAACGATACCCGGTTCGCTCTTTTCGATCCTTAACGTCTTTTTCATCGAACGGTCGGAATAATTCGCTTTAAGGTTAAGACCCTTAAGATTAAGAATAATATCCGCTACGTCCTCTTTTACGCCCTTAATCGTGCTGAACTCATGGCTTACGCCTGCGATCATAATGCCGACAACAGCCGTGCCGGGGAGCGCAGACAAAAGCACTCTTCTCAGAGCATTGCCCAAAGTTATACCGTAACCACGCTCCAAAGGCTCTACGACAAACTTACCATATCTAAAATCTGCGCTTTCCTCTAGTGTGATTTCCGGTCTTTCGATTTCCATCATTATAAATCATTCTCCTTATTTAGGTATGCTTTGAATTATATCTAACTAATACTTAAACTATTACTTGGAATACAACTCGACAATAAGCTGCTCGTTGATATTAAGGTCGATATCTTCGCGCTTGGGCAGCTCGATAATTTTACCTACAAAAGTTTCGGTATTGAACTCTACCCACTTAGGCATAACGATTTTCGCACCGCGCAACTCTTTGAACATTGCGTTGTCCTGCTTGCTTTCCTTAATGGAAATTACGTCGCCTGCCTTTACGATAAAGCTGGGAATGTTCACTACCTTGCCGTTTACCGTGATATGACCGTGGTTAACGATCTGACGGGACTGAGTACGGCTAGAGCCGATGCCCATACGATAAACAACGTTGTCAAGACGACACTCCAAAAGCATAAGCATGTTTTCGCCGGTTACGCCCTTGATGTGAGTAGCTCTGTCGTAGTACGAACGGAACTGCTTTTCGAGCAAACCGTATGCGCGCTTAGCCTTTTGCTTTTCGCGAAGCTGAATAGCGTATTCTGAATTCTTCTTCCTTGCTGCGCCGTGCTGTCCGGGAGCAACCGGTCTACGCTCCATAGCGCACTTCTTGGTGGTGCAACGCTCTCCCTTTAAGAAAAGCTTCTGACCTTCTCTTCTGCATTTTTTGCAATCTGCACATCTGATTCTTGCCATAAACTATGCTCCTCCTTATACTCTGCGGCGCTTGGGTGCGCGGCATCCGTTGTGCGGAATGGGCGAAACGTCGGTAATGGACGTAACGGTAAGTCCTGCAACTTCCAATGCGCGAATGGAAGATTCGCGTCCGGAGCCGGGGCCTTTTACGAATACGTCAACGCTTTTAAGTCCGTGCTCTTTAGCAGTCATTGCCGCCTTTTCGCAAGCCTGCTGAGCTGCGAACGGAGTAGACTTACGCGAGCCCTTAAAGCCTAACGCGCCTGCGCTGCACTGACAAATTGCGTTACCCTGATCGTCCGTGATTGTGATAAGGGTGTTGTTGAACGAGGACTGGATATGAACCTGTCCTTTGTCGATATTTTTAGTAATCTTTTTTCTTGTAGTAGTCTTTTTAACTGCCATGATGCTGCCTCCTACTTCTTGCTTCTACCTACAGTACGCTTCGGACCTTTGCGAGTTCTTGCGTTCTGCTTGGTGCTTTGTCCGCGAACGGGCAATCCTTTACGATGACGGACGCCTCTGTAGCAGCCGATTTCCATAAGTCTTTTTACGTTAAGCGCAAGTTCGCGATGCAAATCGCCTTCGGTCTTAACGTTGTGTTCGATATAGCTTCTAAGCGCGTTTACCTGATCTTCGGTAAGATCCTTAACGCGGATGTCCGGATTAACTCCGGTAGCTTGCAAAATTTTATTTGCCAACGGTCTTCCGATACCGTAGATATAGGTAAGGCCTATTTCTACGCGTTTTTCTCTCGGCAAATCAATACCAGCAATTCTTGCCACGATTTTTTCTCCTTATTGAAAAAAATTAATTAAGATATAATATCTAAATATATATGCCTTAGCGCCGCTTTGTCGCACGCCTGGAATGATGCGCACGAAAAATAAGACGATTATATTCGGATTTAACTAACCTTGTCTTTGCTTGTGGTTGGGGTATTTGGAACAAATAACCATAACCTTGCCGTGTCTTTTGATGACTTTGCACTTGTCGCACATGGGTTTAACAGAAGTTCTTACTTTCATAATGTAATCTCCTAAAATTAGTTTTTGTTTCTATACGTAATTCTGCCCTTCGTAATATCGTAGGGAGACATTTCGATCTTGACAGTATCGCCTTCGAGAATTTTGATATAATGCATACGAATCTTGCCCGAAATGGTACAAGTAACGATGTGACCGTTGCTAAGCTTGACCTTAAAGGTTGCGTTTCGTAAACATTCTACTACGGTGCCTTCGGCTTCGATGTTATCTTCTCTTGGCATTTTGCTCCTCCACTGCCTTTTTTATTGACGTATCGTCGCGCGCTTCGGTCTTAGCCAAGAAGCTAAGATGCTTGCGACGTTTTTGCTTGGGATTTTCCATCCTTCTTATATTCCCGTCGGCAACAAGCACGAAATCGTCCGATAGCTCGGCAATAACGACGTACAATCTGCCCGTATCGTGCCCTTTAAGGCTGACGGCCAGATCTCCAACGGATAGTTTAATGTCGCACAACTTACCCATTTTGTTATTATAACACAAATTTCAACCTTTGTAAACCAATTTGAGCCGTTTTGCAACTATAAAGTTAAAATTTCAACGCCGCTTTCGGTAATTATTACCGTGTTTTCGTAATGGGCGCTGGGCGAACCGTCTCGCGTTCGACAAGTCCAACCGTCGTCGTCGATGGTAACTCGAAAATCTCCGTACGTTATCATAGGTTCGATGGCAAGAGCGAAGCCCTTTTTAAGCGTTACGCCGCTGCCCGCTTTGCCGTAGTTTGGAACGGACGGATCTTCGTGAAGTTTACGACCTATACCATGCCCCACCATTTCGCGAACTACACCATAGTTGTAACTTTCGGCATAAGCTTGAATTGCGTGCGACACGTCACCGAGTTTGGCGCCCGCTTTTACGAACTTTAATCCTTCGTAAAACGATTGCTTGGTAACCTCGATAAGTTTGCGTTTGCCCGGAGAAACTTCGCCTACCGCAAAAGTACGCGCCGCATCGCCGTGAAAGCCGTTTTTGCACGCTCCGACGTCGATGCTTACTATTTCGCCTTCTTTAAGAACTTTGAGCGACGGAAAACCGTGAACTACTACGTCGTCGACCGATATGCAGCTTGCCGCCGGGAATCCGCCGTACCCTTTAAACGACGGTATCGCCCCTTCGGAAAGAATTATATCCTCGATGATTGCGTTAAGCTCCAACGTAGTAACGCCCGGTTTTACGTATGCTTCGATCTCTCTAAGCGCCTTTCCGACGATAGCGCCGGAAACGCGCATAAGATCGAATTCTTCATTACTTTTTATCGTAATCATATAATGCTTTGCGTATTCTTTCAAACACGTCTTCGATAGAACCGCGGCCGTCGATGTGAGCAAGCTTGTTTTGCAAGCGATAATGCTCGGTTACGGGCTTGGTCTGATTTTCATATACGTGCAATCTTTCGCGTACGACTTCTTCGTTATCGTCCTTACGAACGGTAAGCGCACTGCCGCATATATCGCAAATTTCCACGGAATGAATTTTTTTGTTGTAGTTTTTGCCGCACTTAGGACATACCATACGGTTTAGTATTCTGTCCACCACTTCTTCGGAATCGATTTCGATGTTAAGCACGACGTCAACCGAAGTAATCTTGTCAAGCGCCTCCGCCTGAGCTAACGTTCGAGGGAAGCCGTCCAACAAGAAGCCGTTTTCGCACTTCTCTAGTTCCGATTCGAGCACTTGCATCATAACGTCGTCGGGAGCAAGTTTGCCGCGCTCGATGTACTCGAGCGCAACCAGCCCTATCGGCGTTTTCTCCTCGATATTTTTACGAAGCACTGCGCCTGTAGAAATATGAGGCAATCCGTACATCTTCGAAATATGTTCCGCCTGAGTGCCCTTTCCGGCACCCGGAGGTCCGAATAAAACGATTTTCATAACTTCTCCTGTTTATTGTGGGCAGAAATTTTATTTAAGGAAGCCTCTTGTACGCTTCATCATAAGCAAACCTTCGAGCTGTTTGTTAAGTTCGAGCGCAACCGAAACTACGATCAAAAGACCGGTAGCGGTAAACGCGTTGATAAGGTTCATGTTGCTTATAACGCCTGCCGTTTGTAAAGCTTGGAAAACTACCGAAGGAACGATAGCTATTATCATAAGGAACAACGCGCCCCAGAAAGTCAATCTTTTGGAAACTCTGTTAAGATATTCCGCAGTCATTTTGCCGGGACGTATACCTGCGATAGAGCCGCCGTACTGCTGAAGGTTACGAGCTATTTCGTCGGGCTTGAACTGAATGGTCGTATAGAAGAAGCTAAACGCCATTATAAGTATGCCCAAAAGCACGAAGTAAGCAATACTGTTGGTTCCGAGATAGGTACTCCACCATCCGTAGAAAGTGGACGTATCGGTCAAACTTTCGGTGGACGCAAACAATCTTGCGATCATCTGCGGGAAGGTAAGAAGTGCGGTCGAGAAGATTATCGGCATAACTCCGTTAGCGTTAACCTTAATGGGTATATTGCTAGATTGTCCGCCGTACTGCTTGCGACCTTTTACCTGTTTTGCATAGTTTACTACGATCTTGCGTTCCGCCAAATCGATAAACACGATAAACAAGAAGATAAGAATTACGAGCGCAACGAAGATGATAAGTCCCCAGAACGCCATAGTTCCGCTCTCGCCGCCGGCTACGATTTGCTCTATCGAACTTGCGATTGCAAGTCCTGCGGTTGCGATGATACCTACGAAGATGATAAGGCTTATGCCGTTACCAACGCCAAGCTCGGTTATTCTGTCGCCGAGCCACATGGTCAACATCGAACCGGCTACGAGCATCGCTCCGACGAATATAGCTATCCAAACCTGACTGTCGTCGGCAGAGAAGATCTGACTGCTTATTCCGCCGCCCTGAACCCAGCTAATAGCAATACCGGTTGCTTGCGCAATCGCCAAAATAAGAGTAGCTATCTTGGTTACGACTGCAATCTTCTTCCTGCCGTCCTCGCCCTGACGAGACCAACGCTCTAAGGCGGGAATCGCTACGGTAAGAAGTTGCACGATAATAGACGCATTGATGTATGGTGTAATGCCGAGTGCCAAAAACGCACCGTTTTGCAACGCGTTACCGCCGATTTGCGACATAAGACTCATAAGAGTGTCGCCCTCGGCAATGAGGTAATCGCCGCTTATGCCGGGGATAGGCAACCAGCAACCAAGTCTATAAAGAAACAAAATTCCGATAGTCAAAAGAATCTTGGTCCTTATTTCCTTGTTTTTAAAGGCGTTGATGAGGTTTTTAAACATTATAACACCTCAACTTTGCCACCAATCTTTTCGATTTTCTCCTTAGCAGCGCCCGTAAATTTATCGGCTTTTACAGTAACCTTTTTGGTAAGCTCGCCGTTTCCCAAAACTTTAAGTCCGTACTGTTCTACCTTTTTAACAAGTCCCATTTCCTTAAGAACTTCGATAGAAACTTCGTCGCCTTCGTTAAAGTTATCTTCGATCAAGCTGATGTTAATAACCGTGTAAGCCTTTTTCCAAGCGTTGTCGAATCCTCTTTTGGGGAGTCTGCGGGCAAGAGGCATCTGACCGCCTTCGAAGCCGACTCTTACGCCGCCTCCGCTACGCGCCCATTGTCCCTTGTGTCCCTTTGTAGAGGTTTTACCAAGTCCGGAACCGATACCGCGACCAACACGCTTAGAAGCGGTTTTTGCGCCGGGAGCCGGAGATAAAGTGTGCATTTTCATACTATATTTCCTCCACTGTTACAAGATGTTTAACAACATATATCATGCCTCGTACGGCTTCATTGTCGGGGCGAACCACCGACGAACGAATCTTTTTAAGTCCGAGAGCCTCTACGGTTCTCTTCTGCTTTTCAAGGCATCCGTTAATGCTTTTTACAAGTGTGATTTTTAATTGCTTTTCCATATTGCACCGCCTTAACCGAGGATTTCTTCTACGGAAAGTCCGCGAAGAGCGGCAACGGTTTCGGGAGAACGCAATGCCTTGAGTCCCTCGAAAGTAGCCTTTACGGTATTGATGGAATTACGCGAACCGTAGCTCTTGGTGATAATATTCTTAATGCCTGCAAGCTCTACGACCGCTCTTACGCTGCCGCCTGCGATAACTCCGCGTCCTTCGGGAGCCGGCATAAGAATAACCTGGCTCTTGCCGAACTTACCGATTACTTCGTGCGGTATAGTGTTTTCGCCGATTGCAACTTTGATCATATTACGGCGAGCGATTTGTTCTGCCTTTTTGATAGCTTCGGGAACTTCGGTAGCCTTTCCGCTTCCGATACCGATACTGCCTTTGCCGTCGCCTACAACCACAAGCGCTGCGAAACGCATATTACGTCCGCCCTTTACTACCTTGGTTATACGGTTAACGCCAACGAGTTTCGATTGAATTCCGTCGTCTTGCTTAACAACTTCTTGTTCTCTCTTTGCCATAATATCCTCCTAAAACTCAAGACCGGCTTCTCTTGCACCGTCGGCAAGAGCCTTTACTCTGCCGGTGTACAAATAGCCGCCACGGTCGAACACAACGGTTTTTACGCCCGCTTCGATTGCGCGCTGCGCAACGAGTTTGCCAACCGTTTTTGCTGCTTCGGTCTTGCTCATGCCGCTTACGTCTACGCCCTTAGCGATAGTCGACGCAGAAGCAAGGGTTACACCCTTTTCGTCGTCGATAACCTGCGCATAGATGTGAGCCGTGCTGCGGTAAACGCAAAGGCGGGGCATTTGAGCAGTGCCTTTAAGGTTCGCTCTTATTCTAAGATGTCTTTTAGCTCTTACGCTGTTTTTATTAATCTTACCTATCATAATGCCCTCCTATTATTTACCCTTCTTGCCTTCTTTCATAACAACGACTTCGTCGCTGTATCTGATACCGTATGCGTGATACGGCTCTACCGGCCTCTTGGATTTAATGGTTGCAGCGGTTTGTCCTACGAGATCCTTGGATATGCCCGTTACTACTACGGTGTTCTGATCGGGACAGGTAATAGTAATTCCTTCGGGGATATTGAACTCTACGGGATGGCTGAATCCGATGTTAAGCGTGAGCTTCTTGCCGCTTACGCCTGCTTTCCAACCTACACCGTTTACGATAAGAGTCTTAGAAAACGGAGTAACTACGCCGACAATCATATTGTTTATAAGCTGACGATACAAACCGTGCTTGCTTTTTACGCTCTTGTCTTCTTTTGCGCGTTCTACCTTTACGGTTGCGCCTTCGATAACTACGTTTATATTTTTGTCTTCAATCGCCTGAGTAAGCGTACCTTTGGGACCTTTTACGGTAACCACATTGTCGCTGTAAGCAACGGTAACGCCTGCGGGAACGGCGATGGGCAATCTACCTATTCTTGACATATAAACCTCCTTACCAGATGTAGGCGAGAACTTCGCCGCCGATCTTGTTTGCGCGAGCCTGCTTGTCGGTCATAATGCCCTTAGAGGTAGAGATGATTGCAATACCGAGTCCGTTTAAAACTCTGGGAAGATCTTCGTATCCGCAGTAAACTCTAAGACCGGGCTTGCTTATTCTCTTAAGACTGGTTATAACCTTTTCTTTCTTTGCGCCGTACTTTAAGGTAATGAAAATATTTTTGTGTCCGTCGATTTCCACGATTTCGGCGCTTCTAAGATATCCTTCCTTAACGAGAATATCTACGATAGCAACCTTCATTTTGGAAGCGGGAACGGTAACGGTATCGTGCCTTGCCGTCTGCGCATTTCTGATTCTTGTGAGCAAATCTGCTATGGGATCGTTAACTACCATACCTTACCTCCTTACCAGCTCGACTTCTTAACGCCGGGGATTTCTCCCTTGTACGCCAATTCTCTGAAACAAATTCTGCAAATACCGTACTTGCGAAGTACCGCGTGCGGTCTGCCGCAAAGCTTGCAACGAGTGTAAGCTCTGGTGGAGTATTTAGCAGGTTTTTGCTGCTTATTAATCATTGCTTTCTTAGCCATAAATAATTAATCTCCTTTCCCTGTTAGTTCTTGAAAGGCATTCCAAGCTTTACAAGGAGTGCTTTGGCATCGTCGTCGGTTTTTGCGGTAGTTACTACGCAAACGTCGAAGCCTCTTACTTTTTCTACTTGTTCGTACGGAACTTCGGGGAACATGATCTGTTCTTTAACGCCGACCGCATAGTTTCCTCTGCCGTCGAACGACTTGCCCGAGATACCGCGGAAGTCTCTTACGCGAGGGAATGCGATGGATACGAGCTTATCGAAAAATTCGTACATCTTGTTGCCGCGCAAAGTAACCTTTATACCTATTGCCTGACCTTCACGAAGTTTGAAGTTTGCAACCGACTTTTTAGCTCTGCAAAGCACAGCCTTTTGTCCTGCAATCGCTTCGAGCTCGTTCATGGCAATTTGTACGCTCTTGCTGTTGTCCTTAATGTCGCCGAGACGCATATTAAGAATAATCTTATCGAGCTTGGGAACTTCCATTACGTTAGCGTAGCCGCGTTCTTTCATAAGGGCAGGTACGATTTCTTCAATATACCTTGTCTTAAGTCTGTTTCTTTTAAGTTCAGCCATAATGTCCTCCTATTACTCGGTCTTTGCGTCGCTTTCTTTTTGCGACTTACGGGTACGCTTTACTCTGCTAGTGGTAGCCTTTTCGGACTTTTCTTCCTTGGCTGCCGACTTAGTAGCTCTCTTTTTGCTTTCGGCTTTCTTTTCTACCTTTTTAACGTCAAGATCGAAACCGCACTTTTTGCATTGACGATGGCTCTTGCCCTCTACTTCTACGGTAGCGATACGAGTCGCCTTACCGCAGGACGGGCATACGAGCATTACGTTGCTGATGTCGATATTGCCTTCCATCTTAACGATACCGCTTTGTTCCTGAGCCGAACGAGCTTTCTTATGGCGAGTAGCCATATTAAGATTTTCAACTTTTACGCGACCGTTGTCGGGATCTACTGCAATAACTTCGCCCGTCTTGCCCTTGTCAGCACCTGCCAAAAGCTTAACCGTGTCGCCCTTTTTAATACGTAAACTCATTTTCGTTCCTCCTACATTACTTCGGGAGCCAAGGAAATAATTTTCATATAATCCTTGTCACGAAGCTCTCTTGCGATAGGCCCGAATATACGTGTGCCTCTCGGCTGCTTTTGAGTATCAATAATAACCGCAGCGTTGTCGTCGAAGCAGATGTGACTGCCGTCCGGACGATTAACGCCCTTGTGGCTACGTACTATTACCGCTCTTACAACGTCACCCTTCTTTACCGTTCCGCCCGGAGTTGCGCTCTTTACGGAAGCGATGATAACGTCGCCGATGTTACCGGTACGACGGAAGGAGCCGCCGAGTACACGAATACACATAATTTCTTTTGCGCCGCTGTTGTCTGCGACTTTCAAATAAGATTGTGGTTGTATCATAAACGTTCTCCTTATTTAGCCTTTTCTACTATGCGGCTGAGTCTGAAACACTTGTCTTTAGAAAGCGGTCTGGTTTCTACGATTTCTACGATATCGCCGATTCCAGCTTCGTTATTCTCGTCGTGAGCCTTAAACTTAGCCGTCGTTTTGATAGTCTTTTTATACAGAGGGTGCTTCGTATTGTCTCTTACTGCAACGACGATAGTCTTGTCCATCTTGTCACTAACGACGATACCAACCCTTGTCTTACGGTTGTTTCTTACTACTGTATCTGCCATATTACCCTCCGATTACGCTTTTTTCGCAAGTTCTCGCTCGCGAATAACGGTCTTTATTCTTGCGATATCCTTTTTGCATCTTTTAAGCTGCATGGGGTTAGCAAGTTGTCCCGTTGCATGGCTGAAGCGCAAGTTGAAAAGTTCCTGCTTAAGTTCTGCGAGCTTAGCGTTAAGTTCGCCGTCTTGCAAATCACGGAATGAAGTTTTCATTATGCGTCAACCTCCTTGTTGTTTACGTTAGCATCTGCGCTTACGAGTTCGTCTTTGCGAGCAATTCTGCACCTTACGGGGAGTTTGTGCGAAGCAAGACGAAGCGCTTCTTTTGCTACATCTTCGGGCACGCCTGCCATTTCAAACAGAACTCTGCCCGGCTTTACTACTGCTACCCAATATTCGGGAGCGCCCTTACCGGAACCCATACGAGTTTCGGCAGGTTTTTTGGTTACCGGTTTGTGCGGGAAAATGTTTATCCAAACTTGACCGCCACGCTTGATATATCTGGTCATTGCGATACGAGCTGCTTCGATCTGATTCGACTTGATCCAACCGGGATCGCAAGAAACGAGACCGTATTCACCGTATGCGATAACGTTACCCTTGTTTGCCTTACCGGTCATTCTGCCACGCTGAACGCGACGTCTTTTAACTCTCTTAGGCAATAACATTAGCGTTGTCCTCCTTCCTTAAGTTGCGGGATAACTTCTCCCTTGTAAACCCACACCTTTATACCGATCTTACCGAAGGTGGTATTAGCCTCTGCCTCGGCGTAATCGATGTCGGCGCGGAGCGTCTGAAGAGGAATAGAACCGTCGTGGTAGCTTTCGCTACGAGCGATTTCGGCACCGTCCAATCTTCCGGAAACCATAATCTTTACACCCTTTGCGCCGCTACGCATTACTCTGCCCATAGCTTGCTTCATGCTGCGACGGAACGATGCACGCTTTTCGAGCTGAGCCGCAATGTTTTCGGCAACGAGCTGAGCGTCCATATCGGGACGTTTAACTTCCATAATGTTGATATGGATAACTCTGCCGCCGGCAACTACCTTTGCAAGCTCTTTTTTAAGCTGCTCTACTCCTGCGCCCTTAACGCCTATAAGCATACCGGGCTTGGACGTAAAGATATTAACGGTAACCTTGCCCTGTGCTCTTTCGATAGTCGTCTTGGAAATTCCGAAGGTGTAATACTTGTTTTTAATAAATTCGCGGATTTTGTAATCTTCTACCAAATACTCCGAAAAGTCTTTTTTAGAAGCGTACCACTGAGCGTCCCATCCTTTGATAACGCCGACTCTGAGTCCGTGGGGATTAACTTTTTGTCCCATAATTACTTGTCCTCCTTGATAGTGTCGAGTATTACCGTAATGTGGCTGGTGCGCTTATTGATACGGTGAGCTCTACCCTTGGAAACGGGGTTCATTCTCTTAAGAATCGGACCGCCGTCTGCGAAAATTTCAGCGATATAAAGATCGGATCTGGACAAACCCTTAACTTCGGCGTTAGCTACAGCCGACTTAACGAGCTTGTAAACAACCTCTGCCGACGCGTTGGGTATTGCTTCGAGCATTGCAAGCGCAACGTTAACCGACTTGCCGCGAACGGTATCGATAACGATTCTTACTTTGCTCGGAGAAATTCTGATATATCTTGCGCGAGCGAACGGACGCATTTCTCTTTTGGTCTCGTTTCTCTCTTGCTTTATCTGAGTTCTACTTTTGATGGTATTTTCCATTTTACTTCTCCTTATTTGCCCTTAGTCGTCTTTTCGCCGGCATGACCTTTGAAAGTACGGGTGGGAGCGAACTCGCCGAGCTTGTGTCCTACCATTTCTTCGGTGCAATATACGGGAACGTGTTTACGTCCGTCGTGTACCGCGATAGTCTGTCCGATGAATTCCGGGTAAATAGTAGAACTTCTAGACCAAGTTTTAATTACTTTTTTATCCGTTGTATCCATCTGGGCGCAAACCCTGTTATACAATCTTTCCTCTACGTAAGGACCTTTTTTCAAACTTCTACTCATAATTTACCTCGCTAATTTATGCGCTTAACAATGAACTTGTTGCTGTTCTTGTGCTTGTTTCTGGTCTTGTAACCAAGAGCCGGCTTACCCCACGGAGTAACGGGACCGGGACGACCGATCGGGGACTTACCTTCACCACCACCGTGCGGGTGATCGCAGGGGTTCATAACTACACCGCGGACGGTCGGCTTAACGCCCATATGACGTTTACGACCTGCCTTACCTATAGAAACGAGCTCGTGGTCGAGGTTGCCGACCTGTCCGATCGTTGCTTTGCAGGTAAGAAGAATCATTCTCATTTCGCCGCTGGGAAGACGAAGCGTTGCATACTTGCCTTCCTTAGCCATAAGCTGAGCTGCCGCTCCTGCGGTTTTTACCATCTTGCCGCCTCTGCCCGGCTGCATCTCGATGTTATGAACGAGAGTACCTACAGGGATAGAAGCAAGCGGCAATGCGTTGCCGGTTTTTATATCGCAATCGCTGCCCGAAACGACAGTGTCGCCGACTTGGAGTCCTAAGGGAGCAAGAATGTATCTCTTTTCGCCGTCTGCGTAATGCAAAAGCGCAATGTACGAAGTGCGGTTGGGATCGTATTCGATGGTAGCGACCTTTGCGGGAACGTTGTCCTTGTCGCGCTTAAAGTCGATGATACGAAGCTTTCTGCGGTTTCCGCCGCCGATATGACGAACGGTTATTCTGCCGTAGCTGTTACGTCCGCCCTTGCGGTTTATACTTTTAAGAAGCGATTTCTCGGGCTGATCGGTAGTTACCTCGCTGAACGAGCTTACCGTCTTAAATCTGGTACCCGGGGTAATCGGCTTAAATCTTTTAATACCCATAATGTCCTCCCATTAACTCAAGCTTTCGAAGAATTCGATTGCCTTGCTGTCAGCAGTAAGCTGAACGTAAGCCTTTTTGATGTCGGACGTATAACCTTGAGTGCGTCCCTGTCTTTTAAGCTTACCTTTGATGTTTACGGTGTTAACCGACGCAACTTTTACTTTGAAAATTTCTTCAACCGCTTTTTTGATGTCGGTCTTGGTTGCGTTTACGTCAACGATAAAGCCGTACTTTTTTCTAGTAATGCCTGCGTAACTCTTTTCGGAAGTAACGGGCCTCTTTATAACGTCGTAAGCGTTCATGCTTTGTATGCCTCCTCAATTTTTTTGATAGCCGGCACCGTCATTATGCACTTAGCGTTTTCAACCAACTCTTTAACGTTGATTTGATTTGCAGGAATAACTCGCACGGACGAAATGTTGTTGGTAGCGCGTAAGAAAGATTCGTTTGCGCCGTCGATTACGATAAGCACGCGCTTGTCTACGTTAAGCGCCTTAAGGATAGCCGCAGCTTCCTTGGTCTTGCCGCCTACTTCGAACTTGTCTACCGCGATCATGTCGCCGTCGCTGAGTTTTGCGGAAAGTGCGCTTCTTAACGCAGCTTGTCTTGCCTTAAGATTAACCTTTTGCGAGAAATCTCTCGGCTTCGGAGCGAATACCACGCCGCCCTTTATCCACTGCGGAGCTCTTATCGAACCCTGACGTGCATGTCCGGTACCCTTTTGTCTCCAAGGTTTTCTGCCGCCGCCGCGAACTTCGGTTCTGGTAAGCGTGCTCTTGGTGCCCTGTCTTGCATTGTTTGCTTGCGCTACTACGACCTGATGAATAAGCCCTTCGTTGTACTCTGCGCCGAAAACGCTTTCGTCAAGTTCGAGCTCGCCGGTCTGTGCGCCCGTTTGGTTATAAACTTTAATGCTTGCCATACTTCCTCCTAACGCTTAACGGCTTCTTTAACCGTTACTAAACCGCCCTTGGGGCCCGGAATCGCGCCCTTAATTAAAAGAACGTTGCGTTCCGCATCTACTCTTACTATCTTAAGGTTTTTGATAGTTACTCTTTCGTGACCGTAATGTCCCGCCATGTGCAATCCCTTTATAACCTTGCTGGGAGTACTGTTTGCACCCGTGGAACCGCGCTCTCTGTGAACGGGGCCGGTACCGTGAGTCATCTTAAGACGATGTTGATTCCATCTTTTGATAGCGCCGGTAAATCCGCGACCTTTGGTAACGCCTACTACGTCTACTACGTCGCCGGCAGCAAAGATGTCGCACTTGATAACGTCGCCGACATTGTACTTAGCGCAATCGGCGAATCTGAATTCGCGAAGTACGCGCTTTAAGGAAACGCCTGCCTTCTTCATCTGACCGGCAATCGGACGAGCAAGCTTACGCTCTTCAACGTCCTCGAAACCGCAAACGATTGCGTCGTGGGTATCCTTGCCTTTAACTTTCTTGCCTACTACTACGAGGGGACCTGCTTCTACTACGGTCGCAGGTACCGCTAAGCCCGTTTCGTCGAATATTTGCATCATACCGAGCTTTTTACCCAATATAGCTTTTTCCATAATTTTCAACCCTCCGATACCTTATAACTTAATCTGGATATCTACACCGGCGGGTAAATCTAACTTCATAAGCGAATCAACCGTCTTTGCCGAAGGACTGTAAATATCAATCAGTCTTTTATGCGTTCTTAATTCGAACTGCTCGCGCGAATCCTTGTACTTGTGTACGGCGCGCAAAATTGTAACAACTTCTCTGTCCGTAGGAAGCGGAATAGGACCGCTTACCTTGATGCCCGTCTTTTTTGCCGTTTCTACGATTCTTGCGGCACTTTGATCGATCAGGTCATGGTCATAAGCCTTAAGCTTAATTCTGATTTTTTGACTTGCCATTTTTAACCTCCATAGCAATTAACTTCGAACAACTCCGTCGTGTGTGTTAAACTCGCCTTTTTTAATGAGCCTTTCGGCCCAATCGACGACGCTCGAAGCCCGCGCGGCTTTTGCCGCACTTGTCCGCCTGAGTTCTCCGCAACAATGCTAATTTTACTGCGGTAACCTCCGACATCAACCCATTGGCGAGCATACTGCACATAGTGACAGCTTATCTATAATAAACTATTTGTAAAGCTTTGTCAACGATTTTAATGCCCTTTTAAAATTTTTTTGCGTAAAATGCCGTTTTTTTCGCCGACCTACTTTTCTTCTGAGAAGAATAGTAGGCAAAAGAAGCTTGACAGGAATTGGTTTGGGTTTGTGCGTATAATTATGCCGAAAGCGTACAGTTACACGCAGAGATTGCCGCGCTTCGCTCGCAATGACGTATGGTTATGAGTAGAAAATAATGTAATAAAAACGACCTACCTAGCCTTGTCATTGCGAGTTTGCGTTTGCAAACGTGACAATCTCGCCCTTTAAAAAAGACGCTTTTTAAGCGACTTTTTAAATAATTAATATAAGGTTTGGAATTGTTTTCTGCTTAACCGATAGTACTAACATATGGTTTCGCTTCCGCGAGATTCTTCGCCTTGCGGCTCAGAATGACAAGAGAGGTTTAGTAAGAAAAATAAAAGTAGATTTTTACGTTGTTGGTTGCCAAAATATAAGGATATTAAGTACGCTTCCCCTACTTAATGTCATCCTGAAGGAATTGAAGGATCTCGCGGAAGCGATTCCTTATTTTACGTTTGCGGACGGTAGTGCGCTTGATTACACCGATAGCTTGCATTTGCACGGAGAGATTGCCGCGCTTCGCTCGCAATGACGTATGGTTATGAGTAGAAAATAATGTAATAAAAACGACCTACCTAGCCTTGTCATTGCGAGTTTGCGTTTGCAAACGTGACAATCTCGCCCTTTAAAAAAGACGCTTTTTAAGCGACTTTTTAAATAATTAATATAAGGTTTGGAATTGTTTTCTGCTTAACCGATAGTACTAACATACGTTTCGCTTCCGCGAGATTCTTCGCTTCGCTCAGAATGACATAAGGTTTAAGTTTCTTTTGCCTACTTTTCTTTTCCTAAAGAAAAGTACGGTTACTTTAAATCGCCGACGGTACGCGGGAAAAGCTGCACGTCGCGAATATTTCCCAGCCCCGTAACGTAAAGCAAAATTCTTTCGAGTCCCAAGCCGAATCCGCTGTGCGGACAGGCTCCGAACTTACGAAGCGCCATATAATTCTCGTAGTCGGCAACGTTCATATTGCGTTCAACCATAGCCTGAGTGAGCTTTGCTACGTCGGTTTCGCGTTCGCTGCATCCGATAATTTCGCCAATGCCGGGCACGAGCAAATCGGTAGCCGCAACGGTCTTGCCGTCGGGATTCTGCTTCATGTAAAACGCCTTTATATCCTTGGGATAGTTGGTTACGAACACGGGCTTATTAAACACTTCTTCGGTAAGATATCTTTCGTGCTCGGTCTGCAAGTCGCAACCCCAATCCACGGGATAGGTAAATTGACGACCGGACTTTTTGAGAATATCAACCGCTTCCGTGTAGTCGAGCACCTTAAATTCGCTTTCTACCACGCGTCGGAGTTTTTCCTCCAAGCCCTTTTCGAAACGTTCGTCGAAAAACTTGATTTCGTCGGGGCACTTAGTAAGCACTGCGTTTATAATAAACTTAATAAGTTCTTCTGCAATTTCGATAATGTCGGGCAATTCCGCAAACGCGACTTCCGGCTCGATCTGCCAGAACTCCGCAGCGTGACGAGTTGTATTGCTGTTTTCGGCACGGAATGTAGGCCCGAAGGTGTAAATCTTACCCATTGCCATTGCCGCCATTTCGCCCTCGAGCTGTCCGGAAACGGTAAGTCCGGCACGCTGACCGAAAAAGTCCGTTTCGTAATACTCTTTTTGCGACTTAGCAGCATAGCTCCAATCATGCGTTGTTACGTGGAATATTTCGCCCGCGCCTTCGCAGTCGCTGCCAGTGATTATGGGCGTATGCACGTATACGTAGTTGTTGTTTTGGAAGTACTCGTGAATTGCGTCGGACAACACGCTGCGAACGCGAAGCATTGCGTTAAATGTATTAGTGCGAACGCGCAAATGCGGAATGGTACGCAAATACTCCATGGTGTGGCGCTTCTTTTGCAACGGATAGTCAAGCGGACATTCGCCCAAAAGCGTAAGCCGCTTTGCGTTTACCTCTACGCCGTCGCCCTTTTCCGCCTTTACAAGCGTCCCTTCCGCCTTTACGGCGCAACCGAGCGTCGTGCAGTTTTCGTAACCCGTGGTAACGTTTTTGTCGATAACCACCTGCAAATGCTTGAGCGTAGTACCGTCGTTAAGTTCCAAAAACGCCATATTTTTAGAATCGCGGCAAGTACGAACCCAGCCGCATACCACTACTTGTTGACCAACAAGCGAACCGTCGAATAACTTTTTAATGTCGATGTGTTTCATTTTTTTGCCTTAATTAATTTGTTTCGTATAGTCACGACTTGCTTACTTGCAATTCGTACGACTAGTATAAAGCTTATTTGCGATTTTGTCAACTGAATTTAGCTAAGCCACAGCGCAATTAGCAGCATAGTAACGGTAAATGCGCCGATAACGACGAGAAGCATGGGCAAATACGCAAGATACGCAGCCTTTATCATCGCCCATTTTTCCTTGCGAGTAATGCGCAACTGTTCCATGCGCTCCTTCTTTTTGTCGTTTTCTTCTTTGTTGGCGTCGTACCACGGCATGCCTTCTACGTTCATATTGGCAATCGTTCTGCCGTCGTCGTCGGCGTACTTCTTTTTGCTCTTTTTAAAACACATAATTACTCCTTACTCCGTCGCCGAAATTGCTTTCAAACAAATCCGACTATAAACAAAGTATGGGCAAGATTTCTCCGCCCATACATTATTAATTGAAATTAGTCTTGGTTGTACAAGTGACAAGCACAGAAATGATTCGGCTCGTACTCTTTGTACTTAGGCGCAACTTCCTTGCAGATATCCATACACTTGTTGCAACGAGTATGGAACTTGCAGCCCTTAGGCGGATTTGCCGGGGACGGAATGTCGCCCTTAAGTACTATACGATTCATTTTAACGTTAGGATCGGGTACGGGAACCGCCGAGAACAATGCCTGCGTGTACGGATGCATGGGATTAGCGAAGATCTTCGTTTTGTCGCCGCTTTCCACCATACCGCCAAGGTACATAACGCCGATCTCATCCGAAATGTGTTCTACAACGGACAAGTCGTGCGAAATGAACACGTAAGTAAGTCCCATATCCGACTGCAAATCTTCGAGCAAGTTGATTATCTGAGCCTGAATGGATACGTCGAGCGCCGATACCGGTTCGTCGCAAATAACGAGCTTCGGATTAAGAGCCAACGCTCTTGCGATACAAATACGCTGACGCTGTCCGCCGGAGAACTCGTGAGGATAACGCTCGTAATAGTGATCCTGAAGTCCGCACTTGCGCATTACGTTTATAACGTAGTCCTTGTAATTTGCCTGATCGATAAGCTTGTGAGCAAGAACTGCTTCGCCGATGATTTCACCTACGGGAAGTCTGGGCGAAAGCGATGAATACGGATCCTGGAAGATCATTTGTATCTGCGGACGAAGTTTGCGCATCTGTTCGTGAGAAAGTTCGCGAATATTGATGCCGTTGAACAAAACGTCGCCGGACGTTATTTCGTGCAAACGCATTACGCAACGTCCCATGGTGGTTTTGCCGCAACCGGACTCGCCTACGATACCGATCGTCTTGCCTTTTTGAACTTTAAACGAAACGTCGTCGACTGCTTTAAGAAATCTGGTCGGCTTACCGAAGAAATTCGTTTCTACCGGGAAGTATTTTTTAAGATGTCTTACGTCGAGAATAATATCGTTGTTTGCTGCATTATTCGTTTCCATCGTTTACATCCTCCTTCTCGTACAAATGGCACGATACCTTGTGAGTCGGGCTTACCTGAATCATTTCGGGATAGTCGCCGTCGCAACACTTGCAACGCTTATCGCATCTGTCGCGGAAGTAGCAGTAGTTAGGCATATTGATCGGGTTGGGAACGCTGCCCGGAATACTGTACAATCTTTCGACCTTTTTGTTAACGGCGGGCTTACTCTTTTGAAGACCTATGGTGTACGGATGCATCGGGTTATCGAAGATTTCCTTAGCGGTACCCATTTCGATTATACGTCCTGCGTACATAACTACGACGTAGTCTGCCATTTCGGCAATAACGCCGAGGTCGTGAGTAATGAACATTATGGAACCGTTAATCTTCTTTTTGATGTCGCGAAGAAGGTCAAGGATCTGAGCCTGAATGGTTACGTCGAGCGCGGTAGTAGGCTCGTCGGCAATGATAAGCTTGGGCTGACACGAAAGCGCCATTGCGATACAAACTCTTTGACGCATACCGCCGGAAAGTTCGTGCGGATAGCGATCGTAAACGTTTTCGGGGATAATACCTACGAGCTTAAGCATTTCGAACGTTCTTGCTTTTGCCGACTCTTTGGTTGCGCCGGGCACATGCAAGAACACTACTTCGTCAAGCTGAGCGCCGATGGTGAATATCGGGTTAAGGCTGGTCATGGGTTCTTGGAAGATCATGCTTATTTCGCGACCGCGAATCTTACGCATAACTTCGGTAGGCATTTTAGCGACGTTGTAAACCTTTTCTTCCATTTCGAACATCGGAATTCCGTTTTGATCGCGTTTTTGAACCTTTTCCATAATCGGCTTGCCGGTAGTTTTGTCGATAACTTCGCGTCCCTTCTTATCCTTTTTGGGAGCAAGAACGTAAATCGGCTTACCGTTTTCGTCCAACCTGTCATTTCCGTTTTCGTCCTTTTCGGTTTCGTAAACGGGAACGTGCTGACCTTTTTCGTCTTCCTTATAGGCGGTAGACTTAAAGCGGATTTGGCTGCCTTCCATAACCTGTCCCTTAGGAGCCTGAACTAGCTGCATAAGCGACATAGAAGTTACCGACTTACCGCAACCGGACTCGCCGATTACGCCGACTGTGCTACCTTGCGGAATATCGAACGTAACGCCGTTAACCGCCTTTACTACGCCGGCATCCGAGAAGAAGTAAGTGTGAAGATTTTCAAACTCTACGACGTTTCTGTCGTCCTTCATCTTGGTTACGTATTCAGATTCGGGAACGTTCTTACGCTTTTTGCGAGCTTCGTACTCCTTTATGGTGCGCATGTTGTCGCGCGCTATGCGGCGGCTTTCCTTGCTGGAAATGTAATGCGAGCCACGATCGGGAGTAAAGAGCTTTTTAACGCTCTTTGCTACAAAGAGACAATTTGCTTTAGAGAATATTTTTAAGGGGTTGTATACTTCTGCCTCGGCAACCTCCGACTCGGTAACGCTCTTTGCGCGGATAATCAAAACCGTGCAAACTACAGCAAGAACAAGAATGAGGCTGACAAGCTTGAGCGCCGAGAAGTACTGTACCGTCGGGATAATCGCAAGCAACGCAAACATTCCCAATGCTACGAGCACGAAGTCGTTTACGCCTACTTTGCGATTGCGCGAAGAAACGAGCAATGCGGCAAGCAAGCAGAACGCCGCGATATCGATTACAAGGAGGAATCCGCCTGCAAATGCGGTTTGCATTCCCTTGAGTACATCGATGGCAACGAGTGCGTACAACGCTACGAAAGCCACGGCTGCAAGCACACCTGCAAAAATCAGGTTGCACTTTGCAAGAAGCGTTCTAAAGTATACTTCTGCGTTCTTTTTGCCGCAGCATTCCTTAGCGGGCTCTTCGAGGTAAGTGTTCTTAACCATAAGAACCATAAACGCTGCCAAAACGCCGAGAGCAACGATCCAAGCAACGAGCTTGAATACCGAGAACGCAATAAAGAGCGGTGCGGCGTAAAGCACTGCCGCGATAGAAACGGCAACGATTACGGCGTCCATATCGCACATGCGCTTATTTTTGATTCTGTTAGAGAAATTAAACAGAACGGTCAACACGATAAGCGTAAGAGCGATCATAGTAAGATAGGTCCATTCGCTGCCGCCCATAAGTCCTGCTCCGTCGAACAAGAAGAGGAACGCAAGCAACACTACCGCGCCGAGCGCGATAACGGCAAGGTTAAATCTTTTTGCAAAAGCAACGAAGTAAGATTTTACCGTAGCGTTTGGAGTTTTTGCTTCGTAGAGCTTCTTTGTTAGCGGCTTTGCTATCGACATACGAGCGATGGTAAGCGCAGCCAAAAGAAGAATTTCTACAACGTAAAGCACTACGTGCAAAGTAGCCGACGAAACGAAAAGTAACTTAACGAGTTCGCAAACCGCAACGATAGTAAGTATATAAACTATAAGGTCTACGACGTTAACGTTTTTGTCGGTGATTTTAGAACAAGCATAGTAAAGCGAAAGTGCTGCGCCGACGCTTAAAACTACTACGACGAGCGTGTAAGCAAGGCTTGACGCCTCCTTAACAAGCCCCATCACACCGAATTGTTCGGCGGTCATAAGCGCGATAAACGTAGCGAAAGCAATAACCAAAGGAGCAACCGCGCCGTACTTTGCCAATACGGAAGAATAATATTTGCCTAAACGGCTGTTTCTGAAACTTCTGAACATACTATTCTGTGCCTCCTATCTGCTTGCCTTGGGGTCGAATGCATCACGCAAACCGTCGCCGATGAAGTTGAACGCAAGCACGGCAAGCACTATTAAGATACCGGCAGGAACCCAAAGGTTGGGATAGTTCTGCAAGATTTCGGGCTTTTGCGCTGCGCTTATCATGGTACCCCATGCAGCGTACGGAATAGGAATACCTATACCCAAGTAGCTAAGTGTGGATTCGGTAAGGATAAGTCCGCCGAGTCCGAGCGTCATTTGTACGATAAGTTGCGGCAATACGTTAGGCAAAAGATGTCTTATGATCTTTCGCGGAACGCTTAAGCCAAGGGCTTCCGCCGCCATCATGAATTCTTGCTCACGCAAGAACAATATCTGTCCGCGAACTACACGAGCAATACCTGCCCATCCTAGCAAGGTCATTATGCCCATTAGATAGTATATACGCAAGTTTTGCTCGATATCCATACCGTCGAGTACTGCCGACAGTATCAAAAGTATGGGGAACTGAGGAACGCAGTTGAATATATCTACCAGTCGCATTATTACTTGGTCTACCCACTTTCCGAAGTAACCTGCAAGGCCGCCGAAGATTACGCCGAGAATGGTTTCCAAAATTACAACGACGAAGCCGAGCGTAAGAGAAACTCTGCCGCCGTACATAAGACGCGTAAATACGTCCATGCCGTATTCGTCGGTACCAAGCCAATGGTTTGCGTCGATCTTACCGAGCTGATTGAACGTTTTGCGGTCCCACGTGTACTCTACGCTGGAGAACGTGATTACGTTGCCGTTTTCGTCGGCACGATAAATCGTGCTTACACCGGTCATCGTTCTAACTTTAAAATAAAGAGTATCGCCGTTGGTAGCAACGTAGCTGCCCGTTTTAGTACTTGCGTCGTACTGAACGCCGCTTAAAGTAGTGCCGCCGACTTTGCCGTCCACGAACAACGTTTCGGGTGCGATTTCTTCGACGTAAGAAGTTGTAAAGTAAGTTTCGCGAGTTTCTTCGGGTACGGTGTAGTCCGTTTCAATTTCGCCCCAAGGCGAGAAAAGCGGCCCGATAAACGAAAAAGCGAACAATACTATAAGCGTTATAAGACCTACCATCGAAAGGCGCGAGCGAAAAAATCTTTTCGCTACGAGTCTGCCGGGCGAAACTACTTTTACGCTGTCCGCCAGCGACTCTTCTTGTTCTTGCTCTTGCGCTTCGCCCTCTTCTACTTCGGGAGTTAATATTTTTTCTTCTTCCATACTATCCTCCTTATTTAGTGATCTTAACGCGCGGGTCTACTACCGCGTACATCAAGTCAGAGAGCAACGTTCCGAGTACGGTAAGTATTGCAAGGAACATGTTGTAGCCCATTACGAACGGTACGTCGCCGATAACGAGCGCCTGATAAGCTTTGTTACCTATGCCGGGAAGCGAGAACACCTGCTCGGTTATCATCGCACCGCCGAACATGCCGGGCAATATACCTGCAAGCATGGTAACTATGGGTATCAAGGTGTTGCGGAATGCGTGATGGTAAATAACCGTCTTTTCCGAACAACCTTTTGCGCGAGCCGTACGAATATAATCGGCGTTTAAAACTTCGAGCATATTCGTTCTTGTATAACGCATTAGCGAACCAATCGAAAGGATAACCAGCGTTACTATCGGCAATACCAAGTGGTGAATCATATCAAGGAATTCTTCGAACCCGTTATTGAATATTCGCGTCGCGTCGGTAAGACCTTGATACGGGAACCAGCCGAGGTTAAGCGAGAACAAGCCGAGTAGCAATACACCAAGGAAGAACGTCGGAAGCGAAATACCCATCATGGAAATTACCGTAACGGTATAGTCGAACGCGCCGTATTGATGTACCGCAGCTTGAATTCCGAGAGGAATAGCGATTACAAATTCGAGCACCGTGGATACAAGTGTGATACCGAACGATACCCACATACTGTTTGAAATAACGGTTACTACGTCGTCGGCGTACTTAAACGATTGTCCAAGGTCACCTTGCAACGCGTTGCCAAGCCAGTTGCCGTAGCCTTCTATATAGCTTACTATTGCGCACAAAGTTTGCTGACCGCCCGTAAGACTTGCTTCTGCAAGATTAGGATCCCAATTGTCCCAATTGAACACGCCGAAGAACAAATCTTCGGTTATGGGATTGCCGGTAAGCGCGTTCGTGCCTGTTGCCGTACCGCAATATACTTCGTATCTAATACGCAATCCGTACAAGTCTTTTATTCTTGCCAAGTCTTCTTCGGTAACGGTTCCTTGCGCGAGCTGCGCTTGGAACTTTTGATCGATATAGTCCATAGGCATAAGACGAATAAGTACGTAAATTATGATTGATACGCCGACTAGTATAAGCACGGAAAGCAACAATCTTTTTATTATATATTTTACCATATTTCTCCGTTCAGGTGCGTAATGAGGGAGCGAACTCCCTCATACGCATCGTCAAATATTTTTTTGTTGCTTATCCCAAAAGCTCTACTTCCCAAAGTCTGGAAAGCGGTCCGCTGTACGGCGTCGGGCTCGGGTTAAGAGTGGAAGAATCGATTACAGTGTTGTTGTATGCATACAAGTTAACACGCTGATAAGTCGGAAGTTCTACCGCAAGTTCCATAAGCATATCGTACGCTTGTACGTAATAGTCTGCACGAGTCTCGGTATCGAGTACGCTACGAGCGTCATCGATAAGTTCGCTGAGACTTTCGATAAGAGCGTATTGATCTTTGTAGTCGTTGCTGCTCTTGTTAGCCTTAATGGTGGTATAGCCCCAAGCCTTTACGGAAGAAGCGTTGCTGTCGATATGATAAACCTGATACATATCGGGGTCGGTTGCGCTGGACCAAGCTGCTGCCCATACTGCAAGAGTACCTGCGGCAAGCTTAGAAAGTGCTTGGCTGTCGGTCTTTACGGTAACCTTAAATCCGTAACGGTTAAGGATGTCGGCTGCGTTCTTCATCGTGGTATAAGCCGGGTGGTCGTCGGACGCGCCTGCAATAGTAAAGGTGTACTCGAGCTTGTGCGTCGTTCCGTCGGCAAGCGTTCTGTAGTAAACGCCTTCGTTGTTCTTTTGAGTGTAGCCTGCAGCTCTTACAAGTACTGCGATTTCGGTTTCGAACTTACCGTAGTTGGTCGAGCCGTCGTCGTTTTTGTAGTACTCGTAGTACTGTTGATTGTATTTCGACTCGCCGTAATGCGGGTTGCTCGGGTTTTGCGGAGAAGCCCACGATACGGTAGAAACGGGACGGTAGATGATATCTGCAAACTCACCGTAGTAAGTCTTTATAAGGTTAAGGTCCATAGCGTGCATAATTGCCTGACGGATTTCAACGTCGGGTACGTACGTTGCGTTGATACCGATATAACCGTAACCGTTGTTTTGAACCTTGATGGAAGTGATGTTCTTGTTTGCTTCGAGCGCAGCTACGTTAGAAGTAGTTGCCGAAGGATCGCCGTAATGAACAGTTCCGGAAAGTACGGAGTCCAAAAGACGAGCTTGAGTAATTATTTGATAACGTATGTACTTGATCTTGCAATTGCAAATCGAGCTTTCTTCCTCACTCTTGCCTTCGCCCGAGGTGGTATAGAAGTACGGATTGCGAATGTAGTATACTACGTTTTCCGACGAGAAATCGGTGAACTTAGGTCTGTCGCTTGCCGAATAATATTCGTCGGAGATGTTCTTGCTGCCAACCTTGTACATACCTGCGCCCACGGGAACGGATATAATGTTGGAAGCCTTTAATACATTGTCGAAATATTTTTTGCTACCGAACGGACGACCAACCGAGATAGGCTTGCTTGCGTCGTAACCGTCGATGCCGGGATAGTTGAACGAACGATAGTCGTCGCTTGCGTCGAATTCTCCGGAGGTATCGTTGTCGGCATTGGAATAGTAGTGCATGGGAGCAACGGTAAAGCCGAAGTTCCAAATAGCCTTGGGGTCCACTCTTTCGATTTCGATTTGAAGAACGTACTGCTCTTCGGTGATGGTGGTGGTACCGAATTCGCCCTCGAAGGTGTCGCCTGCCGAAAGCTTCTTAACGGTAATACCCGAAATAGTGTCTACCTTGTCGGAAGCTTCGTTTTCGAAGTAGTCTTCTTTAGCTTCTGCAATAAATTGGTCGAGAACGGTGTTTGCGGTTCCCCAATAAGTTACGATATCGTAAAGATTGCTGATAAGCTTAGTGGAATCCCACATAAGGCTCCAGTAATTGCTTTCGTTGCTTTGTTTAACGCTGCTGCCGATTGCCTTGCCTTGGTCGTTAACGATGATATCGCACAAAGGACCGTATTCCTCGCTAGCAGGTCTTACAGTGCCGTCTGCGTCGGTAACTGCGTGAGCAGCGTCAAGCGTATATACGCCGAAGTTGCTTAAGATGCCCATTCTTTCGTTGAATACGATCTTAATAAGCGAATCTTTGTCGTGCCACCAGCTGCCGGTTTCGGCGTAGTCGATCATCTTTTCGCCTGCTTTATGAGTGCTGCCGTCTTTGTTGTTGCCAATGCCGTCAACGTCGTAGGTCTTTATAGATCCGTCGGACTTGTAAGTAGCCGAAATAAGACCTTCGTTGTAAAGGAAGATTTCCCAAACTTCGGTGAATCCGAGCTCGAACTCTTCGTTGCCCGGCTTGGAATTTTCTTCTTGATAACTTTCAAGCTGAGCTTCCGCAGCGGTGTAGTCGCTTACTACTTCGTCCCAGAAAATAGAACGAACGGTTTCCACGTCTGCAAGGACTGCCGGCTTGTCTTCGTCCTTTATTGCTGCACGGTTCTTTTTTCTCGTTTCGGCATCCTTATTATATTGCGCACGTATATTGGTAAGTCTTTGAGCCGCCTTCATAGTCATAGACTGCTCGAACTCGCTGTCCTCGCCTTCGCTTGCGCTGCTGTTTTGCAAACGATATTCCTGAAGTCCCTTAATTGCCGTCGAGTAAATGGTCGACGAGCCGGAGTACGTAGGATCGAGGAAGGTATAAAGGTTGAAAATTACGTCCTTTATGGTAAGGTCCTGACCGTCGCTGAACTTGATGTTGTTCTTGATAAGGAACTGATAAGTCGTGTAGTAATCGTCCGCGTCATACTCGCTGGGTTGTTTTTCAGTCGTCGGAGCAGTGCCGTTTTTGTATGCGGTAAGCTCGTCGCTGGAATTTTCGCGGAAGTAAATTACCTGACTGTAGTTTTGCGCAACCGTAGGTTCGTCGGTACCGCAGTAAACTTTACCGTTCTTATCGCCGGTAAGCATAGATACCTGCGTATTGCCGGTGATTTCGGTATCGTAACCCGAAGTAGCGAAGTACGGATTGAATACGTTATCAAGTTCGGATACGCTGAATACGAGCGGCGTTGTTTCGTTGTTGGTTTTGCCGCCGTCGGGATTATCGCCGGGGCAACCGGTCAACGCAAAGCACGATGCAGCCAAAACGACCGATAACATAATTACGCAAATCGTTCTTGCAAATTTTTTCATTTTGGTTTATCCTCCTAAAATATTTATATAAAATTTGTATTAGATACAAAGAAGCCGAATATTATTATTTCGATGCCGTATCTTTTTTAGTTACGGTAATCGAGCAATCTTCGCCGATAACGTTGTCCGTAGATTCGATTGCTTGCCAATCGCCTACGATAACGTCTACTTCAAAGGCATTTTCCTCGTAAATATCTGTCGGTTTGCCTTCAACGTATTCAGTGGTCTTAATATACGTCGATCTGGTTATTTCGTATACTACCGATACGTTTACGTTTTTAAGCGTACATCCGCTCATGCTTTTTGCGAAGAAGCCCAAATAACATTTTGCGTCGCGCTCGGTGCCAACGGTACCTTGCTTTGAGTCACCTTCGGGATCGGGATTTACGCAGATTTCGAAGGTAACGGTCATTTCGATGTCTAGGTTGCTTATGGTCGAATTGCTAAGCGCTCCTAGAAAAGCACCGTAAGTGTTTTGTTCGCCTTGAGGGCAAGCGATTTGCGAAATAGTTTTCCACGTGTCGTCTTCGGCCTTAGCAAGGCAAGTAAGCTTGTGATTTGCGCCCTCGATCGAACCGGTATAAGTTCTGTAGTCCATCGAAAGCACGGTTGCAGACATATCGAGGTCGGCATCCAAATAAATGTTTTCATTGTCCGTAAGCGCATTCTTGAAGTCCGAAGCCGAATTTATGATGGTGTATTCACCTTCGATATCCAAACAATATACGACGGTAATAGTAGAAGTAACTTCGTACTTATTGCCGACTACTTGCTTGGTCATGTCGGGATCGGCGTAATATCTTATTGCCGTGCGATTCGCAAATTGCTTTGCGTACGCATTCGTAATATCCGCAATCGAAATTTTAGTACCGCTGCTGCCGGTTACGTCGTACAATCTTGCCTGATAGCCTTCGTAACGAGGATCGCTTTCGCCTACGTTGCCTGCAACGAGGTCGCTAAGATCTTCCCAAGCGTCGCCGACTTTGTTTGCAAAAATAAACTTGCTGTATTCGCCCCAAACCGCAACGAGAACGACGTTTTCGGTTACGATATCGTTCTTAAAATCCCATAAATCTTCTGCGTCGTAATCGTAATACTTAAGAACGGAAGAAGAATCGGACTTAGCCACTTCAGCCGTTACGGCTCCGTCGTCCGTCATCCACACGCCGCCGTCCAAACGATACTTGGGACTGTCCAAAAGCACGGGATTGCCGTCTTCGTCAACCTTGCCTTTTGCCCAACCAAGGAATTTGTAGCCGGCGTATGTAGGCTGTCTGACCATTGCCGTATCGCTGGAAGACGGTTCTACTGCGTGAACCTCGTCTTGCATATACAAATATCGCTCGGTTTTTCCGTTAAGGTCACCGCCGTTTGCGCAATACGTAACTTTATGCGGGTAAACTTCACGATCTACGCTACCGCTTTCGCTACACGCCGTAAAGACCCCCATTGCAAGAATTACGATTAGCGATACCATTAAAAGACACTTAATTTTCTTCATAGTATTCTCCAAAAAAATTTTTACTTCGGTTAATCGAAGTACCGTTTTATTATGGCAAATGCTATCCGCCACCATACAAAACTGCATATTAAGCATACTAAGTATACCAAAACGTTGCGGCGGTTGTCAATAATTATTAGGTTAAATTTTAGTGTATTTTTATTTAAACGGTAATTTTCTTAATAACCGACTTTTTATGATTTTAATGTGTTAATATGTCGAAAAGCGTCCGTACGTGCCGAGCGTTTTTTTATTTTTTGGTCGCGATTTTTTGTAAAAAATTGACTGAAAAGTTTAAACCGACAATTTTACAATAAATGTTTATTCCTTATAATCGCAGTTTTTTCACAAAACTCGGCGGTTCCCTCCCTTTCTTCGGCGAAACAAGGTAAGCCAAAAAAAGCTTGATAGAGATAAATTTAGATAGCAATAGGCTTGATTGCGCCGACTTACCTTTCTTCCGTGAAGAAAGGTAAGCCAAAGAAGCTTAAGAGAATAGATTTGGATGGTAGTGCCTCTGCTGTTGCCGAGAGGGAGGAGCTTAACGGAGAGATTGCCTCGTTTGCTACGCAAACTCGCAATGGCATATGGACAAAGGGTAGCAAGTTATTTCTTACTACCCTTCTTGTAATTTAGAATTTGTTCAAGTTTCTTTTGCTTACCTTTGCAACTTAAGTCCTGCTTAGGTTTCTTTTGCTTACTTTTGCAACTTAAGTCCTGCTTAGGTTTCTTTTGCTTACTTTTCTTTCTCTAAAGAAAAGTAAGTTAGTCGAAACACGTCATTATATGCAAAATTTCCTTATCGGTTTCGCGCATAGCGTCCTTGCCGAGCACGCCTACGTTACGAATGGTCTGCTCGATTTCCTCGGAAACGATTCCGTCGCCGCCGTGGAAGTTTTGTCCGCTTTTGCACATTTCGCAACCGAGCAAACCTGCCTCGACCGCAACGGCGATTTTTGCCGCGCACGACGCCTTTGCTCCGTCGCAAATCATACCCGACGTAATGGCAAGCGCATTGACTACGGTTTGACAAACGGACTGTTTGCCCGCTCCGCGCAAATACGCAATACCTGCTCCTGCCGCCGCTCCTGCACTTACCGCTCCGCAATACGCCGAAAGCGTTCCGATTCCCGACTTAATGTATATCGCAATAAGATTGGAAAGCGTAAGCGCGCGATACAACTGCTCGGCAGAACTATTAAGCTCTTTTGCGTACTCCATAACGGGCAACGAAACGGTCATACCCTGATTGCCACTGCCCGAATTGATAATAACGGGCATTATGCAACCGTTCATGCGTGCGTCGCTGCCGGCAGCAGCCGCCGCCTTTGCTCGTACGTGAATATCGTTGCCGTAAGCGGCAAGCAACACCTTGCCTATGTTAGAGCCGTAGTCGCCCGAAAGCCCTTCCTTGGATACAGCGGAATTGTATTCCATTTGCCTATCCAAAACTTCTTTTACGTCGTTTATATCAACGGCGAGCGCAAAATCGCAAATGTCGTTCATCGACATAAGCGCATAGTCGCCGCCTGCGCGCGCGTCCACAGCCTGAGCAGTCGGCTTATCAAAAAGGACTCGGTCGTTGCGCTGAATACGAACGACGTTGGTATGCTTGTTGGCAATACGCACCGACGCGCTGTCGCTTCCGTCGTAAACGTTGACTATAATATCAAGCACTTCTTTACTTTCAAGCGGCTCGACGGTTACGTCGATACTGCTTAAAAACTCGTCTAAAGCGGCAGTCTGCTGCGGCGTTGTTCCGCTTAGAACTTCCAATTCGCCATCGGCATTGCCTGCAAGAATACCTATGCCTACCGCCGCCGCAATACCCTTTTTGCCGGCAGTATGCGGTACGATAACGCTCTTTGCGTTTTTAATTATGTTGCCGCTTGCCTGAACAACCACCTTTTTGGGCATACGTCCGAGCGTTGTGCGCGCCTTTGCGCCACAATACGCAAGCGCGATCGGCTCGGTACAACCGAGCGCAGGCACGAGCTCTTTGCCTAAAATTCTTAAAAACGCCTGATATTTTTCATCCGTCTTGTTCATACATTTTCTCCGTAAAACAGTTTCGTGTAATTTGTTTGTTTTCGCTAATTAAAGCTCTAAGTACGCGTCGTACGTAATATCTTTGTCGAACACCTTTGTGCCGTCGATTTCTATAATGCGATTGGCAACCGTCTCCATAATTTCCTGGTCGTGCGAAACGAACAACATTCCGCCCTTAAAGTTAACCATACCCTTGTTAAGCGCCGTTATGCTTTCGAGGTCGAGGTGATTGGTCGGCTCGTCCATAACGAGGAAGTTGCCGCCCTGAAGCATCATACGCGCCAACATGCAGCGCACTTTTTCGCCACCCGAAATAACCGACGCTTTTTTTAGCGCTTCTTGCCCCGAGAAGAGCATTCTTCCAAGCCAGCCGCGCAAATATTCTTCGTAGTGGTCCTTAGAGTATTGGTCGATCCACTGCACGAGCGTAAGGTCTACGCCGTCGAAGAAGTTGTCGTAGTTTTGCGGCAAATACGTCGGAATAATCGTTTTTCCCCACTTTACCGTGCCGGCGTCGGGAGTTTCCAGCCCCATTATGCAATCGAACAACATAGAAACGTTTTGTCCGTTGCGACAAACGAATCCGATTTTGTCGTCGCGTTTAAGCCTGAAGGACACGTTTTCGAAAAAACCCTTTTTGGTAAGCCCCTCGACTTCCAAAATTTCGTTGCCGATTTCGCGTTCGAACTTGAATTCTATAAACGGATAACGGCGACTGGACGGCTGAATGTCCTCGAGTTTGAGCTTTTCAAGCTCCTTTTTGCGACTGGTTGCCTGCTTAGATTTGCTTGCGTTGGCGCTGAAACGAGCGATGAAGTCTTGCAATTCCTTCGCACGCGCCTCTATCTTTTTGTTTTGTTCTTTGCTTTGACGTAGCAAAAGTTGCGAGCTTTCGTACCAGAAGTCGTAGTTGCCCACGAAAATCTTTATTTTCTTAAAGTCTACGTCGCAAATATGCGTGCAAACTCTATTAAGGAAGTGGCGATTGTGCGACACGATAATAATTATGCTGTCTTCCATTTCCATAATATAGTCTTCCAACCAACGCACGCTCTTTGCGTCGAGGTTGTTGGTAGGCTCGTCCAAAATAAGAATATCGGGTTTGCCGAAAAGACTTTGAGCAAGCAATACCTTTACCTTTATTTTGGGATCGACGTTTGACATAAGCTCGTAAAAAAGCGAGCCGTCAACTTTGAGCTGATTAAGAAGCGTTTCGGCATCCGATTCGGCTTCGTAGCCGTTGAGTTCTGCAAATTCGCCTTCTAGCTCTGCCGCGCGTTCGCCGTCGGCATCCGAAAAATCTTCTTTAGAGTACAACACGTCGCGTTCGAGCTTGATTTGCATAAGGCGCTTATGTCCCCACATAACGGTTTCGAGCACGGTATAATCGTCGTAAGCGTTTTGGTTTTGCGCCAATATGCTCATACGTTCGTTTTTGTCCACTAACACTTCACCCTTGTTAGGTTCCAGCTCGCCCGACAAAATTTTCAAAAACGTAGATTTGCCCGCGCCGTTAGCGCCGATAATTCCGTAGCAATTACCTTTAGTAAACTTAAGATTTACGTGATCGAAAAGTACTCGGCTACCGAATTGTAAGCTTATATCGTTAACTGCAATCATTGCTCCTCCCAAACAAAAGGCAGAATTTTCGTATTCTGCCTTTTGAAATCTTGATTATTCTGCTTTGAACGGCAAAAGCACCATGTATCTTGCGCGCTTGATCGCCGTGGTCAATTCCCTTTGATGCATTGCGCATACGCCCGAAATGCGGCGTGGAATTATTTTGCCCTTTTCCGTAACGTAACGGCGAAGCTTGGTTACGTCCTTGTAGTCGATGCTTTCAACTTTGTCTACGCAAAATTGACAAACTTTCTTCTTTTGGACACGCTTAGCCTTTTTTACCTTATCGTCGCCTTCTGCGGCTTTGTTAGGCATCTTTTTATCCATGACTGATATCTCCTTAATTTAATTTGGAACGTTAGGCTTATAAATAACCTAACGATTAGAACGGCAACTGGTCGGAATCGTCGATAGGCTCTAGCTCCATAACCTTTTTGCTTGCCGATCTCGTTGCGGGCGCCGACGCAGCGGCGTCACTGTTTTTGGGAGTAAGGAACTCTACGTCGTCGGCAACGACTTCGGTAGCATAACGCTTGTTGCCTTCCTTATCCTCGTACGTGCGAGTTTGAATTGCTCCGCATACCGCAACCTTGTTGCCTTTTTGCAGATACTTGCCGCAGTTGTCGGCAAGACCGCGCCACGTAACGATATTAATGAAATCCGCCTCGCGTTCGCCGTTGCTGTTTGAGTAGTTGCGATTTACAGCAATGGAAAATCTGCACACGGAAATTCCGTTGGGCGTTGTGGTATGTTCGGGATCGCGGGTAAGATTACCCACCAAAATGCATTTATTCATAACTCACCTCTGTTGTAATTTACTGTAGATTTACTCTTTAGACGTAATCATAAAGCGTAAGATTTCGTCCTTGGCAATGCGCATCTGACGCTCGATTTCAAGCGGAAGATCGGGATTTGCCGTGAACTCCATAAGTACATAAAAGCCTTCGGTCTTGTATGCAACTTCGTAAGCAAGCTTACGCATGCCCCACTTGGATACGGTAGCTTCGCCACCGTTAGCGGTAACAAGATTTTCGAATCTTGCGATAAAACCGTCGCGGGTTGCTTCGTCAAGATTTGCGGCAAGAATATACAGAACTTCGTACTTCTTCATATTCCACCTCCTTTTGGTCGTTAGACTCCCTTTTGGGGAGTAAGGATTGCTTTATAGCTAAGCAATTATACCACACTTGCTCGCGTTAGGCAAGCAATTTTATCGTTTTTTGCCAAAATTTTTTTTACAATTCGGCGGATAAAGACTTATATCGCGCTTATCGCTTTTTAAAAACCGCTCGCATAAGTTTAACTTATCGCGAAATTAAATTAACAAAAAGGATAGCGATTTTACTCACTATCCTTTTTTCGATTATATCGGGTTATTTGCGTTGCTTATTTTTGCATAGCCTTTTTCTTTCCGAAAAACACTATTGCAAGGCAAGCAAGCATTGCGGTGATAAGTCCGATCATAAGTCCGGTTCCGCCGCCGAATCCGCCGCCGAACGCAACAGTACCGCAGCTTTCGCCGTCCTTGTCGCTGTCCGTGTCGCCGCTTTCAAGCTGAGCGATACGAGCTTCGCACGCGGTAAGCTTATCCATAGCGATGGTGTTAGCGTCCATAATCGTCTTAGCGGAAGCGGACAATGCGTTGTAAGCTTCGCGAGCCGCAACTACCGCTGCCTTGTTGTCAAGGGTAATCTCGGTAGAGGACGGAAGCGCTGCGATAAGCTCTACTACTTTGTCGCATTCCGTTTGAGCGGTGGTAGCCAAAGCCGCATATGCTTTTTCTGCTTCTTCCAGTACGGTTACAAGTCCTGCTTCGCGAACGAACGCTCTTTGCTGGTCGCTGCTGAGCATATCATACTCGTTGCGAGCACGTTCGATTTGCGACTGATGAGCCTTGGTGATTTCGCTAGCCGCAGGCAACGCTCTTATATATTCCATAGCTTCGATGGTCGTGTCTTCGATAAGTTCGGCAAGGAGCATTTCGCTGTCGAAATAGTTGCTCCAAATGAAGTTATCGAATCCGGTAGCGTTGCTAGGACGGCAAATCATGATACCGTACCAGTTGTTGCTAAGGCTTTCGGTATGAGCAGCCGCAGTGTACGCAGTATTTTGAAGCGTCGAACCGTCTTCCAAAGTTATCAGGTCGTCGTCTTCGTTCTTAAGACGAATCGGGTTGTACTTATAACCGTTGTACGTTCCGTTGGAATAGGTGAACGGCATATAGAAGTTGTTGTAAATCTGCCAGAAGTAAATATCGCTGTCGCCTTCGTACTTCTGATAGCCTGCCTCGAGTTCGGGAGCTACGAGAGTATTGAAGTTGAATATTCTTACCGAAGATGCGTAGAACGCACAGTCTCCGATTGCCTTTACGCTGGAAGGAATATTTACTCTGGTAATATATTCGCTGTACGCAAACGCATATGCGCCGATACGAACGGTTCCGTCAAGAACGGTGTACTCCATGCTGTCCCAATTGTTGCCGGGGAAGGCTACGAGCTCGTATCCGCCTGCCGGTACGTTGCGATAAAGCACGCCGGTATCGTCGGTGAAGTAATCGGTGGTTCCGCTTACGTAGTACTCAATGATGTCGGTAGACGCAAACGAAGTAGGATCGACTGCGGTCATGCTTTCGGGAATATTTGCTCTGCCGTACGAAGCAATGTTGATATCTTGATAGAACGCGAAGATTCCGGATTCTGCAAATACGTATTCGCCGAGGCTTTCTACGCTAGTACCGGTTTGAACGATGTTAAGATCTTCGCAACCGTAGAACGCGTAATCGCCGATGCTCTTTATGGAATTAAGAACAAGCATGCCCTTTTCGTCCTCGGAGCCTTGCTCGGAAGCAAGCTTGGTCTGGAAGGAGAATGCGTAGTCGCCGATAGTCTTTACGGAAGAGATGTCGATCGTTGCGATCTTGCCTTCGCTTTCGATTCCGTCGACGCCCTGCTCTGCCGAAGCAAAGAATGCGTAGTCGCCGATGGTTTCAACGCCCGGAAGATCTACGGTAACGAGGCTGTCGCAGTATGCGAACGCCGCACTGCCGACCGATACGATGTACTTACCGCTTATAGAAGTAAGTCCGCTTTGAGTGAACGCTCTTTCGCCGATGTGCTTTCTGCGGTTGGTGTTACCGAAAGATATGGTCTTAAGGTCTTCGCAGCCGTAGAACGTATCGTCTGCGATAGTGTCGACTTTTTGAGGAACCGAAACTGCCTTAATCTTAGAATATGCAAACGCACCTTCTGCCACTTCGGTTAACGTCTTGTTGTTATAATACAAAATGTTGCTTAATCCGGTAATGCCCGTTTCGAAGAATGCGTACAAGCCGATTCTTTCAATAGAGTTATTCGAGTCGATTATTACGTCGGTAAGCTTTTCACAGCCGTAGAACGTTTCGTCGGGTATCTCGGTAAACGTACTGGGAATAGTTACGGATTCAAGATTTACGCATTCGGAGAACACGCCGATGCCCATCTTCTTGACGTTGCTAAGGTCTACGCTCTTTACCGAAGCGTTGCCTGCAAACGCAAAGTGAGCAAGCTCTTCTACTCCGCTTAAAATAGCGCTAATATCTTCGATTTTCTTTGCCACCGGCACGTTAACGATTGCCGTTTTGTCGGCGTTGTAAATAATGCCGTTTTCGCTGCAGAAAAACTCGTTGCCTTCGTCTACGCTGAACTCTGCAAGATTGTTGCAGCCGTAGAACGGAGAAGTTGCAACGTTGGATATATCGGTTGCGCCAAGCTCGGTAAGAAGGCAATCTTTGTCGAATTCGACTTTGGTAAGTTTGGTACACTCGCTGAACGCACCGTTACCGAGAACTTCGAGTCCTGCGGGAAGCTTAATGCTTTCAAGCGGAGTGCCGTAGAACGCCTGAACTCCGATTTCTTTTACTTTCTTGCCTTCGGCAAACTTAATGGAAGTTAACTTCGTGTAAGCAAACGCTGCGTTTCCGATAAACTCTACGCTGCCCTTAAATTCAACTTCTTCTACGCTTGCAAAGAGGAATGCGCCCTCCTCGATTACTACGTCGTCTGCCGTGAACGTAACTTTTCTAAGTTCGCCCATGTAAACGCCTTCTACTTCGTCGTCCTCTTCGGTTTCGCCCGCAAGAGTCTTAGTATAGCCGAAGAACGACTGGTAGCCTATTCTCTGCATGGGAAGCTCTACTTCGCCGATTGCAGCGGCTGCAAAAGTGGCGTCGCCGAGTGCGGTATGCTCGCCGAACTTAACGTTTGCAAACGTTCCGAAGTACTTATAAAGTCCGCGGCCAAGACCGTAGAACGAACAGGTCGAAGTCATACGCAAGCCGGAAAGATCGATGTCGGTAAGGAACATACAATCGTAGAATGCATATTCGTCAGCCGTTCTGAATACCGACATATCGAATTTGCCGTAGTCTTCGTCGCCCTCTTTAAGGAGAACAATTTTGTTGCGGTTGTTATCGTCGTCGCCCCAATCGTAGATGTAGCTTTTTGCTGCGTTGATGCCGATGTATCTTTGCATTGCAAACGCAAGTCTGCCCGCTTGGATAGGACGAGTGCAAGCCGTGGTATCCACAACGGTAAGTCTGGTTACAGGACCGTCGTCGCTAATCTTCATGGAAGCGGCAAATGCGTAGTCGCTTACGGTGTGAATCGTGGACGAGAATACTACCTTTTGAAGGTACGGCATGTACGCGCAAGTTGCGTAGCCGATAGTTTCAAGTCCTTCGTTGAAATGAATTTCGGTTATATCGGTTCTCTCGTAGAAGAGGTTACCCGCCAAGGTCTTGATGCCGAGGTTGTCGGGGATGATTACCACACCGTTGTCGGGCGTGCCGTGGTATTCGTTAAGCGTGCTACCTTCTACTACGAATTCCTGCAATACGTTTGCGTAGAACTGAGTAGAATAGTAAGTTTCACGATATTTGCGGCCGTTTGCGTCGGTATTGTTTCCTCTGTCGGAGTATTGGCAAAGAACTGCGTTTATGATAACCATTGCCGCGTAGTTCTTTACGTACTCGCCGTTGTCGTCGTAGTAGCCGTCGTTAGCCGTTACCTTAGCATAAAGCGGATAGCCTTCGACTGCTTCGACAGTAGCAATGTTTGCGTTGCCGGTAGACCACTTGATGAAATATTCGCCGTCCGGATTGTTTTGTGCGTCGTACATGTCTACGTCTACGTACCACGGATTGGTTTCTATTTCAAGATAATAAACTTCGCCGGCACTGAAGTCCTTATAGTACACGTCCGCAACGGTAAGCGAGTTAACGGTGCTTACTGCCTGCATTCTGGAAGTGTTAATCTTGTATTTTGCTACTTCGGAGTCGGTAAGAACTCTTACTTGAAGATCGCAATATACGTTGCTGTTTACTCTGGATTCGATTCTTACGGTTACGTATTCGGGTCCGTCCGATTCAAGTCCCGGAAGAGCGTAAATTTCGCCGGTCTCTTCGTCAACCTTAAGAATGCTCGTGTTTCCGCCTGCGATAGAGAACTTAAAGTCTTCTCTCCAAGCGGTAGACGGCTTAGCGATAACCGCCTTCATAAGCTCTACCTTTTGTCCGGGAACGATCGTTATGCTGTTGACTGCGATCTGGTTGCCGTTCTTGTCGGTGGAGATGTCTTTGTTGTACGAAGTCATTACCTTAACGGTATCGTTCTTGTCGGCAGAGTTGGTATACGTGGTATAGTTACCGATATCGCCGAACGAAACGGAAGTAAGACTTTCCATAAGCTCGTATACGTCAACTACGAAATACGCGGTGTTGAACGCGTAGTCTACGAGACGGATCTGGAACTGAGTAAGATAGGTACTGAGTTCGGGATGCCATGCCACTTCGACGTCGGTATGCGAATTGCGATACATTACGCCGTCGCTTATTTGATCCCACATATCGGTGATGTCGAACGTTACGCAAGTAGTGGAGTTACGCTCGGAAGCAACGGGATACATACCGGCGTCGCTGTAGATCGATTCGTAAGCGTACGTATCGGGATTGTATGCGCTGAAGCCGAATGCGCTCATGTAGTGGTTGTCGGTAAGATAGAAGTCGATGGAATAAGTAGCGTTGTCGTTCTTATCTCTTTCGATACGAATCTGTACGTCCGAAAGATACGGAGCTTCGGTATCTACCCAGAAATCGGAATCCCAGCAATATCTTCTGGTCTTTTCGGGATTAGCTTCGTTGTACGCTTCGTTGTAATCGATTACGTCCTGAATGCAGGTGAAGTCTTCGGAATGCCAGTCAAGAACGGGATATACCGCCATGTTGTACCTACGGTTGTTAGCAAGATCCAAATCGGTGCCGAGGTCAAGTTCGATCCAAGCGCCGCCGGTAGAACCGGTACCCTGACCTTTTCGTGCGCCGTAGTAAGTTCCTTCCTTAATTACGTCGCCGGTAGTTGCGTCGGTAAGTATCCAGAATACCTTTTTGGCGTTTCTTAAGTAACCGCCTACGCAGAATATACCGCACGCGCCGGTATCGCTGTCGTAAGTTATCGAGCAATAATCTTCTTTAGCGTCGGGAGTAAGAGATTCGAACTCGTCGGGAACGTAGAACGGGAACCAGCCGAGAGGAATCGAATATTCCGCGCCGTTTTCCATAATCTTACCTATAAGCTGAGTGGGCTGAGTGTTGGAATAACGCTTATCGTCGTCGTCGATGTTGTCGTCGTTAAGGTCCTTGCTGGTTTCATACAAATCGTAGTCGAAGATAGGAGCTTCCGACCAGTCGCCGTAGAAAGCAAGATACGGAATGTTAAGGTTGCAACCGTTTGCGTCCTTATTGGTAAGACAAACGAAACCTTCGATGTACATACCGTTTTCGAATTTGGTAAGCCATTCGCGGTCTTTGTCGCCAAGGGTTACGGTGTAAGTGATTTTTACCGAGCTGTTTGCAGGTACTACGATTGCGTCCGAAAGGGATTTTTCTTCGCCGTCTACCTTAAGTACTCTTATGTTGTCGGTAAGAATATGAGCTCTTTCGCTTACCGTCTTGCCGTCTGCCGAAACGCCTTCGGTCATAACGTAAGCGTCTATATTATATTGTTGTTCGGTTGCGCCTGCGTTCTTAACATAAAATTCAAGTTCGTAAACGCCCGTTTTTTCGGGATCGTCGAAAAGTTCGATCTTGGTGCGCTCGCCTTCGTTGCCTTCTTCGTCAACTACGTAAAGGTACTGTTCGGTAGCCAAGGTAGACTCGAGGTCGGCAAGACCTGCGCCCTGCTTACGCGGCGAATACGGATTGCCGTCTTCGTTCTTAACTATCGTTGCGGTGCTTTGAAGAAGCTGATAGATTCTTGCTTCCATCTTGTTAAGTTCGTCGCTGCCCGATACTTTGCCGTCGCCGTTAAGATCGATACCGAACTTAGCCGCTACGTCGGGTTGACTCATATATTGACGAAGCAATGCAACTACGCCTGCGGTGTTGGGGCAAGCCATAGACGTACCGCTCATTCTGTCGTAAGCGGTTTCGCCGCCCGGAATAGCCGAATAAATTTCGCCGCCGTGTGCGGTGATGTCCGGCTTAAGAACAAGGTTGGGAAGAGGTCCTAGCGAGGAGAACTCGCTGATGAACGGACCGGCTTCGTTATCTTCGTCGATAATAAAGTATGCGCCGCCGTTAGAATCCTGACCTTTGATCGCAAAGGCGGCGTCCATCATAATGGAGCAGGACGGGATTCCGGGATTGTCGCCTACCGACATACGGATAACGCCGGAAGCGTTGTTAAATACGACGATTGCAACCGCGCCGTTGTTTGCCGCTTCGTTTACCTTATCTTCGAAGTTTATTTCACCACGAGAAACGAGCGCGATTTTGTTTCGAACGTCTTTACCTGCGTAGTTAGAAGAGTTACCTACACCGGAAATAGTAACGTACGGAATCTTTAACGAGCCGTCTTCCTGAATGTATTGAGTAAGTCCCTTGCTTTCTACCGCTGCGCGAAGTTCGCCGATAAAGTCGTACTTATCGCCACCCATATCGGTAGAATCTAGGAAGTACGCAGCACCGAGTTCGTTGCCGTTTTTGTCTACTGCAAGCAAGTACGGCGACTTAACGCCTTCCATAGAAGCTACGGTAAACGCGTTGTCGTACGAACCGGGGGTAGAAATAAGGCCGGAGTCGGGATTGGACGTAAGGTTAAGACCTGCGTGCGAAGAGAACGACGAGCTGTACGAGTTACCTGCGGCAACTACAAGCGAAATGCCGGTGTCTTCGAGTTTTTGATATATACTGAAAATAGAGTCTTTGGATTGAGTTTCGTCTTGGAAACCGCAGTCGCCGCCAAGGCTCATGTTTATAACGTCTACGCCAAGCGTAATACAATCTTCGATAGCTGCATAAATTGCGTAGCTGTCCGCTCCGCCCGTTCCGTCGCCGAATACCTTGAAGGCAGCAAGCTGTGCCTGAGGAGCAACGCCGGTAATCCCGGTTATCTGCTTGTCTTCGTCGTCGTAATAATATTCGTCGATACCTTCGTCGAATACGCCGTTGCCGTTGTTATCGATAAACGGAGTGTCGCTGTGACCGGCAATAATACCGGATACGTGAGTACCGTGCGAGTTAGCTACGTGCGTGTTCGTTTCGGGGTCCATATCGGAATAGTCGAAAGCGAACGGCACCTTTTCGTTTTTGTAAACTTCGTCTACAACGAGGTGATCGGTAGGCGTGAAAAGCTCTTCGCCGTCCGTTCTGGTGCTGCCGTTAGAAGCCGCAAGCAAACCGTTGTCGATAAGTTCCTGTACGAATTCTCTAGTTATTTTAAGCGTTCCGTTTTTCTTCTGCTCTTCGAGGTTGAAAAGCTCGTGATTAGGATCGAACGCTACGTGTTCCCAGTCAAGACCAGTGTCAAGAACGGCTACTATGGTGCCTTGCCCGGCAATGCCCATTTCTATTGCCGTGGTCGAATCGAAAATACCGGTGTCATACGCCGCTACGGTATTGGTAACAACGGTAGCTTCAGGCTCGTAATAACGTTCGCTTACGGTAACGTTTGCCACCTTAGCTTTGGTTGCAACGGTTTCGATAAGATCCCAGTCGCCGTATGTAATTTCGATAGCAAAAGCATTCATTGCGTTGACGTAGTTGCACAAAAGCTCTACGTCTGCCTGACGAGCAATCTTGTTATAAACCGCATTCTGCTTGTTTATAAGGTTCTCGGCAGCCGCCTTGCCTTCAGCCGAAAGACGATAATCCGTGAATGATTCGTACTTGCCCGGATTTGCATTGTAGATATCGATAAGAGTGGTTTCCTCCATTTCGATGATCATTCCAATTCTGTCCGTTTTGCTGATCGTCTCGGATTTTAGGTAATCCGCGTTGATATCAGCAGCCAAGCTCGTGTCGGACTGAGTCGCCTGAATAGCCGAATTTGTAGAGACGCTTGTTCCGCTCGTCGAGCTCTTCCATAAGAATGACGATGCAGCTGCAGTAATGCCCATCACTCCTACAAGAAGGAATACGACGAGAGAAGCTATTCTCATCTTTAAATTCTTTCTTTTCATAGGTCCTCCTTAAGACTTAGTATGAATTGTTAGTTTATTAATAAATCGCAACAAAAAAGCGAAGTATTTCGTATAAACCCCTGATTATAAGGATACGGAAATTATACCACACGAAAGCGGATAAACGCAAGTAATTTTTTTTGCCAAAAAGTAATTTGTCTAAAATGAACACCTTAACGACAAAATTGCGTTAAAAACATTTCTAATAACGGCTTAAAATGTTAATTTGTCGAAAAAACGGACGTTTTTGGCTTTAGTTTGAGCTTTTTTACTATCGGTTGCATCGGCATTTTTTGTTTTTTTTCGTTAATTAGGCGATTTTTTATGCGTAAATTTTACCAAAATAACCGTTTTGTGAAATAAAATTTGCGCGATTCTTGCTTCCGAAAAATTTTAATTTGCCTTTCATCCCTTTCCTTATAGTTTGTGCGCGTCAAATTTCAATTCTATTTTTAAAAATTTTCGTTCAATTCTTTACAAATCGGTTTAAACGTGTTATACTATATTTATGGTTTGTGCTCGTTTTCGAGTTTTTAACCAAGGAGGCCCTTATGTTGTTACACAAAGCGATAGAATACGCCGCAGTGATGCACCGCAATCAATATCGAAAAGGCACTGACGTACCGTACATAGTTCACCCTATGGAAGTTTTGCAAATTCTTACCGCCAACGGCTGTTCTAGCGACGTACAGATTGCCGGCGTTTTGCACGACGTAGTCGAGGACACCGACGCAACGATAGAAGATATCGAAGCGCTTTTCGGGACGGATATCGCCGCTTTGGTTCAAAGCGACACCGAAGAAAAATCGCTTTGCTGGACCGATCGCAAAGAACGCGCCCTTAGTAGGCTTAAAACTCAGCCGCTTGCAGCGCGTCAACTGTTGTGCGCCGACAAGCTCTCTAATATAAAAAGCGTATACAACGACCTTAGAATCGTAGGCACAAACGTGTGGTCTCGCTTTAAAGGCAGCCCCAGCCAAACGGAATGGTACTACCGCGAGATTATAAAAGAACTTTCTAAGGACCTAGAGGGCGTACAAATGTTCGAGGAACTTAAAACGTACGTTAACTTGGTCTTTACCGAAAACTTCGAATAATTTCATAGCTTTAAGTATACGAACTTAAAAGAGGACGAAAAGCATCGTCCTCTTCTTTTATTGCTTTAATTGTACGCGCTTTACTTTGCTTTTAAACAATCGAAGCGTTTTTTGCAAACGCGCAAGCGGCTTTATCGTTCCTACAAAATACGCAAACTATTATAAATAGTTCACCAGCAAAATGACTACACTTGTAACGATCATAACTATGCCGACGACTCGATTTAACGTTTTTGCGTTCGCTTTGTTTGCGATTACGGCGGCAATACGCGCCCAAATTAAGGTAAACAACATGCAAAGCAGCAAACACGCAACGTCGGGAAAGTCCCCCATAGCAAAGTGACTTACGCTTCCCGTTAGCGCGGTAAACGTCATAATAAACACGCTCGTGCCTACCGCCATGTGCATTTCGTATCCCAAAAAACTCGTAAGAACCAACAAAAGCATCATTCCGCCGCCGGCGCCCACCATACCGCACACGAGCCCTATGGCAATACCGCCGATAATCGATTTTATTATTCTTTGCTTTTTGCTTACGTTTGCCATTTGCTCTTTAGTCGTCTTAACGGGTTTTATTATAAACTTCAGCCCGATAACAATCAACGCTATTTGCATTACGCCGCTCATAGTTTGTTCGGGCAAAAACGTAGCGATGTAGCTTCCGATAATCGTAACGACTATAACCGTTATAAGCAGCACCAGACTGTTTTTTACGTCCAAATTGCCGTTGCGCTTAAACGTCCACGCGCTGACTGCACTGGCAAGCACGTCGCTGGCAAGACCTATCCCTACAGCTTGATACGCAGGAACGTCCAAAAACGTAATTAGCATCGGACCTATAATGGCGGCGGCGCTCATTCCCGCAAAGCCGGTCCCTATTCCTGCGCCCGCTCCCGCCAAAAAGCATACTAATATTTTTATAAAAACTTCCATTTCGCTTTTGCCTCTTAAAACGTAGTTTAGCTCGTTATCCGTCTTTCTTATCCCATAGACATTATATCGCAGATTTTCGTTTTTTTCAACATATTTGCCGCTTAGTTTCCGGTTTTTTTACGCGCCCGAGCATAGATAAAAAAGCAATTACATACGAAAAAAGACCGTCCCTATTAAAATCAAGGGACGGTCCGAGAGGTTTTAATATCGTTTTCCGGCTTACGATATCAAATAAGCGTTACATGCGTTTAGTCTTTTATATAACCGATATTCTTTTCCTTAGAAGGATCGAAAGACAAATTGCTAATAGACGCAACGAGTCCGTAAATTCCACACGTTACCATAGTGAGAAATATGTACGCCAAGGTTCTGCACGTGTACCCTTCGGGCTTTAATTCCGAATGGTTAATAATAATGCTTCCGATCCAGCCTAAGAAAAACGTTAAAAGAAATCTAGTAAGATTTTTATTCTCCAATTTTTTCACCCCCGTTATTAAAATAGAAAATGCCACGACCGACGTTTGCGTGCCGAAAACCGCAATTATCGGCAAAACGATTGAATATTTTATAGGTTTTGTAGTTATCTGGATGCTTTAAGAGCTTCTTTCGTGCCGAAATAAACAACGATGCCGTTAACGCCGTAAGTTAAATCTTCTCTTCTTATATCTTCAACGTCTAAGCCTTCTTTTTTCGCAACTTCAAAAACGTCTTTAATCAACTTGTAGTACGCTTTTGCGTCTTTTGCGCTTTCAAAATACAAAGCACAAAGGAATTCGTCATAATCTTCGCTGTACGCATACAAAACCTTTTCCAAGTCTTTTTCAATGTCGATAAGGTCGTCCTCGATATCTTCTTTTGTTTCTTCGATTTCGTCATCAACGTCATCGTCTAGAAAACCGCAAAGCAAATTCAAGCCGAAACTTCTGCGTGTGCTGACAACATCGTCTTTGTCATACACGGAAACGTCGTAGTCGTTTCCACGAAGATTAGAGCGCGCCGTCTTGTAATCTTGCGAAATCGAGCAAGCAACGAAGCTCAACGCAAAAACACAAATCATTGCTACAGTTGCAATTTTTAAAACTGTCTTTTTCATTTTATTTTTCTCCTAAAGTTTATTTTGACATTTAGTGAATGTCATTAGTCAATTAATAACACATTATAATGAAGTTTGTCAAGCACTAAATGTCAAAAAAAGGAAATTTTTTTAAAAATGTTCAAAAACAAAACCATCGATAACAAAAATAATATTTCGGGAAGCAAAATTTACGCTCTTAGAAAACGCCAAATCCCGAAAATGTCACAAAGAATATTGGCGGAAAAGCTGCAACTTTTGGGCGTTGACGTCGATAAAAACGCTATTCAACGCATTGAGAGCGGACAGCGTTTTGTTACGGATATTGAATTAAAGGCACTGAAAACGTTATTCGACGTAGATTACGAAGATTTACTCGATTAATAATTGCGGTCAGTGCCCTTAAATGCGCTGTCGCCTACCCCCGAGCGTAGCGAATATAACAGCATATATTATAAAACAAAAAGAACTACTTGCGTAGTTCCTTTTTTGGAGCTGTTACCGGGACTTGAACCCGGGACCTCGTCCTTACCAAGGACGTGCTCTACCTACTGAGCCATAACAGCATATATTATTCAATTAATTTGTCCTTACCAAGGACGTGACCCTACTGAGCCCAACAGCATATATTGTTTATTAATTTGTCCTTACCAAGGACGTGGCCCTACTGAGCCATAACAGCATATATTATTCAATTAATTTGTCCTTACCAAGGACGTGACCCTACTGAGCCCAACAGCATATATTGTTTATTAATTTGTCCTTACCAAGGACGTGGCCCTATTGAGCCCAACAGCATATATTGTTTATTAATTTGTCCTTACCAAGGACGTGGCCCTACTGAGCCCTAGCCGAGCAACCTTTGGTTGCTTCTGCCACGAGCGAACGCGAGTATAACAGCATATATTATTAATTCCCCCTCGTCCTTTTGGGGACGTACCCTACTGAGCCAATCGGCACACGGCAACGACAATTATTATATATTACGCAAAAAGAAAAATCAAGCGTTTTTGCTCGCTTTTAGCAAAAATATAAAATTTTTACTTATCATATTCGTCGGTAAAGAGGTGTTTTACCCCGTCCTTGCTTTTATAAGCGATAACGGTTGCCAAATTGACGTTTTCCACGCTCTTAAAAATGTTCTGTTCTATTTCGGGATCTTGCTCGGCAAGCGAAGCGATAAGCTCCTTAACCTTTTTGCGTTTAGACGCGCTTTCGGTAGCGTTTTCGGCATAGTTATCCGCCGTGAACTTGCAGGCACATTGAATAAATTGCAAGCCGTTGTAGTCGCGCCACGCTTTTACGTCCGCCTCGCGAATGAGATACATGGGACGAATAAGCTCCATGCCCGCAAAGTTAGTGCTTTTAAGTTTGGGCATCATCGTCTGCACTTGAGCGCCGTAGAGCATGCCCATAAGTATCGTTTCGATAACGTCGTCATAGTGGTGCCCCAGCGCGATCTTGTTGCAACCGAGTTCCTTTGCCTTAGCGTACAGATGCCCTCTGCGCATTCTGGCGCAAACGTAGCACGGCGATTTTTCGATATTAACGACCGACGAAAAAATATCCGTTTCGAAAACGGTGATAGGCACGCCGAGCACGGCAGCGTTGCTTTCGATTTTCTTTCGATTGACCTCGTTATAGCCCGGATCCATAACCAAATACACAAGCTCGAAGTCGAACTTGTTGTGCCGCTTCAATTCCTGAAACAGCTTGGCCATAAGCATAGAGTCTTTCCCGCCCGAAATACACACCGCCACCTTGTCGCCGGGGCTAAGCAACTCGTACTCGTTTATTGCCCTGGCGAACTTGGAAAAAAGCTGGCGGTGAAATTTTTTGCGAATACTCTCCTCTACGCTTTTTAGGTATTCGGACTGCGCTTCCACCTAAGCGACCTCGAAACCTGCGCCCTTTACGGCTTCCGCAATTTTAGCGTCGTCGATTTCTACCGACGAAACGACGATAAGCGAGCCGCTTTTAGCGTCAGCCTTTGCAGACTTTACGCCCTCGACGTTTTTAACGGCATTTTCGACCGACGCCGAACAATGTGCGCAATGCATGCCTTCTACCTTATATTCTTTTTTAAACTTTTTAAATCCGAACATATCGTTTACTCCTTTTTATGCGGCACTTTGCTGTCGCTTTATGCAATTATCTTACATTAAGTTGCTCGATTTGTCAAGCAAAAAAGCGTTCCGACTTGCTCGATAACAACTCGAAACGCCTATTCGTTATTCTAAAATCAGTCCTTTATATCTCTTCCGTCGGTGGTGAAGAAAATCGCAAGCGTCCCCGGCCCCGAATGACTGCCTATTACCGGACCTAGCGGATAGATAGGTACGTCGACACCGTACGTTTCTTTTATGTTTTCGGCAAGATACCTAGCGTCGTCCTCGCAAACGGCGTGACCTACCATAATTCTGTTTACCTTAGGAACGTACATCTTCTTCATGGACGCAAGCAGCTGATTCATCGCTTTTTTGCGACTGAGCACTTTTTTGTACGGAACGAGCTTGCCTTCGTCGTTAACGCGCATCGCAACCTTTAGGTGAATTGCGTTGCCCAGCAATGCCGCACCTTTGGACACTCTGCCAAGCCTGGCAAGATACGTTAAACTGTCTACGGTAAACAACGCGCTGACGTTGTGCGAAAGTTCGTCGGCGTAGTCGCCTACTTCGTTTAAAGTTTTGCCCTTGTTTATTTCGTCGACGCATGCAAGCGCAATCATGGTAAGCATATGACTTGCCCCCAATCCGTCCACTATGCGCGCTTTGTTCGGATACTTTTCGTTAAGCTCGTTTGCCGCCGAAACGAAGTTATCGTACGTGCCGCTTAGCCCGCTTGAAATTTCGATATGTAGCACGTCGGCGCCGCTACTTAAAAGCGATTCTAGGTGTGCGCGCGCTTCTTCACGATTTATTTGCGACGTTTTGGTTATCGCACCTTTACGCATCGACTCGTAAAACTCTTCTAGATTAACGCCGCCTGCCGTAGAATAAATTTCGCCGTCAAGCATATATTCCATTGGTGCAACGGCAATGCCGTACTCGTCTTGAAGTTCTTTTGTTAAATCGGACGTAGCCGAAACGGATACTATTATTTTATTCACTTTTATTTCCCCTTAATTTTGAATTTTATGCGTTCGCTTTTACGGTGTCCGCTAGGAAGCTTTGCCCGACTTCGTTCGGATGCACGCCGTCAGAGCAATATTTATTAAAGCAGTCGATGTCGCTGAGCAACGCCGATCTTATGTCGATAAGCTTAACGTCGTTGCGAAAGGCGCATTTTACGATCTCGTAATTAAAAAGCTCCTGATGACGGTATATATTGCTTACGTCGCCGCTTAGAAATTTAAGCACGCTTTCGCCGTCGGCGATTTTTGAGATCACGTTGGTAAAATATAGCTGCGAAAACACCGGCGGCAATGTTAGTAAAAATACTTTATAGCCGGCATTAACCAATTTTTTTACCGTGTCGTCCAGCATTTGCGAATAGTCGCGCAAATCGGTTACGGGTGAATGTTGCTCGTACGGAGTAAGCATAACCGACTTCCAATCGTAATCGGCGTCGTTGCCGCCTATGCAAATCGCCGCGTAATTCTCGTCCGCTCGATTATGAGTAGCAATATATTCGTCGATCGTTCCTTTGCCTACGAGTCTTGCCAAAGTCTGTCCGTAAACCGAACAGTTGTTTACGCTGTCGAAATGATAATAGTCGCCCAAAATATCCACTGCGTTTACCTTGCTCTTTTTTATTCTTCCGCCGTCGTAAATTATTCCTTTAGGAATGGAGTCTCCAAAGACAACTAAGTTTTTCATAATACCTCCTTCGTGCGCGCCGAACGCGTCGCTTCAAAGTCGCTACTAATTTACTGCCGAAGCGAAAAAAAATCAACCTAATTTGCCCGAATTTCACTCTCCCTTTTGTTTTAGCGTTTCTACCGTTGGTTTTTGCCGCTCTACTTTGCCTAAAGTCAGTGTAAACCGCTCGTTTACCTCACTCTACCGTTAGTAGAGTGGCGCAAAACGCTTGCATGTTGCGCCGTTTTGTGTTATAATCACGACATGGACGACTTGATTCAGATAATCGCAAATAACATAACGTTCTATCGCAAGTCTCTCGGACTCACCCAATCGGAACTTGCCGAAAAGCTGAACTATTCGGATAAAGCCGTTTCCAAGTGGGAACGCGGCGAATCGTGTCCGGATATTACTACGCTTGCAATGCTTGCAAAGCTTTTTAACACTACGGTGGACGGACTTATTACCGATCGCAAAAAAGTAAAAAAAGTCAAGCCTCTGGTGGCGTTGCTTTCTTCCGGACTGGTGTGGTTGGTGTTTACGGCGGCGTACGTGCTTATAAGTCTTATCTTTCCGTCGCTTAGTAAAACGTGGCTTGCTTTTATTTACGCCATCCCGGTAAACGCCATAGTGCTGGTCGTTCTTTTTGCCGTTTGGAAACAACGCTTCGGCGTTTTGCTTGCCGAGTCGGCGATTATGTGGTCGGTTGCGCTAAGTATATTCCTTACGCTTACGATCGAAAACATTTTCTTCGTCTTTTTTATTCCTATTCCTTTGCAAGTTCTTGCCATTCTTTGGTACAGAATGGGCGCAAAAACCCCTTTGCGTTTTAACTTTATACGTCGCAAAGCAAAAAAGACCGACGAAAAGAACGGCAAAAAGGGATAAAAAAGGAAATTGGGTTACTTTTGTAACTTATGTCAAGGCTCAAGTTTCTTTTGGTTACTTTTCTTTTCATACAAACGGCAATGAGTTAGTTGCTTTTGTGCTTAGCGACATATAGATATTGTTGCATTTTCCGTTTAAGTTTCTTTTGGTTACTTTTCTTTTCCAAAGAAAAGTAACCGTGCAGGTGTAGTTTAGTGGCAAAACATCAGCTTCCCAAGCTGTGGTTGTGAGTTCGATTCTCATCACCTGCTCCATAAACAAGGCGGCTTTATTGTAGCCGCTTTTTTGCTGCGCCGTTGCCTTTCCATTAAGTGGCCTACTTTTCTTCAGTGAAGAAAAGTAGGCAAAAGAAGCTTGATAATAATGAGTTTGCGAGCGGCTGTGCGTTTGATGTTGCCAAGAGTTAGGAGTTTAACGGAGAGATTGCCACGTCGCTAAAGCTCCTCGCAATGACATGGTGTTGGGGACGATAAATAATAACTAAGTACGCCTTGTTTTCTTGCAATAAGTGAATTATGCAATTGTAAAAATAAAGATATGGTAGAACATATTGTAAAGCAAAAACTTGCGTAGCCTTATGCCACCAACGAGGAGCATTGAAAATGCGAAGTGATCTCACCAATTAAAAAAGACCGCCCTTATTAAAATCAAGGGACAGTCCGAGAGGTTTTTAATATCGACTTTTGGCTTACGATATCAAATAACAACACAGCAACGAATATATTTAGTCTTTCATATAACCGATATTACTTTCTTTGGAAGGATCGAAAGACAAATTGCTAATAGACGCAACAAGTCCGTAAATTCCACACGTCACCATAGTGAGAAATATGTACGCCAAGGTTCTGCACGTGTACCCTTCGGGCTTTAATCCCGAATGGTTGATAATAATGCTTCCGATCCACCCCAAGAAAAACGTTAAAAGAAATCTGGTAAGATTTTTGTCTTTTTCCTTGTTGTCGCTTTCCTGTTTTTTTTCGCTCTGTTTTTCTAATGTGGCGAGATTACTTTGTTTTAAGGTTAGATACCCTTGCGTAAAGCAGCCCGGATAAACGAACATTTTTACTCCGTCTGAAAACTCAACGGCTATTCGCCCGGCTTCTTTATCGAAATTTATAACCCTGCCTTCGCCGAATTTTTCATGCACTACCATAACGGTATTGCTATCAGCGCCCGATTCGGCGTTGTTGTTTGCCCACGTTTCGGCATCGAAGTTTTGGCTTTTTTGCTCGCCACTTTGTTGCGTTTCTCCTACGATTCCTTCGTGCATGCATCCGCTGCCCGATGATTCGCTAAGTTTTCTTAAGTAGCTTACGTTCAAAATAAAGTATGAACAAGCGACCTTAGATAAGCAGAAGTTAATTGCCGCCATAGCCGCACCTATACCCCATATAAGAAACATTAGCCCAACGTTAAAAACGTAGTCATAATAATAGCGTGAATAATAATGACGCACCTTATTTGTTGCACCCATAACGATACCAAAAACGATAGCAAAAAACGCAATAACAATCGTGGTTATTAGCGGCAATATTTCAAAACCCTTAAACCACTTTGAGTTTTTTGCAATTAATTCATTGTTTTTTTTCATATAAATTTCTCCTTTGTTTTAATAATAATTTGTTGATTAAAGATTGTAAATCGTTTGATTTGTCAATCTGCTTGCGGCAGATTAGGGGTAAACATTCGGAATCTTTGTGGCGGATAGCCACAAAAATCTCAGTCGTTGACTTTTTATAAAAAGTCTTGCTTAATAACATTTTTTCGATTTATCGGGTTATATTTGTAAAAGACCACCTTCTTTTATTTTCAAGTCCATTATTAGTATACCAAAGTATTTTTATAAAGTCAACAAATTTTTATATAATAGTAAAAAAAAAATTGATTTTTGGTGTTAAAATGCTTAACGAAAGGATTAAAGAATTAAGAAATTCAAAAAAGATGACGCAAGTAGAACTTGCCAAAGCTTTGGGGCTTACCAAACAATGTATTAGCAATTGGGAAAACGACAACGTTTTGCCGTCCATTGATATGCTTTGTAAACTAGCCGACTTTTTTAGCGTGACGACCGATTATCTGCTATGCCGTGAGGAAAAAGAATTATTGTTTGTTGAGGGACTGAGCAAAGACGAGATTGTTCATATACGGCAAATAGTCGAAGATATTAAATCGCTGAAACATTGAAAAACTACCGATACCAACGCACGAACTTGTTATCGGTAGTTTTTTTAATTAGTATAGTTTAAGCGGTGATGCGTTTGATTGTGCCGATAGCTTGCATTTGCACGGAGAGATTGCCGCGCTTCGCTCGCAATGACATATGGTTTTGAGTAGAAAATAATGTAATAAAAACGACCTACCTAGCCTTGTCATTGCGAGTTTGCGTTAGCAAACGTGGCAATCTCGCCCTTTAAAAAAAGGACACAACCGTGTCCTTTTTTTAAACAACTATTATAAGATTAAGTTTCTTTTGCTTACTTTTCTTTTCCAAAGAAAAGTAAGACGCTTCCGCGAGATTCTTCGCTAACGCTCAGAATGACAAGAGAGGTTTAGTACGAAAAATAAAAGTAGATTTTTGCGTTGTTGGTTGCCAAAATCTAAGGATATTAAGTACACTTCCCCTACTTAATGTCATCCTGAAGGAACTGAAGGATCTCGCGGAAGCGATTCCTTTTTTTACGTTTGCGAACGATAGTGCGTTTAATTGTGCCGAGTAGTAAAAGTTTCACGGAGAGATTGCCGCGTCGCTTCGCTACTCGTTGGTGATAAGTGATTTTAAGTGCGTAGCCCAAAGTTTAAGTTTCTTTTGCTTACTTTTCTTTTCCAAAGAAAAGTAAGACGCTTCCGCGAGATTCTTCGCCTGCGGCTCGTTAGTGACGTGGCTAAGGTGGCAATTAAGTTACTATGTGCAAAAAAAGAGTAGTGATTTTACTCACTACCCTTTTTAGTTTAGGTTTCTTTTGCCTACTTTTCTTACCTAAAGAAAAGTACGGTTTAAGTTTCTTTCGCTTACCTTTCTTTTCGAAAGAAAGGTAAGTTATTTTTTGGTATACTTAAGTATCGGATTACGAGCAGCGGCAACATCGTCGGGACGTTTGATGGGCGCGTTGTGCGGCGCATCGTGCAAATACTGCGCATCCTCGTAAGCAATCTTGTGCAAGTCGCGCAAAACCTGAATAGCCTCGTCGAGAGTCTGCTTGTTTTCGGTTTCGGTCGGCTCGATCATAAGCGATTCGTCGATTACGCCGGGGATATGCGGGAACATCATCGTAGGCGGATGAATTCCGCGGTCGATCATGCCCTTAGCAATATCGGTAGGCGTAATGCCCGTCTCGTTCTTAAGCTTTTTAAGGTCAAGTACGAACTCGTGCATGCAAATACGATCCACAACGGTGGGATACAAATCGGTAAGCTTAACGCGCATATAGTTAGCGTTGAGTACGGCGTGTTCGGCACTCTTTTTGATGCCTTCGGCACCCAGCGTTTCGATATAGGCAAGCGCCTTAAGCATAACGCCGAAGTTACCGTAAATAGCAGACACCTTGCCGATGCTCTTGTCGCTTTCGGTAAACTTCCACTCTCCCTTTTCGTATACTACGGACGGATTAGGCAAGAACGGGATAAGCGCTTTTTTGCAACCTACCGGTCCGCTTCCCGGTCCGCCGCCTCCGTGCGGAGTGGAGAACGTCTTGTGCAAATTAAGGTGAACTACGTCGAAGCCCATATCGCCGGGACGAACCACGCCCATAACGGCGTTGAGGTTAGCTCCGTCGTAATAGAGCAAGCCGCCTGCGTCGTGCACAATCTTGCTTATTTCGCCGATGTTACGTTCGAACAAGCCCATGGTGGACGGGTTTGTAAGCATAAGAGCGGCGGTATCTTCGCCGACCTTAGCTTTAAGATCTTCAAGGTCTACGCCGAGTTCTGCGTTGGACTTAACGTTTACTACCTGGAATCCTGCCATTACAGCCGAAGCGGGGTTGGTTCCGTGCGCCGTGTCGGGTACAAGAATCTTGGTACGCTTAGAATCTTTGCGGCTGTTATGATAAGCTGCAATAAGCAACAATCCGGTAAACTCGCCGTGCGCGCCTGCGCAAGGTTGCAACGTCATGCCGTCCATACCGGTGATGTTCATAAGTCGGTCAGCCAAAACGCCCATAGCTTCGAGATTGCCCTTTACGGACTCTTCGGGTGCGTACGGATGAGTATGAGTGAATCCCGGCAAAGCCGCAACTTCTTCGTTGAGCTTGGGATTGTACTTCATCGTGCAGGAACCGAGCGGATAAAAGCCGCTGTCCACACCGAAAGCGCGTTTGCTTAATGCGGTGTAGTGACGAGCCATGTCAACTTCGGCAACTTCGGGCAAATCTAATTCCTTACGAGCGTATTTTTCTGCAATTACGTGCGGCTTAACTTCAAGCGGACGAATGGTGCAGCCTCTTACGCCTTCGCGAGATTTTTCAAAAATCAATTCCATAAATTACGCCCTCCTCATTATTTCGGCAACCTTGTCGATATCTTCTTTGCGAACCTTTTCGGTCATGCACCACAAGATTTCGTTTTTGCCGATGGGAAGTCCTGCCAAAATACCGAGCTTTTCGCACTTCTTTACGATCTTGTCGGCGGCAGTCGGGCAAACGGTTACGAACTCGTTGAAGAACTCGCCTTGATACTTAAGCGTTGCCTTGCCGGTTACGAACTCCTCGGCTGCGTAATGCGCAAGCGAAGTACAAGCTGTAGCAACTTCCTTAACGCCCTGCTTGCCCATAGCCGTAAGGTACATAGCTGCCGTAAGCACGCAATGAGCCTGGTTGGAGCAAATATTGCTGAGCGCCTTTTCACGACGGATATCCTGCTCGCGCGCTCTAAGCGTAAGAACGTACGCGCGATTGCCGTCCTTATCAGTGGTTTCGCCTACTACTCTGCCCGGAATACGACGGATAAGATCCTTGTCGTTTACGATAGCGATGTATCCGAGATACGGACCGCCGAACGAAATAGGCATACCGAACGGTTGAGCGTCGCCTACCGCGATGTCTGCGCCGAGATCGCGCGGAGTACGCAACAATGCGAGCGACATCGGGTTGCTACCCATAATTACTCTTGCGCCGTGCTGTTTAACGGTACCGCAAATATTTTCGCCGTCTTCGATAAGTCCGAAGTAGTTGGGAGATTCGAAGTATACGCACGCTACGTCTTCGGTAACAGCCTTAGACAATTCGTCGATATTAATAGTTCCGTTTTCGACCGGCAATACCTTTATTGTAATGTTACGACGTTCGAGGTACGTACGAAGCACCGATATAGTGTTGGGCTTAACGTTGTCCGGAACCAAAACGGTGCGTTTATTGCGCTCGATGCACATAAACGCCGCTTCGGCAGCAGCCGTACTGCCGTCGTAAACCGAAGCGTTGCACACGTCCATACCGGTAATAGCGCACATCATGGTCTGGAATTCGAAAATGCTTTGCAAAATTCCCTGACTGAGTTCTGCTTGATACGGAGTGTACGCCGTAAGAAATTCGCTACGCTGCGAAAGATATTTTACTACCGAAGGAATGTAGTGATCGTACGCACCTGCGCCACGCATAATGCAAGAATAGTTTACGTTTTTGTCCGCAAACGCCTGCATTTCGTCCGCTACTTCCTGAAGCGATTTACCGGAAGGAATACTAAGGGGCTTGTTGCGAAGCTCGAAAGGGATATCCTGATAAAGATCGGAAAATCTTTCAAGACCTACCGCCGCAAGCATTTCCTTATCTTCTTTTTCGGTGGAAGATAAATAATTTGCCATTTTTTTATCTCCGTGTCGTCTTATTTAATGAATTCTGCGTATGCAGCTTCGTCCATAAGGTCGTCGGGAACGGAAGTTACTTCTACCTTGCAAATCCATGCGCCCATGGGATCGTTGTTGATAAGTTCGGGCGAGCTTTCAAGCTCTTCGTTTACTTCTACGACTTTGCCGGAAACGGGAGCCATAACGTCCGAAACAGCCTTAACCGATTCTACGTCGCAGAAAGTTTCTTCTGCAGTGATTTCGTCGCCAACGGTAGGAAGGTTGATGAACACCAAGTCGCCAAGCTCGTGCTGAGCGTGATCGGAAAGTCCGATGGTTGCGATATTGCCGTCTACGTTAGCCCATTCGTGGGTCTTTGCAAATAATAACTTACTCATTTTTATGTCCTCCAAGGATATTTTTTATTGTTAGTGTCGGGCTTTGCCCTGTAATGTTTCACCCGAAAATTCGGGATTACGTCGTGATTGATTTGTTTTTACGCGTCTTTTGCGTCCGATCGTTGCAATTACGCCTTTTTATAGAACGGAAGCGGAACGATTTCGATCTTAAGCTTTCTGCCGCGAACGTCAACGGTAAGCTGACCTTCGAGACCCTTCTTTATACGAAGCATTGCAATGGGGCAACCGAGCGTGGGAGCGTGAGTACCGCTGGTAACTACGCCGACCTGTTCGTCGCCAAGATATACCGGGCAGCCTTCGCGAGCAATCCCGCGATCGATAAGCTTTGCGCCTACTCTTTCGTATTCGGGTTCGTGAGCTTCGAGCGCTGCCTTGCCTACAAAGCTTTCCTTGCCCATCTTGATACCAAAGCCGAGTCCTACTTCGTTAACGGGGATATCCTCGCCGAGTTCGTGACCATAAAGCGGCATAGCAGCCTCTAAACGCAACGTGTCGCGCGCACCGAGACCTGCCGGGATAAGTCCGTCGTCCTTACCTGCAGCCATAAGGATCTCGTAAAGTTCGCAAGCGTCGATATTGCCGCAGTAGATTTCGTAACCGAATTCTCCGGTGTAGCCGGTACGAGAAATAAGGCAACGAATACCGTTTATAACGACGTTCTTCTTAAACGAATAGTACTTTTGCGGAATGGATTCTTCGGGCAAAAGTTTGCGAATGATAGCAGCCGAAGCCGGTCCTTGCAAAGCTACTTGACTTACAGCGTCCGAAATATTTGCAAAAGTTACGTCCTGCGGAAGTCTTGCGCTTATCCAGCGAGCGTCCTTGTCCGCATTGGAAGCGTTTACAACGATAAGGTAACTCTTTTGGCTGATTCTGTAAACGAGCACGTCGTCTACCGCGCCGCCCTTGTCGTTGGGAAGAAGCGAATATCTTATTTGTCCGTCGTACATTCCGCGAATATCGTTGGTAAGAAGTTCGTTTAACGCTGCTTCCGCGTTATCGCCCATAACCAACAATTCGCCCATGTGCGAAACGTCGAACAAACCTGCCTGAGTTCTTACGGCGGTATGCTCCTTTATAACGCCCAAGCCTTCGTACTGAACGGGAAGTTCATATCCCGCAAAATCTACGATCTGTCCGCCGTATTTAACGTGCATATCGTATAACGGTGTTCTTTTTGCCATAATTATATCTCCTTAATAATTATTTTTTTGTTAATGCCCCATCTGTTTGCGCCCGAGGCAAAGGCGCGTGTATATTTACTCTTTACAAAAGACTAAATTATCTCTTTTTGGGAGCCATGTGAGTGGCAAGACCGTGAACGTCCTCTAAGCTTTCGCCTATCGCTTCCATTACGGTGGGGTGCGGATGAATTACCGAAGCAACTTCGCTCACCTTTAGTCCCTTGGATATCGCAAGCGAAAGTTCGCCCATAATATCGGTACCGCGAACGGCGAATATCTCGGCGCCTACTACGGTATCGTTTTCGTCGGCGATTACCTTTACGTAACCGCGATTAACGCCCTCGATAAGCGATTTGCCGTTTGCGCCCATTAAGAATTTACCGACTTTGGCGTTTTCGACGTCCGTTTCCTTTTTGCCGACCGACGCAAGTTCGGGATTGGTGTAGATGCACGACGGGCAAACTTTAAGGTCCATACTATGCTTAACGCCGAACATGCTTTCGACCGCCGTTATTGCGCTTGCCGCCGCAAAGTGAGCAAGCTGCATTTTGCCGGTTATGTCGCCGCAAGCGTAAATGCCCGCTTTGCCGGTGTACATATCGTCGTCGACGTTAATGAATTTTTCTACCGTTATGCCGACGTTTTCAAGTCCGATCTCAAGCACCGGCTTACGACCTATTGCCGTGATTACGGCGTCGCCGCTTACGCTTGCCTCGCCCTTTTCGGTTGCGTAAAATACGGTATGATCTTTATCCACGCTTTTAACTTTTACGCCGGTAATAATCTTTACGCCCTGCTTTTTAAGGACCGCCGAAAGCTGAACGCTTGCGTCTTTGCTCATCATCTTTATAATGCGTTCGCCCGGAGCAAGCAACGTTACGTTTTTGCCGATTGCGGCGTAGTAGGTTGCGAATTCCAAAGCTATTACGCCCGCGCCGATTATGGTAATGTTGTCGCCTTTTATCGGAGAGGAAAGCACGTCGTCCGAATTAAGCGTGTATTCTACGCCTATAAGCGGACGCTCCTTGCTGCCTGCCGACGGAACCGAACCGGTTGCAAGCAGAATATATTCTGCCGTTACGCTGCGATCGCCTACCTTTACGGTGTGCTCATCCGCCAGTCGCCCTTCGCCTTCGATAAGCTCGATGCCGTTTGCCTTAACGAGCGACTTTACGCCGTCGCGCAAAGTGGAAACGACCTTGGCTTTGCGTTCGTAAATCTTGTTTTCGTCAAGACGAACGTTTTCTGCCGAAATACCGAGTTCTTCCCATTCGCTTTTGGACGAATAAAGCTCTGCCGAATGCAAAAGCGCCTTGGTGGGAATGCAACCGCGATTAAGGCAGGTGCCGCCTACGCTGTCCTTTTCGATAAGCGCAACTTTTTTGCCGAGCTTTGCCGCCCTTATTGCGCCGGTGTAACCGCCCGGACCACCGCCGAGTACAATCAAATCAAAATCCATTATTCTGCTCCTTAAACGCCGCGATTATATCGTCTACGCCGTTTTTTCCTTTATATAAATCCGCTCCTAAAAGCAAATTCTCTTTTTGCATTACTTCGTCCACGTCCAGCGCGTCCGAATATATTTTGGCTTTTTCGATAACGCTTCCGTTAAGTTTAAGCCTTACGTCCGCCGTGCCCCAGCTAAGCCTTATCGTCGCGCGCGCGTCGTAGTACACGTCGTCGCCCTTTCGCCACGTTTCGTCCGAAAAGAATCGTACGTTTTTGGCTAGAAGGTCGACGTCCAGGTCGGAAGCGGTTATCGTTTCCGCCTTTGCCTCGTAGTAATCTTCGAACGCCGTCTTTAACGCGGCGGCAACCTTGTCGGCGGTAACGGTCGGGTCGAGTTCGCTCAAATTCACAACTCGGCTTACTACGCTCGAAACGCCCTTTGCCATAAGCTTAACCTTAGGGACGTTAAGGTATTCCGCCATCTTTTCTTTGCTTGCCTTTATAAGAACGGTTCCGTGCTGAAAGCAAGCGTTGCTTTTATAAAATGCGTTGCCCGAAAATTTTCTTCCGTCTATAACCACGTCGTTTCTGCCGTTAAGCTCGGCGTTAAAACCGAGCTTACGCATGGCAGTCGTCATGATTTCGAAATTTTTAGACGTCGAATAATTCTTTTTGGACGAAAGAAACGTAAAATTCAAATTGCCTTTGTCGTGATACACGGCGCCGCCGCCCGAAATACGTCTTGCCAAATAGCCGCCGTCCGCTTCGATAAACGGAACTTTACACTCGACGAAAGCGTTTTGATTTTTTCCTATTACAACAGTCTTGTCGTTTTGCCACAAGTACAAAATCTCGGTGTCGTCGTCCGCAAGCGAGAGCAACGTTGCTTCGATTGCCTGATTTACGTACGGATTAAGCTTGTCGGCTCTTAAAAACAACAATCTCATATTTATTTTAGAATCCGAGTTCGTTACGCGTTTCCACAAACGCCTTTACGCACTTGTCGATATCTTCCTTGGTATGAGCCGCCGACATCTGAGTACGGATACGAGCCTTTCCCTTGGGAACTACCGGATAGAAGAATCCGATTACGTAAATGCCCTTTTCAAGCATCTTTTCGGCGTACTTTTGAGCGCGAACCGCGTCGTAAAGCATTACGGGAACGATTGCGTGACCTGCGCCCGCAAGATCGAAGCCGTTTGCAGCCATCTGCTCGCGGAAGTATTTAGCGTTGTCCATAACCTTATCGCGAAGTTCGGTGGATTTGGTTAACATATCCAAAACTTTTAAGGTTGCCGCGCACATGCTGGGAGCAAGAGTGTTGGAGAAAAGATACGGCCTGCTGCGCTGACGAAGCAAAGCTATGATTTCGGCGCGTCCCGAAACGAATCCGCCGCTTGCGCCGCCCAACGCCTTACCGAACGTGCCGGTAATGATGTCGACTCTGCCCTTAACTCCGCAATGTTCGAAGCTGCCTCGTCCGGTCTTGCCTACGAAACCGGTTGCGTGGCTGTCGTCGACTACTACGAGCGCGTCGTACTTGTCGGCAAGATCGCAAATACCCTTAAGGTCCGCGATAATACCGTCCATCGAGAATACGCCGTCGGTTACTATAACCTTTTGTCTTGCGCCGTCTTTATCTGCCTGAATAAGCTGAGCTTCGAGATCGGACATATCGTTGTTCTTATAACGATATCTCTTTGCCTTAGAAAGCCTTACGCCGTCGATTATGCTTGCGTGATTGAGTTCGTCCGAAATAATCGCGTCGTCGGCGGTGGTTATCGTTTCGAACAAGCCGCCGTTTGCGTCGAAGCAGCTGCTGAACAAAATGGTGTCATCGGTGGATAAGAATTCGCTGAGCTTAGCTTCGAGTTGCTTGTGAATGCTTTGCGTTCCGCAAATAAAACGAACGCTGCTGAGTCCGTATCCGTACTTGTCGTAGCTTGCCTTAGCCGCTTCGATAACTTCCTTATTGTTGGAAAGACCGAGATAGTTGTTTGCACAGAAGTTAAGAACATTCTTAGCTTCGGTCGTATCGATAACGTTAGCCTGCTCGGTGGTTATAATTCTTTCTTCCTTCCAAAGTCCCTGCTCTTTGATGTCGGCAAGGGTTGATTGCATAATTTTTTTGGTGGTGTTGTACATAAATCCTCCTACTTACTCCATTCCAAAATTATCTTACCGCTCTTTTTGCTTTCCATAAGTTCGAAGCCCTTTTCGAACTCGGTGTACGGCAAACGGTGGGTTATTACTTTGCTTACGTCAAGGCCGCTTTGGATCATTGCGCTCATTTGACGCCACGTGTCGAATACTTTACGTCCGTATATGCCCTGAATGGCAAGTCCGCTGAATATGAACTTATCCCAAGCGATGGGGCCGTCGATTCCGAGTCCGAGCAACGCGATCTTGCCGCCGTTCATCATATTGTCGATCATTTGATTGAGCGCGCCGGTAGATCCGCTCATTTCAAGACCTACGCCGAATCCTTCGGTCATACCGAGGCTCTTCATAACGTCCTTAAGGTCGGTCGTTTTGGTGTTTACCGTAACTACGCCCGGGACTACCGACTTGGCAAAGTCGAGTCTCCAATCCGAACGGTTGGTTATAACTACGTTTCTTGCGCCTGCGTGTTTGCAAATAGCAGCCGCCATAACGCCTATCGGACCTGCGCCGGTAATAAGAACGTCCTCGGCAAGCACGGGGAATGCAAGCGCGGTGTGCGTTGCGTTTCCGAGCGGATCGAATATCGCGTAAAGTTCTTCGGGAATGTTCTTTTCGCACTTCCAAAGGTTGGTTAAAGGAATAGCCGCGTATTCGGCAAAGATACCGGGGCGGTTAACGCCTATGCCTTGAGCGTTGGGACAGAATTGCTTGTGTCCTTCCATGCAGTTGCGGCAGTGACCGCAAACGACGTGTCCTTCGGCGCTTACGAGGTCGCCTACTTTAAATACCGGACTTTGTCCTTTGATTTCCACGATTTCGCCTACGAATTCGTGACCGATAATCATAGGAACCTTTATCGTGTCCTGAGCCCACTTGTTCCAATCGTAGATATGTACATCCGTACCGCAAATAGCGGTTTTGTGGATCTTTACAAGCGCCTCTCCCTCTTTAAGTACGGGAACTTCGGCTTGTTCGAGCCAGAGTCCTCGCTCTGCGTGCCTCTTTACGAGCGCATCCATCTTCATAGTTATGTATCCTCCGAAACGGCGGCTTGACCTGACGGTTGTTTTTGTAACCGTATTCTAAGTCGCTTGATTTAACTTTTTCGGTTAAAAACGCCTACTTGCCGCTTATACAAGCTTAAACGCCCATTAACCGTTTATTATTATAATATTTTACCCTTCGATTGTCAATAAATAATAAGCGCTTTACTTAAAAAAGTTGTTCGCTTATCGGTTTTGCGATAGCAAAACTTATACGCAAAAAAGCTTTTGCCTAACCTTGCGACGTTACTAATGAAAAACGACGAAGGATTTTGCCTTTGCGATTTTCCTTCGTCGTTTTTTATATAATATTTTGTATAAATTTTGCGCTATTTTTCCGTCCGCCGTTCTTTTTTAGCGTCGCACTCCGTCGTTACGCACTCGTCGACTGCCGCTTCGGCGACGGACGAAAGAATCGTCTTTTCTTTTTTGTTCGCCTTAAAGTATTGATACACGGTAACCGAAAGTCCCGAAATAAGCGAAAAGTAGTATACGCAAAAACGCCACAGCATAGTGCCCCAAAACAGAAATCCGCCCGAAAGCGATTGAAAGATAACGTAAAACGCTCCTTCCGCCGCGCCCGCGTTGCCCGGAGTAGGCACTACCGTTATTGCCGCATACACGAAAAACGACATACACACGGTATTAAAATAATCTGCGTTTACCCCGCAAGAACGCAAAACCAAATACGGCATGGAATTAAGCGCTATCCACGCTATCGCCGAAATCACTGCGTTGCAAATAAGATTGCCCTTCTTTTTGCCGACGCTTACAAGCGAATCTGAATATTTTTGCACGCCGCCCGTCGCCTTAAGTATCGCTCCGTCCAGGTCTTTTACAAGTCTGAGTTTGTATCCCGCCTTACAAAAAAACTTAGCCAACGAACGAATTACGCCCGGAAAAACGGAAAACACGATAACGGCTATTGGCACGACGGCGTAAAAACCTGCGCCCACGTAAGCGGCGATACGCAAAAACTCGTTGCCGTCCATAACCGCGGGATTAATTATAAACACCGCTATCGCCATGAGCGTAAACATAAGCTGATTTACTATAAAATCGGCAATGGGCACGCTGGTAGCAAGTCCGACGTCCAGCTTACGCCCCAGATTGAACATCTGAAACGGCTGTCCGCCGCTGCCGAACGGAGTTACGTTGTCGTAATACTTACCAAGCACCGCCGTGGAAAACGACAGTTTGCGTCTGGCTCGCCCGGTGGCTCCCTTTATAAGCGTACTTATTTTTGCGGTAAGGCACGCGTAATAAAAAGCGACGAGCGCAAAAAGAGCAACCAAAAAATACCAATTCTTTTTCCATGCCGCAAGCACGGTTGATATATCGACGCTTTGACGATTGCCCGTTACTTCGACCACCACTATCACGGCAATTACGAGCAAATTAAAAATAAGCAAAAGCGCCGAATTGCGTTTGCGCTTTTTCTTGTCCTGCTGTTTTACGAATTCAAGCGCCGAATAATCTTTTTCTTCCGCCTGAACGTTTTGTTTTTCGGATTGATTGTTCAATAGTAAATTCCTTGTATCATTTTACGATAATTTTGTAGATTTCTCCGACTGAAAGTATTGACGATTATACCACAAAGCAAACTTACCTACAAACTTTTTTGCACCTTTTAAAATAAAAAAGACGCAATTTTTTGTCTTGCGTCTTTAGTAATTGAAGTTTTTTGCCGCTTTGCTTTGGCAAAACTATACTATTTTGCTTCTAAATAGAGCATTATCAACTTAACGGTTTGTATAAGCGCGTTGATGTGCGTACGCTCCATACCGTGCGAAGCGTGTATTCCCGGTCCGATAAGCGCGCCGCGAACGTCGTGACCTGCGCGAAGCATCGCTCCCACGTCGCTACCGTAGAACGGATAAATATCCACGGCGTAATCGAGCTCGTTTTCCTCGGCGTAATTTTTAAGCCTTGAAACCATCTCGTAATCGTACGGTCCGCCGCCGTCCTTTGCGCAGATAGAAACGTCGTATTCGGTACAGCTAAGGTCAAGGCCTATGCAACCCATATCTACGGCAAGCATTTCGTCCAAGCCTTCGCCCATGGGTGCGCCGCCGTGTCCGACTTCTTCGTATACCGTAATGTAGATTTCGGTATCGAATCTGGGCTTTTGACCAAGGTCCTTCATCGTTTTTAAAGCTGCCAAAATGCAGGCTACGCTAGCCTTGTCGTCGAGGAATCTCGACTTTACGAATCCGCTTTCGGTAATGACCGTTTTGGGATCGTAAGCAATGATGTCGCCCACGCAAATGCCTAGTTTTTTAACGTCGTCCGCCGATTTTACCACCTCGTCGAGGCGCACGTACATGTTGCCTTCGTCGCGCGGACGAGTGGAATTGTCCGCAAAAACGTGAACCGAGGGGCTTTTGCTGAGAATAGTTCCGGTGTAAATCTTGCCTGACCTGGTATGTATTCTGCAATACTCTCCGTCCAAAGTAGGCAAAATGGGTCCGCCTATTTTGGTAAAGTTAATCGTTCCGTCGCCCGCTATCGAACGAACCATAAGTCCGAGCGTATCGGTATGAGCGGCAAGTCCTACTCGTTTTTCGTCCTCGGTGCCTCGTACGGTAATAACGCCGCAGCCTTTGTTGGTTATGCGGAATTCGTGACCAAGCTCTACCGCGATTTCGCCCACGTACTCTATCGCTTTACGGCAATAGCTTGACGGACTGTCGATTGACATAAGTCCTTCGATTACCTCGAAGATGTAATCTTTGTCGATTTGAACTGACATTATATATAATCTCCTTACATTGTATTATTCGTTTTTTTGATTTGTGACTTTTAGTCAAAAGATATCGGACTATCGAACGTTTGCCCTATAACTCCGCCGCCAAGGCAACGGTCGCCGTCGTACAACACGGCGTACTGACCGGGCGTTACCGCGCGTTGAAGTTCGTCGAACTTAACGATTACGCCGTCGCTCTCTTTTTTTACCGTTACGCCCTGTTCGCCTTGGCGGTAACGGAATTTTGCCGTGCACCTGAATATCGTAGGATAGTTCTCGTATCCTATAAAGTTGAAACTTTCGGTTTTAAGCCCATAGGTAAGCAGTTCTTCGCCCTCGCCGCACGAAACGACGAGCACGTTGTCCTTAAGATTTTTTTCCACCACGTACCAGCGCTGTTGAGCCCCCCCCTTAACGCCGCCTATACCGAGTCCTCGGCGTTGACCGAGCGTATAGTACATAAGCCCGCCGTGATTGCCCACCACTCTGCCGTTTACGTCCACGATCTTGCCCGGTTTTGCGGGCAAATACTCTGCCAAAAACGCACGAAATTTGCGTTCGCCTATAAAGCAAATGCCGGTGGAATCCTTTTTGCCCGAAGTGATGAGTCCGTTTTCGGTCGCGATTTTTCGCACTTCGCTTTTGTCGAGCTTGCCAAGCGGAAACATCACGTTGCTTAGCTGATTGGTGCGCGTATCGCACAAAAAATAGGTTTGATCTTTGCTTTGATCCTTTGCCTTTAAAAGCGCCGGCAAGCCGTTTCGCTCGCCTATATCGCAATAATGCCCGGTGGCAACGCAATCGCCGAGCTTTAAAGCGTAGTCACGGAATACGCCGAACTTGATTTCGCGATTGCAAAGCACGTCGGGATTGGGCGTTCTGCCCTTTGCGTACTCGTCCAAAAAATGCGCGAATACACGTTCGCCGTACTCTTTGCTGAAATTTATCGAATAGTGCGGAATGCCTATCTTGCCGCAAACCGCCCTAACGTCCGCCCAATCTTCGGCAGCGGTACAAGCTCCGCCATCCTCTTCTTCCCAATTGTGCATAAAGAGTCCGATAACGTCGTACCCGGCTTGCTTAAGCAAAAGTGCAGCCACCGACGAATCCACTCCGCCGCTCATTCCTACTACTACCGTTTTCATAAGTTTGGCCTCGCATTAAGCGACATGTCGGCGTAGTCGCAATTTTCCACGGCAGAAAAGTACGCGCGCATGGCTATCATTGCGGCGTTGTCGGTACATAAAGGCATGGGCGGAAAGGTTACTTCGTAGCCGCGCGCCTGTCCTTGCGTCGTAAGCCTGAACCTTAGGTACGAATTTGCTGCCACGCCGCCCGCAAGAACTATCTTTTTTAGTCCGCTGCGCTTGGTCGCCTCCAGCGTCGTTTCCACGAGCAAGTCCACCGCTTCGGCCGTAAAAGAAGCGCAAACGTCGGGCACGTTTATTTCTTCGCCTCGCTGGCGCGCGTTGTGAATATAATTGACCACCGCCGTTTTAAGTCCCGAATAACTCAGCGACAAGTCGGGACTTACTCCCTTTTCGTGTTTATAGAATTTTATCGTCGAATTGCCCTGCTTTGCAAGCTTGTCTATTTGCGGACCGCCGGGGTACGGAAGCCCGAGCAATCTTGCCACCTTATCGAACGCCTCGCCTATTGCGTCGTCGCGAGTAGCGCATATCGGCTGATAGTCGTTGTATCCGTTTACCCTGTACACGGTAGTGTGTCCGCCGCTTGCCACAAGCGAGATAAACGGCGGCTTAAGATCGGTGTCGATATAATTGGCGCAAATGTGCCCTTGAATGTGATTGACCTTTACAAGCGGAATGTTTTTCGCAAAACAAAGCGCCTTTGCCGCCGACACGCCGACTAGCAACGCGCCTATAAGCCCCGCACCGTACGTTACGCCTACGCAGTCGATTTCGTCAAGCGTGAGATTTGCCTTTGCAAGCGCTTCGTCGATACAAGCCACGATAACGTCGGTGTGACTGCGCGACGCCACTTCGGGCACTACTCCGCCGTACTTTCGATGAATTTCGATTTGCGAAGCGACCACGTTGCTTAAAATATTTCTACCCCGAACGATCGCTACGGCGGTCTCGTCGCACGAGCTTTCTATGCCCATTACTATCGGATTGCCGCCTTTAAGTTTATCGAATTTTGCCTTTGTGTTTTGTTCGTACATTTTCGTCCCCGATTATATGGTTAGAAGTTTCGTTTTTGTAATTTAGAATTAGGTTAGAATGTTTTGCTTCCTTTTTGCAACTTAAGCTTTGCTTAAGCTTCTTTTGCTTACTTTTCTTCACGGAAGAAAAGTAAGTTAGGATTTTTTAAGATACTCGAAAATAAACTCGTCTATATTTCCGTCCATAACCGAAAAAACGTTTGGATCTTCGTATCCCGTACGGTGGTCCTTTACCATAGTATACGGCTGGAACACGTACGAACGAATCTGACTACCCCATTCTATCTTTTTGATTTCTCCCTTAATTTCGGCGTTGCGTTCGCTTAGCTGTCGCTCTTTAAGTTCGGCGAGCTTGCTTATAAGCATCTTCATCGCCGTTTCGCGGTTTTGAATCTGGCTTCGTTCGTTTTGACACGTAACCACTATGCCGGTAGCAAGGTGCGTAATTCGTACCGCACTGTCCGTCTTGTTAATATGCTGACCGCCCGCGCCCCCGCTTCGGAACGTATCCACGCGGATTTCCTCGGGCATAACCTTTATGGTCATATCGTTTTCTATCTCGGGCATAACCTCTAGACTGGCAAACGACGTGTGGCGCCTCGCATTGCTGTCGAACGGCGATATGCGCACAAGCCGATGCACGCCTTTTTCCGCCTTTAAAAATCCGTAAGCGTTAAGCCCCTTTACGGCAAACGTAACGCTTTTAAGTCCGGCTTCGTCGCCGTCCAATACGTCCATCACTTCTACCGAATATCCGCTTTTTTCGGCGTACATGCGGTACATGCGATACAACATCTGCGTCCAATCCTGAGCTTCGGTGCCGCCTGCACCCGCATGCAACGCCAAAATCGCATTGTTTGCGTCGTATTCGCCTCGTAAAAGCGTGGTAAGATGCAGCGTTTCCACTTGAGCTTCCAGCTTAGTAAGAAGTTCGATAAGCTCGGCTTCCAAACTTTCGTCGGGTTCCGCTTCGATAAGCTCGACGTACTGTTCCGCTTCGGCAATCGCTCCGCTTTTTGCGTCCAAATCGGCAAGTTTGTCGGAAAGCTGCTTTGCTTCGGCGTTTACGCTTTGTGCTCGTTTAAGGTCCTTAAACAGCTCCGGATCTTCCTGTAAAGCCGTAAGCTCGGCAAGTCTTCCTTTTATTTTATCGATATCGAATGCGCTTACGCACCCTTCGAACTTCGCCTTTAACGCTTTTATTCTTGCTTTTATTTCGTCTAAAACCAACATCTGTTCCTTTTAGTCGTTGCCGTCCTTGGACATGCAGCACATTTTGTATTTTTTACCGCTTCCGCACGGACACGGATCGTTAGGACGCGGCTTTTTTGCCTTGGTTACGGGCGCGCGTCCGACTTTTTTGCCGTCGCTTCCCATAACGAGATCGCCGCTTTGATCTTCACGTTTGCTGGGCGCCTTTTCCACGTTAACGCGCATAAGGTACGCCACGGTGTTTTCGCGAATGTTATCGTTCATTTCCTCGAACAAATCAAAACCTTCCTGCTTGTACATAAGCACGGGATCCTTTTGACCGTACGCTTGAAGCCCTATGTCTCGACGCAAACTATCCATAACGTCGATATGATCGGTCCAACGAGAATCGACTATCTTTAAAAGAATTATGCGTTCGACTTCCTCGAAGTCAACCCCGATCGACGCAGCCTCTTGAATTTTTTTGTTGTAAACGCTTTGCATTTCGTTAAACAAAAATTCTTTGAGCTCGTCTATATCGTATCTGTTTAAAATGTCCTCGGTGAAGAACTCTTCCTCTTCGGGCAAAAGCTTACGATGAACTTCTTTGTTAAGTTCTTCTACGTCCCACTCCGTCCAGTCAAGCTTGGGATTGGTGTACGCGTCCACTATAGCTTCGCATTGCCCTTTCATCATTCCGACAATCGTTTCGTGAACCGATTCGCCCATAAGCACTCGATTGCGTTCGCGATATACCGTTTGACGCTGAACGTTCATAACGTCGTCGTATTCCAACACTTGCTTTCGAGTACGATAATTTCGACCTTCAAGCTCGCTTTGAGCGTTTTCGATCCCCTTTGTAAGCATCTTTACTTCGATTGCCTGATCTTCTTCCAGTTTAAAGATTTCGGCAATTCGCTTCATTCTGTCGCCGCCGAAAAGACGAATCATATCGTCTTCCATCGACAAGTAGAATTTCGTACTGCCCACGTCGCCCTGTCGTCCTGCACGACCTCGCAACTGGTTGTCGATTCGACGCGATTCGTGGCGTTCGGTACCTATAATACGCAAACCGCCCACTGCGATAACTTCCTGCTTCTCTTTTTCGATTTCGTCCTTAAACGAATCGTAATATTCTTTGAAAATTCTTCTTGCTTCCAACACTTCGGCGTCGTCCGTTTGATAGTACGACGTAGCCGCGGATATCGATTCCTCGCTCATACCATGCGCGCGCATACGCTGAAGCGCCATATATTCGGCGTTGCCGCCCAGCAAAATATCGGTACCACGACCTGCCATGTTGGTTGCTATCGTTACTTGATACTTTTTGCCCGCTTGCGCTACGATCTCCGCTTCGCGCTGGTGGTTTTTGGCGTTTAGCACGTTGTGCGGAATGCGACGCTGTCCCAGCATTCGACTAAGCTCTTCGCTCTTGTCGACGGTTGTAGTGCCGACCAGCACCGGCTGCCCTGCCTTGTAACATTCTTCGATATCTTCGAGTATCGCCTTGAACTTACCTTTTTTAGTCGGGAACACCGCGTCGTTTTCGTCGATACGTTGCGACGGCTTGTTGGGCGGAATTACAACTACGTCCAAGCCGTATATGCCCCTGAATTCGGTTTCCTCCGTTTTGGCGGTACCGGTCATACCGCAAAGCTTGCTGTACAGCTTGAAGTAGTTTTGGAACGTAATGGTTGCGCGCGTGCGGTTCTCGTTTTGAATACGCACGTTTTCCTTTGCTTCAATGGCTTGATGAAGTCCGTCGCTGTATCTTCTGCCTATCATAACGCGTCCCGTGAATTCGTCGACGATGAGCACCTCGCCGTCGCGAACGATATAGTCTTCGTCTTTTTTCATTACGTACACGGCGCGTAACGCGTTGTTTATATAATGATTAAGCTCGGAATGATCTACGCTGGTAAGATCGTCCACGTTAAAGAATTTTTCCGCCTTGCGTATTCCGCGTTCGGTAAGGTTGATCGCCTTTTTCTTTCGGTCGATTTCATAATCGCCGTTGCTTTCCTCGCCTTCGATAGCCTTGCCTTCGTCGTCGATATTGGTCGAAGCCCTTAATGTGCGCACGAATCTGTTTGCCGTCGCATACATATCGCTGCTTTTGCCGCCCGCTCCGCTTATTATAAGCGGCGTACGCGCTTCGTCGATTAGAATGCTGTCCACTTCGTCCACTATCGCAAAGTTAAGTCCGCGTTGAACGAGCGCCGATTTGTATACCGCCATATTGTCGCGCAAGTAGTCGAAGCCGAGTTCGTTGTTAGTAGCGTAAGTAATATCGCATTTGTACGCCTCGCGCTTTTGCTCGGGCGTCATACCCGCAACGGCAACGCCTACGGTAAGTCCCAAGAAGCGATGAACTTTACCCATCCACTCGGCGTCACGTTTTGCAAGGTAGTCGTTTACCGTAACTACGTGCACGCCCTTGCCGGTAAGCGCGTTAAGATAAGCGGGAAGCGTTGCCACCAACGTTTTACCTTCGCCGGTACGCATCTCGGCAATTCTGCCTTGATGCAACGCTATGCCGCCCAGAAGCTGAACGTGAAAGTGACGCATACCCAAAACTCGATCGCTCGCCTCGCGTACGACTGCGTACGCTTCGGGCAAAATATCGTCCGTAGTTTCGTAATTTTCGGTAAGTCTGCGCTTGAATTCCTGCGTTTTTGCCTTTAGCTGTTCGTCGCTTAGCGCTCGCATTTGTTCTTGTAGCGCTTCGATTTTGTAAGCGATTGCCTCCAGCTTTTTAACTTGCTTGCGGTTGTCGCCGCCCTTTATAAATGATATTAGTCCCATATTCTACTCTTGTTCCCTTTTGCCGTTATATTATTCTTTGTCTTTGTCGTCTTGCGGCGCAATCTCCGCCTTTTCGTCCGAAAATTTGTTCATATCGTCGATTACGCGAGTAGCGACTCTTGCAAAAATCTTTCTGTCGTTTGTTGTGTCGACGTCGGCAAGCACGGTAATGCTTCCTTTATCGAAGCACCTGCCCGCTCCGAATATTCCTCGCTCTACGTCGTCGTTTCCGATTTCGTTAAATCCGTAAATTATCATAAGCACGTCTTTGCCTCGTTCGCTTAAACGCTGCGCCCTGTTAAGCGCCAGCGCAGCCGTTTGAACGTACGTCTTTTTGGGGCTGTCGAAACTTATTACGAAATTGTTTTTGTCGGTTAGGTCGATTTTCTCCGTTTCTTCGGGAAGAACGCCCACAAACAAATTGATACACAACGGATACGCTTTGCTTAACTCTACGACCTGCTCGATAGTTAGCCCCTTAGCTATGATTCGCTCACCCATTTTAAGGTCGGGCAAGAGCGCGTGAGCCTTGTTGCTCATAATCATAGCGCCGAACTCGCGACGTTTTGAAACCTTTATTTTATCGAACCACTCTCGTTGCGCATCCGTGCTTTCGCCGTCCACGTTGTTTACAAGCGTCAATTTGCGCAGTCCTTCTACGTTGACTACCAAGCCTTCCGCCAAATCGCCGTAACGAAGATTATACTTTCGCACTATTGCCAACGCTACGGCAACATCGTCTATGCGATACACGCCGTTTCCTTCGTCGATTAAATATCCTTTTATTCTTTCGCCGTCGAAATTGACTATTTCCTTAGTAAGTCTGGTTTGCGGAGTTTCCAAACATTCGGGCGGAAGATAAGCGGCAACCTCGCGGTCCACTATTCTTCTTACCAACTTCTTTTTGCTAAGCGTCGTCGGGGATTCCACTCCGATATCCTTAGCGATTCTTCTAAGTTCGTTTATCGTTTTTTTAGAGTACTCTCTTGTAACGGAGTCGTACATTTCTTTTTGTGCCGGGGTTAAAGTGCTTAAATCTATTACCAAAGACGGTAACGTCTTTACTCTCGCCATAATTTTGCTCCTTAATTTGAATTTTTGTCATTATACCACAATTTGTTTAAATAATCAAATTATTCACGCTCATTTTTAAAAAATTTGCAATCTGTTTTTTTTGCGATTTTCATTGTAAAACGACTTTTTTTAAAAATTAACGCTAACGAGAGCCTAAAAGCTAATATTTTTTAAAAATAATTCGGCGTTTTTCTTGTATTAACATTGACATTTATTTAGGTTTGTTGTATAATTTATATATAATATATGAAATGAGGAGATTTAGCCATGACGGTAAGTAATTTTATTGGTTCGTTTGCCCAATTTTTGTCGGATAACAAAGTTTATATCATAGTGGTTGCGGCGGTGATCATCGTCTTTGCGATAATCGTAGCGGTTACCGTTAAAAGAAAGAAGCCCGTTTCGTACACTCCCGACGAAATAGACCGCGCCGTGGACGAAGCCGCGGAAGAAAAAGCCGCTTTGCGTAAAGCGCAGGAAAGCGAAAAAGAATCCGACCTTGTCGAAAACGAGGAAGCGTCCGCCGAGTCGAGCGAGGTACAAGCAAGTACGCCTGCCGAAGAAGCAAGTGCGCCCGCCGAAGAAGCAAGTGCGCCCGCCGAAGAACCTTGCGAAAAAGAAGAGCCGCAAGAAGAAACTACTAAAACCGTACAGGAAGCGCTTGAAACAGAAGAGGAAAACGAGGAACTAACCTTCGAAGCCGCCGACATCGAGGAACAGCAGGAAGAAAAGCACGAAGAACAAAAATCCGCGACGCCTCAAAAACACAAGACGGTAAGTTACAGAATTCTTTACGATCGCGAGACCAAAACGTGGGAAGTTCGCAAGGACAACGCTAAGCGCGTAATCCGCCGCGTTCGCACCAAACGAGAAGCGCTTGAAATAGCTCAGGAACTTTGCCAGCGTCAGGACCTTAACTTGGTAGTACATAAAAAAGACGGCAAATTCCAACGCAAGCCCAATTCGCAACGCAAACAATAAAGCCGTAAAAAAGAAAAGTAAAAAAGCTTAACGACTTTCGTTAAGCTTTTTTTGGTCGGAGTGAGAAGATTCGAACTTCCGGCCTCATGAACCCCATTCATGCGCGCTACCAAACTGCGCTACACCCCGCAAGCGTCTTTACGACGCGAATATATTGGTCGAGGTAGCGAGATTCGAACTCACGGCCTCTTGGTCCCGAACCAAGCGCGCTACCAAACTGCGCTATACCTCGGCAAATTTGCTAACAGAGTATAGCACACCAAATTCAAAAAAGCAAGTGTTTTTACAGACGAAAACGGCTTTTAGACAAAAAATTGTTTGCTTTTGCCCGCCTCGGTTTGTATTTTTAAAAGCGTTTGCTTATAAATAGAAAAATTTTCGGATTTTGCGCTAAAACGATTGACAATTCGCAGCGCGCACGTCGATAATATTTACGATACATTTTTCGGCTAAATCCGAACGGAGACATAATGAACGACAAAAATATAATTTACGAGAAAAAAGGAAACGCAATCTATTTCGGTTCTTATCCGCAAACGCAAGCGAACAAAAAGGAAGCCGACGAACTTAGCAAAGTCGTATCAATCGACGAAGTCGCAGATAAAAATCAATTTTCTTGTTGCGCGTTTTCGGATTTTGACGGAGACGCAAAGAACGTCGACGTTTCGCTAGGCGGCAATGCGTATCGAGGAATGCGCTTTTTAAAGTACAGGACCAACGGCAGTCACGTATCGAAAATGCTTCCTTCCTTGCTTAAGGACAGAACGCGCGTAAAACCGAACACGACGTATCAATTTGACAACGGATTTTGCCCGAATAAAACTTATTGGTTTAAATTCGAGCCGCTTCGCTGGAAAATTCTTGCTTCTTCGCCAAATAAAGCGTTGCTGTTTTGCGATTGCATAATATACAGCAATCGATTTTACAGGTCTTTTAACGAAAAACGCGTTCTTGGCGACGCAATCTCGTATTCGAACGACTACGAGCTAAGCGACGTCCGCAAATGGCTGAACGAAGTTTTTCTTTACGACGCATTCGACGAAAAGCAACGAGAGGCGATATTAACTTCCGACGTAAGCAACGGAGCCGCAAGCGTGGGAAAGGAAGCAAATAGGTTCGTTTGCAACGACACGAGCGATAAAATATTCTTGCTTTCGTACGAAGAGGCGACGAGGCTATTCCGCTCCGTAGCCGAGCGAAAGCTTAAACCCACCGATTACGCAAAAGCGAACGGTTGCTTTACGGACGTAAGCAACGGCAACGGTTATTGGTGGTTACGTTCGCCTCATTACGACGACGGCGTTTATGCTCGCACGGTAAAAAGCGACGGTGACTGTCTTAAAAGTTGCAGTTATACGGATAACGTCGCTATCGGCATCGCTCCTGCGTTATGGATAAAGCTTTAAAAACGTCCGTCAGTATATGAAGTTAACCCCAAAGTTAAATACTCGTAGGGAATTGGGTAAAAAAAACAGAAAGCAACTTAAAATATATGACGGAGTTTGCCGCAACCTACAACGAGCAATTTGTGCAAACGGTGTCTGCACAAATTCCGTGGTCGCACAACGTAACAATCATGAAAAAGGTCAGTTGAAAAAGGAAAACGACAATCTCCCTATCGGATTATTATTGTGTAAAAGCAAAAACAATTTGGTTGCAGATTGGTTGCGGAATGTTCTTTGAAAGATATAAGTAAACCTATGGGGAATCAGTAAATACAAAATAAGTAGCGTGTTGTCGGAAAAACTAAGCAATCAACTTCCCTCGGTAGAAGGTGTCAAAAAACGTATAAAATAAACTTAATATCAATTAATACCTTTTTTTGTTGTTTGTCGCACCTACTTCGTTACGGCTTCATTATAAAAAGCGAAATTTTTTGCCCGTTTCTCCTCGGTAAATATTTATCAGCCACGCCATAGTGGCGTGAATTTATATAATAACCGTAACTGCCGCATGTGTGTTTTGTACCGATTTTTTAATTTGTAAATTTGCTTTAAAGCATTATTTGTCCAAGTACACGATGTTATCGTATTTTATAAATGCATCGTTTTTGTGCGTAACACAAATCGTTATCATGTCATTCTCTTTAGTATATCTTAATAAATTCTTCATTAATCTATTAGACGTTTCTTCATCCAATGCGCTTGTGGGTTCGTCAAGCAATAGACACTTCCTTTTTAGCAACAACGCTCTTGCAATACAAATTCTTTGCAATTGTCCTACACTTATATTTTTACCATATTCGGAAATTGTTCGATTTAGCCCGTATTCTTTTACAAATTCCGTTAAACAACAAATGTCGATGACCTTTTCTATGACCGAACGATCGTATTTTTCTCCCATACATAAATTATTATACAGCGTCTCTTCAAAAATAAAATTCGTTTGATTTACAAACGCAATTCGATCGTATAATGAGCGTTTATCGATAATTTGTATCGACTGCCCGTTTATATTGATGTTCCCTTCCAAATTTTTGAAATCGCCTTGCTTTAGTAGCAGCTTTAAAAGCGTGCTTTTCCCGCAACCGCTTTCACCTTTTATAAGCATTATTTCACCTGCCGAAACGCTAAACTCACAATCATTTAGAATGTTTTTATTTCCTATGCAATATTTTGCAATCTTAACATCTATCGTTTTAATATCGTCAATTCTTTCTAATGTCTCAGAAAACACCTCCTCTTCAAAAGTTTCTTGCAAACGCAATTCCAAAGCTTTATCTTCGCTTACATACTGAAATAAATTAGATAAACTGTTTAGCGGCTCCACAAGATATCCTACCAATATATAAACGAACAATAAATTAGAATCAACTTGCGGTAAAATAATGCTGGTACACAAAATAACCGCAATAATAGGTAGTGACGTACAAATAAAGTTTATTATCGTAATATTAAGTGACGAATATCTATTATATCGGCATAACCTTTTAGATGTGTTTTTTAGCGATTCATCGTATTTGGCAATATAATAACCACATTTATCCATTATCACGAGTTCAGGAATGCCTTGCAAGCCTTTTAATAACACATGCTGCGTTTTCGACTGACTCTCTCTGACTTCCGAAGTAGATTTAGTAATTTTTTTATTAATCAACCCCGCAATAAAAAAGTATATTGGATATATTGTTGCGACACACAGTCCTACACGCCAATTAGTGAAAAATAACAGCGATAAAACAATAGCGGTTTGCAGCACGCCGGCTACAAATAAAACACATCTTTGTCCTATTCGCTCACCTACATCTCCTGCGTCAGTAAACAATCTTCCAAGTAAATCACCGCTTGAAAATTTATTTACTATGTTGTCATTTTCGGTTACCTTTTTGAAAGCATAATTCCGAACAAGTTCTCGTGACCGAACGCCCAAATCATTAAAACTTTTGTTTGCAAAAAACACTAACGCACACTGCACAATAAGCAATCCAAGCAACGTTGCTGTTTTTGCAAGTCCTTTTTCGTCTAAAGTAATATCATTTATAAAGTTTTGAATAACGATAGCCACACAGACAACAGAAAAAGTTTCAGCTAACAACAAAATAGTCGTTACCAGCTTTTTTTGCAATAATTTTTTTGCCATTTTTTGCTTTTCTAATTTCCAATCATTCATACAATATCCTTAATACATCTATTGCTTTTTGTTCTCTGCGCTCTTTACATGTTATATAATCTTCATGTGGGCAGTATTTGTTAAAACATAACGGCAAAACATTGCAATTTTTGCATTTATCTGATACAACAGGTGTTTGCCAAAACAAAAAATTTTCGTTATAAGAAATTGTACCGTCTAAATTAAGCGTCCCTACTTTATTTTTATCCCAATCCAACATAATCGTACATTTCATTACTTCTCGTTTGTAATTTATTATGACAGCATCATCTAGTTTTGCACTACATAAATAACCAATCGGGCAAACATCTTCTTCAACCATTCTTACTCGCATTCCCAAATTATGTGCCTTTTTAATCGCCAAAACAACATTTCCATTTTTATGCGCTTTGGGAATACCATTATACGTTGCCGTCCAATCACCAATGGAATGAAAATCCAAAATAAATCTTCTATCGTTACCCAATAAATTATAAATAAAATCCACATATCCAACTAAATCAGAAGATTCAAAATAATTGTATCTCAAATAAACCGTAAAGTCAACCGTTGTTTCTTTTATTTGTTTTATGTTTTTTACAATTTGCTCAAACGTTCCTTTGCCGCTTTTCAAAAGTCTTTTTTTATCGTGCTCATTTTCCAAGCCATCTAATGTTATTTGAAAAGTTTTTATTTTTGAATTTATTAGTCTTTTAAAATTTTTATTATTCAACAAATATCCATTTGTAATTATCGATGACTTTATCCTTTTTACCTTTTCTAATTTGCAAACTTTGGACATGAAATATTCTATATTATTTATTTCCAAAAGAGGTTCACCGCCAAACCAATTTATCATTACTTCTTCTTTATCTGATTTTTTTATGTAATCAATTGCACTATCGTATACGTCTTTTTCTATATGATTATTTGTATGGTCCTCGTAACAATACTCACATTTAAAATTACAGTTTTCTGTAGTCATGAATATTAAATTTAAGCTCGATGAATAGTGTGTTTGCTTTATTCTTTGTTTTTCTTCGTCTTCGTTTTCTTTTATCAAAAAACTCGTTTCATATAAAAACTGTTTTTCTGCTTCTGTAAACTCATCTATTAAATTGTTTTTTATTTTATCGTAAATATCAAGCGCAACACGTATAGTCCCTCCTGTTGCAACATTTAAAAGTATAATTTTATCTTTTTGTCGTAATTTTACTATATAATTCGTAAACCTCATTATTGTTCCTCCAAATGTTTATTCTAGGGCATTTCGGGTAAGCTCAATGCCCTACAGCCAACCTTACACGTTTACACCGCAACTATTATTACATGCAATATTAATACCGGCAACAGATGTGCCTTTTCCAATAGGGCTTCTTAACAATTCCATTTTTGCACCTCCAAAAACGCAATTTATCACATATATTTCTTACCAAATACATGTTACATGCATATAATAACGCATTTTATTACACTTGTCTAGCATATTTAACACGCATATGAACTTTTTATACTTTTTTTGACTTTTAAATTACAACATTCCCTTTTTTTGTATATAATTACCTTAGACAACAGTGTAATGGGAAACTTTTTTGGTCTGCTTAAAGTTGAAATGTACTACAGTGAAAAATCCGAAAGCGTTATCGCTTTCATACAAAAACTACACGAATATATTTGTTATTACAACAATAAAAGAATATCTTTAAAATTGAAAATGAGCCCGGTTAAATACCGAACTCAATTCCAATATATTTAATTTGATTTTTTTGTCTAAACTTTTGGGTTCACATCAAAACACAGTCGTTTGTCCGTCCGTAATAAGCGTATATTTTTAGTCGTCCTCTTCGCACATAGCGTTGTAGCTGTCGAAAACGCTGTCGATAAGATCGTCGTCGATAACGAGTTCGTACTCGTCGCCGTCGTCCTCTTCGATAATTTTAAACACCAACGCCTCGTCTTTGCCCACGCCGTCAAGCGGTTTTACGGGCTGCATAATGGCGTAAAAATCGTCGCCTAGCGGAAGTTCCGCCACTATTTCGAAGTCGATATCTTCGCCCTCGACGGTTGTAAGCGTTACAATATCGTCCATTATTTTTCCTCCGGCATAACGACTTGAATATGCGTTTCCCTAAGTTGTTTTTCGGTTACGTAGTTAGGAGCGTTCATCAAAAGGTCGCGTGCGTTCTTGTTCATGGGGAAGGCGATTATTTCGCGTATGCTCGGTTCGTCGCACAAAAGCATTACCATACGGTCTACGCCCGGAGCGATACCCGCGTGCGGCGGAGCGCCGAACTTGAACGCGTTGTACAGCGCCGAGAATTTGCTTTCGATAACTTCTTTACCGTAGCCTGCGATTTCAAACGCTTTTACCATAATTTCGGGATCGTGATTTCGTACCGCGCCGCTGCTAAGCTCTACGCCGTTGCACACGATGTCGTATTGATACGCCAAAATCGACAGCGGATCTTTGGTATTCAGCGCTTCCATTCCGCCTTGCGGCATCGAGAACGGATTGTGGCAGAATTCGATTTCGCCCGACTCCTCGCCTATTTCGTACATGGGGAAGTCCACTATCCAGCAGAACTTGTACACGTCCTTTTCGATAAGATCGAGCTCGGTGCCCAAAATGGTACGAACTATGCCGGCTTGCTTGCTTACGCCCTTGTCGCCGGCTAGGAATGCGATAAAGCTGCCGGGCTTAACGTCAAGCGCGGCGATAAGTTTGTCGCCTACTTCGCCCATAAACTTAGCAAGTCCGCCGGTGAAGCCGTTGTTTTCGTCGGTTTTTACCCAATAAACCGTTTCGATCTCGTTTTGACGAGCTTGCTCGATAATTGTTTTGTCGATAAAGCTGCGCGGCTTGTTGAAGTTTTCTACCTTTATTGCCTTAACCGTCTTGCCCGCAAACATAGGAACGGCGGACTGAAGAATATCGGTTACGTCCTTGATTATAAGCGGGTTTCTTAGGTCCGGCTTGTCCGAGCCGTAATCACGAATTGCGTCCAGATACGGTATGCGTTTGAACGGTGCGCCGTCCACCTTGCGCGTAGTGAACTCGCGGAAAAGCGACGGAAGCATATCTTCCAGCACGGCAAATACATCCTCTTGGGTTGCGAACGCCATTTCCATATCCAGCTGATAAAATTCACCGGGCGAACGATCGGCACGCGCGTCCTCGTCGCGGAAGCACGGAGCGATTTGGAAGTAGCGATCGATACCGCTTGCCATCAAAAGCTGTTTGTACTGCTGAGGCGCTTGCGGCAAAGCGTAAAACTGACCCGGATAAAGACGGCTTGGTACTATAAAGTCTCTTGCGCCTTCGGGCGAAGAACTGGTAAGTATGGGAGTGGTTATTTCCAAAAAGCCCATGTCGGTCATACGACGACGTATGGACGACACTATTTTGCTACGAAGCACTATTTTATCTTTAACGAGCGGATTTCTTAAATCCAAGAAGCGGTACTTAAGTCGTACGTCCTCGCGCGAAGAAAGCGACGAGGAAATTTCGAACGGCAACGCTTCGGTGCATTTGCCCAAAATTTCGATGTTTTCGGGTTCGACTTCTATAAGTCCGGTGGGAAGCGACGGATTGGGGCTGCTGCGCAAAATTACCGTACCGCTTACTTTAAGCGTGGATTCGCGCGGGATGGTACGAACGAACTCTTTAGTTTTTTCGTCCGAAACGGTGACCTGCGTTACGCCGTAAAAGTCACGAAGCACGAAAAACACTACCGCACCCAGATCTCGCACGCTGTGAAGCCAGCCGCAAAGAGTGACTTTTTTGCCGACGTCTTCCTTTCTTAACTCGTTACAATTATGCGTTCTCATAATAAACCTGCCTTAAATGCTAGCTAATAAAGCATATAGTACCGTATAGTATATTAGCTTTGCCTAAAAAAGTCAATTATTTTGCGGTCGGTTATTGACAAAATAACCTTTTAGTGCTACACTGAATATACTAGGGTGAACTATGAATTACGACGATCCGCTTGTAAAACGAAACAAAACGAAAAAGAACAAACGAACGACGTTTGCTACCGTCCTTTCTTTGGTGCTTAACGCACTGCTTTCAGCGTTTAAAATAACGTTCGGCGTTTTGACGAGCACCGTTTCGTTGCTTGGCGACGGACTTAATAATCTGGGCGATTGCGGTAGCAATCTCGTTACCGTTATCGGCGTAAAAATGTCCTCTAAGCCTGCCGACAAAGAGCATCCGTACGGGCACGCGCGAGGCGAATACGTCGCTTCGATTTTTATTGCGTTTATTATTTTACTTTTTGCCGTAGAACTACTTTCGGCGTCGATAGAAAAAATAGTCGCCGCTTCGCCTATAGGCAACTCGACGCCCATTGCCGTACTTGCGGTAGGTATCGGCGTAAAACTTTGTATGTTTGCCTACAACTTCGTTCTAAGCAAAAAATACTCGTCGCAAATATTAAAAGTTACCGCTTTCGACAGTCTTTCGGACTGCGTTTCGTCAAGCGCTATTTTGGTTTCTTTGCTCGTTTCTAAAGCAATAAACTTTAATTTGGACGGATACGCAGGTTGTTTGGTTGCCGTTTTCGTGTTCGTTTCGGGCGTTAAAATATTAAAAAAGCCGATAAGCGAACTGCTGGGCGAAAGTCCTAGCAAAGAACTTACCGATAGAATTGCCGAAAAATTGCTAAGTTACGAAGGTATTTACGGCATTCACGACCTTGCCGTTCATAACTACGTAAACAAGTATTACGCAAGCGCGCACGCAGAAATCGACGCGCGCATAGACGTGCTTACCGCACACGAGATTATCGACCGAATAGAAAAAGACTTCGAAAAAAACACCGACGTAGAGCTGGTTATACATATCGATCCGGTTATTTTAGGCGACGAACAAACCGATGCGCTTAAAGCCGAAGTTCTAAAAATATTGGAGGCGTTTGACGCACGCTTGGATTTGCACGACTTCCGCAAAGTGATAAAGGGCGACAAAGTAGTTCTTGAGTTCGACGTTTGCGTGCCGTTTGAGGCTACCGAACCTAACGAACGAATTAAACGCGATTTGCTTAGCTTGCTAAGCGCGCAATTCGATACCGACTATTCGTTTGAAATTACCGTCGAACATGCAAAAATCCGATAAACACTTACTTTTCTTCCGTGAAGAAAAGTAACCCAAAGAAACTTATGGGAATTAGGTTTGAGCGGCAGTGAGTTGCCAAAAAGAGTAGTTTATAGGCGCCCCTTTATTATGTCATTCTGAGATTTTGCGAAGAATGACATATTAACTTAGTCACAATTTACTTACCTATACTTCGAAAAATCCAACGGCGGCATCCCGTTACCAAGCCATTGCTTACTAGAGCATTCCAAAACTTCAACGTCGTCACAACGAAAACGCAAGCTCCATTGAAATACAACTTTACCGTCTTCAAAGTCAAGATAGTATATTTCTCTTAATCCCCAATATCCTTCCTTTTTTACGAAATCGCCCTCTTTGTACGGAAAAAAGTCCTCGTCCGCATCCTCGTCTTCCTCATCTTCCACACCGTAAACCTCTAGTTCGGTTACGTTATCAAATCGAATAATGATATTCCTTGTTTCTTGATTGTCCGTTCCGTCAGGGTCGGGCGGACATCTGTAACAATATACGTACAGTTGATTGTTTTTATACGACGCGTCGATTAGCGATCCGTCATGATATTCGTCAGGCAAAACGCTTAATAATTTTTCTCGTGTCATCATTGTTGTATTTCTCGCTCGTATTCTTCTTCGGAAAGCTCCTTCACATCTAAATCGCTTTCAACGCAGAAGCGCACCCGATCTTCGTTATACCCGCACATGATTTCATACGACTCATCATCGTTTTTAAAGATAATAGCAATATGAAACAACATATCGTCGTCTTCTAACTGTTTTTCGAGCACTCTAAACAATCCGCTTATTTCTAAATTATGATTCACCATAAATTCCCCGTCGACATCGTGTTCATGACAATATGCGTAAATTATACTTTTGTTTCCTTCATGCCTAATGCAATCGATATCCAATTCATGCGTACCATATTTTGCTATTATTTCATCCAATGTCATAGTCAATCTTCTCCATATAAATGACTTTCTAATGATTTCTTTTTGCAAACGTTGCCGTTTTTATCGTAATACATATATTCTTGCTTCTTTATCTTTTTGCTCTCAAATTTATTCGACCACCAATTATACCAATGCCAATGAGTTTTGTCATTGCGTACCCACTGATTGGTGCTTTTTCTTTGATAAAAGCTAACTGCGTTATTTCTTTTATGGTTTTTTATAATACTGTTGGTTTTATCTTCCCAACCTTTGCGTAAAAGCTTTCTGTCGTTTTCGGGCAAATACGAGCCGGAATAAATTTTGTAACGTTTGCTCCAACGATTGTATTGCATTTGCCTTGCGTCTTGCGGTCGCCTTAACTTTTCAATCGTAGTTAACGGCGGATTTTTTACTTCCACGTAATGCTTCGGCTTTTTTGTTATTGCGTAAATTATTTTGTCTATTAGTTTCTGCTTCATGAATTGTACCTCATTTTTGTTTATTTGTCAAGCTTTTCTTAACGAATATATTATAACATGTCGTTTACAAAAAGAAAATAGCAAATAATAAAGATTTTTTACTATACAACTTTGCTTTTTTTTGGCAAAAACCGTGCTTTAATACCAAAATAATTGATTTTTTATGTTACAACTTGTATAATAGATATATGAATGATTTTAGACTAACTTTTAACTCATCTACCAACTTTACTATTCCGATAGGCTCGTTTAACGTTTTGGAATATGACGCTGCTCGTTATAATTATATAAAAAACGATAAGCCGAACATAAGCGGATTTTTGAACGAACTGTTACCCGTTCTTTCCGATTATCAAGAAGATTTGTACAAAAAACTGTTGCAATACAATAACGGCAACGAGAATATTACCAAAGCAGTAGCTCGTAGCATTCATAATATTTATTTGCAACCGTTTAATTTTCATGACGACGGCGTTGTAAACGTTCCATTCCGCATTAGTAAAGATAAATACGATGACTTTATTACCATTCACGACGAGCGACTCTTACTTTACGACACAAATTTTACCGGCTACATACGAACGCTTTTGGTTGAATATACTTCAAAAACGTTCTCTCAAAGAGAATATTTATTCGCCTTTAGAAAATTAAAGGATATCCGATCGGCAATTAATCGCCAGCAATTATGCCGTTTTTACAGCAGTGCGGCATGTGACGTTTTTGTCCCCGTTTCTATCGAGACTTCGCCCGTATCGGACTGCAATTATATTGTAGGCATCACAACCGATATGCAACCTATCGCAATCAAGCTTTCGTCTTTACAAAAAATAGTTTTAACGCCGGGAAAAATTATAATAACAAATGAAATGTGCGCTTTAATATACGACTTTATGGAAAAAATATATCAAAAGGAGTATGCCGAATGTTTGGATTAAAGATTTTTACAAAAACAAAAACGAAAAAGTTTGCTAGCGACAAAGACCGCAAACAATATTACGCCATTAAAGACTACTATAATAAAAGAAGCCAATCTAATGATGGCTCAAAAAAGAATAAAAAGTAAAATCGGCTTTTTTTAAACGATTATTATATGGTTAAGTTTCTTTGAGTTACCTTTCTTTTCGAAAGAAAGGACGCTTGCGCGAGATTCTTCGCCTGAGGCTCAGAATGACAGAAAAAGCGAAGTTTTTACACTTGATTGAACCGAAAGCGTACAACTGCACGGTGAGATTGCCGCGTCGCTTCGCTCCTCGTTGGTGACGTATGGTTCGCTTCCGCGAGATCCTTCGCTAACGCTCAGGATGACATAAGATTTAGTTTTCTTTTGCTTACTTTTCTTCCCTAAAGAAAAGTAAGTTTCTTTTGCCTACTTTTCTTCCCTAAAGAAAAGTAGGTCGGCAATCCGTAAAAAAGCTCGACTCCGTTAGGTCGAGCTTTTAGACTTTATTGCAAATATTGCGTTTGCGTACATACTTTACGCGCGTTTAATATCGTAACCGTCTTTTTTATCTATAATAGCATAGCCCAAAGCGGCAATTTCGTTTCGGAGTTCGTCGCTTTTTGCCCAATCTTTGCTTCTGCGCGCTTCGAGACGCTTTTCGGCAAGGGCGATAACGTTTTCGGGAACTTCGATTTTTTCTTCGGGCGGAAGAGTATCTAGCTTAAGTCCCAACGCCGCGTCGAATTTTTGAACGAGGTCGTAAATCTGCTTGGACGGTTTTTCTTTTAGCATATTCCACAAAACGCCTATTGCCATAGGAATATTCACGTCATCGCTTACGGCTTCTAAAAACTCTTGCTCGTACTTTTTAAGAGTGTCCGCGTCGACGACATTCGTGCCGTTGCGGTGCTCGTTTACGAGCGAAAGCAATCTGGAGTATGCGGTTTTTGCTGCGTTCATGCCGTCGAACGTAAAGTTAAGAGTTTTGCGGTAATGAGTGTTAAGGCAGAAGTAGCGGAATGCCATGGGAGAATAACCCATCTTTTCCAGATCCGAAACGGTGTAGGTATTGCCCAGCGACTTGCTCATCTTGCCGCCGTCAACCTGCATAAATTCGCCGTGCATCCAATAGTTTACAGTTTGGTGACCTTCAAGCGCCTCGCTTTGAGCGATTTCGTTTTCGTGATGAACGGGGATGTGGTCCACGCCGCCGGTATGAATATCGAATCTGCTGCCAAGGTATTTTTTGCTCATTGCGCTACACTCGATGTGCCAGCCGGGATAACCCATACCCCAAGGCGATTCCCATTGCATAATGTGCTCTTTGGGCGCTTTTTTCCACAATGCGAAGTCGGCAGGGTGACGTTTTTCGTCGTTTACGTCCACTCGTGCGCCTGCAATTTGATTGTCGAGTCTAAGACCGCTAAGCTTACCGTATGACGGGAACTTGGATATATCGAAGTAAATGCCGTCGCTAGTTTCATAGCCGTAGCCTAGCTCGACCAGCTTGATTACGTAGTCAAGCATATCTTTTATGTGATCGGTCGCTTTTGCGATTACTTCGGGTTTGCCGATATTAAGCTTGGCGAGGTCGTCCATAAACGCCTTGGTGTACATTTGAGCGATTTCGTATACCGAACGTTGTTGTTCGCGACTGGCTTTTTCCATCTTATCTTCGCCTTCGTCGCCGTCGCTAAGAAGGTGACCGACGTCGGTAATATTCATAACGCCTTTGATTTTGTAGCCGCAATAGCGAAGACAGCGGCGCACGCTGTCCATAAAGATGTACGCGCGCATATTGCCTACGTGAGCGTAGTTGTACACGGTAGGTCCGCACGAATACATGGTAACGGTTTTGCCTATCGGAATAAATTCTTCTTTTTTGCGGGTAAGGGTGTTGTATACTTTCATATCTGCTCCTTGTGGAATAGAGATAGTTGTTTTACAAAAAGGATAGTACGTCGGTAGCTTCGCTTAAAACGTCAAAGGCGTGCGCGTAGTCTTCGTCGTTAAACGCCTTTTTAAGCGTTTCTTCTATTGCGTCCAGTCGTAAAGCGAGGTATTTTTTGCCTTCGTCGGTAATCGAGTAGTACAGCGAACGCTTGTCGCGCTCCGACCTGTCCTTGGTAATAAGGTTTTCTTTCGCCATTTCGGTAGTGATAAGCGCAAGATTGGTCTTAGCCAGGTGCAAAGTAGTCATAAGGTCCAGCGGCGGCAGGCTTTTGTCTTTCAGCAAAAAAAGAATTTTCGTTTTAAGCGAAAGGGTGTTTTTTGACTTGCCGTTAACGCTTTCGCACATCGTTGCGCTTCTTGTCGCTATACGAAGTTCTACAAGTTTTTCGGATAGATTCATGCTGCCTCCTTTAATCGAAACCTTATCCAGGCTATTATAAGCTTTTTGATACGCTTTGTCAAGACAAAAGTCAATTTTTTGCTCCTAAAATTATAAATAGAATTAAAACAACCGTTGACTTTTACTTTTACGTATGCTAAAATTGGCGCAAACGAACATATTATTATTAACGGAGTTACAAATGAAGTTTCTTAAAAAGCTTTTTAGCCGAACCGTGATAGTGCTTTTAGCGTTACTTATTCAGATTTTTATTTACGTCGTGGTAGTAAGCGAACTTGCGCAGCATTATTTTAACGTAGCCGTAGTCTTTACGGCGATAGGCGTTGCAAGCGTGTTCGGCGTAATAAATCGGGATATGTCTGCTTCGTACAAAGTGCCGTGGATAATTTTGCTACTCACTTTGCCTATTGCCGGCGTAGTTATATATCTGCTTATCGGCAATCCCGTCCTAAGCAAAAGGGTAAACAAGTTTCAGCTCGAACTTTTAAAGCGCAGTGAAGAATTCAGATTGCCTTGTCCTAATACGCTAGATTCGCTTGCCGCTAGAAGCGAGTTGGCGGCAGGGCAGGCGCGTTATCTTACCGCTACGTGCGGTATGCCGCTTTGCGATAGCACTCAAACCAAGTATTTCCCTAGCGGCGAAGCGGCGTTCGAGTTTCTTAAAGAGCGACTGCGTCAAGCCAAAAAGTATATCTTTATGGAGTACTTTATTATAGAAAACGGCAAGATGTGGGGCGAAATTTTGCAGATACTAAAAAGCAAAGCGCAAGAGGGCGTCGAAGTAAAAGTAATGTACGACGACTTCGGGTGTTCGGGCAGACTTAAATACAATTATTGTAACGAACTTAAAAAATTCGGAATAGAATGCGTTAAGTTTAACAAGCTTACGTTTATCGTAACCGCCATGCACAACAATCGAGACCATCGTAAAATTACGGTTATCGACGGCGAAGAAGCGTTTACGGGCGGCTTTAACCTTTGCGACGAATATATAAACGTTACTTCGCCGTTTGGGTACTGGAAGGACAGCGGAATTTATCTTTCAGGCAAGGGAGCGCGCAATTTTGCGATTATGTTTTTAATGCAGTTCGCTTTGGCGACGCGAAACAATGACGTCGATTTTGCAAAGTATTTGCCCGAAAGCTTGCATACGCGGTTCGAAGACGGATACGTTCTTCCGTTTGGCGACGGACCTGCGCCGATGGATAACGACTATATTGCCGAAGAAACGTACCTTAATATTATTAATCAGGCGAAGCGGTACGTTTATATCACCACGCCGTACCTTATAGTAGACTATCATTTTACAAAAGCGTTAAAGGCGGCGGCAAAACGTGGCGTGGACGTGCGAATAATAACGCCCGGCGTACCCGATAAAAAACTCGTTAACATAATGACAAAAAGCAGTTACGACAAGCTGACTGCAGGCGGCGTAAAAATTTACGAGTTTACTCCGGGCTTTATTCACGCTAAGTCGTTCGTAAGCGACGATACTACGGCGGTTATCGGTACGATTAACCTCGATTACCGCAGTTTCGTGCATCATTTCGAGTGCGGAGTGTGGATGTACGGCTGTTCGGCGGTGGATGAAATAAGAAGCGATTTTGACAACACGTTGCAATCGTGCAAGCAAATAGAACGCGGCAAGGCGCTTAAGTGGTATCAACGAATCGTTGCTACGGTGCTTAACGTTTTCGCGCCGCTTATGTAACCTACTTTTCTTCCGTGAAGAAAAGTAGGCAAAAGAAGCTTGTTAGGAATGAGTTCGTGTGCAACGGTGCGTTTATTCTACCGACCTACTTTTCTTGCCGATAGAAAGCTAGGCAAAAGAAGCTTGTTAGGAATGAGTTCAAGTACAACGGTGCGTTTATTCTACCGACCTGCTTTTCTTGCCGATAGAAAACTAGGCAAAAGAAGCTTGTTAGGAATGAGTTCAAGTACAACGGTGCGTTTATTCTACCGACCTGCTTTTCTTGCCGATAGAAAACTAGGCAAAAGAAGCTTGTTAGGAATGAGTTCGTGTACAACGGTGCGTTTATTCTACCGACCTGCTTTTCTTGCCGATAGAAAACTAGG
>CAZEXL010000003.1:0-101061 GCA_964516925.1 uncultured Lachnospiraceae bacterium | reverse complement strand
TTTTTACCCCCTTTTTTTAAAATTTTTCTCAAAAATACAAAAAAATTTTTTCGCTTTTTCTTTAGATAAGAAAAGTAGAAAAAGAAGCTTGAAGAATTGGATTCGGGCATAGTGCGTTTGATTATACCGAGAGTTAGGAGCTTAACGGAGAGATTGCCACAGGACTGTGCCTTTCGCAATGACATATGGTTGGAATGTTTTCTGCTGAAGCTGTAGTACTAACATACGTTTCGCTTCCGCGAGATCCTTCGTCTGCGACTCAGGATGACATAAGGGTGGGGCTCAGAATGATATAAGGACAACTATGAAAAAAGAGTAATGTTTCTTCACACTACCCTTTTTGTAATTTAGAATTTATTTAAGTTTCTTTGGCTTACCTTTGCAACTTAGAATTTGTTTAAGTTTCTTTGGCTTACCTTTGCAACTTAGATTTTGCTTAAGTTTCTTTGGCTTACCTTTGCAACTTAGATTTTGCTTAAGTTTCTTTGGCTTACCTTTGCAACTTAGAATTTGTTTAAGTTTCTTTCGCTTACCTTTCTTCCCTAAAGAAAGGTAAATTCTTTTACTCGCTTTTGTAATTTAGAATTTGTTTAAGTTTCTTTTGCTTACTTTTCTTTTCCAAAGAAAAGTAAGTTACATTAAGCTGCGATAAAGTTTTTCGATATCTTCAACGCTCGTATCCTTAGGATTGCCCGGACGGCAAGCATCGTTGTAGGCATCGACAGACATTTGGTGAACGTCTTCTTCTTTTACGACGCCTTTAAGCGAACATTCTATACCTACGTCGGACGCAAGTTTTGCAACCGCGTCGATTGCCGCTTTGCGATATTGTTGCTGCGTCATTTCGTCCACGCCTTTTACGCCCATTGCGCGCGCTATTTCGCGATATTTTTCGCCGGTAGCTTCGGCATTGTATTCCATTACGGCAGGAAGCAACGTCGCGCACGCTTTGCCGTGCGGCATATCGTAGTACGCCGACAACGTGTGCGCCATAGAATGGTCTACGCCCAACCCGACGTTGGAAAATCCCATTCCGGCAACGTATTGTCCGAGCGCCATTCCTTCGCGACCGTCCGCCGTACCGTTTACCGCGCCGCGCAACGAACGAGAAATTATTTCGATCGCCTTAAGATGGAACATGTCCGAAAGCTCCCATGCGCCTTTGGTTATATAACCTTCGATCGCATGAGTAAGCGCGTCCATGCCGGTCGCCGCCGTAAGCGACGCAGGCATGGTAGACATCATATCGGGGTCGACTACCGCAACTACCGGGATATCGTGAGGATCCACGCACACAAACTTACGCTTTTTTTGTACGTCGGTTATTACGTAGTTTATAGTAACTTCCGCAGCCGTACCTGCAGTGGTGGGTACCGCTATTATGGGCACGCACGGATTTTGGGTGGGTGCTACGCCCTCGAGCGAACGCACGTCGGCGAACTGCGGGTTTGCGATTATTATACCTATCGCCTTAGCCGTGTCCATAGCAGAGCCGCCGCCTATCGCAATTATGCAATCCGCATTTGCTTGCTTGAACGCTTCGACACCCGCTTGTACGTTTTCGATAGTAGGATTGGGTTTTATATCTGAAAAAACTACGTACGGGATTTTTTCCGTTTCGAGCAATCGAGTAACCTTAGTAGCAACGCCGTGCTTTATAAGATCGGGACCGGTTGCAACAAACGCTTTTGTAAAGCCTCTGCTTTTAACCTCTTCGGGTATTACTGCAATCGCACCCGCGCCGTGATAAGACTTTTCGTTTAATACAAATCTGTTCATAGTTGTTTCTCCTTATTTAGTTTCTTTCGGCTCTTCGCCTTAGTAACAGTATAACTCATTTTATAATAATTGTCAATAGTGGTTTTTATGAAATTTTTTTCGCTTATCCGTTAGCAATCACCTTATTCGATACCGATATACTGCGCACGCTGCGTTTACCCGCCTTACGTACCTACAAGTTTCTTCGTATTCGATGGTTCCACCCCTGTTTAGCCACGTGAAAACGTTTCCTTCGCCGGCGTTGTAGGCAGCGTAAACGTAATCGCCGCTGAATTTGCGTTGTAAATAGCTTAGATAATACACTCCTAAACGAATATTATAGTCGGGATTAAATAGACTTTCGTAATCGTAACTAAACCCTGCATTGTCGCAAATCCAGCTTGCGGTAGAAGGCATAAGCTGCATTAAGCCGCATGCGCCCGCTTGCGATTTTGCGTCTGCGTCGAACTTGCTTTCGGTCCATATTACGGCGCACGCTACGGACGGCTCCACGCCGTACTCGTTGCAGTACTTGACTACAATTTGCTCGTATTTTACGGGAAAAATAAAATAAATCGCAACCGACATCGCCATTGCCACAGCCAGAGCAACGGCACACGCACATGCGATTATTCTTTTTGCTCGTTTATTTGCCAAAAATCTCCCACCACTTGGTTACCGCTAGTTTTAGATCGTCGTAACTTCCGTCGTTTACAAACGTATAATCGGACAGCGACGCCGCTTTAACGTCACTGAGTTGCGCCGCTATTATTTTTTGCGCAAGGTCGACGGTTATATTATCCCTTTTGGTTACGCGTTCTATACGCACGTTCATAGGCGCGTACACGTTTATTACGCCGTCGAAGCGTTCGAGCTTAAGCGGAGTCGGCATTACTACTATTGCCGTGCACGACGCCTTTTTAAGCTCCGCTTCGATTTGCGCCATTATAAGCGGATGAGTAAGCCTATTAAGCTTCTTTAACGCTTTGTCATCGTTGAAAACTTTTTCTTTTAACGCTCTGCGATCGAGCGTTCCGTCGGTTACACAATCGGAAAAATTCTTTTTTAGCATTGCCTCACCTTCGCTTCCCTTGGCGGTTATATTATGCGATATAACGTCCGCATCTATAATATACGCCCCTAGCTTAGCGAATATATCGCTTACGGCAGTCTTTCCGCTTGCAATGCCTCCTATAAGCGCGAAAGCTTTTTTATTTGCAGTCGTACCAGCGTTTTCCACAGCCAACCTCCACTTTTAGCGGCACGGAAAGCTTTACCACGTTTTCCATGCTGTCGATAAGAATTTTCTTTACCTCTTCCGATTCGTCGATTGCGGCGTCGATTATCAATTCATCGTGTATCTGCAATATAAGTTTGGATTTTTTACCTTTAAGCCGTTTTGCGACGTCGATCATTGCCTTTTTTATTATGTCGGCAGCCGAGCCTTGCAACGGCGTGTTCATGGCAACGCGCTGACCGAACGAACGAGTGGTGTAGCTGCTTGACTTAAGCTCGGGAATATAACGTCTTCTGCAGAAAAGCGTCTGAGCATAACCGGTTTCGTTTGCAAACGCAACGACTCCGTCCAAATAACTTTTTACACCCGAAAAACGATCGAAATATCGTTTTATATACGCCCCTGCTTGACGCGGAGTTATGCCAAGGCTTTGCGCAAGCCCGAAGTCACTCATTCCGTAAATTATGCCGAAGTTTACTATCTTTGCGTCACGGCGCATTTGAGGCGTTACTTCGCTTAGCGGTACGCCGTTTACTTCGGCGGCGGTAGAGGCGTGAATATCTCCTCCGTCCGAATAAATCTTTTGCATGAGACCGTCGCCGCTTAAATGCGCCATAAGCCTGAGTTCTATCTGAGAATAGTCGGCACTTATAAGTTCGTTGCCGTCCCTTGCAACGAACAGCTTGCGAAGCTCCTTCCCCTCGTCGGTACGAACGGGTATATTCTGTAAATTAGGCTCTACGCTGGACAGTCGTCCAGTAGCGGTAAGCATTTGCTTAAACTCGGTATGAACCACGCCGTTAGAATCGAGTAGCGGCTTTAAGCCTTCGATATACGTGCTTTTGAGCTTAGAAAGAAAGCGATAGTTAAGCACTTTTTTTATTATCGGATAACTTCCCGACAGCGGCTCTAAAATTTCAGCGCTAGTCGAATAACTTTTGGTTTTTTTAGGATACGGAATATTTAAATCTTCGAACAAAACCACGGCAAGCTGCTTAGGAGAGTTTATATTAAAATTCTTGCCCGCCATAAAAATTATTTCTTCTTGCAAAACCTTTATTTGCGCGGAATATCGCTCGTTAAGGTCATCCAGCATACAGCGGTCGACCTTGAACCCCGTTTGTTCCATATCGAACAACACGTCTACAAGCGGAAGCTCCACTTCGTAGTAAAGTTTTTCGGTTCCGTCTTTTTTCAGCTCTTCGAGCTGCCTTTGTTGCAACGCTTGCAAAACGAGCGGCTCGCCGCCGTATATTCCGTACGCCTCGCCTAGCCCTACAATCGATTGACGAGATTGCGACGGATCGATTACGTAACTGCATAGCGCAACGTCGAAATAGTTGTTTAGCGTTACGCCAAACGAACGCAACTTCTTTTTTAGCGTTTTGGCGTCGAAAACAATTTTTAAGCTATTTCCGCACAGCCAATCCTTTAATCTTTCAAGCGCTTCGTCTGCGCCGACGCCGTCGCCGAGAAGCGTTTCGCGAACGGGCAACTCGTACCCTTTGCCGTCTATTGCGGTAAACATAGCCGTTTTTCCGAAAATAAACGGAGCCTTGTCGCAATTAACGACTCGCTCGAACTCGCTTAGCGAAACGATTTCGCATTGTGGGAATTCGCTTTTAGAAGACGTTTCGCCCGCAAAAAGCTCGCTTCGTTTAAGCAAAGATTTAAAGTTAAGTTCTTCAAAAAGCCCCGCCACCTTAGCTTCGAACGGAAATCTGAATTTGCACTCTTCCGCTTTGGGTAATTGAGGCACGTTGGTGTCTATCGTAGCAAGCATAAGCGACGTATACGCGCTTTGTTTGCCGACTAGAAGTTTTTCTTTTAGCTTGCCTTTTACGTTTTCAACGTCGTCGTACAATGCGTCCAAAGTGCCGTACTTGTTTACAAGCTGAGTCGCCGTTTTGTCGCCTATGCCAGGTACGCCCGGAATGTTGTCGCTACTGTCGCCGGCAAGCGCCTTGTAAACTATAACGCCGTACGGAGTAAGCTCGTATTCGTTTTTTAACTCTTGCTTGTCGAATTCAACGGTCTCGCTTATTCCCTTTTTGGTCATTAGTACTTTTACGTTGTCGGAGATAAGCTGAAAGCTGTCGCGGTCGCCCGTTACGACGTACGTATTGCCGCCGTAACGTGATGCCATAGTGCCGATTATATCGTCAGCCTCGTACCCTTCCTTTTCCACTACGGTGATTCCCATAGTGCGCAAAAGATCCTTTAGTATGGGCATTTGAACGGCTAGTTCGTCGGGCATTCCTTTGCGATTGGCTTTGTACAAAGGATAGGCTTTGTGTCTGAACGTAGGCGCTTTCAGGTCGAAAGCTACCGCCAAATAAGACGGCTTATAGTCCATAAGTTTTATTAGCATGGTCATAAAACCGTATACGGCTTGCGTGGGCTTTCCGTCCTTGCCGCTAAGCGGAGGTAGCGCGTAAAACGCTCTGTTTATAAGGCTGTTACCGTCTATTATGATAAAAGTTTCTTCCATCTTTCTCCTTTTTTGCTACGTACGTAGCCGTTAAGCAAACGAGTATCGATAAAGCCGTACCTTGTCGATACGGCTTTATTTTGTCGCTATGCCGCTTCTTTGCAAGCGTATTGTCCTCGAGCCGAGGTGGAATCGCTGACTTCGGTAAAGTCGTGAATTATCGTTTTGCCGTTAAGCGCAGCAAGCCCTTTTACGCCGACGAAGAATTCGTTTACCTTAGAAATGCATTTGTTAGCTTCGGTCCTAAGGTTGTTTTGAACGAGGCTGAAGTCTATGCCCGTCAGCTTTATAAGCGTTTGTCTTTGCTGTGCGGTCATTGCGTTAATCGCAAAATCCACGTAGCCGAACGAATCGTTTTCGTAAACGAGCACGAACGTTACGTACATTTCGCTCGGAAGCAACAGTTTCGCGTTGGCTGCCATACTTTCGTCGCCTTCAAGTTTGCTTATATCTGCTTTTACGGTTATTTGAACGTACGTTTTGCCACTGTCGAGCGCAGCGTCCAACGCACCGTTTAAAACGTTTCTGTCGCCGAGCTGCTTGGACGAAGCCGTGGGATTTGCCGCAAGAATGTTGGTTTGCACAACTTCGCCTACGTCGGATACTTGCGTTTTAAGATACGCTCCGAGCTCTTTGTCGGTAAGCGAGACAGTTCCGTTTACAAGGTTGCTGACTATATTAGCGTCGACGGACGACGCAATTTCGTTTTTGACCACGTCGCTTAATTTGTAGTTGTTAACGTTGTTTCCGTCGCTTCTAGCTTGATACATTCCTTGAACAGCCGCTTTTATTTGTTCGGCGGTTAACGTTTTGTCCTTAGCGACGTTCGTTCCTATAAAAGTGAATATATCCTTAAGTTCGATACCGCCGTCAGTCAACTTGTAGTTGCCTTCGCCGTACGCATCGTCGAGCGTTTTGATTGCATCGTGAACGGCAACTCCGAGTTCTTTACAAAGCTTGCTTACGTCGATTGCGTCCGCTCCGCTTAATTTCTTTGCAATTTCGAACAGCTTATTTTGAGACTCTCCCATGTCGTTGATCGTTATCTCGCATTCGTAGTACTTCGTATCGCCGTCGTCAAGAAGCGTTACGGTGTTTATCGTAACCTTAACGTAAAAGTACTCTATCGGCATAAGCTTTTTTAAATCGTCACTTTGCGTAAACACGTCGCTAAGCGGTATGAAGGCGTTTAGTATCAAATCGTCGCCGTTTACCGAAAGCGAATGAACTTGTGCGTTTTGTAGCTTTCCGCTAAGTTTATCTTTGAACATAGCGCCTACGTCGCCGAGTTTAAGTAGCGGCATTAACCCGTTTTGAGCGTCTGTCGAATCCGACTGTTTGGTAGTGTACGCCATACCGTTCTGTCCGCTTACGTCGATATACGCCGCATTAAAATTATCGACGTTTATATAGGAATACAAACCGTCTATAGTCGTTGCGTTTGCCGCTTCGCCTTTAATGAAATATTTGGTTTTTATATCGTTCATAAATTCGGAATAGTCGTCATTAGGCTTAACGCCGATTATACCGTCGGAAAGAAGTTCTCGCCTTGTACGCGTTTGTCCGAAAGGAACGGTTTCGCTTGTTTTCATAACGCCGCTTAACGCTTCTTTTATCGAAGCGCCGTCGTCATCGTACATATTATCCAAGAGCTTGTCGTCGATGAGTGCAAAGACATTGGGAAGCAACAACTCGCCGTCGCCTATTTCCACGTTTATAGTATCTTTAAGCGTATTAAACGAATCTTTTACTCCGTTGCTTATGGAAGTAAGGTCAAATTCGTTGCCCATCTTTTTAAGCATATCAAAAAGCGACTCGCTGGCTTCTTCGTTGCCGTTGATTATTATTTTAGCTTCGCTATTGCCGGAATCTGCGGAAACGTCCACCTTAAAAGTTATTATGGATTCGCTTTGAGGCAAAAGCATATCAATAAAATCTTGCATCGATTGGTCGCTAAGCGTCGGCAACACGTCGGAAAGCAAAACTTTGACGGTAACGCTGAGATATTGTTTGCCGCCTTCTTCGCTAAGTTTAACGAAAAGCAAATCGTTTTCGTTAAAGTCACCGAATTTACTAAAGTCGACCGAACCGCCCAGCACGACTTTTTTAACAAGTGCGGTAAGCATATCCGATTTTGCGCTATCTTCGACGTACGTAACGTTGTTTATACTTGCCTTAAGCGATTTTTGCCACTCACCGCTTGCAAAAGCCAATTCTTCAAGCTTAGCGGAATCTATCAAATCGTAGATTTTCATTTCGTCCACACGAGACGTATCGCTTAAATTACCTATGCCTAAAACGTAAAGAACTTCGTCGAGCGTAAGCGTATATCCGTTTACGGTGTAGTTAAATCCGTACTTTGCGGAAAGCTCGTTTAAAAGCGCCTGTTCGTTAGAAGCGTTGTACTCGTTTATTGCGGTTGCGTTTTGGTCGCGGAAGAAAGAATACGCGCTGCCGTCGTCCGCAATCGGGCCTTCGTTTATAAACAATCTGAGCGCGTTTTTAAGCGTTTGAGCGGTGACGTAATCGGCGTCGTCCTCCAACTTAGAACCGTTGACCGCTTTGGACAAAAGAGCGTATACGTCCGGTAACTTAATTTCAGACGGTTGAAGCGAAAGACCGCCTAGCGTAGAACCGAGATTGTTTATAAGCTCGTGAACGGGGCTAAGCATAGAATCTACGAAACCGCTTAGCGTCAACGCATTCCCGCTTTCGTCCGTTCCGAGTACGCCGAACGCACCCAAAAGCTTGTTAAGCGCGGATACGTCCAAACCGTTAAACGAAAGAGTCGTTTCCATGTATTCGTCTTCAGCCATACCGAGTGTTATATCCACTCCAGCCTCGACGATAACCGTTTTGCCGATTATATTTTTTAATATTTTCGCAACGGACTCGTCAAGTTCCGAAGACTCGATAAGTATAGACATATCGATATTCAGTCCCACGTTAAGTACGTAATGAATTTCGTTCGACTGTTTTTGCTGCAAGTAAATATATTCTATACCAAGGCAGTCCGAGCTGATCTCGCCGCCCTCTAAAAGCGACGGAAGCATTTTTGCAAATATTGCGGCAAGCATCTTATCGGTTATTGCTACTCCGTTAGCTTCGCCGTTTATTACCGCTTTTATTTTGTCGGCGTCAAAAAGATCGAGCGCCTTTTCGGTCGAAAAATTTTCGGCGGTGAACGTTTCGATTATTTCGTCGAGCGTACAATTTGCCTTAAGACCGTACGCATTAGAAAATCTAGCCAACAAATATCGTTCGTAGTCGCCTATCAACCTGTTTAACTCGTCGGCGGTAGTAACGTAGTACTGCTCGCCTTGCTCCAAAATGACGGGCTCGCCCGAACTCATATCTAATTCGCCGCTTTCGGTACGTTTGAACGAAACGTTTTTGTAGCTGTACTCACTGCCTTTTAGTTGATTAAGGTATTCACCGTTGTCGTGCAAAACGATTTTTAAACTATTTAAAATATCGTCGGACGAAATGCGCTGTTGCTCCGGCTTTAGTACTTCGCCATTGTCCGTCTGCTCGTAATTAAGCTTGCTAAGGTCTATTACAAGCTGATACACGTCGCAGTCTATCGCGCCGTCCTTTATTATTTCGCCGAGCGAAACGGACGCGTTAAGATCGGTCATGAGTTTTGCAATATCTCCGTCGGGATTGACGAAAGCGTCGTCCAGCATCTGTTGTACGTCCATGCCCGCTTTTTTGAACATGTTTAGCAAGTTGTTCATCTTGTCGTTGCCCATGCCCATATCGTTTATATAAACGCTAGGGCTGACGTTATGAGACAAGCCCATATCTAGCGTTAAATAAATTCTTTTAGGAAGAATGCCGCGCATAATTCCGAACGCGCTGCTTACCATACTTTTAGCCGAAGCGCCCAAGCTTTGAAGTTCCGGCATGGATTCTATCATCTTTTGGACGTTCATGGATTTTTCTAGCGAACTTAATAAGTCGGAAAGCCCTACGGAAATCGTTAGACGAGCCATACTTACTTCGGTGTATGCTTCGTCAAGCTCGTAATTTTGCGAATAAAACTTTATTTGACTAACTTCAAAACAATCGCCCAAATCGAGTTCGCTTGCGTCAAACACACCCTCCTCGGCAGAATTTGCTATTTGTTCGCTTAGATAATCGCTTACTATCGTATTTAAAACGCCGTTTAAAAAAGCCGCAAGCTGACGATCTGTAATTTTAAGATTGGTGTTTGCCTGACTTTCGGTGCCTATGGAATCTATTTTTTCTTGATCGAAATTTTCGGCGACAAGCACGCTTGAAAGATAATCCATAAACAAATCGGGTTGTTCGTCGTCGCCCTCGGTTGCATTCAGCGGCTGCACTCCCGAATTTTCGGATGTGCCGTTAGAAGACGCTTTAAGACTCTCGATAAGGACTTGTTTGAAATCTTCACCGTTTATCGCGCCTTGTTTTAGCAGTAACGCGTCACCCACCGAATCGTAAAAACCGCTTTCGTCGGAATCGGAATATCCGTTGTCTACGAATTTGCCGTCGGAAGCGTATAATCCTCTGTATACGGCAAAAGTTTCGCCAAGCGACATTCCCAGTTCTTGCTTGCAATAATTATTGCCCACCGTCCATCCTACGACGATTAGCACGCACATTACGACAAAATTGAATATAAGAACGGTCATGCAGGCGTTAAAACAACAGCCTCTTTTTTTCTTACCCGTGTCGTTTGATAATTTTTCTTTCATAGCGTTATCCTTTTTATAAAATGATACGAAATAATTATACCATTTATCTTCACCGTAGTCAAGAATATTAAAACTAATGCTTTTATTTTTATAGGACAAAAGCAAAAGAGCAACGAAAAAATTCGTTGCCCCCTAGCTTGCAATAGCTATCGTTTTGCCAACGGGATCGCAAAACGGATAACTCGAAATTATTTAAGCTGTGCGAAGTACTTGATAGTTCTTACCATCTGGCAGGTATACGACATTTCGTTGTCGTACCACGATACTACCTTAACAAGCGACTTGTCGCCAAGCGAAGTAACCTTGGTTTGAGTTGCGTCGAAAAGCGAACCGTAGCTCATGCCGATAACGTCGGACGAAACGAGCTGTTCTTCGGTGTAGCCGTACGACGGGTTTGCAACCGACTTCATCTTTGCGTTTACTTGCTCTGCCGTAACTACGCCGTTTACGACTGCAACGAGTTCGGTTACCGAGCCGGTAGCAACGGGCACACGCTGAGCAGCGCCGTCGAGCTTGCCGTTGAGTTCGGGAATAACGAGACCGATTGCCTTAGCCGCACCGGTAGAATTGGGAACGATGTTTACTGCGGCTGCACGAGCGCGACGGAAGTCGCCCTTTTTGTGGGGAGCGTCCAAAGTGCTCTGGTCGCCGGTGTATGCGTGAATGGTGGTCATGAAGCCCTTTTCGATGGGGCAAAGATCGTTAAGACCCTTTGCCATGGGAGCAAGACAGTTGGTCGTGCAGGAAGCTGCCGAAATAACCTTGTCGGAGGGCTTAAGCGTCTTTTCGTTTACGCCGAATACGATGGTGGGCATATCACCTTTTGCCGGTGCAGAGATAACTACTTTCTTTGCGCCTGCGGTAACGTGCTCCATAGCCTTTTCGATAGACGTATAAGCGCCGGTGCATTCGAGCACTACGTCGATATCGAGTTCGCCCCACGGAAGCTTGGTTGCGTCCGCTTCGGCATAAAACTTAACCTTCTTGTCGCCGATTACGAGGCAATCGCCGTCTACGCTGACCTGATCGCAAAGAGCGTATCTGCCCTGCGTCGAGTCGTACTTAAGAAGGTGAGCAAGCATGCCGGGGTTGAACGTGCGGTTGTTGATGGCTACTACTTCGTAACCTTCTGCGCCGAACATCTGACGGAAAGCCAAACGACCGATTCTTCCGAAACCGTTAATGGCAACTCTAACATTTTTCATTATAAATTCTCCTTATAAATTGTATTTTATTAGGATTCGGACAAAACATCCGAAAAAAACCGAAATATTTTTGCGAAAAAAACATTTTTTCGTCTTTACTTTTCTAGTATAACCTTTATAAAAATAAAAGTCAAACAAAAAGATTGCAAAAGAATTGTAAAAAGAATTTTATTTTTGCCGTTTTTTGAGTGACATTTACCAAACAAATAGTGTATAATGTTGTTATAGTAAATTTTGGAGGTATTCTTATGCCATTAGTTACATCTGCCGAGATGTTCAAAAAAGCCTACGACGGCGGTTATGCAATCGGCGCGTTTAACGTAAACAACATGGAAATTATCCAGGGTATCGTTGACGCTGCCAAAATCGAGCGTTCTCCGCTCATTTTGCAAGTTTCTGCCGGCGCGCGCAAATACGCAAACCCCATTTATCTTCGTAAGCTGGTAGAAGCTGCCGTAGAAGATTCCGGACTTCCCATTTGCTTACACCTTGACCACGGCGACACGTATGAACTTTGCGTTCAGTCCATTAAAGACGGATTTACTTCGGTAATGATCGACGCTTCTAAGTTCCCGCTTAGCGAAAACATTCGCATAACGAGCGAAGTCGTTAAATATGCTCATGACCACGGCGTTGTGGTTGAAGCAGAGCTTGGCAGACTTGCCGGCGTAGAGGACGACGTTAAAGTAAGCAAAGAGGACAGCAGCTACACCGATCCCGACCAAGTAGAAGAATTCGTTACTAAAACCGGCGTGGACAGCCTTGCCATCGCAATAGGCACTTCGCACGGCGCATACAAGTTCCGTCCCGAGCAGTGCACGCTTAACAAAGACGGCGTTTTGGTACCTCCCCCGCTTAGATTCGACATCCTCGAAGAAGTATCCAAACGTCTTCCCGGCTTCCCCATCGTTTTGCACGGCTCGTCTTCCGTTCCGCAAGACTACGTAAAGACGATCAACGATCACGGCGGCGTTATGCCCAACGCAATCGGCGTTCCCGAAGATATGCTTAGAAAAGCCGCTTCGATGTCGGTTTGCAAAATCAACATCGACTCCGACCTTCGTCTTGCTTGCACGGCAGCTATAAGACAGCACTTCGTAGAAAATCCGGCTCACTTCGATCCTCGTCAATATCTTGGGCCCGCAAGAAGCCTTATTACCGAATGCGTACGTCATAAGCTCGTTCACGTACTTGGTAGCAACAATAAAATCTAGTCGCATTAAAAGCGCATACAAAAAACGGAACCTTGTTCGGTTCCGTTTTTTTATTGCGTTTTTTTAAAGCTATTCGGCTTGCTTTGCCTCGGGCGCTTCGTTTACTTCGCCTTGCGTTGAATCGATTCCGCTTTGTTGTTGATTAGACGAAAGAATTTTGCCGTCCTTAGTAAGCCCCGTAACGCTGTTTATGGGCATAGAAAACGCAATGCCGTGTCCGGGGGAATTAAGTCCGACCTGACGATACAAAGCGTGCAAAATATCGTCCTTTATGCTAGAAGGAACTACGAGCATAAGCATTTCCTTTTCGGGACGAATTTTTATTTTAAAATATTGCTCGGCTTCTTTATTAGCCGTACCACGCGCGTCTATCACCGTACCGCCGCGCGCTCCGCATTCGTACGCAACGTCCATAACGGTATCGGCAAAGCCTGCGTTTACTATACAAAGTATAAGTTCGTATTCACTACTCATTGTTGTTCCTCCTTTATCATATCGCGATTATTGCTTAAAAAGCCGTAGATCGTCACACCTATTATACTGGACATGGGCACGGTAAACGCTATGCCCTTGCCGTTTTTTATGGAATTGAATTTGTCGCTTATTGCCGACAATGCAGCTTCGACGTTTTCATGCTTTATAACGCTGAAAATTACCGTTTTTTGGGAATCGGCAAGTCCTAGATATCTTATTATCTCCGCGCCTGCCGTGCCACGCCCCAAAGTTACGAGCTGCATATTCACGTCGAACGACTGTATAAGGTCGGCAAAGAATTCGCCTTTACGCCTGTCGACTATGGTAATAAGAAGTTCGAGCTTATCAACGGTGCCTTCGCTTGACGGTTTGGGCATAATCTGCTTTATCGCCTCTTTTACGCTTTGCTTTTTTGTTTTAAGCTTTTTGTTTTTTTCGTTTTCCACGTCAGACCTCCTTACATAAAGTTGATAATCTGTTCGTCGTCGGCTTTGAGTATACGACGCATCGTAAGCTTCTGACTTACCTTTTTAGCTACGACAGCCTTAAATCCGAGCGCCTGAATGGTGATAAGCGGAGTCATTGCTACAAGCGCAACTACGCCGAAAGCGAAATTCATTACTTCGCTTACGCCGTTAAGCGCAACGCACGCGCCTACAGCCATAGGCAAAATAAAGCTTGAAGTAAGCGGTCCGCTGGCTACTCCGCCCGAGTCGAATGCTATTGCCGTATATATTTTCGGCACGAAGAACGACAGCCCGAGCGAGATAAGGTAACCGGGGATAAGATAGTACAAAAGCGAAAATTTGAATATTATTCTTATCATTGCAAGAGCAATTGACAAACCTACGCCTATTGAGAGCGCGATAAGCATAGAACGCTTTTTTATCGCTCCGCCCGTGACTTCCTCGACCTGCTTGTTAAGCACATGCACGGCAGGCTCGGCAAGTACGACCACGAGACCGATTACGAATCCGAAAACAATAAGTATGGTATCGCCGCTAGCCGCAATCTGTTTGCCTATTTCGTAACCCATGGGCATAAAGCCGATTTCGACGGCGGCAAGAAATACTACCAATCCGACATAAGTGTACGCAATACCGATGATTATTTGAATAATTCTGCTTTTAGGAAGTTTGAGTACTGTGAACTGCAAAGCAAAGAAGAACACTACTATAAGTCCGAGTGCAAGCCCTACCGAACCGCACGTATGAAGCAACACTTCGCCGACGTTAGCGCCGAACGAATACGAATCGACTGGAAGCTCGTATACCGGCGCACCGCTTGAGGTAAGAGCAAGTACCATCACCGCCAAGATAGGCCCTACCGAACAAAGCGCAACCAAACCAAAGCTGTTTTCTTTAGTCTTTTTGCCGCCTACAGTCATAGCTACGCCTACGCCGAGTGCCATAATGAACGGCACGGTTATAGGTCCGGTGGTTACGCCGCCCGAATCGAACGAAAGCGGCAAGAACGCGCCGAAGCCGCCTTCGAAAAGCAACGCGCATATAGCGAACAACATCATATAAAAGAACATTAAAAGCGCCGAAAGATCTTTTTTGAAAACGATTTTAGCCATGCCCACGAGCAAGAACATGCCTACGCCAACGCCGACGGTAACTATAAGCAAAGTGCCGTTCATTACGTTGCTGACCTGGTCGGCAAGCACCGACAAATCGGGTTCAGCCACGGTGATAAGCACGCCCATAATAAAGCATACGATTAGCAGTAAGCTGAGCTTTTTGGACTTGGTAAGACCGATGCCCACATTTTCGCCCATAGGCGTCATCGCAAGGTCGGCACCGAGGTTAAATAAACCTATGCCCAGCACCAAAAACAACGCGGCAACGACGAAAATTATCGTTTGCTCGGGAGTTACGTCCACAAGCGGCGTAAAGGAAATCAAAAGAACTATTGCCGCAACGGGCAAAACCGAGACGACTGCTTCTTTTATTTTTGCGCTTAAATTTTTTAACATTACGCCTCCTTGCTTAGATTTTTAGTTATTACTTATCTTTGCAAGTATTATATCACACGCCGTAAAAAAATGCAACGGTTTTTGTCAAAAAATTGTATGATAAAATACGGTATTTTTTTATCATACCGTATTTTTTATACTTTCCCGATTTGACTTTTTAGTAATTTTCCGCCTTTATTTGAAAGTACGATTGCGGGTGGTTGCACACGGGGCATTGCGTAGGCGCTTCGGTTCCGTAATGAACGTTGCCGCAGTTTCGGCACACCCACTCCTTTGCTTCGGCATTCGTAAATACTTTGCCGCTAGTAACATTTTGCAAAAGATCGCGATAGCGTTGTTCGTGACTTTGCTCGATTCTTGCCACCGCCTCGAATTTTTCGGCAACGTCCGCAAAGCCTTCTTCGCGCGCATCAGCGGCGTAACGCTTGTACATATCCGCCCATTCGGCGTACTCGCCTTCGGCGGCGTCGAGTAAATTTTGTTGCGTTTCGGCAATCGCGCCGTGAAGAAAAGTAAACCAAATTTTCGCGTGAGCACGTTCGTTGTCTGCCGTTTGCGAAAACAGTTCGGATATTTGTTCGAAGCCGTCTTTTTTTGCTTTATCGGCATAAATAGTATAACGAGTTCTTGCCATACATTCGCCTGCAAACGCCGCAAGCAAATTTGCCTGAGTCTTCGTTCCGTCTAAGTTTTTCATTCAGAGCTCCTTTAGATACTTATATATTATTGCTTTATTGCAAAAATTATTACGAACAAATAAAAAACGCTCCGAAAAAGGAACGTTTCTTTTGTTTGGCTAGTTTTTAACGCTTTTTGCGTTTTTACTTTAATCCTTTATTATCGTATAATCGCCGTGAAGTCGTTTATTTTTGCTTCTTTGAGTTACGGCGTATTCACACGTCGACGTTTCGCAGGCTGTCGTTTCGGTTTTTGCAATCGGATTCTTGCAAGGCTTTTTTTGAAACAATCCGCCGACTTCAGCCGCGCTTACCGCGCAAAGAACGGTGGTAAGCAACACGCACAACCAATCGCCGCACACCGAGTCGAAAAACGGAACGATTGCGATTTTAAGCAAAATTATTTGCATAAACGCCCCTGCCGCAAAGCAAACCAAGGCGACAACGCCGAAAGTAATCCTTAATTTGTATCCGCCTATTGCTTTCGCAATTATATGCGAAACGATGCAAAACGCAATCAATACGGATACGGCGATTATAAAATACAGCTTCATATTTTTCTCCGACAAAATTTAGTTTTCGTTACGAATATTATAACGACTTTTATCGTTTTTGTCAACGAGTTGACTTAGACCGATTCGAAAATATGAAAAGCGGCGACGGTTATATCGTCCGAGGGCGGCTCGTTGCTTTTTAGCGCACCCTTAACCACTCGCTTGCAAAGCTCGCTTGGCAATCTTGAATAATTGTTTATTACGTCGGCAAGCTCGTCGCCGCAGTAGCCGTCGGCTGCTCCGTCGCTGGTGATAACTACCGTTTCGCCGCCCGAAAGCGGATACGTCGTAACGGAAGGTTTCATTTCCTCTAGTAAGCCTATGGGAAGCGAAGCGCCCTCGACGCGAAGCACGCTGTCGTCGGTTTTTATGTAACTTGCCGGCGAACCGATCTTTATCAAATCGCACATTCCTGTTTGCAAATCAACCACTACTACGTCCGCCGCGCTGTATATCTCGTCGGACGAAAGCGATAAAAACTCGTTTACGCTGCTTAGCACCAAATTATGATTAAAATCCGCTTTATAAAAATTCTCGATTAGCGAAACGGTGGAAGAAGAAAACTCGTTCGCTTTTTCTCCGCTGCCCATACCGTCGCATATCGCCATCATAAAGCGATGCGAATCTATTTTTACAAACGAATGCGTATCGCCGCTTACTCCGTTTTTGTCCTTGGCGCAACCGCTTACCGAAAATACGACGTCGAACTTGGGCTTTTTTGTTGCATATACCACCGTCCACCCCGACAATTCGCTGCTTTCCGCTTTTTCGATCGCATAAGGCGAGCCGAGCATCTTTTTTAGCGTAGATTTTATAATCTCTTTGTCCAGCGTTTTGTTAAGAATGCTGAGCATAACTTCGTCACCCGCGTTAGTGACCAACGCTTCGCTCGTTACTACCGAACGATACGTAAGTTCTTCGGCTATGCGCTTTTCAATACTTTCGTCGAACCTTAGCGGCTGCGATTGCTTCTTTGCAAGCGCGCTAAGCATATCCGCTACCCCGCCAAGCTGAGTTGCAATAACGCTTTTTGCTTCGTTTGCGCTGTTTAGTCTAGAACGCTTAGCGTTGTATTCTTCGGCAATTTGCGCCGAGGACGATATAAGCTTTGCTATTGACACACAGTTTGTCTTTATCGCTTCGGGCAAATCGGCTACTATCGGTCTGCCGCTTGCAAGCGCGCTGTCCATCACCTGCGAAACGCTTGCAATCACGCCCGAAGCCGCGCACCGTTCGTATTTTTTGCACATCGTACATTCTCTGCCTACAAGCTCTTGCGTAAGTTTTTGCGCGTCATCGTCTTTAGAAATCTTTTCTTCTTTTAAAGCCACGCTCATCTGGGCAAACACGTCGCTCACCGATTCCAACTTTACGCCCGTTGCCACTCGGTTGCGATTTATCATGCTTCGCAGTACCTTTCTGCCGTCGGGCGCAAAAAACTCTTTGGCTTTATTAAAACGTTTGAGCGGAATAAGCATATAAGCTATACCGCCGAAAAGCAAAGCGGCAAACCACAGTCCAACGTCGGAAGGAACGACGTTGAAAAAGAAGGTGTACATTACAAACGACATTATTATGGAAAAAGCTGACAAAATTCGCATAGCCGGGACAAATATGAGCGCGGTTAGCGACATGAGCGCAAACGCTCCGAACAAGTCCACCCCGAAGCGCATGCAATACCCAAGGGCAAAGCATAAGCCTACCCAAAGCGACTTGCCGCCGAATATCTTTGCCGATGACAAAACGCTTATAGCAAACAATGCGGCAATAAGCGGAAAGCGCAATTCGACGCACGACAATCCGTACGAAAGCGCAATTAAAATTATTCCGCCTGCGATAAGTTCGCTGTCCAATAGTTTGTAACGCATACCGTTTTTGATAATCGGCACGCCGAAACAATACGCAAGATACGAAAACACAGAGGAAAGAAACACGTTGACGATTATCGCGACTACGTTAACGTTGCCGATAAAGCCCATTGCAATAAGACCGCCTTGTGCGGCAACGAGCGTTAATGCCGTCAAAAACGCGGGCGTTTTTATTTTTCTGTTTACGAGCCACAACAGCGAAAACGACAGCCCTGCTCCCAAGTCGTAAACTAGCGACGAAAAAGAAAAATTAAGTAGACCGCTTACAACGAGCATAAGCGAGGCAACGGGCGCGTTTAGTCCCAGCGCGTAAACGGCAACGAGCAAACCTATTCCGAGCGAAGCTACGTCCATAAACTCGGCAAAACTTAAAGCCGCAAACGTTGCCGCCAAAACGACGTATACGATAATTTTGTTGCGCATAATCATACCTCGTGTACGATTATACCTTATTCGAATGCGAAACAAATAAAAGAAAAAGCCGACTTACGTCAAATTAAGTCGACTTTTTTAGGCAACGAAAAATATTACTATATATCGAGTTTGAGATATTCGGGTTTTATCAGTCCTTTTTTGCGCATAAACTCGCTTAGCGCAAGGCAAACCGCAGCAGGAATAATAAACATACACAGCGCAATGCCAAGCCACGTAGTCCAAGTAGAAGGACTTTCGGCAATTACTCCGAACACGCCTACAAGCCCCGAAGTGCCCATTCCTCCACCCGAAGCGTTGCACTTAAGCTTAAACACGCACGTGGAAAGCGGCCCTACTATTATCGACGCGACAATCGGCGGAAGCATAATTATGGGCTTTTTCATGATGTTGGGAATCTGCAACATACTGGTGCCCAATCCCTGTGCGATAAGTCCGCCAATTTTGTTTTCGCGATAGCTTTGTACTGCAAAACCTATCATGTGCGCCGCACAGCCGCAAGCAGCCGCTCCGCCGGCAAGCAACATTGCGTTGCTTGTTACGCCCGTTGCGATTGCCGCCCAAATTGCCGCCGACGAGGTGGGCATAGTAAGCAACACGCCCATAACCGCCGATATAACCACGCCCATAATAAACGGCTGAGCCTCGGTTGCTACCTCGATGAACTTGGATATAAGGCTTATAAGCCATACCGCCGGCACCGCAACGAAACTCGAAACGAACGCTACTGCCATTACGGTAAGCGGAACGAGCAAAATATCGAGCTTGGTTTTGCCTGACACGAGATTGGCAATTTCTATGGAAAAGATTACCGTTATGTAACTGCCTATGGGATTACCCGGTCTGCCGCCCGAAAGCGAAGCCGCAATTTGCACTTTTTGAGCAACCGCCATAAGAGAAAAAGCTTCGCCCGAAGCGGCGACGTCGAATATCGCTTGCGGCAAAAACGCTCCGACCATACCGGCGACTGCCGCGCCGAACAACACCAGTCCCTTAGCTTCGAGCTTGTACGCTATTCCTACGCCTATACCTGCGCCCATAAGTACGCTTGCGATATTGCCTACAAGCGCGAGCAACGCTCCGAACCCGTTGTCCACCCCTATAAGCTTTGCAATTTGACCTACGATAGTACCTGCGATAAGCGTACAGAAAAGTCCCATTGCCATGCCCGAAAAGGCGGTTATAAAATATCTGGTAGCAAGTTTTTTTGCTTTGCTTTCGCTTTTTATTTCGACTTGTTCGCTTTTATTTTCAGTCTGCACATTATTTGAATTTTCAACCGTATTGTCGTTAGTCGTCATACGCATTCTCCTTTTCGGCCGCAACCGCTTTTCCTACGTTTTGCCAACGCCCCGAAAAATAGAACGCAAGCGAAATAAATACCGATATTACCCAACCTATCGGCCACGACCACCATATTCCCGACTCGCCGAGCGACGTGAACAACGTAAGCACGTACGAGAACGCCACTCTAAGTACGAGATCGGAAAAAGTGGATATTAAGAACTCGGTCATTCTTTCGCCGCCGCGAAGCACGCTGTCGCTTACTATCTTTATCGGAATTACCATATAAAACGGCGAAACTATGTACAAAAATTGTCTGCCTACTCGTATGATTTCGGACATATTGTTGCTGGTTTCGGACGTAAGGAAAAGCTGAAGCGCAACGTCGCCGAACAGGCAGTAGAACAGTATTATGGGAACCGCTATTACAAGCGACATGATTATTCCCGAAATCCAGCCTTTTTTCGCGCGATCGGGCTTACCTGCGCCTAGGTTTTGAGCAGTAAAGCTGCTTGCCGCGTTGCCCACCGCGATAAAACAGTTTATGGCAACGGTATTAAGCTTTATTGCCGCCGTGTACGCCGGACCTACAGCCTCGTTTGCGGTAGGATTGTTCGCCGTATCCGAAAAGAAATTTACACGCTCTTGAATGAACAAGTTGCCAAGCGACACTATGGCGTGCTGAACTATGCTGGGTACGGCTACGCGAGCAACGACTTTAAGGTGCATACCGTCGAACCACGGCGCACGTTCGCCGGGAAACTTTTTGATTTTTACGTACAGTATAAAAAGCGCGGGTATTGCCGAAACGGCTTGCGAAATAAGCGTTGCCCACGCCGCGCCCGCCACTCCGGTATTTAATACGCACACGAACAAAAGGTCGAGCACGATGTTAAGAAGCGACGAAATTATAAGGAAGATAAGCGAAGTTTGAGAATCGCCGAGAGCGGCAAACGCACCGCTTACCACGTTGTAGATATAAATAAACGGAAGTCCGTAAAAGAATATCTGCAAATACGCAACCGCGTCGCCCATTACGTAGTCGGGAGTGCCTAGAAGCTGAAGTATTGGCTTAGAAAGCAGCGCTCCGGCTATCATAAAAAACAAGGACAACACGAACATTCCTATAAACGTCGTACTTACCGTTGTTTTAAGGTCGGCGTATTTTTTTGCTCCGAAAAACTTGCCGGCAACTACGGTTATCCCGACGCTGGTACCCGTTGCTACGGCAAGGAATACCATCGTAACCGAGTACGAAGCTCCGACGGCGTACAAGGCGTTGCCGCCCACGTATCTGCCGACTATAATGGAGTCGACAAGATTGTACAGCTGTTGGAACAACATACTGATTACCATAGGAAGAGCAAGGTTAAACAGTCTTTTTGACGGTTTACCCTGAGTTAAATCAGTTACCATTTTTTATGCCTCGTTTATTTTGCAAGCTGAGCAAGTAAATCTGCCGCCGCTTTAAGCTGAGTGACCTTGTTTTCTTCGATACGACCTTCGTCGGTAAGCTTAGCAAGCTCCGGATCGATAGGAAGTCTTGCAAGCATGGGCAAACGGAATGTGGCCGCCGTTTCTTCGAGGTGGCTCTTGCCGAAAATTTCTATCTGTTTGCCGCAATCGGGACAAACGGCGTACGCAAAGTTTTCGATTAGTCCGATTACGGGTACGCTCATAAGTTTTGCCATCTTTATTGCCTTGCCTACTATCATGCCGACGAGTTCTTGCGGCGAGGTTACGATGATTATTCCGTCGATGGGAAGCGATTGATACACGGTAAGCGGTACGTCACCCGTTCCCGGAGGCATATCTACGAACATATAGTCCACTTCGCCGTAAACGACGTCGGTCCAAAATTGCTTTACTACGCCGGCAAGCACCGGTCCGCGCCATACGACGGGATCGGTTTCGTCTTCGAGCAAAAGATTTACGCTCATTACGGGCATTCCGCTTTTAGTTAGCGGCGGCATAATAAACGTGCCGTCGCCCGTAGCCTTTTCCTTTATGCCGAACGCTTTGGGAATACTGGGACCGGTTATATCTGCGTCGATTATGCCGCATTTATAACCGCGGCGAGTCATTTCGACCGCCAAAAGCGAGGTGACCATAGATTTGCCTACGCCGCCCTTGCCGCTTACCACGCCGATAACGCGCTTTATCGTGTTGTTGTGGTTTGTAAGTTCTTTGGTTATCTTATCTTCTTTTCTGCTGCTGCAGCTTTCGCCGCAAGTGCTGCAATCATGTGTACATTCACTCATTTACGTATCTCCGTTTAGTTATTTTTAAATTTATAACAGCTCTTTAGACGCATTAAAGAATGCAGTCAAGCCGCGAACAAGATGATTGAAGTCGTTTGCTCCCGCGCTTTCTACTGCCGAGTGCATCGCCCATTGCGCAAGTCCGATATCTACGCTCTTTATCGAAAGTTGCGACGACGAGATCGCGCCGAGCGTTCCGCCGCAACGCAAATCGCTACGCATATAAAAATCTTGATATTTTACGTTTGCTTTATCGAATACGTTTTTGATTATTGCCGACGAAACGGCGTCGGTCGTATAATGCTGGTTTGCGTGATGTTTTATTACCACGCCGCCGTTAAGCGCGACTTCGTTCGTAGGATCGCTTAAATCCGTGCGGTTGGGATGTTTGCCGTGAGCGTTATCCATCGAAACCATCATGGAATTGGACAGCGCAATAAAACGCTGTTCTTCGTTTTTGTTAAGGTAAATTCCTATGCGCGAAATAACGTCGGAAAGGAATGTCGAGCCTGCGCCCTGCTTGGTTGCGCTGCCAACTTCTTCGTTATCGAAAAGAGCAAGAACCGCAGTATGCTTGGGATTGGCTTGCGCCAAAGCGTACAAGCCGCCGTACACGCCCTCGAGATCGTCAAGACGCGAAGAAGCGATAAGCTCGTTTTCCGTTCCGAAAAAGTACGGCTCTTCCTTTACGTAAAGGAAGAGATCGTAATCCAAAATTTTGCCGCCGTTTGCTTGCTTGCTAAAAAGCTGTTCCATGGTTACGTTGCCGCTTCCGATAACGGGCGACATATCACGCTGAGGATTGATTGCAACGCCCTCGTTTACGCCGCGATTAAGATGCACGGCAAGGTTGGGAATAACCACCGTTACGCCGCCTTCGACCAAGACGGACTTTACTCTTTCGCCGTCCGCAACGATTATTCTGCCGGCAATGCCCAGCTTACGATCGAACCAAGTGGAAAAAATTCCGCCGCCGTAGCTTTCGACGTTAAGCTTGCAAAACTGAGCTACCGTAGTGGAAGCGTTGGCTTTAATCTTAAACGACGGGCTGTCGGTGTGAGCCGCAACGATATTGTATTTGTCGTCACCCACTATAAACGCAACGACTGCGCTGTCGTTTTTGGTAACGTAATATTTGCCGCCTACCTTAACGTCCCACTTTTCGTCTTCTTTTATTCGCGTAAAGCCTGCCTTATCGAGAATAGCAGCTGCATTGCTTGCCGCATGAAACGGCGTGTAAGACTTAGAAATATCAGAAAGTAAATTTTTTACCATATTTTTCTCCTTTTGGTTAGCAGATAAAATCTACCGAATGAGCTTCTTCGATTACCGAATGAACGTACTCTTTAACCGGCAAATGCACCGGATGGCAAGCGTAAACCTCTAGATCTTCGAGCGAATCGAATTCGCAAACGAGCGCAACGTCGTACGAACGCGCGCTTTTTATTTCGTCTTTGCCGGCATAAAGACTTTTTAGTACGTCTATTTTGCCTCGCATAGACAAAAATCTTGCCACCATTTCGTCGGCGCAAGACTTGTCCTTAAGCTTATACATTACGATATGTTTTACCATGTGTCACCTCAAATCAGTTATCTTAACTATTCTAATACTTTACGAAAATATTTTCAAGCGTTTTGCCGCTTAAAAAGCGAACAAACTACGTGCCTAGCGTATTTTTTTATTATATCGATATCGGTGTAAGTATAAATCATACGACAACCTACTACGTCCTCTATTTCGTTACACAATAATCCGCTGTCGGTAAGCAAAAAATCTATTCCGCCGAAGTCGAGCTTTACCAGCGACGATATTTTTTTTACGAGCTTAGTTTCGGCTTCGCTTAAATAATATTTTTCTGCCGTTCCGCCAAGGCTGAAGTTTGACCTAAAGTCCACGTCGCTTTTGCGAAGCATTGCCGCAATAGGCTCGCCGCCGATGACGTACACTCTTAGGTCTCGTCCTCTTTTGCCTACGGGCGGCTGAACTATTACGGTATCGTCGGTTTTAGAAAGCGCCGAAACAAACTCTGCTTCGTCGTTTGCCCAAAAAACCTCGCTGCCGCCGTGCCCGTGCCGTGCCTTTACCACGCGCGGATACGGCAAGTCGCATTCTTCTGCCCTTTGCGTTTTAGCTACCGTAACGCCGTTTTTACTAAGCAGCAAATACGTCTTCCACTTGTCGTTGCAAATCGCCGCCGTACGAGAACAATTAAACGTCGGTATTCCGTTTTTATCGAGATACGCGTTTATACTTTCGTCGTACACTCGCATTATCGCAAAATCGCATTTTTCTTTCGGTTGCCCTACGATTATTTCGGTTTCCGCACCCAAAAGCGACAATTCTTTTTTTAGCTTGTCCGCAAAAAAACGATTCTTTTTTAGCGACTGTTCGTCGTAAATAACGTATCCTTTCATACTCTGCTTATTACGTACTCGGCTATCTTTTCCGCTACGTCCACACCCGTTGCGTCCATTACGCGCTTGAAGTGCGCATTGGCGTTTACTTCGCATAAGTACGGCTTATCGGAAGGAAGAATATCTACCCCTGCAATTTCCGCCTTTACCGCTTTTGCCGCCGCAAGCGCAAGTTCGACCTCCGCCGAAGTCGGCTTATACGCAGTCATAACGCCGCCGAGCGTTGCGTTTGCTCTGAAATCGCCGTTTAGACTAGTCCGGCGCACTGCGGCAACTACCTCGTCCCCTGCCACTTGCAGGCGCAAATCCGAGTTTCCGCATTCGATATATTGCTGAAAAATCATATTGCGCGGTTGAATTTTTTTAACGAGCTCGACGAGCATAGCGTAGTTTTTGGCAAGATATACTTGCTGACCGAACGAACCGTGGCTTTCCTTTACCACTATGGGAAAATCGAGTCTTGCCGTTACTTTGTTTAAAAATTCAAGCTTGTCCCCGTATCCTATGTTTGCGTACGTAAACGGCGCAACGATAGTTTTGGGCATAGGAATCCCTTTGCTTAAAAGTTCTACCGAGCTTAGAGCCTTGTCGTCGCAAATTCTTAAAGCCTCGGACTTGTTTATTACCCTTAGTCCTCTTTCTTCTAAGTATCGCGCAAGCAAAACGTCTTTATCCCAAAACAGCACCGCATCGAGACTAGGCAATCTTTGTTCGATATTACCCGCAAAACACGAGTCGTTGCGTATTTGCAAAAGCGTTATTCCTTTTTTTTGAAAGCTTTTTACCAAAAGCTCTCGTATGCCCTCGGTCTTTTCGGTTACGAAAAAACCGTTAGTTATAAGCGCGATATTCATTTCCGCCTCCGTATTATGCCCACAGTATAACATATCCGACGCAAAAGGTCAAATTTATCGTTGCCGCTAAAGAACATTTTGCATTTTACAGCGACAAATCCATTATCATCATAAGCAAAAAACCTATCGTCAATCCTATTATTCCTGCGTTACCTTCTTTTAGCTCGGGCATAAGTTCTTTTACGATCACGTACGTCATTGCGCCCGCCGCGAACGAAAGCAAGTACGGCAACATAGCGACCGCAACGACGTACAACGCTATCGTTGCAAACGCGGCGAGCGGTTCGACCGCGCCCGACAACACGCCGAGGGCAAACGCTTTCGGTTTGCTTTTACCGTCAAGTAAAAACGGCATGGCTACGATTGCGCCCTCGGGTATGTTTTGAAGCGCGATTCCTATGCTTAACGAAACGGCAGAAGCAAAAGTTATTTCGGTTCCGCCTGCCATAAGCCCGGCAAAAATCGCGCCAACCGCCATACCCTCGGGTACGTTGTGCGCGCTTACGGCGATAAACAACAAGTCGTTTTTACGATTTGTCCCCTGCAAAACGGAAAGCGTTACGGCGTCTAGCGCGATAAGTGCAAACACGCCTATCATAAACCCGACGGAAACGGGCAAAAACGGCACGTCGCCTCGGTTTGAAGAAAGCTCTACCGACGGTAGTATAAGCGACCATATTGCCGCAGCAAGCATAACTCCTGCCGCAAAACCTATAAGCAACGAGTGCGCTCGCTTGTTTTCGACTTTTTTGCTTATTAACGCCAATGCGGCTCCGAGCGAAGTGCCGACAAAAGGTATAATCACACCGACAATCGTCCAAATCATAAGTTTCTCCTTGCGCTTTATCCTGCTTTATCTTATGCCTGAGCGATTAGGTTAGTTACGCCGATTTTAGATTAAAAGTTTAACCGTTTGTAAAGTAAAAAAGCAGGTCGTTTTGATATGCACCCCAAAAGTTAGACAAACTTTTGGGGTGCATATCATTTCCAACCTGCTTTTATTATTTTCGTTTTTATTAGTCGAGCATTTCGAGCTTGCCGGTAAAGTGACGAAGAACGGGAGCTTCTTCAACTATCTTAAGTCCCTTAATCTTGTCGGCATGCTTCTTAACTTCGATAAGAGCGTCTACGATGATATCGAGATGCGCGCGAGTGTATACACGGCGAGCGATGCAAAGACGAGTAAACTCGAACTTGGATTCTTGCTCTTCGTGCGTAACCGGATCACGGTCAAGCATATAAGATCCGATATCGCAACCACGAATACCTGCTTCGATATAAAGCTCTACTGCAAGTGCCTGAGCGGGATATTGATTCCAAGGAATATGCGGAAGCATTGCCTTAGCGTCGATGAAGAGTGCGTGTCCGCCAACGGGCGACTGATATGCGATGCCTGCTTCGTCAAGACGAGCTGCCATGTATTCGAGCTGACCTATACGATAACGAAGGAAGTCTTCGCTAATGCCTTCTTTAAGACCGATAGCCAAAGCTTCGAGGTCACGACCGGACATACCGCCGTAGGTAATGAAGCCTTCGAAAGAAATACAACGCTGTTTGATGGTTTCGAATACGTCCTTGTGTCTCGTTCCCAAAAGACCGCCCATGTTTACGATAGCGTCCTTTTTAGCGGACATGGTGAAGTAGTCTGCCTCTTTAAAGCACTCGCGAACGATTTCCTTAATGGAAGCGTTTTTAAATTCTTCTTCGCGTTGCTTAATAAACCAAGCGTTTTCGGCATAACGAGCTGCGTCGATCATAAACGGAATGCCTGCGTCGTGAGCGATCTTGCTTGCTTCGCGAATATTAGCTACCGATACGGGCTGACCGCCTGCCGAGTTGTTGGTGATTGTCATTATGATTACGCCGATGTTCTCTTTGCCGTATTCCTTAATGAGTTCCTTAAGTTTTTTGCAGTCCATGTTGCCCTTAAACGGCTTTCTTACCGAAGGATCCAAAGCTTCGGGAACGACACAGTCTACGGGGATACCGCCTGCAAGAACGGTGTGTCCGCGAGTAGTATCGAAGAACATATTTGCGATTGCATACTTTTTGCCTTGCATAAGAATGGGCATAAGTACTTTTTCTGCAGCACGTCCTTGGTGAACGGGCTGAATGTACGGGAAACCGAAAATATCGGTTGCGCTTTCGATAACGTGCTGGTAGCTGGTTGCGCCGGCATAAGACTCGTCGCCTACCATAACGCCTGCCCATTGAGCGGCGCTCATTGCGTTCGTGCCGCTGTCGGTAAGACAGTCGATGTAAACGTCTTGCGAATTAAGACCGAAAAGGTTGTAATGAGCTGCCTTAATTTTTGCGGCGCGTTCTTCACGCGTAAGCATGTTAAGCGGCTCTACGCTTTTAATTCTGAAAGGTTCAGCAATATAAGTTGGTTTCATATTTTGTCTCCTTTATTTGTTTTCTTACGATAATATTTTAGCATGTAAATCATTAAAAATCAACCTATTTTTGCGTTTTTTACACCACTTCCGCTTTTATTTTATATTCTACTTGAACATTTTTTACGAATTGATTCTTGTCGCCGTAAAATTTGTACAAAGCTCCGTTTTGTTTGTAGAAGGCAGTTTCTATCCCTAGCGCGTCCGCGCCCGAATCCAAACAATCGTTAAGCGTTTCGGCGATTTCGGATTGAATTATTTCTTCTGCTTTTTTCGTAAGCGCCTCTTTTACCGCTTGCTCGCTTGCGTATTTACCAAGCTTGGATATTACGTAACCGGTTTCTACTTCAAGCTTGACGTTGACGTCAAAAATCACTTTAGGTCCGCCGCTAAAGTCGGTTACGAGCTTGCCTTGTTTTTTGAGTACTCGCATCGGAACATAAGAAACGAGGTGATCGCCTATTACGACGTCGGTTATTTCGAAATAGCCCTTGTGACTTTTGGAATCGAATATGCTTAGCCCTTTCGTCGCTTTTGCCGACAGTTTTTTTACCGCCTTCCCGTTTTTGTAAAGCATGGATTCGTGAAGCTCCTTAAGCTCGGGAGTGTTTTGCTTTTTGCCGTTTTGTTCGCCGCTTTGTTCGTCGCTTTGTTGCGACTGCCCTGCGCCCGAATCGTAACCGCCGCCGTCTTCGCCTCCACCCGACTGCATCTCGAAGCCTATTAGCGGAAGCGTAGACGAAGCCGACGGCAAATGATTTTCGGACAAAAACGTAAGTGCCGACACGGTGCGAACGTTTATCGAATTCTCCGAAAACGCCGCTACGTCAAAAACCGCCGAGCCGTTGGTTTGCGAAAACTCGTTTAGCTTGGACATAAAATCTTCCGCCTTCCCTTCGCAATTAAACATGGTTATTTGCGGGCTTATTTTGCCGCTGGATAAAAGATAATCCAGATCGTCCGTAAAACCCGTTTTTGCCATCTGCTCGCCTATAATTATTATTCCGCAATGCGCAAGCTCGATATCTTGTCCTATTTTTACCGAAAGGTTGTCAAGCGCCTGAGCAATGTTTTTGCCGTCCTCCTTTACCACCAACAACTTGGAAGAACCTTGCGCCATCTGCTGAGGAATGTTCATTTGTACGTACACCTGCGTTTGGTCTCCGATTCTATCGAACGCAGCCACGTTGACCGCCGTTTTAGTCTCGAGGCTTGGCGAATCTTCGGGCGGAAAAATGACGATAAGCGACAAAAAAACGAAAACTATGATTTTAATTATCAGACTTTTCTTTTGATAGGTCATTTTCCTTCCTCCTTTTCGTTATAGATATAACCAGCGCAAACGTCGGCAGCAACGCTTCTACCATTAGACACAACCACCTTGCGATTCCCGTACCCAATTCGAACAGTTCGCTTTTGCCGTTGAAAACGAATTGACTTAATATAAACAAAGCTATTGCCGTCGCTATTGCCCAAACGACGCCGTTGCCTTTTTGCGCTATAGAATGCGCAAACGAAGTTATCGCGTAAAAATTTACCGTTATCTGCACGAAAATGGATATCATCCATATGCAAAATATAGGAATGTCGAATCTGCCGAACAGATAGCTGCCCGACGAGTACACCACCATATTGCTTATATTGTGACCGTAGTCGATTATTATCGGATAATCTCCGTAAGCGGCAAACAAGACTATGGCAAAATACATAACTATCGCGCTTGAAACGCAAGCCGTAAGCATTCCCTTTACAACGAATTTGTTTTTGAATTTTACCTTACCGGTGAATATCAACAACACGGCAACGTCGCCGAACCACATGGGAAATTTGGACATGGTGCCCATAAGCTCGCTTAGGTTAACTTCTACCGGAGCCAAACCGTTTAAATTCAAATTACCGACGGTAAGCAAAAACAACACCAAAAGCGCGGCGAGAATAAACGGAAAAAATATCTGTGTCATCCTGCCTATTGCCGTCAACCCTTTAGAAACGAACGTTACCAACATAACGAGCAAAACGGCAAAACAAACTGCGAAATTCACGCTTTTTAGAATACTGGTATTAAAAAACAACTTAAGTTCGCCGCACATGATAATCAGCTTTATCATAAGCAACGCAATAAACAGCGCCAAAACTACGCCGCTTATCGTTTTGCCCAGCGAATCCGCGAGCAATTCGTAAAAAGTTTTGTCGGGATTGAGCTTTATTATCTGCAATATTATAAGAAGTATAATAAGTTCGATAACAACGTAGAAAAGCATACTTATCCAGCCGTCTCTGCCCGAATATTTTATTAAAAGTCCGGGTGCCATAAAAATTTTGAACGCCATTACGGCTATAAAGACGAATACCGAAAGCTGACCGGAATCTATCTCTTTTCGCATATGTTTTCTCCTTGGCGAGTGCCGTTTATATTAGGTATGGATTGGGGACGAGTATTAAGCGTGGGAATGGGCGCTCGCATAAGCGCGTCCTTTAGGTCGTTTTTTACAAACGGCGCAAAGGGCGCAGTGTACGGCACGCCAAAACTATCCAGTCCGCAAGCCATATGAACGAAAAACATTGCCGAAACGATTATTCCGAAAAAACCGAAAAAGCCGCCCATAAGTATAAGCGCGATACGTATAAGGCTCATCGTGCCGACTTCGTTGGGCACGGTGTACAACGATATGGAACTTAGAGCAACCACCATTACGGCGGGCGAACTTATTATTCCCGCATTAACCGCCGTTTCGCCAAGTACCAGCGCGCCGACTATACTCATTGCCATACCTACGGCGCGCGGCATGCGCACGCTTGCTTCTCGAATAATTTCGAACAGCAAAAGCACGAACAAAATTTCGGGCAAGGGCGGCAACGGTATGCCTTCGATTGCGTTCATAAGAGTAGTCAGAAATCTTACCGGAATTACTTCTTGGTGAAACATCTGCACCGCTACGAAGATAGCCGGCAAGGCTATTCCGAAAAACAACGCTATAAGACGCATAATACGCAAAAAGCTTGAAAAAGCGTTTCGTTCGTAGTAGTCCTCGCTGCTTTGAAGGTCTTCGATAAAAATAAACGGTACGGTAAGCGCCATGGGAGAACCGTCCACTATAAGCGCTACTCTGCCTTCGAGCAATTTTGCGCATACTACGTCCGGTTTTTCAGACACGCCGGACTGATGAAACAGCGAAAACGGATGATCCTCTAAAAGCGGTTGAAGATAATGACTGTCGATAAGACAATCTATATCTATTTTTTCAAGCCGCTTTCGCACCCTATCGATAAGCCGAGGCGAAGCTATTGTCGAAACGTATACTAGCGCAACCGTCGTGGAACTTACTCTACCCACCCGATACTTTTCGATTGCTAGCGCAGGTGTGCGCAATCTGCGCTCGATAAGTCCGAGATTGGTTTTTAAATCTTCGATAAAACCTTCGCGAGGACCTCGCATTACAGTTTCGGTAGGCGGCTCCTGAACCGAGCGTTTATCGTACTTGCGAACGTTTAGCTTAAGCGTATGCTCGCCTGCAAAGAGCAATGCGTCGCCGCTTAAAAGCGATTCCATGCCCTCCGCTTCGTCGGTTATCTCCTCCGCTTCCGGAATGAAAAGAACCGAATCTTTAAGCTCGCCCACTGCAGGATTGGCACATCGAAGCAACGATTTTATTACGTTTTGTATCGCCGCCGAATCGGCAAGTTCGGGACAAAATAGCAACTCGTACGTTTGTTTGCCTACTTTTACTTCACGGCGAACCACGTTATTTTGCGTTGCGAATTCACTTATTATTTTTTCTGCATTCATATACGGCTATTATGCGTAATAATATCGATATAAATACGCTACACAGTCGCAACGATTTTTAGTTTTTAAAAACAAAAAACAGCCGAACGTTCTTTTGCGTTCGACTGTTTTTGGCGTAAATTGTTTCGCGTTACTTATCCGCGCCTTCGGGAAGATATTCAAGCGGATCGACGTATTTGCCGTCCTTTTTCATTTCCAGATGCAAATGCGCTCCTTCGCTCTTTTCGGTAACCATAGTTTCGCTTACGTACCCTATAACGTCACCTGCCTTAACCGTTTGTCCCGCTTCGACTTTTACGTCCGAACCGAGCGACTTGTAAATTGCCGTAATACCGTCCGTTTGTTTTACGGTTACCACCGTACCTTCGAGCGTAGTGTTTTCCACGCTTGTTACTTCGCCGCCGTATACTGCCTTTACCTCGCTGCCCTTTGCCGCAATAAAGTCAACGCCGTTGTGAGTGCGCCACTGCTTTAGAGTTTGATTGAACACCAGCTTGTCCGAAAATTGTTGACCTGCCGTGTACTCGCTTATCGGCATTACGTAACTTTCGGTCTGCTCGTTTGCGGGCGGAATGACATTGCCGCCTACGTCCTCGTCGGGTACGCTTAACGTTACGCACAAAGTAATGATTACGGCGCACAAAATAAGCGACAAGCCTATAATAAGCGCCAACAAGCCGTTTTTATTGTTTTTATCTTTTGCTGAACCTGAATAAGATTTCATAATAACCTCCTTACGCCACGATTATTGACGCATTTTTTATTTTTATACTCATAAAAAAGAATTTTAGTAACTTCCGTACAATAACGGCGTTCCCGCCGATACGCCGCGCTCGCTTACCGCAACCATAAGATTTATTTTATTGTCCTTTACGGTAACGGGATAAGAAAGTCTTGGCGAGTACGCATAAAAAATCTTTATGCCGTCTACCGTCTCGGTAAAAAGCACGGTTGCGTCCAGATTGTCTATTACGTTAAGCGCAACGCTTTCGTCGCCGCATATATCCATACGATGTTCGCCGCTGATTAAAAAAGCTTCGGTTTTTACCGTATCGTACTTACCTACCGACAGTTGACCGTCATAGCCGCAATTAAGCAACCCGTTGTTATAAAGGCGCACTCCCATAACGAGCAACGTTGCTCCGAGCAACGCGATAAATCTTTTCATAACCACGATTATTGCCACAAAAAGTTTTTTTAAACACTAAAAAAGACGACCGCCTAAGATCGCCTTTAAACTAGTTTTACTATATAAATTCAATGCCGTAGGGGAGCAGCTTTGCGTGCCGCGCGTTAAAGCCGAGCGTTTTCAGCTTTACTACGTCCATAAAAGGATCTTCGGAAAAAGCGTATACGCACGATCCGCTGCCCGTCATATTGGGGTTTAGACCTATCGTTTTTAAAGCGTCGGAACACGCTTCGATATTTTTATTAAGCGAACGTGCCGCTTTATACAGCATATTGCCAAGCGTCGGCGTGCGTTTGTTTTTTAAAGCATTAATAAGCTCGCCGTTGTTAACTTCGCCGTCTCCGCCTATAAGGTCGTATTTGTCGTACACATCCTTGGTAAGCGTACTGCCGCCGACAATATAAACCACGTAATATCCGTGCCGACAGTCTATTTTTTCAACTTCGTCGCCTATACCCCTTAATCTGGCGTAACCGCCGCTTAGCATGTAATAGACGTCGGCGCCTACCTCGTTGCAAACGGAACGCAACGAGCTTTTATCGAAGCCGTAAAGTTCGCTTATCGCCGTTATCGCTCCGGCTGCGTCGGCGGACGAACCGCCCATTCCACCCATTAGCGGCAAATTTTTGTCGACTATTATATCCGCGCCGAACGGACCGAAACGCTTTTTTAGCGCGCCTATTGCCTTTATTACCGTATTGGAAGAAACCTTAAAAGGAGCGTTGAACGTGAAATCGATACGATCGTCGTTTCGTTTGGAAACGAAGATCGTATCGAACGACGAAACCGACGACACCACCGAATCGATAACGTGATACCCGTCCTTTACGCCCGTGATATTAAGCGACAAATTAAGCTTGCCGTAAACTTTTAACGCTAGATTATTCATAAGTTTATTTTAACATTAAATCAACGTAAACGCAAGAAAAAAGCGGCTTTTTTAAGCCGCCGTTTTCGCTAATAAGATTATTTTTCTATCCTTCTGAACAAGACCACTCTTTCGCCGCCGCTTAAAGGGAACGAAAGTTCGGGGTTTTGCCGCTCTATCGTTTCGGGCGTAGCCGCCAAAGCCTTTGCTACGTCCCACAAGCTTTCGTTTTTGCAACCGACACGCATCGATAACGCGCAGGTCGGCGTTTCGATAGGCTCGCCTTGGCTTAGCTCTGTAATAAAATTACACGTAGCGTTTGCACTTAAGATTACGTTTAGTCTTAGCTCTGCCCTTAAATCAAGCTCGTTTCCTCGTCGTATCTTCGTATGAACGCCCATTACCTGAGCGACTGCGTATACCTCGTCGTTTTCGCTTGCGTCCATAGGCTTAGTTATCGCAAACGGAGCTTCGGCAACTACGGCGCTGTACGAATTCGATTCGCCGCTAAAGTAAATTATGCTCGTTCGGATAAGTCCCTCGACGGTAACTCCGTCGGGCGTAGCGTACGCCGACGAAAGCAAAACCGAACTGCCTAGCGGCGCTACTATACTGTCTACGATCGGTTGCCCGACGTCAAGCGTTACTTTTGACGTTATTTCGTCGCTTAAGTAGACGTGCTGCTTAGTTACTTTAAGCGCAACGCTTTGGCTGCTTTTAACAAGCTTATTGTTTACCGAAAATACGTCGTCGATAATACACAACGTGTCGTTTTGAGTGACGAACCCGCTTACCTTTAAATCGTAATTTATAAGTGCGGTGTTTTCCTCGCCGCTTACGACGCTCGCTTTTGTCGACGTTATTCGAGCATAAGCCACTACGTCGCTTCCGCTTAACGCGCCGCTAGCTTCGACCTCGAAGGTAAAGGGCGTATTTATCAAAACGTGTCCTACTCCGCCTTCGGCAGAATAAATCACGTCGCTGCTTATTTCGCCTTCGACGACTACCGAATCGTTTAAAGCAATCGACTTATTCACGCACGCGCGACTGTCGACGCATTCTATTGCGTTGCCGTCTATTACCGCTTCGGCAGAAACCGAAGCGTTGCCTTCGAAAGAACAAAGGATTTTGGTATAATCGGTTTTTTGCTCGCGCGAATATACATTTTCGCCGCCTTTATGAAGGTATTTAATGCGATTACCGATTTGTCCGTACAACTCTATTTCAACTATGGCGGCAAGTCTTATCTCTTCTTCCGAAGCCGACACGACGTCGGTATCCAAAATACGACTTATTACGCACAAGTTTCCGCCCGTTATGGCGTCGTTTTCGATTTTGTCGTTTATTTCGGCACAGTAACTAAGCCGCTTGATTGCTCCGTTTACGTCGCAATACAATACGTTGAATTCGACTTTGCCTTTTACTCGCGCCTCGCCGGTGAACACTTCGGTCGTTCCGACGTCGGACGAAGCCGACACTCCCAATATTTTAGTTATTTCTTCGCCGCGAGCGGGCGCCAACTTAGCTTCCGCAACGACCTGTCCCGAACACAGTTTTTGCAAACCGCCGACTGCGGCAACCTCGTAGATGGGTTCTAACGCCATATTTTATCCTCCAAAAAAATAAAAGTGAACTAACACTATATTTTATAACGCGCGGAGCATAAATATTACCGTTATTTTTATTCTTTTTTTTCTGCCAAAACCACGTCGCCGCAAATCACGTCGCAATACGAGCAAGACAAATGATTAACGCCCGTTTCGTCGCAAATCTCGACGGTGAATAAAGACGGCAATATTTCGTCTATTTTACCGTCGTACTTTACTATTTTCTTACGTCCTTTATTTATCTTTATTTGCAGCATCTTGCCTTTTAATGCGGCGACGCTGTTACGCGCTTCGTCGGCGCTTAACGCTTTCTTCTTCATCGATATCTCCTTTGCCGCAATTATATCCGCCTTTTGGTTTTTTTAAACGTATCCGCTTCTTTACGCAAACGACAATCGCTTTGCTTAACCGAATACGTTATAAATCCGCTTGTTCTTTTTTGCGGCGTATTCGTACGCGGCTTTTGCTCCGCTTGCCTTATGCTCGTAAATGTCCGTTTTATCGCTTTTTGAAAAATCGCAGCCGAGCTTATAATAAAAAACGCATACGTCGCTGTCGTCTATCATAGCGCGGTTGCGTTGCAAATAACTAGCTTTGCCCGCCCTTTCCCTAGCGGCAAATCGACGTTCTTCGTCAAAGCCGAAAATCTCCACGCTTTTCCCGATAATCGCAGAAGCAGATTGACTTAATTCTTCTTTTTCTCGTTCGAAAACGCAGGCTTCGTTTGCACAAGTAAACAACACTCTTTTAATAAACGGAAATTCTACGCGCTTACTGTTTACGATTTTATAGCACAAGTCGTTAAACTCGCTTTTACTGCCGAATATAAAAACGTTTACGCCGTCGAAAATAAGCTTGTCGATTAGCTCAGATAATTTTGACGTCAAATCCGCTTCGTTAATAATCTTGCGATGCCCGATAAAGCAACAACTTTTATGTCTCTCCATGTTCATTTACCTCTTTTACTCTCGCTTTAAACACTGTCAGTGTTTACTATATCACTTTTTTATGTGTGAGAGTATTCAAATAGCGGATTTTGACTAAAATTTATGTATAAGCCGTCGGCTAGTTGCTTCGGCGTTTATTTATAATATAGAAAAATCGATATTTTAGGTAGGACGCATTATGGACTTAAAAGAAATCTTGTTCCGTTTGGGGTACGTAAGAAATGCCGCCGGGCTTTCGGCGGCTGAAACGAGCAAACGTATAGGCAAAAGCACGCAGTACGTAGCTCAGGTAGAAAGCGGCAGAATCGTACTGACGGTAAAAACTCTCTTTGAAATTTTAGAAGTTTGCAACTTCCCCGTAGAACGCTTTTTTAGTAAAAACATCGAGGACTATCAGATCGACAACGAACTTTACGACTTGATTCAATCTTTGTCCGAAGACAAAAAACGCAACCTTACGGAATTTTTGAAAAAGTGATATTTTTTCTAGCAGTTGTTGCCACTTTTATTTATTATTACGAAATGAAAAAAACGAACCTTATTTAGGGTTCGTTTTTTGGTGCCGCCGGTCGGAGTCGAACCGACACGGTATCACTACCACCGGATTTTGAGTCCGGCGCGTCTGCCAATTCCACCACGGCGGCAAAGAATCAGCCTACATAATATATCACAATTTACGTTTTTTGACAACTGTTTTAACGGTTTTTTAAAAAACTATTAAAAATTATTTTATAATTTATAAACAAAAGCGTATTGACAACCGTTTGAGTCTTTGATATAATATACCTATCGACCCACAAGGAGAAAAATTATGGATAAGAAAAACGTTTATCAAGGAACCGAAACCGAAAAGAACTTGCTTGCCGCTTTTGCCGGCGAATCGCAAGCAAGAAACAAATACACTTACTTTGCCTCTACCGCAAAAAAGGAAGGCTACGAACAAATTGCGGCAATCTTCCTTAAAACCGCCGAAAACGAAAAAGAGCATGCCAAGATGTGGTTTAAAGAACTTGCGGGAATCGGCAATACCGCGCAAAACCTTGCCGCAGCTGCCGACGGCGAAAACTACGAATGGACGGACATGTACGAGAATTTCGCAATCACCGCCGAAAAGGAAGGTTTTGCCGATCTTGCAAAAAAATTCCGTCTTGTTGCATCTATCGAAAAGCATCACGAGGAACGTTACAGAGCTTTGCTTAAAAACGTCGAAACAGCCGAAGTATTCAAAAAGAGCTCGGTTAAAGTCTGGGAATGCCGTAACTGCGGTCATATAGTAGTAGGCGAAAAAGCTCCCGACGTTTGCCCTACGTGCGCTCATCCGCAAAGCTATTTTGAAATTTGCGAACAAAATTATTAATATCCGTTTATAAACGGTAACTAACGAAAAACGGCTGAACGTAGAACGTTCAGCCGTTTTTCGTTGCAAATCCTAATGCCTTATTGTTTTTGCAAGTCTTTTAAACGATTTTTTAGTATTTCAAACAGTTCGGGAGATATTACGTGTTCGATTCGACAGGCGTCGTCCTCGGCAAGAGCACGGTCGGCGCCGAAAGAAACGAGCAACTCGGTTATTACGGCGTGACGCTCGTATACGTCATGCGCCTTTTTTTCGCCGCTGGAAGTAAGCGTTATTACTCCGCCCTCGTCGATGTTTACGTATCCGCGTTTTTGCAAAAGATTTACAGCGCGCGAAACGCTCGATTTAGCGTACCCCAGCTCGTTTACTATATCGACTGCGCGAAGATTGACGACACGCTTTTTTAGAATGAAAATCGTTTCGAGGTACATTTCCTCGGATTCGCGAACTTTCATTTTTTTACCCTCCGTTGTTTTTTGCGTTTTATTCCAAAATTGCCTTTATACGACGAACGCCTGCGCCCGACGACTGTTCCTTTAATATACGGAACTTGCCAAGCTCACCCGTTCTGCTTGCGTGCGGTCCGCCGCAAATTTCCTTAGAAAAGCTGCCCATAGTGTACACCTTTACCTTTTCGCCGTACTTAGAAGTAAACAAACCGATTGCCCCTTGTGCCTTTGCTTCGTCTACCGTCATTTCTTCGCAGGTGATGGGAACGTCGGCTTTAATTGCCTCGTTTACGAGCTGCTCGACCTGCGTTATTTCGTCGGGAGTAAGCGCGCGCCCGAAGGTAAAGTCGAATCTTAAACGCTCTTCGGTTATGTTGCTACCCTTTTGGTTTGCGCCGTCGTCGTGAAGCACCTTTTTGAGCGCGGCGTGCATAAGGTGCGTTGCGGTGTGCAACCGAGTTATGGTTTCGGTGTGGTCTGCCAGCCCGCCCTTAAACTTTTGCTCTGCTCCTGCGTGGCTTTTCTGCTGGTGCTCTTTATATGCGGCGTTAAATCCTTCTATGTCCACCTTTAAGTTACGCTCTTTTGCAAGCTCGACAGTCATTTCCACAGGGAAACCGTACGTTTCGTACAATCTGAACGCCGCCTTTCCGCTTATGGTGTCGCCCTTTTGATAGAACGCAACTTTTTCAAATTCCTTTATGCCGGTAAAAAGCGTCTTTTCGAAACGTTCTTCTTCCAAATCGATTTCTTCGACGATTTTATTTTCGTTTTGTTTAAGTTCGGGATATACGTCCTTGTACATATCTATTACGGTGCGCGCTATTAAAGAAAAGTCGCCTTTTGCAAGCGATATCTGCCTGCCGAAACGAATAGCTCGGCGAAGCAATCTACGCAAAATATATCCTTGATCGACGTTTGAGCAGGTTACTCCGCGCTCGTCGCCTATAATGAATACCGACGTGCGAATATGATCGGCTACGATACGCTCCGCTTTTTTCTCTACGTCGGGATTGATAATATTTACGACGTCTTTGGCTTCGTTTGCCTTACGACATTCGCGAATTTTTTGCAAAATAGGCGTAAATAAATCGGTTTCGTATACGCTCTTTTTGCCTTGAAGCGTGCATAGCGTACGCTCTAAACCCATACCCGTATCGACGTTACGCTGCTTTAGCGGCTCGAATTTGCCGTCCGCCGTCTTGTTGTATTGCATAAACACGTCGTTCCATATTTCCAAATACTTACCGCAATCGCAATCGGGGCCGCAATGATCGCCGCAGTCCGGCTTGTCGGCAATAAAGAACATTTCGGTATCCGGTCCGCACGGTCCGGTTACGCCGGCAGGTCCCCACCAGTTGTTCGACTTGGGCAAATAGAATATATGGTCTTTGCTAAGTCCGCACTCTTGCCAAAGCTTTGCGCTTTCTTCGTCGCGCGGGCAATCCTCGTCGCCCGCAAAAACGGTAACGGCAAGGCGATTTTTATCTATTCCCAAATATTTTTCGCTTGTTAAAAATTCATAGCTCCACTGTATTTGCTCTTTTTTGAAGTAATCGCCAAGCGACCAGTTGCCGAGCATTTCGAAAAACGTGCAATGGCTGTCGTCACCCACTTCGTCGATATCGCCCGTTCGAACGCACTTTTGAACGTCGGCAAGGCGATTGCCGGCAGGGTGCTTTGCGCCGAGCAAATACGGTACAAGCGGATGCATTCCGGCGGTGGTAAACAAAACCGTCGGATCGTTTTCGGGTATAAGCGACGCCGAACTTATTATTGCGTGGTTTTTTTCGGCATAAAAATCAAGCCACATTTTTCTTAAAGTATAGCTGTCTATCTTTTTCATAACTGTTCTCCTATTTTTTGTAGCCGTCCTTAAGCCCGACCACAAGATTGAATACCGCTTCGTCGCTTTTAGCGTCTCGGCAAAAATATCCTTGGCGCAAGAATTGGAAGGACTGTCCGCCTTGCGCCTTGCTTAGATACGCTTCGCCTTTTGCATTAAGAACTTTAAGCGATTCGGGATTCATTCTTTCGGCAAAATCGACTTTTTCTTCTGCGTCCAAAAGCAAATAATCGTACATACGCGCTTTGATATCTATCGCGGTTTTGGCGTTTACCCAATGTATTACGCCCTTAACTTTTATACCGCTTTCGTCGTGTCCGGACTTGGTTCCTTCGATAATCTCGGCTTTTATAAGAGTTACCTTGTCGCCGTCCGTTTCGTACCCCACGGCCTTTATTATATAGGCGCCTTTAAGCCTTACCATTCCGCCCGGAACGAGTCGCTTGAACTTGGGCGGAGGCGTTACTTCGAAGTCGCTTCTTTCGATGTAAAGTTCGTTGCTTATGTCCGTTTTTCGAACTTCGCCGTTTTCCGCTGTGGGATTAACTTCAAAATCGAGTTCTTCGCGATAGTCGGCGTCGCGATTTACGATAATAAGCTTTACGGGATCGAGCACCGCCATGGCTCTGGGAGCGTTGGCGTTAAGCTCGTCGCGAATACAGCTTTCGAGCAATCCGGTTTCGACTTCGCTGTTTGCCTTGCTTACGCCAATCTTTTCGCAAAAATTGATAAGACTGCTCGGCGTATATCCTCTGCGACGAAGTCCCGCAATGGTAGGCATACGGGGATCGTCCCAACCGTCTACCGCTCCGCTGTCCACCAAACGCTTTAGATAACGCTTACTCATTATAGTGCGCTTTATGCTTAAACGAGCAAATTCGTATTGATGAGGCGGATTTTCAAATTCGCACTCACGCACTATCCAGTCGTACAGCGGTCTGTGGTCTTCGAATTCGAGCGTACAAATGGAATGAGTTATTCCTTCGATTGCGTCCTCGATGGGGTGCGCGAAGTCGTACATGGGATATATGCACCATTTGTCGCCTTGGCGGTGATGCGGCTCGTGAAGCACGCGATACAAAACGGGATCGCGCATGTTTATGTTCGGACTTGCCATGTCTATCTTAGCACGCAAAATAAGCGCGCCGTCGGGCACGAGTCCGTTTTTCATGTCTTCGAAAAGTTTAAGACTTTCGTCTATCGGACGATTGCGGTTTTTGCTTTCGACGCCCGGCTCGGTAAGCGTGCCGCGAGTAAGTCGAATTTGCTCGGCGTCCATGTCGTCCACATACGCCTTGCCTTTTTTGATAAGAATAACCGCTCTTGCGTACATTTCGTCAAAATAATCGGACGCAAAGAGTACGTTGCTTACGTCGGCGCCCAGCCATTTTACGTCGTCCACGATAGAACGAACGAATTCGTCGTCCTCTTTTGCGGGGTTTGTGTCGTCAAAACGCAAATTAAATCTTCCGCCGTATTTTACTGCCGTGCCGTAGTAGTTAAGGCAAATGCTTTTTACGTGACCTATATGCAAATATCCGTTTGGTTCGGGCGGGAATCGCGTAACGATTTCCTTACATCTGCCTTCTTTAAGGTCGCTTTCGATTATGTCTTCTATAAAGTTACTCATATAATTCTCTCCTTACTTTACGATTAGTGTCCGCCGCAAAGGCTGCCCTTAAACGTGATTTTGTCGCTTTGCACGTACATAAAGCCGTCTTCCGCTTGCGTAAAGCCGAACGCGGTAAAATACGGTTTGCTTTCCACTCGTACCATTATGGGCAATTCGAACAAATTGATTATGTTAAGCGTTGAACGCGCAAGTAAATCGAAGTACGGGAACGGACGATCTTTTACGATAATCTGCCGTATTTCCACAACCGTCCTGTCTAGCCCTATTACCGACGCGCCTATCTTTTCGCCGCCCTCGTCCATTATAAGCACACGCTCGTCGGGCGACAACGTTCCGCCCAGATCTTCGACTATTTGCTTTGCGTCGTCGTAGCTGAATTCTTTTACAGTAACCATTAAAACTCTCCGTATAATAAATTATTATCGTCGTACAGTCGGAGTAAAAAAGTTTTCATTCCGCTGTATCGTTTTGCTATGTAATTGTTGTCGACCATTCGTTTAAGATAGTACTCGTCGCCTACGAGCGCAACGAATTTTTTTGCGCGCGTTATTGCCGTGTACAATAAATTTCTGGTCATTATCATGGGGCTACCGCCGGTAATCGGCATAATCACGCCGACGTATTCCGAGCCTTGACTTTTGTGCACCGTAACTGCGTACGCCGGCATAAGCTGACTGCGTACATCGGCAGGATATATCACCGTTCTGCCGTCGTCGAGCAAAACCGTAATTTCACCCGACGAGGGTTTTACGTCGATAATTATACCCGTGTCGCCGTTGAACACGCCTTCGCCCTTTTCGTAGTACGGTTCGCGTCGTACCCATTCCAGCTGATAGTTGTTGGCGGTGTGCATAACTTTGTCGCCGACGCGGTAGATAACTTCGCCGCTGAGCACTTGCTCGCCAATCGGGTTTATTACCTCTTGCAAACGTTTGTTAAGCGCAATCGTTCCGCACGAGCCGTTTTTTACGGGGCATAGCACCTGAATTTTTTGCGGCTCGACGTTAAGGAACTTGGGGATCCTGCGCGACGCCATATCCACGACCGTATCGGCAAGCTTGTCCGCCTCCTTTGCGTGGACAAAAAAGAAATCTTTGTCCTTTTGCGATATATCGGGCATAAGTCCTTGATTTACCGCATGCGCGTTTTGCGCAATAAGACTTTGTTCGGACTGTCGATATATATGAGTGAGCATCGCCGTAGGAACCAGTCCGCAAGCGATAATATCGGCTAGCGCATTGCCTGCGCCTACACTGGGGAGCTGATCCTTGTCACCTACCAAAATTAGCCTCGTTCCGCTACGCAATCTGCGAACGAGCATATTAAGCAGGAACACGTCCACCATGGATACTTCGTCTACTATTACCGCTCCGCAATTAAGCGGCGATATCGCCGTTTTGTAGTCCGCCTGCCCCACGTCCTTCATAAGCGCGCGATGAATGGTGGTAGCTTCGCGGTCGGTGCTTTCGTTAAGTCGCTTTGCCGCACGCCCGGTAGGCGCCATAAGCATGGACGATACGCCAAGCTTTTCGTTAATTTCGATAATACACTTTACCACCGTGGTTTTGCCGGTACCCGGTCCGCCCGTTATTACCGACACGCCGTTGTTTACGGCAAGACGCACCGCCTCTTTTTGATTTTCGTGCAGTTTTACGCCGTTGCTTTGCTCGAATTGAGCAATGTCGCTCTCGATATCGCGAATAATTTTATCCGACTCGGTCATAAGTCGCACGAGTCCTGCCGCGGCGCCTTGCTCTGCCTGATAAACCGAACGAAGATAAATCGCATTCGCTCCCTCGACGTCCGCTTTTTTAAGCTTGCCGTCGATGATAAGTCCGTCGATTTCGGCAGCTACGTCATCGCTTGAGCAATCCAAAAGGGTTGCCGCTTGTTTTACAAGCTCGTCGCTAGGCAAAAACGTGTTGCCGTCTTCTCCGCTTACCGTAAGACAGTGCATAAGCCCTGCCCGAATGCGAAAGGGACTGTTTTTGTCGATGCCTTGCTTTGCGGCTATGCGATCTGCCGTAATAAAGCCTATGCCGTCGATGTCCTCGATAAGTCGGTACGGATTAGCTGAAACCGTTTTTATCGTTTCTTCGCCGTAGTAGCGGTATATTTTAAGCGCCGAACCAAGCGGAATATCTTGCGCTTGAAGGTACATAACCGCGTCTTGAACTTTTTTGTTTTGAACGTACGCTTCGTGTATCGACAAGGCTTTTGCGGCGGTTATGCCGCGTATAACCGTAAGTCTGGACGGATGAAACTCGATTACGTCAAGCGACTGCGTTCCGAAAGTGTTGGCTATGGCAATCGCAGTACGAGGTCCTACTCCCTTAATCAGCCCGCTTCCCAAAAAACGGACTATGCCGTCGATCGAACTCGGCATTATGCGCCTTACGTCCGAAGCTTTGAACTGTCTGCCGAACTTGGGATGATTGACGTATTCGCCGATTACTTCGACGTCCTCGCCGCCGCTGAGCGGCGGAAAAGCGCCAACCGCAACGAGCGGTTCGCCGTCCACGTCCAAAACGGCTATGGTGTAGCCGTTTTCCTCGTTTCTGAATCGAATTTCCTCAACAGTTCCGCTTACTTTCATTTAAGGTATTTTTTTAACTCCTCGGACTTATCCGTCTTTTCCCACGGCACATCCTTGTCGCCGAAGTGTCCGTAGTTGGTGGTTTTTGCGTATATTGGCGCACGCAAACCGAGATTCTTGATTATAGAGTACGGACGGAAATCAAAATGCTTGTTTATAATCTTTATAAGCTCGTCGTCGGATATTTTGCCGGTGCCGAACGTATCTACGCAAACGGATACCGGTTGCGCCTTGCCTATTGCGTACGCAACCTGAAGTTGAACCTTATCCGCAAGAGACGCCGCTACGATATTTTTGCATACGTATCTTGCATAGTACGACGCGGATCTATCCACCTTGGTGGGATCTTTGCCGGAGAACGCTCCGCCGCCGTGCGGACACATTCCGCCGTACGTATCGACTATAATCTTTCGACCCGTAAGGCCGCTGTCGCCGTGCGGACCGCCTATAACGAATCTGCCGGTGGGATTGATTAGGAATTTAGTCTTGTCGCAAATAAGATTTTTGGGAACGGCGGGCAATATAACGTTTTGTATTATTTGCTTACGAAGTTCGTCAAGATTTGCGTCGGCATTGTGTTGCGCCGATATTACTACCGTATCCACGTACAGCGGCTTACCATTTTGATCGTAGGCAACGGTAACTTGCGATTTGCCGTCCGGACGAAGTTGCGGCATTATGCCTTCTTTGCGCACGTAAGTAAGACGCTTGGTAAGCGCATGCGCGAGCGAAATCGGAAGCGGCATAAGCTCGGGCGTTTCGTTGCACGCATAGCCGAACATCATGCCTTGGTCGCCGGCGCCTATGCGATCGGCAGGATCGGAAGAATCCTTGCTTTCGATTGCGTCGGACACGCCCATGGATATATCGGCGGACTGCTCGTTGATGTAGGTAAGCACCGCGCAAGTATGGTAGTCAAAGCCGAGCGACGGATCGCCGTAGCCTATTTCTTTTACCACTTTGCGTACCACTCTGGGGATATCCACGTACTGCTCGGTGGTAAATTCGCCCATAACCAAAACCATACCGGTACTGCAACATACTTCGCAAGCCACTCTGGACGACGGATCGCCTTTTAGTGCCTCGTCCAAAATACTGTCAGCAATTGCGTCGCAAACTTTATCGGGATGACCTTCGGTTACGCTCTCGCTTGAAAATAACTTAATTTTGTTCATAATTCTCTCCACAATGGTAAACATTCTTTTACAAACAATTATTATACAATATCCAAGCAAAATAGTCAACGATTTAAGCTCGGTTTATGCGACGAGCTTGCCTACTTTTAGTGCAAACCGCCAAAGAGCGAAAAACAATTGGCTAATTTTACGATTTTGTGCAATAATGCGTTGACACAAAGCCGTTTTTAGCTTGCAAACAGTTGACTTTTAGCAAAAAACAAGTTAAACTGTTCTGGTTACGGAGAGGTTTATTATGGCTAAAGAAAAAGACTTTGTAAAAGAAATTGCCGACATTCACGAGAATTTTCCTCAGTGGTATACCGACGTAGTGTTAAAGACTCAGCTTGCAGACTACGGTCCGGTAAAGGGCACTATGGTTATACGTCCGTACGGTTACGCCGTGTGGGAACTTATTCAAAAACAAATGGACGAGCGTTTTAAGGCTACGGGGCACGAAAACGCTTATTTCCCGTTGCTTATTCCTTACAGCTACCTTCTTAAAGAAGCGGAACACGTAGAGGGTTTTGCGCCCGAAGTTGCAACCGTTACGCGCGCCGGCGCGACCGAACTACCCGAACCGTTGGTAGTTCGCCCCACTAGCGAAACGATTATTTGCAAAATGTACTCGCAATGGGTGGAATCGTATCGCGATTTGCCGTTGCTTATAAATCAATGGGCAAACGTCGTACGATGGGAAAAGACCACTCGCCCCTTCCTTAGAACAAGCGAATTCTTGTGGCAGGAAGGTCACACCTTGCACGCCACCGAAGAAGAAGCGAAAGAAGAAACGCTTAAAATGCTTAACGTATACGAAGAATTTGCACGCAACGTGCTTGCGATTCCCATGTTTATGGGTCAAAAAACCGAAAAAGAAAAGTTTGCCGGAGCAAAAGAAACGTATTCCATCGAAGCCATGATGCAAGACGGCAAAAGCTTGCAGTCGGGCACGACGCACTTCTTTGGAACAAACTTCTCGTCTGCGTTCGATATAGAATTCCTCGACCGCGACGGAAAGCTCAAAAATCCGTACCAAACCTCGTGGGGTACGTCTACCCGCCTTATAGGCGCGATAATCATGGCGCACGGCGACGAACGCGGACTTTGCTTGCCGCCCAGAGTTGCGCCCATACAGGCGGTTATCATTCCGGTTGCAATGCACAAACCCGGAGTGCTGGATAAGTGCAACGAAATATATCAATCGCTTAAAAAGGACTTCCGCGTTAAACTTGACGATAGCGACAACAGTCCCGGTTGGAAGTTTAACGAGTACGAGATGAAGGGCGTTCCCGTTCGTATAGAAATCGGACCGCGCGATATCGAAAACGGCGTTGCGGTTTTGGCAAGACGAGATATCGAGGGCGGCGCAAAAATTCAAGTACCGCTTAACGAGCTTAATACTCGACTTGCAACTTTGCTTGACGAAATTCACGATAATATGTACGCTAAGGCTCTCGCCTTCCGCGATTCGCACGTTAAAACGGTAAGCAACATGGACGAGCTTAAGGACGCCGTGGACGGCGGAAACTTCGCTCTTACCATGTGGTGCGGCGATCGCGAATGCGAAGATAAAATTAAGGAAGTAGCAGGCGCGTCCAGTCGCAATATGCCGTTCGATCAAACGCCGTGCGGCGACAAATGCGTGTGCTGCGGCAAAAAAGCCGTTAAGAAGATTTACTTCGGCAAATCGTACTAGAATTTGTGAGATAATAAAAGGAAAATATACAATACAACAAAGAAGGCGTTGCATATGCAACTCCTTCTTTTGTTTTGGAAAAGTAAACACACCTTCCTTGCCGATAGAAAACTAGGCAAAAGAAGCTTGTTAGAATTTGATTTGCATGCGGTTGTGAGTTTGATTGTGCCGAGAGGTAGGAGTTTAACGGAGAGATTGTCACAGGGGTCCCTTCGCAATGGCAATAAGGTTTCGCTTCCGCGAGATTCTTCGCCTGCGGCTCAGAATGACAGATGGTTTAGATTAGTACGCTTGATATTGCCGAGAGGGAAGAGTTTAACGGAGAGATTGCCGCGTCGCTAACGCTCCTCGTTGGTGACAATAAGATTTTAGGTACGCAACGCTATTATGTCATTCTGAACAACGTGAAGAATCTCGCGGAAGCGGTTGCTGTTTTCTCCTTAAAACAAAATCTCCTAAAATTTTCTTTTGCAATTTATACGTATGCCCATAAGCCAAATGGGCACGATAACTTGACAAAACTTGATTAATTCCTTCTAATTCAACATTCCCATCGGCATAAGCACGCTGAAAATATTTTAATTTGCGCTTGTATCTATATTTTGTCTGCTGTTTAACTTTACGAATTACTTTGCCGCTTTCGGTAAGATATATATGCCACCCGAGATAATCCACTCCGTTTTTTAACGGAAATATCTCGGTTTTTTCGTTAAAATCAATTTTCAACGTTTTTAAACATTGCTTCATCTGATCAAGACAATAGCGCAAATATTTCTTGTCGTGATGGATCAACACGCAATCATCCATATAGCGAGAGTAATATTTGATTTTCATCTTTTCTTTTATCAAGCGGTCAAAATCGTTAAGATAAAATATAGCAAACCATTGGCTGGTTTGATTTCCAAGCGGAAGTCCTTTACCCCAAGTTACCTCAAAACTGTCTATAATTCGGTATAGAAGATTTAAAACGTCTTTATCGCCGATAACTTTCGATAGTTTTTGCTTTAAAACACAGTGGTCGATATTGCCGAAAAACTTTCGGATATCACATTTCAAAAAATAACCGTCTGTGCCATGTTTATTATAGAAATCGTGCAAAAATTTTGAAACCCTGCCTATCGCAAAGTGAGTGCCTTTCCCGATACGGCAAGCGGCGTTATCGTAAATCAATTTTTTGTCGAGAATTGGCGCAATCACTTCGTCGCACAAGCAATGTTGCACTACTCTGTCACGGTAATGCAAAGCGTGGATCATACGATACTTAGGGTCATAAATTGCAAAACTATAGTAATCTTGCATTCTGTAAGTCCCGTCCTTTAACGAATCGGAAAGCATAGCTAGATTTTTTCCGAGGTCCACCTCAAATTCGATAACTTCCCTTGTGTTGCGTTTGCCTCTTCTTGCAACGGTGTGCGCTTTATAAAGATTTTGAAAGTCGTATAGTTTTTTATAATCCGTCATAATTAAAATTCCATCGGCAGGGCAAAAAGATAACCGTGCACAACTACCTTTTTGCCATAAAGAATAAAGCGAAAAGCGTTACCCTTGCCGCCGACATATATTTTCCCGAAAATTCGAGAGGGAATCCGATTCCTTTACTCTCGGCACTGGCTTTGCGTACTTACACAAAAGCTTCGGACCATATGAGAGCAATGCGGGGCGGACGGCGTTATTATCGTTATTGACATTGTTGCCGTTCTCGTTGACGTCGCCATTGTTGTTGACATTGGCGGCATTGTTCTGATTATTGCCGGGCGACCGCAGCCACCACCAACAGAGCCCATACAATCGAATCCCCCAATTACGTCCCGTCGGACGATAATCGTCTTCTGTCACTGTTCATCCAAGCGCCGAGCAGATTTTGGCAATCGGCAATTTGCCTCGAAATTTGCTCGTACTGTTTTGAAAGAATACAACCTTGCTCCATAGACAGCAGAGCAATATATCCAAGCACCTTAAAATCCGTCATTGCGCTTTGCTGATAGGAAAGTCGTTCCTTTTGCGAACGAACGTCCGCCTTTGAAACAAATATGTCATTCGCACGAAACAGGTTTTCTATTGCCGACAATGCCAAATTCTGCAATCTGCCGACAAATGTAAATCGAAATTGCTTGGGTGATTTTTGTGTAACGGTCATTACGTAGGAGCACAAATCTTTTGCTTTAGTAATAACAGTCAATTCGCTTTGCTTGCGCTCCATATGCATACCTCTAAAATAAAATTTACGCGACCGCCTTACGGCGGCATTATTTTTGATTTGCGCCTACGGCGCCGAGTGGATGATTTTAGATTAGAAAATTTAAGAGTTCAGATCAATCCACAAAGCGGGGCGGACGGCGAAATCAGCGTTACGGACACGGTCGCCGTCCTCGAGGACGTCGCCATAGTTGTAGACAAAGGCGGCACTGACCTGAGTATAGCCGGGCGACCGCAGCCACCACCAACAATTGCCATTGCTAGCGACATACGCTCCGTTAGCGTCCGCATATGCAGTGCACTCGCACTGCCTTTTAGCGTCGGAACTAAAATACTTATTGACTTCGGTAATACTTAACAAAAACACTTTGTCTTGCGTTGCATTGCCGGGGTTTGTGCTGTAATTCGGATTCCTATCCGCCGATACGGTTACCGTAGGTATCATTGCTTTTTCATCGGCTAAAAACGCCGAGCTTATAAAATCGTTATTCAACCACGTTCGAAGCGTACAAGTCTCCCAGGTAACACTTGTATAGCTTGTGTTGTACCGTTTGCAGTCAAGAGCATATTTGCTAATCACAAGCGCTTTTCCGTTTTCTACTTCAAGTACAAGCCATTCGATATCTTCCTTTCCGTTGGAAGTGTTATTATCTTGCTCGTACGATCCGAAAAATACATAATCGCCGACCTTTGCGTTTTTTAAAACTGCTTTTTCTTGTTTAACTTTAACAACATTTTTTTGGTAGCCGCTGTCTTTATAATCTCCGAGTTTTTGTAATAACTCGTATGCCGTAGCATAATCTTGTCGTTCAATTGCATTCATTGCTTTACTGTATCTATCGGCAGGGATAATAGCAAAATTTAGCACAAACATGAAAGCAACAGTAACGCATATGCAAGATGCCGCAATAGCAGTAATTTTTTTCCTCTTTTTTGCCGCTTTCTCGGCGGCGATTCTTTTTTGTTCTTGCTGCTCCTTTATGTCGGCTATCTTTTGGTTGCATTCCTTGATTTTACTTTCGGAGTCTCTCCATTCAATAATGGTTTGGAAGTTTTTTACGGCTCTTTCGATGCTTGAAATATCATCTTCTTCCATTGCCTCGAGCGCTCGAACATAAATTGCATCATTACGCTCTATCTCGGCAAGCTCCCCGGCTTTAGCGGCGCATTCTGTCGCTTTTTCTTTAGCCGCCTCATAATCATCGGATATTTCTAAAAACATCCTTCCCGCTTCGGTATATTGTTGTGCCGTAGCGGCATTATTCATTACCTCTGTTGCAATGTCGTACGATAATTTTAATGCTTGGCGGCGGCAGTTTTTTGCCATTTCCTCCGCGTTTTTGTATCCGACAATTTGTTCGAATTTTATTGCCGCTTCGATCTGCTTTTGGGGCGTTTGACAGTTTGCAAGGGCAACGCCGTCATTATAGATACTTGCTTTACGGTTTTCTTCGTTGCTTTCGCGGATAGTAACGTTATATTTTTTTAATTCTTTAATCAACTCATTGCTACCGAAACGTAAAACTTTGTTGTAATTGTCCATGTGATCAAAAGGTCTATTGCAAAATTCAAGGCGTGTTTTTTGCTGCACGCGCAGCTCCGCCATAAGCTTTACAACGTATGCTTCTGCACATTCCGGATCGATATCCAACACTTTTTCCGCATATTCGTCTGCAGATTCCCAATCGCCGTCTTCCAAAAATATATGCGCTCGCTTTAGTAGCGGCGCCGTGTTTGCGTTTCCTGCAGAAACGATCGTTTCTTTTATTACGGTTGTTTTGGGCGCGTCTGCTTGCGCAATCTTCTTTATGCCTCTTATTAAATCCTGCATAAAGCCGAGTTTGGACATATCTTGCGCTTGTAAGTGCGAAAATTCTTGCGGCAAATCGTACGGATCCATATTCTTATAAGCAGGAATAAGCATCTTTTTTTGACCGCTTTTTATAAGCGCAAGGTAACGGCTCCATTCGTTCTTTACCCATATTGCATTAAAGTATTCGGGCTTTGTGCCAAGCACTACCATAACCTTTGCGCTGTTTAGCGCAGCAAAGATGTATGGCTCGTAGGCAGAGCCGAGTTTATCTTCAAGCGTGATTCGGGAAAAGAACACCTTGAATCCTTCTTGCGTAAGTTGATAGTAAAGGTCCTGCGCCAAAACGCTGTCTTGTGTTCTCCTGCCGCTATTGTCTGTTTCTTTATAACAAATGAAAACGTCAAAAGGTTCTTCCTTTTGAGAGATCGCAAGTATGCCCTTTTGAATTTCGTTTATCGCTTTTGCTTCTTTTTCGTAAATCGTACGCTGTAAACCGTCCGCATAACGAAGAGCGGCTTTGTAATTATCGTCGTCGAAAATCGAGGTAAACTGCGCGCGATTAACGGTGGGTATACGCTTATGCGAAGATGGATCCTCCACGTATTCTATACCGTAGCGGCACAGCACAAGCGACCAATACGCTTCGGCATCGGTGTTGTCCTCGGCTAGTATCTGTTCGTAAATCCCCATTGCCTTGTCGAACTCGTTGCTTCGACGAAAGTGGTTGGCGCGGTCATATAAATTCGCGCGTCTGTCGTCATCGAGCTTAGGCAGCGTCTGTTGCGTACCGCAGTATTCGCAAGTAGCAACTGTTTCGTTTTCGTTGATTTCTAATGTGCCTCCGCACATTTTACATTTGAATATTGACATTAAAAATCTCCAAATTAATTGTCATAAAAGACTTTCTTAAATTTATTCACTGCTTTAAATTACTTTGTTCTTTTACACTTGTTGTTTCTTTCGGCAATCAATGCAAGAGCTTCTTCGCCTTCCGAAGTTGCGGCTTCGGTTTTTTCTTCTATAACGGCTTTGCTAAAAAGTGCGAAGCATATCTTTATTTTTTCTTCAACCGCGGCAAGCTCTGCATTGCTCATAGGATCGCTGTACTTAAACGCGTCGCGAACTTTTTTGCAGATTACTTTTATCTCATCGGTTTTTGCCCTTGTAAGCAAAGATTCGCTTTCTTCGCGCATGTCGTAAATAAACGCGGTTGCTTTTTCTACCTTTGCGTCAACCGAAGCAACGGCGTCGATGGCAATTTTCGCCTTAAGGACGGCAATAATGTTTATAGCAAGCACAACCGCGCAAGCAATAGCGGCAATCCAATAAGGAAGCGGCGTTACGATAATGCAAATTAAAGCAACGACGAACGTCGAGATAAGTCCTGAGTAACTTACGGTAAACAGCGAAATATTGTAAAACGTCTTTTTCGCAGATTCTTCCTTAAAGGCAACCCAAGCGCAAATCAATTGACCAAAGAACGCGGCTATGGTTACGCCCCAGCCTATCCAAAACGATGGGGTAAACTTTTCAAGCGTAGGATACGCAGGGATAATAAACGCAAGTAAATTAAATAAGCCGAGCAGACCCAACCACCAAATTACGTAATACTTAAAATTCTTTTTCATGATTTTTTACCTCCGTTAAAGTTTCTCGCCACAGTCAAGACAGAATTTTGCACCTACAGGAACATTATTGCCACACTTAGGACAAACGGTTATAAATTTGTGTCCGCATTCGGGGCAGAACTTTCCTTTAACTACGGTTTTTCCGCATTCGGGACAAACGACGGTATCTGCGGAAACCGAAATTACCTTTTCGCCGCACTCCAAGCAAAACTTTGCGTTTGGCGGAAGAGTCGCACCGCACTTTGCGCATTTTGCAGTTGCGTTTTCAACGGGTGCAGAGGGATTCATGCCCTTGAACATCTCACCAAGCTTTGGAGCAACAGCGCCTGCAGCCGCCATACCGACCCCGAGCCCTATCATATCTCCGGCAACACCTCCGCCACCGCCGCTGATAGACATATTTCCGATACCTTCCGCATACGCTTTTTGAACGTCTGCGGCAAGCACGTCTCTCTGTGAGTATCCTTTGGCTGCCATAATCTCGGCTTCGGCTATACCTGCCATTTTGGTTGCTTGCGCTTCGGCTTGAGCGCGAATAATATCTCGTTCGGCAGCGCGCCTTGCGATTTCGGTTGCGGTTGATTCACGCTCTAAAGCCGCCTTACGCTCCGCCGCCACAACGCTTGCTTCTGCGTCGGCGTGCGCGCTCTTAACAAGCGCTTCCGCCTGAATCATTCTCGTTTGGAAAGAAACGGTATGTAATTCGCGAAGACGACGGAAGTTGGGATCGTTTTCGGGCAAAAGCACATTTGAAACATAAAACTGCGGAATGGTTAACCCGTATTCCTCGAAGCCGGGAACTATGCTTTTGCGCAAAACTTCGGAAAGTATTTCCAAATTCTCGTCGATTTCGAGAATGTTGATATTTTGCGCTTTAATGGTGCCGGGTAAATGCGCCTTTATCGCATTGGAAATAAGCGGACGAAAACAATTTTGAATAGACTTTGTAAAGCCTGCGCCGTTATCTCCCCAAGCGATACCGTTCATCGTACCGACAAGCTTTAGAAGGAGTTTTCGTGCGTCGGATACTTCCAAGTTCAGTTCGCCGCATGCTCCGATTTCAAGCGGAATGCCCATGCTCGGCTCGATGAAACGGATTTTGCTGTCAGTCCCCCACTTAATCGCCATTTGAACGGTCTTGTTGATAAAGTACACCTCGCAATGGAACGGAGTTTCACCGCCCGTAGTGCGATTTAAGATTTTGCCGAGCTTGGGTATATTCTGCGTTTCAAGCGTATAACGCCCTGCGCCGAATACGTCCAATGCTTGACCGTTCAAGAAGAAAATCGCTTCTTGAGATTCGTGAACGATGAGTTGCGTAAGACTATTAAAGTCTTCACTGGGATGCTTCCATATAAAGGTGCTATTGTCGCCTTCATATTTGATGACTTCTGCAATTTGCCCCATATTTTTTTGTCCTCCTCTGTAAAAAAGTATTTATGCTGGCGGTAAATGCCAATATTAGCAAATACGGCTAGATATAAAAAAATTTAGTCTTATTATACATCATTTAGTGATGTATGTCAAACCTTTTACATCATTTTGTGGCATAATCTTTGCATGAACGTAGCAAAAATGGTTGGGAATAACTTAAAGTCCGAGCGCAAAGCCAAAGGATATACTCAACAGCAAGTCGCTAATTTAATGAACATGACGCAACAACAATACAGTCGTTTTGAGAACGGGATTTTTCAACTTAATTACGAACAGATTTTGTTTTTGTGCAACTTATACGAAATGACGCCAAACGATTTATTTGAGGTGTTTCAATAAAAAAGACGATTTGAAAGAAGAACAAAGCTACGAATAAAACGTCGCAAACAAAAAGGAGGTACGCCTCCTTTTTTTGTTGAATTTTTGTTGCGACATGCTTTTATACGGATTAGGCTGTTTTCTGCTGTTACCGTAGTGCTAACATACGTTTCGCTTCCGCGCGACTTACCTTTCTTTCGTGAAGAAAGGTAAGCCAAAGAAACTTATGGGAATGAGATTTGAGCGGCGGTGCGTTTGATTGAGCCGAGAGTGCACAGTTACACAGAGAGATTGCCATAGAGGTCCCTTCGCAATGACAATAAGGTTTCGCTTCCGCGAGATCCTTCACCTGCGGTTCAGGATGACAGAGTGGCGGAGTTTATACGCTTGATTGAGCCGAGAGTGCACAGTTACACAGAGAGATTGCCATAGAGGTCCCTTCGCAATGACAATAAGGTTTCGCTTCCGCGAGATCCTTCACCTGCGGTTCAGGATGACAGAGTAACTTTAGCGTAATTATTATTAGCTTAGGTTTCTTTTGGTTACTTTTCTTTCCCTAAAGAAAAGTAACCGCTTCCGCGGGATCCTTCGCCTTTGTGGCTCAGGATGACAGAGTGGCGGAGTGCGAAAAAAGAGTAGCGTTATTCACACTACTCTTTTACGTTAAGTTTAAGTTTCTTTTGCCTACTTTTCTTTAGGAAAGAAAGTAGGTTTCTTTCGCTTACCTTTCTTTACTAAAGAAAGGTAAGTTATAGTTCGTAAATATCGACGCCGACGGTTTTGTCGTACGGCGGGAAGTTAACCGAAATAACCTCGTTTTTGGACGTAGGCACGTTTTTGCCGACGTAGTCCGCACGAAGCGGCAACTCGCGATGTCCGCGATCGATAAGCACTGCCAGCTGAATTACTGCCGCCCTGCCTTTTTTTAGCACCGCTTCGATTGCCGCGCGCACCGTTCTGCCGGTGTACATAACGTCGTCGACAAGCACGATCGTTTTGCCGGTAGGATCGAAATCGAGCTCGTATTCTTGAGGTTTTTCGTTGCCGTTACGGTCGTCGCGATACAAACTTATGTCCAGCTCGTGAACGGGCACCTCGACGTCGGTAGCCTTTAGAATAATCGTTTTTATGCACTGAGCAAGCGGCGCGCCTCGACTTTTGATTCCGACCAAAACGACGTTTTCTACGCCCTTGTTCTTCTCGATAATCTCGTGCGAAATGCGCGTAAGCGCGCGTACAACCGCCGCTTCATCCAAAAGATTAGCTTTGAGTTCCATAATTAACCTCCGTTAGATAATATCGTTTACGCTTAGCACGAAGTCGGCTCCGTCCTCTACTTCCAGTCCGGCAAGAAGCAACGCTTCGCCGTACAAAACGCTCGTTAATTTTTTGAGCTTTTCGTCGTCCTTGCCAAGCAGCTCTTTTGCTTTTGCAATAACGGCATGGGCGGGATTGATCTCCATAATCCTGACTGCCTTTACGCCCTTGCCGTTGGGCATAGCCGACAATATGCGTTCCATTTCAAGCGATATTTCGCCCTCTGCCGTAAGACAGGACGGATATGCGCCGATATCCGAGTTAAGTCGAACTTCCTTTACCTTGCCGCCAAGCGATTCGGTCATGAATTTAAGCAAGTCGCCGTAGCCTTCGTCATTTTGCTTTTGAGCAGCCGCTCCTGCCGCCGTGATCTTTTTGCCGTCGTACTCGCCAAGAACTTTCATTACGAACTCGTCGATTTGATCGGTAAGATACAAGACTTCGATATCCTTTTGCTTCAACCCTTCCACTTGCGGCATGCGCTGAATTGCCTCGATCGTTTTACCCGAAGCGTAGAATATCTCCGTTTGATCGTCCTTCATTCCGGCAACGTACTCTTTTAGCGTGATAAGCTTATCGGACCTAGACGAACGGAACAAAATAATATCCTTAAGCTCGTCCTTTTTTGCGCCGAAGTTGTCGTATACGCCGAACTTTATACTTGCGCCGTACTCCGAGAAAATCTTTTCGTACGTTTCGCGATCGGACGCAAGAAGCTTGGTGAATTCCGAAACGATTCTTTTGTTTATTCCGTTTGCAAGCGCCTTAAGCTGGCGATCCTTTTGTAGCGTCTCTCTGGAAATGTTAAGCGACAAGTCGCTGCTGTCCACTATTCCTCGCAAGAAACCAAAGTACGGCGGAAGCAAATCTTCACAGCTTTCCATAATAAGTACGCCGCCGCAATAAAGCGACAAGCCGCGCTTGAAGTCGGCGCTGTAATAATCGAACGGCGCTTTGCCCGGTACGTAGATAAGCGCGTTATACGTAAGCGCACCCTCGGTAGCCGCCGTAAAATAGTAAAGCGGCTCGGCAAGGTCGTAGTACTTGTTACGATAAAAATCTACGTAGTCCTGCTTTTTAGCTTCGTTCTTGCTTCGCTTCCAAATGGGCAACATGCTGTTAAGCGTACGAACTTCTTTGTAATCCTCCCACTCGTCGGTACCTTCCTTTTTGCGTTGCGAAGTACATTCCATTTTTATGGGATAACGAATGTAGTCGGAATATTTTTTTACCAGCTCGCCTATTCGCCATTCCGAAAGATAATCGTCCGTTTTGTCGTCGTCGGTGTTGTCCTTAAGATGCAAAATTATAGTCGTTCCGCTTTGATCGCGCTGAGCGGGCGAAACGGTGTAGCCGTCGGCGCCGCAGCTTTCCCAAACGTACGCCTGATCCAAGCCGTACTTTTTGGTAATAACGGTAACCTTGTCGGCAACCATAAACGCAGAATAAAAGCCTACGCCGAACTGCCCGATAAGCTCCTCGTCGGTCTTGTTTTCGGCTTTAAACTTAAACGTTCCGCTGGAAGCGATGGTTCCGAGGTTGTCGTCGAGATCGGCTTCGTCCATACCTATGCCGTTGTCCGACACGGTAAGCGTACGAGCTTTTTCATCGATCGAAAGTTCGATTGCGAACTCGCGACTTGCCGCGGAATCGGTAAGCGAAATAAAGTGCAGTTTGTCCAAAGCGTCGCTTGCGTTGGAAATAAGTTCACGCAAGAAGATCTCTTTGTTTGTGTAAATGGAGTTTATCATAAGCTCCAAAAGTCGTTGCGACTGTGCTTGAAATTTTTTCATTTATGTTACTCCTTTGGTTTTTTTACTTAGTAAAAGTTATTCCTGCTTAATCAGCTGTAACAACTCGTTTTCGTCCAAGTTGCCTTCGAGCAATCCCGAAAGCTTGGCTTTGCGTTTTTGTAATTCGACGATTTTTTGTTCCAGCGTGCCGTCTAGAAGCAGCGAGTACACCTGAACGGACTTGCTTTGCCCTATACGATAAGCGCGGTCGGTGGCTTGATTCATTACCGAAACGTTCCACCACGGATCGTAGTGTATAACGACGTCCGCGCCGGTAAGATTAAGTCCCGTCCCGCCTGCTCGAAGCGAAATTAAGAACACCTGCGTTTCGTCCTTGTTGAAGCGATTAACGAACTTTAAGCGGTCGGCTTTGGGCGTTTCGCCGGTAAGCGTGTAGGAGGTAACGCCTCGGCTGAGCAGCTCGGCGCGAATTACGTCGAGCATAGAGGTGAATTGCGAGAAGATGAGCGTTTTGTGCCCGCCGTTGATCGCCGTTTCTACAAGCTGCATGCACGCTTCGAGCTTTGCGGAATTGCCCTTGTACGAGCCGTCCTCCAAAACGGGATCGCAACAAATTCTCCGCAGCTTGGTAAGCATGGTAAGGATGGTTATCTTGTTAAGCGGCTCGGCGGACGAGAGCAAGTTGTTGCGAATAAGCGCAAGGTGCGCCTTGTAGTAGTTCGCCTGCTCGCCAATAAGCGGACAAACGATGTCCGTTTCGATTTTGGGCGGAAGCTCCTTTAGTACGTCCGACTTAAGTCTTCGCAAAATAAACGGAGTTACGAGGCGTTTAAGCTCCTCCTCGGCGTCTTTTTCGCCGTTTACGATGGGAATTTCGAACTTTTCTTTAAAGCGTTGATAGCTGAAAAGATAGCCCGGCATAATGAAGTCGAAAATGGACCATAGTTCGGACAGGCTGTTTTCGATAGGCGTGCCCGTAAGCGCGAAACGGTGCTTGCTTTTAAGCTTTTTTACAGCGCGCGAATTTTTGGTTTCGGGATTTTTAATAAATTGCGCCTCGTCGATTACGGCAAGGTCGAATTCCACGTCGTATTGGTCGATGTCTCTGCGAATAAGCTCGTACGACGTTATTATAACGTCAAAATGATTTACGTTGCGAATAAGTTCGGCACGTTCGTCCTGACTGCCCATTACGCACAAAACGCTTAAATCGGGCGCAAACTTAGAAAGCTCGCTTTTCCAATTTAAAATGAGCGTCGTGGGACAAACTATGATCGTTTTAAGCTTTTTGGCAAGAATAAGCGCGATTATCTGAAGGCTTTTGCCAAGACCCATATCGTCAGCCAAAATACCGCCGTAGCCGCCCTCTTTTAGGCTTACAAGCCAGTTTAGTCCCGTCTGCTGATACGGACGAAGCACGTCGTTTAACCCGCTCGGTGCGGGGCAAACGAGCCGCTCGATTTTAGCAAGTCCGTCCGTTTTTACGTCGTAGTAGTCGCCCAGCGTTTGAGTAAGGTGCGGAGCGTAGTAAGCGGGAACGCTAAGCGAGCCGCTGAGCGAAAGCGCTTCGGCAATCGCGCGCAAGCCGGGATCGTCCACGTCCACGAAGTCGTCGCCGAGTCGGACGTACTTTTTGCTTTGCGAGGCATTTATGATTTTTAGCAGTTCTTCTTGCGTGAAGTCGTCGGCGACAAGGTCGATATCTATAAGATCGCCGCTTAGCTTAACGCCTACTTTTACTCCGGGCGGACGACGAATGCCCGACTTTTGCATTTCGGCGGTCATATATACCGCACAGACGCGACGAAGCGCACGCAAGCCTTCGCTTAGCAGCTTGTACACGTCGTCGTCGGTTTCCAAAATGAGGTGCGGAAAGTACGGAAAATACTTTGCAAGGCTTTCTTTAAGCATATCCTCGGCTTCGTAGTCGCGGTCGCCGTAAGACTCTGCAAACAGATCGACTTCCGTTTCGCCGTAGAAACATTCCAATCTGCCCTTTACCACTCCGCCCTCGCGATCGAGGTAAAGCGAGGCGTTAAGCGGCGGAACGGTGAACATGCTTAGGTCCGAATCGCTGCTTATCGTCGAGAATTTTTCGGCTTCTAGCAGCACGTTGTTGTAAAATCTGCCGATGTCCGCGTCGCTTACGAACACCTTGTCGCGCGAATTAAGCAGACTGAGCAGCTTGTACGAAGCCTCGACGTAATCGCCGGTAACGCGGTAGATTCGACCGGAAGTCATTATATAGTCGTAGCGTTTGCCTGCAAGCAGCTTGAAGGTATTAAGGGCGGAGCTGACTTCGTAGCCGCCCTGGCATTTTGTTACGTTGATAGTGGCGCGTATCGAATCGGGAACGCGCACGATCTGCCTCATACCTTCGCTTGCGCCGCCCTCCTCGACCTCGATAAGTCCGTCGTAAAGGTCGAAAAAGTCGTCTACATCCGAGGGCGAAAGTGTGATCCTATCTTTTACGTATTCACCCAAGGCAAGTTTTTCCTTTACCGAACGGATCAAAAAGTTGACCGTTTTTTTGCCAAGCTCGTCGAAGTTGTCCGCACAATGCTCGAAAGCAAGCGCCGAGCCGTAGCGTTTGTAGGTTGAAGCGCCGCAAAGGGCGCAAAACTCACTGACGTCGCGAACCTTGTACATGCGCTTTTTGCCTATAAGGAATCTGAGAGACAGTTTATCGTTGCTGTTTAGAATAAGTATGGGCGTAAGCTTTATCGGCGGATCTTCGCGCAGAACCTTGTTTTTTCGCATTTTTGCGTACGAACTGATAATGCCCGACACGCAACCGTCCGAAACGTACTTCTTTTTTTGAATCGAGCCTTGCGGATTTTTTTCTTCGTAGGTAAGAGCGGCGGCAATAATGTGTTTGCACGGACCGTCGCTTAGGTTGAAGCTTACGCAATCGCACGAATAATCGTACAAACCGCCCTGCTCGTCGAACACGATTTTGGTGTGATAGTCCTTGTGCCCGCGTACTACGGCCGTAATGATGGTTTTGCCGCCCATTTCGGTTTCGGCAAGGTCGCCGACCTTGTTGTCGTAAAAACGCTTTTTTGCCGAAGTAAAGGCGTTTGCTTGGCTTTCGCTGTATAAAGATTCAAAATCAGGCATTTCGCGCTCCTTTTTGTGAATTATAATTATAACACACTTTACAGTATTTTACAATAAAAAAGGACGAATCGCAAAAAATATTTTTTGCGATTCGCTTAATTCGGGCTTTTTCGCGCGTTTTGGGGATAAGCGGGGCGACTTACTTTTCTTCCGTGAAGAAAAGTAAGCAAAAGAAGCTTGAGGGAATTGGATTTGGGCGGTAGTTGTTGCCAAAAAGAGTAGTTTTTAGGTGCGTATTCTCTTTTAATGTCATTCTGAACAACGTGAAGAATCTCGCGGAAGCGATACCTTATTGTTGTATAAGTTCGGGCGGTAGTACGTTTGATTGAGCCGAGAGTGTGCAGTTACACGGAGAGATTGCCACAGGACTACGTCCTTCGCAATGACATATGGTTGGAATGTTTTCTGCTGTTACGATAGTGCTAACAACCGTTTCGCTTCCGCGAGATTCTTCGCTGACGCTCAGAATGACAAAAGGTTCAGGTTTCTTTGGGTTACTTTTCTTTCCCTAAAGAAAAGTAATCGCTTCCGCGAGATTCTTCGCTGACGCTCAGAATGACAGAAGGTGGATTGGGCGGCAGTGCCTCTACTGTTACCGAGAGGTAAGAGTTTAACGGAGAGATTGCCGCGTCGCTTCGCTCCTCGCAATGACATGGTGGCTGACGCTCAGAATGACAGGTGGTTGGGATTGCTGCGCTTCGCTCATTGGTGACATAATAAAAAAGGCAGCCCCCAAAAAAGGGAGCCGCCATAAGGTTTTTATTGCGATTGCCGACTTTGCTAACAATCACAATAAGGCACTTGAAGTCTTTTTTCTATACTCCTTCCCCCTTGCGGGAGAAGGAGCATAAGAGTTAATCTTACCAGAAAGTACCCTCGCACGTACCGGAGTAAATACTAACGTTACTGCCAAAAATCTGCAAAATGTTGTAATAACCGCCATAACTAAACAACACACAGTCGCCATATTCGTCGCCAAGGCTGAACGTGTACTTGCCGGTTACGTCATATTCTTCGTCGTCACCCCACCAAGAGGAAACGGTGTACTTCCATTCGGACGAATCGTAAGCAAGTCCGGTTGCATCTACCGTATCAACAACGGTAGTCGTCATCATCCAGGTTTCGTAGTCCATTTCTGCAGTCATTATCGTTACCGTAAGCGAAGTTTCTTCGATGGTTATGTCGAAGTAGTAGCCGCTATCATAATCTTGACCACACCACGAACCGATCCACTTTTCTTCGAACGAGAAGAGAACTACCCATTCGTCGAGCCAAGGAGTCACAACGCCTTCGACATAATGCCAGTAGTTGCCAAGCTTGTTGGTTACTTCGCCTGCATCGGTTTCAGTCTCGAGGAAGTAGTAAACGGTCTTGAATACCTTTACGCCTTCTACGCTTGCCCAATCGGTTTCGGTACCTTTGTAGTAAACGGTAGCCGTTGTGCCCTTGAAGGCGTCGGTGCCGATAGAGGTTACGGCAGTATCGATAACGATACTAGTGATGGTCGTTAAGCCGTTGAACGTGTAAGCCTTTACGTTTGCGGTTAACTCAAGCGAAGTCAAGCTTGCGCTGTCTACGTAGAACGTTGCTCCGCCGCTGATCGGGTTAGCATCGGCAGAACCAAAGTCGATGTTAAGCCACGAAGCAAGGTCGGAAGCGTAAACTTCGGTAATCTTAGCATCCTTGAAGGCATCGGTGCCGATGGAAGTTACGCTAGAAGAAACGGTAAGCTTAGAAAGCGTAATACCAACGTAGGCGTACTTGTTAACGTTTGCCGAAAGAGTAAGCTCGGTTACTTCAACGTTATCGAAGTAAAGTTTAGCTCCGCCGCTAATCGGGTTAGCGTTGTAAGAAGCAAAGTCAATAGCGTTCCAAACAGCCGCGGTAGTGTATACGGCTTCGATAGAAGCGCCCTTGAAGGCGTCGGTGCCGATTTCGGTTATGCCGCTGTTAAGGGTAACCTTGGTTATTCCGCTGATACCTGCGTAAGTATAAGCCTTTACAGAAGCGGAAAGAGTAAGCTCGGTGATTTGATCGTCGCCGATGTAAAGTTTTGCACCACCGTTAAGCGGGTTAGCCGAAGCGGAAGCAAACTCGATTGCTTGCCACTGAGCGAGCGTACCAAGGAACTTAACGCCTGCAATATTTACGCCTTCGAACGCACCTGCGCCGATAGAGGTTACGGATGCCGGAATGGTGATTATAGTTTCGCTAGAATCGTATCCTGCGAATACGTAAGATCCGATAGAGGTTACGCCGTCGGGGATAGATACGCCGCTTAATTCAACGCCGTCTACCGAGATGATCGTGCCGCTGTTGAAGATGCTTCCGCTAGCGTTAGCAAATCCGCTAACAACCAATTCTTTGTATTCTTCGCCGGTTAAGCCCATCTTAACGGTGGGTTCGTAACCGTACTGGAATGCATCGTCGCTGATAGTGGTTGCGCCCTTAAGGATGAATTCCGTAAGTTTCTTGCAGTTATAGAATGCACGCGAAGGAATTTCGCTTACGTTCTTACCGATAGTTACGGAAGTGAAGCCGCAAGCATAGAACGCCTGCTCGCCGATTTCCGTAGCATTAAGGAGTTCGATGCTACCCGTCCACAAATCGTGGTTTTTGAACGCTTCTTTTCCGATAATCTTGATATTCTTACCAAGAGTTACGTCGGAGAGATTATCGTACGTACGGTTTGCAAAATATCCCGCAAAACCGGACTCCTTAACTTCTTCTACGCTGTCGCCTATAACGAGAGTGGTAAGAGCAGGCATATAGTAGAACGCCTTCTTGCCGATTACCTTAGCGGTACCCGTCGGAATGGTTACGCTGGTAACCGACTTGTTTTGAGCCATGAAGTTGTCGCCAACGGTGTAAAGGATCGGGTTGCCGTCTTCGTCGGGGAATTCGGGCAATATAATCTTGGTTGCAGTACCGGAGTACAATACAAGAGTTACGTTGCCTTCGGCATCCTTAGTGAACTTGTAGCCATCGATATCGATAAACATGCTTTCGGCGTCGAGCGAAGTGTAAACACTCTTAGCGTACTGAGCAACGCCGCCGTGAGTGGACTCACCCATAACGATGTCGAGCTCGGACAAGTTGTATACTTCGAACAATTTGCTGTCGCTACTGAATGCGCTGTCTCCGATTTCGGTTACGCCTGCGCCGATAATAACCTTAGAAAGCGATTGATCGTAGTAGAACGCGCTCTTACCGATTACTCCGCTCCAAATAGTTGCTTCGGACAAGAACGAGCAGTTTGCAAACGCGCTGGTTCCGATAGATGTTACGGTAGAAGGTATTTCGATAGAGTAAATCGAAGAATAGTTGAAGGCATAGTTGCCAATGGTTTCAAGACCTTCGTTAAGATCTACGCTACGAAGTCTAGCGTTGTCGTTCAAACTGTTAGACGATGCAAACGCATAGTTACCGATTGTCGTTACGCCTTTACCAAGCGACACGCTTAAGATACCTGCATCGTAGAATGCGTACGGAGCGATTTCGTACGTACGACCGTTGTAGTCATACGGAGTTATAAGCGCTCTTTCGGTACCGTGGTAACCGGTGAGGATAACGAAGTCAGGCGATACGATGAATTCGAAGCCGTCTTCGTCTACAACGCTCTTAACTTCGAAGGAAGCACCGCTTATTACGGCAAGCGCATTGAGCGCGATATTACCGTGAGTAGCTGCGCCCGCCTCGATATCAAGAGTGGAATTATTGTAAACAAGTAAGAGTTTCTGACAAGTGGAGTTAGACCAACTGCTGTAAGTACCAAACGCGTTATTTCCGATGGAAGTTACGCCACGTCCTACTACGACGGTAGTAAGGCTCATGCATTGGTTGAACGCATATTGATCGATGGTTTCAACACTGTCAGGAAGAGTAATGCTGGTAAGACCGGAACCGCCAAAGGCATATTTACCGATATACTTAACATTGTTCGACAAAGTAATTTGAGTAAGCGCTTTGTCGTTTTGGAACATTTGATATCCGATTGCTTCTACGCCATCACCAAGAGTTACGCTGGTAAGAGCAGTGCAATTCTGGAAGATGTTGTTGTAGTTGGAAGTTTTTGCGCTTTCTACGGTGAATTCCCAAGAAGGAAGATTAATTTCCTTAAGCGAATCGTTGTACTGGAATGCCATCTTAGCAATCGAAACAACGCCGGGGATTTCTACTTCTGCAAGTTTGCTGGAGTAAGAGTAGTTACCTGCAAAAGCACTAGCTCCGATAGATTTAAGAGTTTCGTCTGCTTTGAACGAGGTAAGGCTCATTTGAGCGTAGGACCAGCCATTGGACTTATCGCCGGCAAATGCAGCCGCGCCGATTTCTTTTACGCCGCGAAGCTCTACCGATTTAAGGTTTTTAGCTTTAGCGAACGCACTTGCGCCGATTGTAGTTTCACCGTTACCGATTACGGTAAGCTTGGTAAGAGTGGTGTTGCCGGCAGAAACATAGAAGAGAGAAGCCGGAACTTCGTCTACACCTTGGATGGTAAGATCGGATACCGTCTTGCCGGAGAACGTAGAAGCGGTAATGGTGTAGCGATAGCTTACGCCGTCTTCTACATACGCTTCGGGCAATACTACTACTTCGTCGTCGCCTTCGTAAGTAACAAGTTTAGCCGTGATCGTAGTAACGGTTTCGCCGGTTTCTTCGTCGGCTGCTTCGGACTTAGTAACTTCGAACTTGAAGCCGTTTTGGTTAACAAGTCCGTCGTCCTCGGAAGCGCTGCCGCTTTCGGTATAAACGTTGGTTGCATTAGCTGCAATCGAGCCGTTAGTCGAAGAACCTGCGGTAATGTTAAGACGAGTCTTTTCGTTACCTTCTTCGTCGGGTTCCTTAGCGGTAAAGTCGTATACAACGGTAAGTTTGTCGCAACCGGTAAACGCACCGTCCTCGATTTCTGCTACGTCGTCGGGTACAGTGATAGTAGTAAGAGTAATGATACCGTACCAGCTGTTGTCACGATAACGGAATGCGGTGCTGCCGATTACATAAGAATCATAATCGCCGAATACGGAAGCCTGAGGAAGAACGATTTCGGATTCGTTGCCGAGATACTTAACCAAAGTTACAACGTCTACGGTCTTTTCTTCTTCGTCTTCGGTTACCGTCTTTTGAGTTACGGTGTAAGCATACAAGCCGTCTTCGGTAACCTTGATTTTGCTGTCGGCTTCGGAAGCAAGTACTTCCAAAGCATACTCGGCGATACGGCCGTTGGTAGTATCACCTACCTCTATACTAAGCGTGCCGAGGTTGATTACCTTGTAGAGGTAGTAGCAGCAGTAGAACGGATCGCTGTTGGTCACAGTACCTTGGATTTCTTCACACGTGTAGGTACCTACGATAACTACGTTAAGTTCGCTGCAATAGCTGAACGCATAACCACCCATAGAGCCTACGCTACGGAGATCCGCACTCTTGATAGAGTCGTTGTGGTAGAACGCATAAGCACCGATAGAGGTTACGTTGGGGATATTAAGGTTGCTAATTGCCGTGTACTGCAACATAAACGCATAGTCGCCGATGGTCGTTAACGACTGCGGAAGTACTACGCCGGTAAGAGTAGCAGTACCACGACTTACAGTGCCGCTCACAGAGTCGTTAAGGCCGAACGCTGCGGTACCGATGGTGGTAAGGACGCTGTTTTCGTCAAACGTTACGGTCGCAAGAGCGTAGCACTTGAAGAATGCATGAGAGCCGATGGTTTCTACGTTTGCGCCGATGCTTACAGAAGTAAGAGCGGAGCAGTTTGCAAACGCGTATTCCTGAATTTCGACTACTGCGGAAGGAATGGTTACGCTAGTGATGCTTGCGTTGCCATAGAACGCATAAGCGCCGATTGCAAGAGAGGAAGTGGGTATGCTATACTCACCCGTTCTGCCTTCGGGATAGTAAAGGATGGTATCGGTATTGTCGTTGGAGAATACGATAGCGTCCTTGGATTTGTACTCGGTGTTGCCGCTAGAAATTGCTACACGAGCAAGATTGCTGCTGCCTGCGAATACTTGATAGAAGTATACGCCGCCTGCAAGACGGAAACGAGCAGGAAGAACGACGCTGCGAAGTTTTACGCAATCTGCAAAAGCGTCTTTGTCTACGTAAAGTTCACTGCCGCCGTCCTTGAAGGTTACGGTACGAAGCATGCTGCAGCCCTTGAAGGAGCCTTCGCGAATTGCGGTTACCGTGGACGGAATAACGATTTCACTGATGTTGGTGCCTGCAAACACGCTGCTGATTGCGGTTACGCCGGTGGGAACAACGTAAGTTCCGCTAGTGTTTTCGGGAACGAACGCAACTTCCTTGCTGCCGTCCTGATTTGTTCTGGTTACGATAAGCACGCCGTCGATAGACGAATACGGGCCTTGAACGAACTGGTTGTCGGCTGCAGCGTCGTATACGTCGATAGAAGTAAGGTTGGAGCAACCTTCGAACGAGCTAGATTCAATAGTGTTTACGGTGTTGGGGATTCTGAGTTCATAGAGGTTTGCGCAGTTGCTGAAGTCGCCTACTATAGCTACTTGGATTCCCTTGTACGACGAAGGAATGGTAAGGGCGTTTGCCTTATGGATGCCTGCGTCGTTCTTTTGTACGGTGTATTTGCCGTCTTCGAGGTTGAAGTTGAACGCCTTAGTCCAGGAAGCGTAAAGCTTGATTTCGTTGTCTTCGTCAAGCTCGTAGATGCTCCACGGTTTGTAGCTTTCGCCGAATGCGTTTGCTACACGCGAGGACGGAACGTTCTTTTCGGTTACCCAATAGGTAAACGCATAGGTTGCGTCTACGTTTTCGGGAACGGGAAGAATGAAGTCTTCGCCGTAAGTTACCTGTGCGGAAGCGGGAGCGGAAGAATCTACGTCGCCGTCTTCGTAAACGAAGGTTACGGTGTAGGTCTTTGCCTTCCAGTCTGCGTAAAGGTTAAGGTTTGCGGGCTGCGAAAGTACGTCGGCGGTGTACTTAACGCCGTTTACCTTAGAGCCGCCAAGCATATCGTACCAACCGTTGAAGTCGTAGCCGTTCTTTACGTAGGTAGAAGGCAATGCAAGTTCGTCGCCTACCGCTGCGTAAATTACTGCCGCGTCTTCGCCGTTGTCGGGATTAAGGTTGATAGTGTATGCGGTTACTTCGATGGACGCTTCGGAAGAAGCTTCGTCGTAGATATTGTAGTAGTATACCGAAACGGTGTTTTTGCCTGCCTTGGTAAGAGCAACTTTGTAGCTGTTTACTCCGCGAAGGTCGGAAACTACTTCCTTGCCGTTTACTTTTACCACGTAGCGGTCTGCGCCTGCTACCGGACGCCAAGTAACGGTGCTGTTGTTGTACTTGAGAGTGCCGTACATTATGTTGTAACGAACAAGCAACTCATCGGACGGTAACGAATTTGCAGTGCCGAGCGCTACTACGGTTACTGCGAAATCGGAGCCGTCTACGACGTCGGTAAGATAACTTGCCAAGTCGATGGTGGATTCGGTTACGTCGCCTACTTTGTTGCCGTCTACGTATACGGTGTAGCCGGTTGCGCCGTTTACTGCATCCCAGCTGATTACGGTGTTGTCTACACGCAAGTTAGCGGGAGTCGCTACGGCTGCCTTAGCAACGTTTACCGAGGTATATGCGGGCGAGTTATAGCCGTTTGCCACAGGCATTACTCTAAGTTCGATATTGCCTGCGAATTCTTTGTAGCAATAGCTCGTCTTGTTTCCGAGATTGATGCTTTGCTCTTTATCGCCGCTGATTACCGACAATACGTAGCCGGTTGCGTTTTCGATCGGGCTCCAGCTGATCGTTTGAGCCGTTTCGTTTACTGCGATAGCTGCAATTTTGGAAAGTTCTTTATTAACAACGAATGCCTTGGACACGGACGTCGCATATCCGTCTGCCATTGCGGTTACGATGAACTCGATTCCGCCTTCCTTCATTGCGCACGACGAGAAGTCGTACGAAGTGGATTCACCGTTGTTAAGCATGGTGTGTACGTGGCTGTCGTTGCCGCACTTTATAGTGATATAGTACGATTCTGCATTGTCGACTGCTACCCACGTAAGGTTGGAGCCTACTACCGAGAACAACGATACTCTGTTAAGAGCTTTGTTGGTGTAGTATCTTACTCCGATTTTGTTGGCGCTTTCTACCGCAACTTCGATTTTGTATTCGCCTGCGGGAAGAAGCGACCAGTCGATGTCGAACGTAGTAGAGCCGTTGTTGGGATTGCTTGCTACTACTTCGCCGTTTTCGTTAGTTACCGTTACGCTGTAAACGATACCGGAACCAAGACCGGACCATTCGATCTTGTTGCCGCTTACGGACGGCATAATTACGTTTGCGTCCTCGTTCCATACAGCGTAAAGAGTGGTGTCTTGACCGAACACCATTTCGTCGGTGTACTTGTTGGTGAGTTTGTCGCCTTCCTCACTGTCGCTGAGCCACCAACCGCCAAATATGTATCCGCTACGAACGGGAGTTTCTACCTCATAAAGCTTGCCGTTTAAGGTTTGCTTTGCTTCCATAGCAGAAGCGCCCTCGTAGTTAAGGTCGAAGTTTATCGTATAGTTAAGTACGCCTACTTCTACCTCGATCCACTTTGCGTAAAGCGTTGCGTCGCTTGTTATCGCTTCGCTGCCGAATGCAAACGGAACGGTGCAAGCTTCGTCTTTGTACCAGCCCGCAAATACGTGACCCTCTTTTGCAGGATCCGCCGGTTTTGCCACCGTGCGTCCGTTTACTACTGTAATGCTACCGATACTGCTGCCGCCAACGGAATTGAAAGCTACGGTGTATTCTACCCTTCTTACAAATTCCATTTCCTTATTATTATACGTGAACTTTACAGTGTCGTTCGCGTATACCGCGGTGAGTTCGCCATCTTCAGAATAGTTGAAGGTGAGCTTAAGTTCGGTGCCGCTTAATGCGTAGGTACCGGACTTGGAACCACTCGAAAGAATCAAGTTGAATCTTTCGCCGCTGTTTAAGGTGAGCAAGTATTCGCCGTCGTCGGCATCGTACACGTACGTGCCTGTTTCGGCGCCTTCGGTGAGGGGTTCTTTTTTCTCCTCACATGCTACTACCAACGATCCTACTGCGACGACTAAGATCATTAGCAGTGCCAAAAACAACTTCTTTGACTTCATGTTGCCTCCTTATGATAGTAAAAAATTGAGTCTAGAATAGACTTTGTGCCATTATAACACAATTTATTTTGACTTGTCAAGCACTTTAACTCGACTTTTTATCTTTTTGTCACAAATTGGACTGTTTTTCTTTTCGTTCGTTTTCACAAATTTTGGTTACTTCTAGCCTATTGTGAAAATTTGCTTCTATGGACGGTTCTTTGTTTAGCTTTTGATAGCAAAAGCAGTTTATAGTGCAGAACGAGCGGAAATATTTTGCTTACTTTAGCGTTTACCGTAATAGTATATGCGCAAAACGCTTAGCTTAACAAAAAAGCGGCTCTAAAAAAGAACCGCTTTTTGAATTTTGTTTTGCTAGCAATTATCCGCCGTATTTTTCGGTAACGGACGTGCCGTCGCTGAAGTGTATGATGCACTCTTGCCCTACTTGATCGAGGTTAAGCCACAATTCGCCGAAGGTTATCTCATTCCATTCGTCCTGCGTGCCTTGATAGTAGATGTCGGCAAGCTTGGAGCAACCCGAGAAGCATCCGTAGCCTATGCTGGTTATGTTGGTAGGTATGGTTACGGACGTAATCTTCGTGCCTCTGCCGTAGAACGCTATCGCAGCAAGACCTACCACGTTTTCAGTAGCGGGAATTACCGAATTAACGGTGCCTACGAACACTTCGCCGGTGGAAATTTCGATAAGGCAGTTGTCGACCGAGTAAAAATATTCGTTTTCGGGCGAAACCATTACTTCTTCGAGCGGCAAGTACGCAAACGGATAATCACCGTGCGACTTGAAGCCGCTGCCGACGTAAAGCTTGGTGATATTGTTGCTGTTGAACGCCTGTCCGCCGATGTACTCTACGCTGTCGGGGATCGCAAGCGTACCCGAGATTCCGGAAGACGAGAACGCGCTGTCGCCGATGTACTTAAGGTTGTTTTTGAAGTTTACTCGTATAAGCGACGAGGTGCCGGCAAACGCCCGCTCTTCGATTCGCTCTAAGCTTTCGGGCATCTTTACGTACTGAAGCGAATTACAACCGTAGAACGCCTGCGTGCCGATTTTGATTATGGTGTCGGGAAGCGATATGGACGTAAGTTTGGTCGCTTGATAGAACGCGTACGACGGTATTGCCGTTCCGGAAGTTATCGTTACGTTTTCCAACGTGGAAAGGCTGTTGGTAAGAGTGTATATTATGCTTGCGGGAGCAGTTACTTTGGAAAGCATCGAGCAACCGTCGAACGCACTGTCGCCGATTACCTGTACGCTGTCGGGAATGGTTATCGTGGTAAGCGCGGTGCAGTTTTCAAACGCGTTGTTGCCGATTACCGTCACTCCGTCGGGAACAGTTACGCTTACCAACGATTTTACGTTTGCGAACGCTCCGCCCGCAATCGCCTTGGTGTTGTCGTTTACGGTGTAGTTACCGTTGGCACTGTTTGCACGATACAGGATTTTGTACGGATTGTTCGACGGGCCTACGTAGTATTCGCCGTTGCGTATGGTCATGGTCGCTTTGGACACCTTGCCTGCAAACGCGTTGGCCCCTACCGACACGAGATTGTCGGACACGCTGAAAGTATCGATGCTTTCACATTTTTTGAGCGCGCCGCCTGCGATGCAAACGGTGTTTTCGTTGACGTTAAGCGTGGTTACGTAGTTGGACGTTGCGCCGATAAGAACGTAGTACGGATTGCTTTCGTTGCCGATGTACTTGCCGTTTTCGGAGGCGGTTATGCCGGTAAGAGCGGTGCAACCCTCGAAAACGTCCTCGCCGACGTACAAAAGCGTATCGGGCAACGAGATCGTTTGTATACTGCTACAGCCGTAAAACGTTTCGTCGGCAAGTTCTACACACTTGGTTATCGTTAGCGACTTAAGCGCGGAAGGTACCGACGCGTTAGCCGTTTCCGCCGTAGTGGAATCGGACAACGACGACGCGAAGAAGATTCCAAGATAGTAGCTGTCGTTAAGTTCGAGACCGATAAACGGAACGGTAAGAGTTTCGACGTTCTTACAGTCCGAAAGGAAGGACTGACCGAGCGAGGTTACCGAATCGGGAACGACCACGGTGTTAAGCAAGGTGCAGCCTGCAAAAGCCGCATAACCTATGCTTTTAAGACTGGGCTGTCCGTCGCCGAAGCCGATTCCTCGAATTTCTTTGCACAGATAGAATGCGCCCTGACCGATTTCTTCGAGCGTAGACGAAAAGTCTACTCGAGGAGCAAGCGCGGAACAGCCGTAAAACGCGCTTTGTCCGATAGTTTTAAGCGACGTTGCGCCAGAGAAGTTGGAAGTTGCGTCCGCGGTGTTTATCTTTTTAAGCTTGGAGCAGTTCATAAAAGCGTAATCGCCGATGGTCTCGACGTTTTGTCCGAGCACCACGGTGGTAAGCTCTTTACAATATATATATACCAAACTGCTGGAAGTGGATTTTTCTTGATCGACTATATTGCACGCCTGCGCGCCTATTTCGATTATGTTGTCCGAAAGAATCAATTCGGTAAGTGCAGAACATTCGGCAAACGCTCCGTCGCCTATGCTAGTCACCTTTATTCCGTTAACGGTTTCGGGAACGGTTATTTTGGTAGCCGCCTTATTTACGACGTCGGTTACGCTGTATTCGCCGTTGGTCATCTTGGTAAGTACAAGATTGTCGGACTGAACGACTACGTCGCTTGCAGCAGTCGGAACTCTGCTTTGACTCGTGCTGAAGTCGACTTCCGCTTCGGGTTCGAGATCGACTACGCCGCCGTACTTGTTGTAGTCGCAAACTTTGCACACTCCGTTGCTACGGAAGTCGTGTTCTGCCTTGTCCGCAACTTCATCGGTATGCTCACACGTTGCCGCATGCCAATGATGTGTTTCGTCGTAAGTCCAATCTTTGCTGAACTGATGCGTATGCGTTTCGCACGCAACAAGACCGAATCCGAAACAGAAAATCGCTATCGCGCTTATCAGGCACGTTAAAATCCTCTTTTTCATTTTGTCTCCTTAATAACACGGATCGTTTGTATTACGAAAATTCGCTTCGACACGATCCGCGCTCCGTAAGTATGTATCATACGATTGCATGTATTGTATAATAACTTGTAAAGCGTTGTCAAGAGAATTAATGTTTTTGACGGAGATTTTCATTATTCATTGCAATATTTTCATTTTTCTTTTAGCAAACTCCTTTTTTGCTTAATACGTGCCTTAATAAGCCCATAAAAGACAAATCTGCTCATATGCACAACTACGAACTCATTAATTTAAGCGGCGTTTCATACCTTATAATATGAAACGATTAATTCGCTCTATTTTTACGCTGTCGGCGTTCACCTTTATCGAACGCGTTTTGGGATTCTTTTTTAAAATATATCTTTCCGCAAAATTGGGCGCGACGTCGCTGGGCATATATCAGGTCGCCTTTTCCTTTTTTATGGTTCTGCTTACCGCAATTACAAGCGGATTGCCTTTGGTCGTTAGCAAACGCACCGCAAAATGCCGTGCCGAAAACGCTTTGTGCGAGGAGTATTCCATTTCCTCCGCTTCGCTGATTATAAGCCTTGTTTCTTCTTGCGCGACTATTGCTGTTGTTTTGCTTTTGAAGGATTGTATTGCGACCTTGTTTGCCGACTCGCTTAGCATGACGCTCGTTCTTTACATGCTGCCCTCGCTGTTGTTTTCGTCAATCTACTCGTCGCTGCGCGGCAATCTTTGGGGCAGACAAAAGTATACCACGGTAAGCGTACTGGAACTTGTAGAGCAAATTGCTCGCATTTTTGCTTGCGTCGTTTTGTTTTTGCTAGGATTCGACAAGATGATTTCTACGGCTGTTTCAATGTCGATAGCGTGCTTTATAAGCGCGGCGGCGTGCGCCGTTGCGTACTTTTTCCTAGGCGGAAAACTTACTAGGCCGAGAAACGAGATAAAACCGCTTCTTAAAGGTAGCGCACCCATAACGCTCAGCCGAGCCGCAAGCAGCGTTATTGCCTCGCTTACGAGCATTGCCGTACCGTATATTCTTATAAGCAAAGGGCTGAGCAACGACCAAGCAATGTATCAATACGGCTACAGCGTAGGTATGGCGTTGCCGCTTTTGTATATTCCGCTCACCTTCGTAGGCTCGCTTGCTTTCGTAACGATTCCCACTCTTTCCAGAGCCATCGCCGCTAAAAACGAAAAAAGCGTTAAAATGCAAATAGAGCGTTCGATTTCGGTTGCAATCGTTGCGGGCGGATTGTTCGTACCGGTTTTTGCCGCAATCGGCAGCCCTATCGGTTCGTTTTTGTACTCGAATGCGGACGCAGGCAACTTTCTTGCCTTTTCGGCGTGGCTTATGATACCGATAGCGGTGGAAAACATAACCTCGTCTATGATGAACTCGCTGGAATTGGAACTTAAAGCGCTAGCTTTTTACGCAATCGGTTCGGCGGCTATGTTCGCATTTATCTTCGCCTTTAAGCCAAACTTCGACATTCGCATGCTTGCCGTAGGCATGGGAATAAGTTTTAGCCTTTCGTCCGCGCTTAACGTCGTTGCCATGCGCAAAAAAGTTAAATTCAGCGTGGGCTTTTTTGCTTTGACTTTACTTAAAACGGTCACTCTTGCAATACCTGCCTATTTCGTTACGCAATGGCTGTATACGATTTTGAATATTCCAGAATTTTTTAAAATCGCAATTTGTTCGTGCGCGGGCGTTGCGTTTATGACTGCGGGTTGCTTCGTTTTCGGTACGCTTAAGATCGAGTATTTTTTTGACAAAAAATGAAAACCGCCGCGTATCGCTTGCGTTATAAACGCTTAAGTGATATACTTAGCGTACAATTTAATCGTCTGGAGGGCCCAACATTGAGTAATACTCAACAGGAAATTGCAACTCCTAAAGCTTGCAAACAGCGTAACAGGTCCGTTTTTTCGACAATCGTTGCGCTTATTTTTATTGTTTTAGCAATCGTATGTTACTTCTTTTTTCACGATAACCAAGGCGCGATTACGCTTATTTCGGTAGTATTGTGCATCGTTGAAGGCGCAATAGCCGTTTATGCGGTAGAAGGTAAAATACTTCCTACGAAAATTATTTTGGACGTTCTTACGGTGGGCGTAGCAATTATAATTTGCTACGGATTAATTTCTTCGGCAAAACCGGGCAGTGAGGTATCCGCGTATATCTACGCAGCTACTACGATCGCAATGGCGCTGCTACTTGTTTGCCTTAATATTATTAAACCCGTAGACGCAAAAAGCGGCACGCGTACCACTAGATATCTTACCTACACCGCCACTTTTATCGCTTTAAGCGTACTGTTTAAAATGCTCGGCAATACCGTTTCTTCCATAATAATCATACCGAATATGCGTTTATCGTTCGTTTACGTGCCGTGGGTGCTTTCAGGCATAGTTCTAGGTCCGATAGGCGGCGTACTTACCGCGCTTATAAGCGACGTTTTAGGTCAACTTACCATAGCCGTAGGCGGCGCGATAAATCCGCTTACGACGCTGTCCAACGCGATGTTTCCGTTGGCTCCCGCGCTTATCTTCCGTGCAAACAAATTTATAAAAGACGAGTGGCTGAAAATTCTTGTCGGCATGAATATCTCATTGATTGTTTGCACTATGGGTATCGGAGCGTACGCTTTGTATTCGTATTACAACTACGGCTCGTCTATGAGCTTTTGGACGTATCTTTTAACTATACGTTCGCCTCAAATTATTATTATTGCCGTGAATTACTTCTTGTGCTTATTGTTGCTTCCGATAGTAAAAAAGCTGCGCTTAAGCGAAAAACTGAAAGAAGCCGCGGCATAAAAGTTTGAGTTATGATACTTGACGAAGCCAATTCGCTTACCTTACTTTTTCCTAAAGAAAAGTAGGCAAAAGAAGCTTGATAGGAGTTTATTGGGCGGTAGTGCGTTTGATGTTGCCGAGAGTTAAGAGTTTAACGGAGAGATTGCCACGTTTGCTAACGCAAACTCGCAATGACGTATGGTTTTGATTGTTTTCTACTGTTGCTACAGTACTAACATACGTTTCGCTTCCGCGCGATCCTTCGCCTTTGCGGCTCAGGATGACAAATTGCAGCGTGCAAAAAAAAGAGTAGCAAGTTTTTACTTACTACCTTTTTTAGTTTAAGTTTCTTTGACTTACCTTTGCAACTTAGAATTTGTTTAAGTTTCTTTTGCTTACCTTTGCAAGTTAGATTTTGATTAAGTTTCTTTTGCTTACCTTTGCAAGTTAGATTTTGATTAAGTTTCTTTTGCTTACTTTTCTTTTCCAAAGAAAAGTAAGTCGCCCGTAATTAATACGAGCGACAAATTTTTTTAGATAACCCGCCTGTGCCGTGAGAGGCATAATGAACCCGCTTATTCAGCAGGTGGGCAAGCTGATCGCAGATACTGTCATCCACTGCTTTTCGAATAAAAAATTTCCGAAAAAATTACTGAGGCCCGACATCCTTGCAAATACACGCAATCCCGTTTTTGTTCTGTGGTTCCATAAATTGCTTCACGTACACCGCAGGCTTCATCTAACTGTATTGTAACACATTCGTTTCAAAAATGCAACACTTTTGAGCATATTATTTTTATTTTCTCAAAATTTTTATTTTGCCTTTACGGTCTCCCGTTTTCGTCGCACGTATTCGTATAGCTTTTCAGCTGCAAACGAAGCTTGTTCGGTAGAGCAGAACGAATTGATACGTACGTATTCGTTTCCGCATTGCCCGAATCCTATTCCGGGCGTAACTCCGATTTTATATTCGTCAAGCAACCTATAAAACTCGTCCCACGAATTACCTACTTTAAGCCATATATACGGCGAATCGACGCCTCCGCTTTTTGAAGCTCCGCTTAGAGCTTCGAGCAAAACTTTTGCCGACTTTTGGTAATAACGTATATTCTTTTTTACGTCATCGTATCCCGTGGTAAGCGCGCACTCGCCCATGCGCTGAGTTATATACGATACTCCGTTGCTCAAACAGCTTTTAAGCCTTTTCCATACGTCGTTAAGTCCGCATTCTTCGGGAACGACGGTGTAGCCGCATCGTATCCCCGTAAAACCCGCGGTTTTAGAAAGCGAACAAAATTCTACCGCACATTCGCTAGCACCCTCTATTTGATATATACTGCGCGGCGCATCTGACGTAACGAACGCTTCGTAAGCGGCGTCAAACAATATTATGCTTTTATTGTCGCGAGCGTACTTCACCCACGCCTTAAGCTCTTTTTGCGTCAACGCGTTGCCGCACGGATTGTTGGGCGAACAAATTACGATAACGTCCGACTTTTGCGGCGGCGGAAAATCGTGATAGTACGATATTTTGTTTCCGTATAAAACGTTGGCGTCCACGTAAGCGGGGTAACACGGCGACGGTAAAAGCACGTCGCATCTGCCGAATACGTTTAAAAACGCGCTCATATCGCTTTTTATGCCGTCGCTTATAAACACCTCGGTCGGTCGGATTTTTACGCCGCTACCTTGATAGTAGCTTACTATTGCGTCTTTGAAAAAATCGTAGCCGCTTTCGGGCGAATAGCCTCGAAAGGTTCGCTTGCTTTTCAGCTCGTCCGCAGCGCGCTTTCCTGCCTTAATTATCGATTGCGGCAGCGGCAAACATACGTCGCCTACGCTTAGGTTTATAACTCCGCTTCGACTTTTTATTATTCCGTTTACTTCGCTAAAGATATACCGCTTGTTAAGCTTGCCTATTAACTCGTTCATAGTCGTATATATGCCAAGCAGTACGTTTTTGTGCTTACGAGCCTTGCGTGTTTACCGTTTCGTCCGAATTGCTTACCATCCGATAGTCGCACGACGAGATTATCGGTGCGTCGGAAGTTACGCCCTCGTAAAGCTCGCCCGCCTCGATAGAAGCGATTTTATAAAAATCGGCTTCGTGTCTAGTCTTTATTCCGCTTTGCAAAACAACCGCTCTTTTTACGATCGCATTGTGATTAAGCTTCTTTTTCATACGCCCCCCCTTATTGATTATTGTGGTAAAGAATGAGCGATATTATTCAACCGAAACGTCGTCGATCTTGTTTTCGACAAACGTAAATTTGCAACGGTGCCCTACGCCTGCCTCGTCCACGGCATAGCACGTTCCGTTAACTTTTATAAGATCGTTATAATCGCCCCAGAACGCTAGAAGCTCGGCGTCGCTTAATCCCGCGCGCAAGCTTTTGCTCATCGTTTCGCCGACAAGCGAAAAATGCTTGCCCTTTATAAGATAAAAAAACCTGAGTTCGGCTTCGGACGGCAAACAGTCGTGCGTAGCCGAATATACGTATTGGCGTTTGCCCAGCTTTAAAACGTACTCGGTTTCGCTCGTTTTGCACGACAACGCAAGCGCGTGATTAGAGGCAACCTTTGTGCCTATCAACTTAACGGTAAACGGCAGGTATTGCGCGTTAAGCGGCAAGACGGTAACGAACAAAACGGAGTTTTGCGAAACGACGATTCGTTCGCCCTCAAAAAAACTTCCGTTTAAAAGGTACACGCATTCGCCTTCGGGCAAAAGCGTTACGTTTACTTCAAAATCGGTATTCATATATTATTTTATGAATTAATTCTTGACGATATGTATAAAACCTAAAAATACGGATAGCATTCTCATATACAAATTTTATAGGAGAGCTTTATGGAAAATAATTGGACGATAAACCAAACTAAACAACTTTTTGACGAGGTGAACGAATCGGTAAAACACGGCTACGGGCTTAAACGTGCGTTTGAAAAAATCGCAACGGCAACGAATCGATCGGTTAACAGCGTGCGCAACTACTACTACAGCCAACTTAAAACGTTCGAGCTTGTGCCAACTCTTGCAGCAGACCTAGGCATTACCTTTAAAAAGCCCGAACGCGAAAAATTCGAAACGTTTACTAAGTCCGAAATCGACGAACTAATGCGAAAAATACTCGTCGGCAAGGGAAAGGGCGAAAGCGTACGTAGCGTTATCGCTTCGATGAGCGACTGCCCTAAGCAAGCGCTTAGACTGCAAAACAAGTATCGCAGCATGGTGGCGCATCACAAAGACGTAGTTACGGCAATAATGAACGACTTGTCCGAAAAGGGCGTAAAGTACTATAATCCGTACACGAAAAGCGCAAGCGACGCCGCTAAAAAGGATAATTTGACGAAGTTAAGCGAATTTATCGCAAAACTCGACGACAACGAGGTGGGTAACTTTTTAAATCTGCTTAACAAATTGACTTAATTAAAAAACCGCTTTTCGTTTTTGAAAGGCGGTTTTTTGCTTGCTTTTTGTTTTATTTGTTTTTGCCGTACGAACCGTTTACTCGCATTGCGTTTAGAATGGCAATAACCGCAACGCCGACGTCTCCGAATACCGCCAGCCACATTCCGGCAATACCGAGCGCCGCTAAAATCAAAATTGCCAACTTAACCACGATCGAAAAAACTATGTTTTGCATAACCACGTTCATGGTCTTTTTTGAAATGCGTTTAGCCAGTGCAATGCCCTTTAAATCGTCGCGCATAAGCACGATGTCGGACGCTTCGATTGCCGCATCGCTGCCTACCCCGCCCATCGCTATGCCTATATCCGAGCGCATAAGCGCAGGCGCGTCGTTTATACCGTCGCCCACAAAGCATAACACATCGCCGTCAGCCTTATCTAAAAGCATATTTTCCACTTCGTTTACCTTGTTTTGCGGTAAAAGCGACGCTTTGTACGAAGTTAGCCCAAGCGAATGCGCCACGTTTTTTGCTATTCCCTCGTTGTCGCCGGTAAGCATAACCGTTTTGCAGTTCAGCTCGTTAAGATCTTTTATAAGCGTATACGACTCTTCTTTTATCTCGTCGCGTATGAGTATAGATCCGACGAATCTGTCGTTTAGTGCTACGTATACCACGGTACCCACTTCGTCACTCTCTACGTAATTTATTCCGTTTTGTTTCATAAGCTTTTCGTTGCCGCAATAAATTACGTCGCTTTCGGATTTTGCTATTACGCCCGCGCCCGCAACGTTAGTGAGCGAGTATCCGCCCTCGACCGGCTTAGCGTAAGCCGAAAGAACGGACCTAGCTATCGGATGCGCCGAACCATGCTCGGCTATGGCGGCAAGTCTTAATATCTCGTCTCGGTTTTCTTGCGGTACGATTTTCGTAACCGCAAAATTGCCTTTGGTAAGCGTACCCGTCTTGTCGAAAACAAACACGTTTGCCTTGTTGAACTTTTCTAGATAATTGGAACCTTTTATGAGTATGCCGTACCTTGAAGCCGCTCCGATCCCCGCAAAAAACGAAAGCGGAATGGATATTACCAGCGCGCAAGGACACGATACTACCAAAAAGCTCAACGCGCGGTACACCCACACCGACCAATCGGAAGTAATTATGCCAGGCACAACGGCAAGCAAAAGCGCAACTATAACCACCGCAGGCGTATAGTACCTTGCAAACTTGGTTATAAAATTTTCTGCCTTGGACTTTTGATTGGACGCGTTTTCTACGAGATCTAAAATTTTGGAAACCGTGCTGTCGTAAAACTCTTTTTTTACCTCGACTTGTATTTGCGACGTTAAATTCACGCTACCGCTTATCACTTCGTCGCCTTCGGCAACGTCGCGCGGCAAAGATTCGCCGGTAAGCGCCTTGACGTCCAGCGTCGTTGCGCCTTTTTTTATCACGCCGTCCAGCGGTATCTTTTCGCCGGGATTGACGATTATCGTTTCGCCTATTTTTACTTCGCTCGGATCCACGACTATCGTTTTTTCACGTACGACGTTAGCGTAGTCGGGTCGAATATCCATAAGAGCAGATATCGAACGACGAGATCTACCCGTTGCGTACGCTTGAAACCATTCGCCTATTTGATAAAACAATAATACTGCGCACGCTTCGTCAAAACCCTCTAGACTCTGCCCCGTTACACCGCGAAAAATCGCAAGCGCAAACGCGCCTATCGTTGCCAAACACATAAGAAAGTTTTCGTCCAGTACCTGTCCGCGAGTTATATTTCGCAATGCGCGCCAAAGCACGTCGTACCCTATATACACGTACACTGCAAAGTACAAGGCAAACGGCAACAGCCAGCCGTTTTTGCCGCCTATTACCGTAGAAAGCTCTACTATTTTATCTATTACGAAAAGTGCGATAAACGCAGTTAGCGCAATAACTATGCGTATCAGCGCCTTTTTTTGTTTTTTCGTTAAAGCCATCCTTTTCGTCCGCCTTTACATTATTATCGTGCAATCGGGTTCGACCTTTTTGCAGGTTTTTACTACCTCTTTCATTATTTTGTCAAAGCGTTCGTCGTCCGCTTCGATAGTCAGCTTTTGCGTAAGAAAATTGACGTTTGCAGACGAAACGCCGTCGATTTTATTTATGCCGCACTCCATTTTTGCGGCGCAATTTGCGCAGTCCAGATCTTCTAGCCTAAATACTTTTTTCATAAAAACCTCCGTTTGTTTTTGTTGAATATTTACATTATTGAATAAATGTTCAATTAATGGTCGTAAAAAACAGGGCTTTGCCCTGAGATTTATTATTCGTTGACGTGCGTTAGACCGCACTCCAAAATTTTGTCCACATGGTCGTCGTCGAGCGAATACTTGACTTCCTTACCCTCTTTTGTGCCTTTTACGAGCTTTGCCGATCGCAAAACACGCAATTGGTGCGAAACGGCAGATATGCTCATTCCCAATATGTCGGCTAGCTCCCCTACATATAAATCCTTTATTTGTAAACACTCCAGAATTTTTGCTCGAGTGGGATCGCCGAACACCTTGAATAACTCCGCAAGGCTGTAAATAGTGTCGTCGGACGGCAATTTATCGCGCACGCTTTGTAAGACGAATGCTTTTGACTTGTTTTCCTCAGACATACGACCTCCGTATTGTTGAACAATTCGTCAACTGTTCAATAGTATTATATATCCCTTTAAGCCGTTTGTCAAGAGTTTTTTGCCTGAAAACGAAAAAAATTTAATTTGCAAAAAAGGAACTGCGATTTTCGTAGTTCCTTAAGCCGCGTCGAGTACGCTTAAGCGACGAACAGCCGCCTAAGCCACCGTTATTTGCAGCAGCGATTTTTGTCGCCGCACATGCAATTTATTAATATGTACCACAAAATAAGGTCGCAGCAATCGCCGTTTCTGCCGTAACCGCCACAGCCGCAACCGTTGCCTCTGTCGCCGCAACCGCACAAAAGAAGCAAAAGAATAAATAAATCGTTTCCGCAATTCATAAATAAAACTCTCCTTACAAATAATAATCGCCGTTTCGGGCAGAGCGAGTTCGGTTTTGCGCTTTCGCCTTGCTCGCCCCTTCCCGAAGCTCTTTAGTACGTTGTATCTTTGGTATCGAACGGCCGCTCGTTGCTGATCGAATAGATATATCTACTTCATAATATTTAGTCGGGCGTTAAAGTGTGAAAAAAATAAACGTTATTTTTTGCGGCAAGATTACGTCAATACTTAGCTTGGACGGGGATTTTCACTTGACTTTTGCGCTCGTTTTTATTACACTTACGGTAGTCTACTTTTAAGGAGAGTTTATGGCTGAATTAACTATGGACAAGCTCGTCGCTTTGTGCAAAGGACGAGGCTTCGTTTATTCGGGAAGCGAAATTTACGGCGGACTTGCCAACACCTGGGACTACGGTCCGCTTGGCGTAGAGCTTAAGAACAACATAAAAAGAGCGTGGTGGGACGACTTCGTTACACGCTCGACAACCAACTATGGTATAGACTGCGCCATACTTATGAACAATTCGGTATGGGAAGCAAGCGGTCACTTGGGCGGATTTTCCGATCCGCTGATGGATTGCAAGGAATGCAAAACTCGTCACCGTGCCGACGACCTTGTGGAAAACTATATCGCCAGAAAAAACAAAAACGTTAACATTACCGGTTGGAGCAACGAGCAACTGGAACAGTATATCGCCGAAAACAAAATCCCCTGCCCCGTATGCGGAAAAAGCAACTTTACTTCGATAAAGAAATTTAACCTTATGTTCAAAACCTTTCAGGGCGTAACCGAGGACAGCGTTAACACCGTTTACCTTCGTCCCGAAACGGCACAAGGAATTTTCGTTAATTTCCTTAACGTTCAACGCACGATGCGCGCAAAAATTCCGTTCGGCGTAGGACAAATAGGAAAGTCGTTCCGTAACGAAATAACTCCGGGCAACTTTATTTTCCGTTTGCGCGAATTCGAACAGATGGAACTTGAATTTTTCTGTAAGCCGGGCACCGACCTGGATTGGTTCAATTATTGGAAGAATTTTTGTCACGAATGGTTGCTTGGCTACGGCATTAAACCCGAAAACCTTCGACTTCGCGACCACGACAAAGACGAGCTTTGCTTTTACTCTAAAGCGACCACCGACTTCGAATACAAATTCCCGTTCGGTTGGGGCGAACTTTGGGGCGTTGCGGACCGAACCGACTACGACCTTAGATGTCACGAAAAGAAGTCGGGCAAGGCGATGGAATACACCGATCCCAACTCCAACGAAAAATACGTTCCGTACTGCATAGAACCTTCGCTGGGAGCGGACAGAGCAACCCTTGCTTTCCTTTGCAACGCATACGAAGAACAAACTTTGGAAGGCGGCGACACGCGTGTGGTTATGCACTTCCACCCCAAACTTGCGCCGTACAAAGCGGCAATCTTACCGCTTCAAAAGAACCTTTCCGAAAAAGCGGAAGAGATATACAAGTCGCTTGCAAAGAAATTTAATTGCGCTTACGACCTTAGCGGTTCGATAGGAAAACGTTATCGCCGTCAGGACGAAATAGGAACGCCGTACTGCATTACCATCGACTTCGACACGCTGGAAAACGACACGGTAACGGTGCGTGATCGCGATACTATGGAGCAAATACGATTGCACGTAAGCGAGCTTGCTTCGTACTTAAGCGAAAAAATAGACGGATAGCAAGTGACACGTTGGCAACGTAATACAAAAGCGGACGAAAATTTTTCGTCCGCTTTTTTTCGTTCGTTTAAAAGCGCAAAGAGGCTAGTTTGTTTCGTCGTTTTTCGCTTCGAAAGCGACTTCGGATTGACAGCACGTTTGCGTTTCGTCACCGCACTCGGCAGAATCGCTTTCGTTCTCGCCTTTTTGCTTGGCGGTAATAAACTCGGTCGCGCTGCGCAAAACGAAGGACACCACGATAAACAACAGTCCGTTAAACGACATTTCGTAATCGCCTACGTTTTCGAGCTGAACGGCAGGCAAAGCGGCAGCCATTACCGCTTTTACTATACTTGCTACTATCACCGAACCCACCGAAACGGCTACCGATATAATACCTAGACGAAGCATTTCTTTCGAGCCGCGCAAAGTAAACGGCGTACCGTCTTTTAGCTCGCGCTTGAAATAAAGCTGAGCGAATTTTGCCGTAACGCACTCGCCTGCGACTATCACCGTCGCCGATGCGATAATAGCGTACAACGTATCCAGCGAGTAACCCTGATAAGCGATTATATAATCGTTTAGCGTCGTGCCTTCACTCTCTAGCACCTGCGCACCGATAGGCAATAACATAAGCGCAAGCACGCAACCCGCAACGCCGATTATACAGCAAACGAATACGATTTGGCTTATTATTTTGCCGATTTTTGCAAACACCTGAATTGTTTTTAAAGATTCCATATCTTCCCTCTCCTATATTTCCGCCGTAGCGGTTATTACGATTTTATCGCAAACTATTTTGTTACGAAGCAATCGCTTCGCTTAGCTTATAGTACTCTCCTTTTGCGGCAATAAGTTGCTCGTGCGTACCGCGCTCTACCACGCCGTCCTTGTCGATTACTATAATTTCGTCGGCGTTCTTTATTGTGGAAAGCCTGTGCGCAACCACAAGCACCGTTCTACCCTTGCTTAAACTGTTTAGCGAACTTTGAATTTGATATTCGGTTACGTTATCCAGCGCAGAGGTCGCTTCGTCAAGCACGAGAATGGGCGGATTTTTTAAAAACGCTCTTGCGATGCTTATACGCTGCTTTTGACCGCCGCTAAGCTTTACGCCTCGTTCGCCTACGTAAGTGTCGTATCCGTCGGGAAGCGACTGCACGAATTCGTGTACGTTGGCTTTTTTGGCAGCCTCGATAATTTCCTCGTCGGTTGCGTTCGGCTTGCCGTAAGCGATATTTTCCTTAACCGAACCGCCGAACAAAAATACGTCTTGCGCGACGATACCTACGTTGCGACGCAAATCGCTTCGCTTCATAGAACGAATATCTATTCCGTCGATGGTTATTCTTCCGTCCTCTATTTCGTAAAAACGCGGCAAAAGATGGCAAAGCGTCGTTTTTCCGCCGCCGCTTGGCCCGACCAACGCAACGGTTTTGCCTGCGGGCACGCTTAGCATAAGATTTTTTATTACGGTGTTTTTGCTGTCCTTGTTTTTGTACGAAAAAGTTACGTCGTCGTACAAAATATCGCCTTTAAGCTCGCCGACCTCGACGGGATTTTCGCACTCGGCTTCGCCCGAGATATCCATAATCTCGGTAAAACGCACGAATCCCGTCATTCCGTTTTGAATTTGTTCGAAGATGTTCACCAACGTGCGTATGGGATTTATCATCATCGTGGTATACAGTATGTAAGCCGCAAATTCGCCGGCGTCGATTATGTCGAAGTACATAAAAAGTCCGCCCGCCGTAATTGCCACCAAATACAGCAAGTCGTTGAAAAATCCCATGCCGCTGAAGAACGTACCCATCGCCTTATACGACGACGATCGAGCCTTCATAAACACGGCGTTGCTCTTATGAAATTTGTCGCATTCGTTTTGAGCCGCGTTGTACGCCTTGGCAACTCGAATACCCGAAATCGACGATTCGACTTCGGCGTTTACTATAGCCATACCCTCGCGACTTTTCTTAAAGGCGACTCGCATCTTCTTTCTGGTTTGAATTGCAAACAGCAACATAAGCGGAACTATGCACAACACTATAAGCGCAAGATAAGGATTTACCGTTACGCAAAGCAATACGACGGCGCCCACTACGCTTATTATCGACATAAACGTGTCTTCCGGTCCGTGATGAGCAAGCTCCGAAATATCAAACAAGTCGTTGGTTATTCTGGACATAATCGCACCCGTCTTGTTGTCGTCGAAAAACGAAAACGGAAGCGTTTCGATATGGCGGAAAAAGTCTTCGCGCATATCGCCCTGTATTCTTACGCCCAAAATATGTCCCCAATATTGAACGATATAGCTTAAAATCGCCTTTATTGCGTATATCAAAAGCAACGCGCCGCACCAAACGAGCATAAGCTCGAGCATTTTACCGGGCGCGTACTCGTTTATTATAAGTTTCGTCACGAACGGATAAAACAAATTGCACAGCGAAATTAAAAACGAACAAATAATATCGATTATAAAAAGCTTTTTATGCGGCTTGTAGTAAGCGAAAAACCTCTTGATCATATCTTCTCCTTAGCTTAACAACATTATAATACGCTTGCTACCGATTAGTCAACCGAAAACGCAAACGAGCTTTAACGTAAGCTACAGTTTTTTTGAGCAAATAAGCACAGTTTTTTCGTTTAGCCTCGCCCATAAAGTTGACAATAGTTGCTTACGCATAGTATAATTATCTCATTAGGTATATCTTATACATAAGGAGTTAACCATGAACTTATTGGCTGTGGAAATTACCGCAAGTAATGCCACCGAAATTATGGGGCAGTATTTTTGGGCGCTTATACCCGCAATTACTGCAATTACCCTTGCGCTTATTACCAAAGAAGTTTACATATCGCTCTTTTTGGGCGTGTTCGTAGGCGGAATGATCAGCGCAAGCGGCAACCCTATTACCGCTCTTGAAACCATCTTTGAAATTATGGCTTCCACTATGGGACCGGAAGTAGACGAAACGGGCGCCGTCGTGGGTGCGGGAAACGCCGGAATACTTATTTTTATTCTGGAACTTGGCATTTTAGTAGCAATGATGAATAAAGCCGGCGGAGCAAAGGCGTTCGGCAATTGGGTGCATACCCACGTTAAATCTCGTAAAGGCGCGTTACTCGCCACCACCGGACTTGGCTGCTTGATGTTTATGGACGATTACTTCAATCGTCTTGCAGTAGGTTCGATTATGCAACCTATAAACGATCAATACCGCATTTCACGCGCAAAAACTTCTTTTTTGGTAGGAAGCATTTCGGTTTCGATTTGTATTCTTATTCCCGTTTCCAGCTGGGCAAGCGCCGTATCGGGCTACATAGGCGAAGGACTCGGAAGCGCGTACGACTCGTTTAGCGTATACATCGAAACTATCGGCAGCAACTTCTACCCCATTTTGCTTTTGGCGTTCTTGATAGTTACCTCGGCTTTGGGTATCGACCTTTTCGGCATGATAAAGCACGAACACACCGCAATAAAAACGGGCGATTTGCTTTGCGGCAAAGAGGCTTCTAAGGGCGACGACGAAGTAGACTTCAGCCCCAACGGCAAAGTGCTCGACCTCGTTTTGCCCATAGTAGTGCTTGTTGCTTCGTGTTGCACTCTGCTCCTTATAAAAGACGGCAACGGAAACAGTATGTTTGCCACCAACACAGCTCTTGCGATGGGTGGCTGCATTGCTCTTATCTTCTGTTTGTTGTTGTACTTGCCCCGCAAGCTTATGACTCTTAAGGAATACACCGGCTGCTTCGGCACCGGCTTCAAGTCGATTGCGGACGTGTTTATTATCTTGGTATTCGCTTGGGCGCTTACCGGCGTATGCGAAGAGCTTAACCTCAGCGCGTTCGTTACCGCGTTTGCGGTATGGATGGGCGACGCCGACAAGTTCCTGCCTGCAATCTTCTTCCTTGCCGCTATGGGCACCGCGTTTGCTACCGGCACTTCGTGGGGAACGTTCGGTATTATGGTCCCCATCGTTGCGCCCATGGGACAAGCGATAGGTTACGAACTTATGGTGCTTACCATATCGGCAGTGCTTTCCGGTTCGGTGTTCGGCGATCAGGTATCCCCCATCTCGGACGCTACCATTCTTTCGGCGGCGGCGTGCAAGAGCAACCACCTCGACTACGTAAACGCTCAGCTTCCCAACGCACTTTGCGTAGCGGCTATAGCGTTTGTAAGCTTCTTGGTTGCCGGACTTACGAGCCACATTTGGATAGGCTGGATCGTTGCAATCGTTTTATTTGCGGCGTTTATAATTACCGCCTATACGCTCTTAAAGAAGAAGGGCATGCTTTCCGGACCTCTTTACAAAGAAGCTATGGCAGGCGAACGAAACGAAAGTACGGAAGCCTAACTTTAACGTAACGAAAATAACGAGCTATAAGAATTTCTTGTAGCTCGTTTTTATATAAAAGCAACGCACAAATCTGGTCATATAAAAAACTTCTTTTTTGGATATTGTGGTATGTTCAGAAATGTTGTATAATCGACTTCGTTAAAGGAGATAAATTATGAACACACAATCAACCACAAAAAAAATCGTGTTTACGGCAATGTTCGCCGCGCTTACTTGCGTTGCGACAATGGTAATAAAAATACCTTCGCCGCTAAACGGCTATCTTAACCTCGGCGACTGCATAGTATTGCTTGCAGGCTGGATGTTGTCGCCTACTTACGGCTTTTTGGCTGCAGCCATCGGCAGCGGACTTGCCGACCTGTTCGGCTACCCCATGTACGCGCCGGCAACGTTTGTAATAAAAGGCTGTATGGCGCTTGTTGCCTACTTCGTTTACAAAGCGTTAAACAAAAAACTCGGCGACTTACCTTCCAGAATAATAAGCGGAATTGCCGCCGAAGCCGTTATGATACTCGGTTATCTTGCTTTTGAAACCATATTGTACGGATTCATGCCGTCGCTTGCCAATGCGGTGCCCAACTGTATTCAAGGCGCAGCAGGCTTGATTCTGGGCGTAATCTTGGTTAAAATTTTCGTTCGTCGCAAAATTACCGACGACGCTACGGAACAAGGAAACGAGGTTCAAAGCGATTCGACCGAACAAAAACAATAGTATAAAACGTAGTTACGGCTAATTCCGTTACGTAAAGGAGAACAATATGGAAAATTATTACGAACAAACTTATGCCGCAATCAAAGAACTTTGCGAAAAAGCAAAAGTTAAACAAGGCAATATCGTAGTAGTGGGCTGCTCGACAAGCGAAGTTTTGGGTTCTAAAATAGGAACAAACTCCAACCCCGACGTTGCGGGCGAAATTTTTAAGGCGCTAAACGACTACACGTCGCAAAACGGACTTTATCTTGCAATTCAATGTTGCGAACACCTTAACCGCGCAATCGTTACCGAACGCAAGGCAGTGCCCTATTCCGAAGTCGTAAACGTCGTGCCTCAACCCAAAGCGGGCGGCTCGCTTGCCACCAAGGCTTACGCGGGATTTAGCGATCCGGTGGCTGTGGAAGAAATTAAGGCGGACGCAGGACTTGATATCGGTCTTACCATGATTGGCATGCACCTTAAAAAAGTTGCGGTACCGGTAAGACTGGAAAACAACCATATTGGCAAAGCTTTGGTTTGCGGCGCAAGAACAAGGCCCAAGTTTGTTGGCGGCGTTCGCGCGATTTACGACCAAAATATGTTGTAAAAACTATTCATTCAAGCGAAAAACGGCGTAACTTACGGTTGCGCTGTTTTTTATTTTTAGCGTTTATACGCACAGCTACGCCTATTTTACTCGGCACTGCGTAAAATTATTTTTTACGGCAATGTTTTTTTGCTTGACAAGCTTAGTTTATGCGTGTATAATTTATGCGTAATATATATTTTATTCGGCTTTAGGAGAAGAGTTATGGTAGGTACGTTTTGGGCGATCGTACCAACGCTGATTGCGGTGGTGTTTGCGCTTATTACAAAAGAAGTTTTCGTTTCGTTGTTTTTGGGCATTTTGACGGGTGCTCTTTTTCTTGCCGGCGGCAACCCGATAGTTGCGTTTAACGAACTTTTTGCGGTTATGGCAAACAAGATGGGCGCCGATTTGACGGTGTCGGACGGAGCAGCTACCATTACGGGGCTGGGAAACGCAGGAATTCTCATTTTTATACTCGAACTGGGAATATTGGTCGCACTTATGAATAAATCGGGCGGAACGACTGCATTCGGCTCGTTTATCGCAAGCAAAATAAAATCGCGAAAGGGTGCGTTGCTTGCAACCACAAGCCTGGGTTGCTTTATATTTATGGACGACTACTTCAACCGTTTGGCAGTAGGCACCATCATGCGTCCGGTAACCGACAAATACGGAATTTCCAGAATAAAACTCGCGTACATAATAGGCAGCGTGTCGGTATCTATTTGTATATTGGTACCCATATCCAGTTGGGCAGGCGCAATAACCGGCAACATAGGCGAATCGCTTGACGGCAACGCTTTTTCGCTGTACCTAAGCACGTTGCTTTGCAACTTCTACCCCATTCTTACACTTGCGTTTTTGTTTATTTCGGCAGCTTTAGACGTTAATCCGCTGGGAATGAAACGCGTTGCTTCTGCCAGCGTCGACGACGCAAAAACCGAACAACCCGCGAACCTTAAAGGAAGATCGATCGACCTTTTGCTGCCCATAATCATGCTTATCGCGTTAAGCATATTGCTTATGCTGTTTTCGCCGTACAGCTCGGAAACGTCGCTTGTACTTAGCGGTGCGTTTACCATAATATGCTGTTTGTTGCTTTATTTGCCGCGCAAAATTCTTACGCTTAAAGAATTCACTCAATGCTTTACCGACGGCTTTAAAAGCGTGGTAGACGTTATGATAATTCTTGTATTCGCATGGACGCTTACGGGAATTTGCGAACGACTGGGCGTAGGAACGTTTATAGGCGGACTTACCGCCGAGATGGGCGAAGCCAAGTCGCTTTTGCCGGCAATCTTGTTTATCGTATCCATGTGTACCGCTTTTGCAACCGGCACGGCTTGGGGAACGTTCGGACTGCTGGTTCCGCTTACCGTCCCCATGTTCGACGCGTTCAGCACGCTTCAAATTCTTTCGATAGCCGCCGTGCTTTCCGGCTCGGTTTTCGGCAATCAAGTATCCCCCATTTCGGACTCCACGCTTCTGGCTTCGTCGGTGTGCGAATGCGATCACATACCGTTTATTAAGGCGCAACTGCCGGGCGCGTTACTTATCGCCGTAATCGCCTTTATGGGCTTCTTGGTTTCGGGCATAACCGGACTGATTTGGTTCGGCTGGGTTATAACGGCAATTATGTTCGTTACGCTGGTGATTTTTACAGCGACAAAAAACAAACATAACTCGAAAATCGCCTAAGTTAATTTGCAAAGCGACTTCCTTTTTAAGGAGGTCGCTTTTTTTAATTGCCCGCTTAGTTTGCAAACATTGCAAACTATTGACAAGCGCAAAAGAATTTATTATACTGTATACAACGTTTTTTAAGGAGAAAAACATGGCAACAATCGATTACAGCGACGGCGACAAATACGAAGGCGAAGTAAATTCGATAGGACAACCGCACGGACACGGCGTATACTATCGTAAAGAAGGTAGATACGAGGGCGAATTTAAGGACGGCATCCCCGACGGACGCGGCATATTCTATCATAACGACGGAAGCAAATACGAAGGAACTTGGAAAAACGGGCAGGAAGAACGCGGCAAACTTATCAGCGTAAACGGTTGGACTTACGAAGGCGAGTTTAAAAGCGGTGCATTTAACGGCAACGGCACGCTTTACTATGCCGACGGCGATAAATACGTAGGCGAATTTAAGGACAATTTACGCAACGGCAAAGGCATACTTTACTATGCCGACGGTGATAAATACGAAGGAGAATTTGTTAACGATTTACGTAACGGCAACGGAGTCTATTATTACGACGACGGAAGCAAATACGTAGGCGAATTTAAGGGTGACTCGCGTAACGGCAAAGGCGTCTATTATTACGCCGAGGGAGGCAGATACGAGGGTGAATTCAAGGGCGGCATATTTAACGGCAAAGGCACGCTTTACTACCCCGACGGTTGCAAATACGTAGGAGAATTTAAAAACAATTTACGTAACGGCAAAGGCACGCTTTACTACCCCGACGGAGGTAGATACGAAGGAGAATTTAAGGACAATAAATTTAACGGCAAAGGCATCTATTGTTACGCCGAAGGCGACAGATACGAGGGTGAATTTAGGGGCGGCGTATTTGACGGAAAAGGCACCTACTATTACTCCAACGGCGACAAGTGCGAAGGTGAATTTAAGGACTGCGAACTTAACGGCAAAGGCACCTATTATTATGCAAACGGCAACAAATACGTAGGAGAATTCAAACATAATCTGCGCGACGGCAAAGGCGTGCTTTACTTTGCCGACGGCGGCAAGTACGAGGGAGAATTCAAACGCAGTAAGCGTGAAGGAAACGGAACTTATTACTACGAAAACGGCGATAAGTACGAAGGCGAATTTGCCGGCGACGTGCGCAACGGCAAAGGCACTTACTACTTTGCAGGCGGAAACAAGTACGTAGGAGAATATGTTGACGGTAGGCGTGAAGGAAACGGCGTGTTTTACTTTGCAAGCGGCAGCAAGTACGAGGGCGAATTTAAGGGCGGCAAACGCGAAGGGCACGGCGTCTACTATTGCGCAAACGGCGATAAACACGAAGGCGAATTTGTCGGCGATAAATTCGAAGGTTAATTTTTTTCCTAGCGTCTTAACTTGCCTGTTTCACCAAAGGAGACTTTATAATAATCGTAAACAAAAAAGACGGTAGCAGATACGAAGGCGAATTTCTTGGCGGCACAGCACACGGAAAAGGCATAGAATATTTTGCGGACGGCAGCAAATACGAGGGCGAATTTAAAGGCGGTACGTACAACGGGCACGGCGTTTATCGCTTTGCAAACGGAAACAGATACGAAGGTGAATTTCTTGGCGGCGCAGCACACGGAAAAGGCGTATATTACTTTACAAACGGCGACAGGTACGAAGGCGAATTTCTTGGCGGCGTTCCAAACGGTAAAGGCGTACTTTACCTTCATGACGGAAGCAGGCACGAAGGCGAATTTAAGGGCAATGAATTCAACGACTAGCTCAGCCCGATTTTAACAATCGCACTATCCGATATAAAAGATTTTACGACTAGTTCTATAATTTCAACGAAACCGATTTTTGCAAACGACAATTTTTATCGTGTTGTTAATTTTAAAAAACTTTTAGTTACGCAAAAAGCGACGGAAGTAAATCCGTCGCTTTTCGTTCGTTGTTTTTCGTTTTTATTTATGCTCGCCGCAGTGACCGCCGCAAGTATGCGTATGATCGTGATGCTCACCGCACTTATGCTCGCCCTCGTGATGACTGCATTTTACGTCGGGATTATAGTTTAAAGATTCGTTAAGATATGCCTCGACCGCTTCGTCGCAATCGCCGCTTACTCCGCCAAAAAACTTTATTCCGGCTTGAGTAAGAGCGTTTTGCGCTCCGCCGCCTATGCCGCCGCAAATAAGCACGTCAGCTCCTATTTGCCTAAGGACGTCGGCAAGCGCGCCGTGTCCTTGCCCGTTGGTTCCGACGACCTCGGACGAAATAATTTTTTTATCCGAAACATCGTATACCTTAAACTGCTCGGTGTGTCCGAAATGCTGAAAAACCTTGCCTTCTTTGTGCGTTACCGCTATTTTCATAATCTGCCTCCTAGATGCATATCGTTTGTCCGCAAGCAAAATAGTGCAAGCGGCTTATATACTTCTTAATAAATTCAAATTGCGCCGTTCCGGTACAATGACACGTATAGTACGTTGCGCCAAGCAAATCGAGTTCTTTAGCAAGACTTGCTAAATCTTCGTTAAGGCCATACTTAGCGAAGTGGAAACCGCCTACGACGAAGTCGGGCTTAAACCACTTGGTTACCTGAGTAATACCCTTGTGCGTACAGCCGCTGAAAAGCGTTTTTACGCCGTCTTCCTCTATAATCATGTGTTGCTCGTGTTCAAACGTGTCGCGCGTTCTTACTCCGCCCAAAACGGCTGTAAACCCTAGGTCGGGTAACGGCTCGGTTCTTAATAGATCGTTACACGAATAAATCGTTGCGCCGTCGGCAATTTTGCAAAAGTCACCTACCGTTATCACTCGCGGATTATGTTTTAACGACTCGTCCAAGCCTATAAACTTGCCTTCGACGTTGTAATGCGCGTCGAAAGCAGAAGGTTGAACAAAAACGGGCGCGTGATCGTTAACGCTAAGAAAAGTCTTAAGTCCTCCGCCGTGATCGCCGTGTCCGTGCGAAATAACGGCAAGGTCGACCTCCTTAAGATTTATTCCGAGCGTTTGCGCGTTCTTGGCAAAAAGATCGGAACCGCCCATATCAAAAAGAATTTTTCTACCCTTCGTTTCGATATAGAGCGACAAACCGTGCTCCACTTGCACGTTAGAATCGAACGCAACGTTTTCTAAAAGCGAAACTATTTTCATTTTTCCTCTCCGAATGTTATTATACTACGCAAAAAAAGAAAGGTCAAGCCTTTAAGGCGGCAAAAAAATTCTAGCTGCCTAGCCGCCGTTGCGTTTAGTCAAAAACGACTCTCGTACTATCGACCAATCGTATTGCGGAAGGTATCTGCCCGAAAAACTTCCCTTGCCGCTAAGATAGTCCCACATATCGCAAGTTGCAGCTTTGGTGTTTATTACGGCGCGAGCTCTTTCGAAAACTACCAAATTTTCCGCACCCATTCCCTTTAGGATAAGTCGCAATCTGCTTACCGCATCGCGATAAAGTCGCTTGGATAGTTCTGCGTTTTTATCGGGCCACAAATTGCCGATAGCGGTGTCCATAGTTACGTATGAACCTGCCGCGTCCGTTAAAAGCGCCAAAAGTTCCTTTGCTTTGCTGGAAGAAAAGTCGACCGCCACTCCGTTTACGAACAAATCAAAACTATCAAAAGTCTTTATAAACAGTTCGTTGCTTTCGCTGGTAGCCTTAAGCCGAGAAAGAATTTTTATAAGATTTTCCTTTTGATACGGCTTATGGCAAAAGCCTACGACGTTTCCGTTAAGTCGCTTTTTTATCTCTTCTTCGTTTTCGGCGTAAGCGCTTATGAACACTATTTTAAGGTTCGGCTTTAAAGCAATCATTCTTTCGGCAAGAACCACGCCGTCTATAGTAGGCATTTTTATATCTAAAAACGCGGCGTGCACGTCGTTTATCCTAAGATATTCCAAAGCTTGTCTTGGCGAATCCATAAACATCTTGCACTCTATGTCGTTGTCCACTACGTTAGGCAAAAAAGTAGCCAAGGCGGATATTTCGTCGTCCACGACTATGATTTTCATTTCGCCCCTCCATCGATAATTATTCGCACGTCGGTACCCTTGTTAATTTCGCTTCGTATAGTTACGGTAGCCCCGAAAATAGCCAGCCTTCGTTTTGCATTGGAAAGTCCCACTCCGTCTTTTACGCTAGTTGTGTCAAAGCCCTTACCGTTGTCGCAAATGCAAACTTCTACGTTGCCGCTAGAAAGAAGCCGAGAAGATATCAACGTATATCCGTCTTTAACTTCGGTTAGTCCGGCGTGCTTCATGGCGTTTTCCACAAACGGCTGCAACGACAAAAACGGAACGTCGAAGTCGGTATACTCAAGGTCCAACAGCAAGTCTATTTTTCCGTTTAGGCGCAAACTTTCCAACTCGAAATAGTTTACCACGTTTTTAATTTCGTTTTCGAACGGCGTAACGTTTTCGTTGTTGTCGGTTATTAATCTTAGATGACGCGCCAGTTTTTCGATTGCGTCGTCGCCGTAAGAAAGTCCTTTTCGATATTGATATTGTACGGACGTTAGCGAATTATAAATAAAATGCGGCTTTATTTGCGCCTTTAGCACCTTGTTTTCCATAACGACAAGTTCTTTTTCCAGCTTCTTTGCTTTTAGCGAATCCCTTACCGATTGCGATATTTTGTAAAGTATTAAAATCGCAAAACCGCTTATTATAAAAGTTAGGACTAAACTGAAAACAAATTCCGTCCCGAACTTTAAAAGTCCCAACGCATCGCAAAATTCAAACAGGAACGTCGTTATAAGCAGATAAAACAATACGCCGTAAACCACGTTTTGCAAGCGAGAAAATTTAGACTTGAAATAAAACGGATAAACGTACGAAGCCGCCAATATAAGCAAACCAAGCGCAAACATCGGGCAAAGCGGCGTTCCGTAAAACACAATCAAAAGCACGGAAAATAAAACTGCCGTAACGGCTCCTATTTTAATATGCGTCTTAGAAAACTTTGCCCCTTCGCTTGATAAATGAAGAATAAAAAACGCGTACGCCGCTACTGCCGACAACAATCTTAGAATGGACGTTGCGGTAAACGACAGGTCGCACACGTACATCATATCCTTGCTTGTCATAAAATGAACGAACGTCGCCACCATAAACAACGGCAATGAAAATCTCTTTTCGGAAATGAAAAATATTGCCGAAAATATACTTATAACGACCGCAGTAAGCGAAACGCCCAGCGTGATATACGTAAAAGTGCGAAGCTCGTCGCCGTATTCCACTCCGCCTTCTACCGCCGCAAACCACGGCGCTGCGTTTAGTCCGCCGTAAGAGGTCGCCGATATTTCCACTACGATTTCCAGCGGTTCTCCGTCGGTAAGATACGGATAGACAGCGGACGGAACGCCTGTAACCACCGTTTGCGACTCGTCTTTAGAAAGCGTTCCGCTTACGTAATTCAGCTGTCCGTTTATGTAAACGCGATAAGCAAAATTCTCGTTGTGCCTAAAAACGACGACGTTGTACCCTGCTTTTACGTTTTCCGCTACAAGTCTGTACGAAGCGTATCCCGTTTTGGGCAGACTTCCGTATCCGTAATCTTCGTACGTCCAAAGCGACGGAACAGAAATCATTCCGTCGCATTCGCCGTCGAATCCGTCGGTTATTATCCACTTATCGTAAAAAAACTCCCATTGCCCCGAAAGATTGCAGGCAACGTCGCGCGGCAAAAGCTCCACGCCGCTGAAATTAACTCGTCCGTCTTCGACTTCGGGATATTCGTAAATTTTGCCGTAGTTTTTATTAAACACAAAAAGCGCTGCCGCAAATGCCAGAACAAACGACAAAACGGCAAAAAACATAAAAACGTTAACGGCAAAACCCGCATTTTCCTTTTTGGGGGACACTTCCATAAAACACGCCTTGTAATGTGATACCTATATTATAACACACGACCGCCAAAAAAGCGCCAAAAAAGCGCTATTTCAAAATAAATAATTTATTTTTTAGGCTTTTGTTTGTTTTTGCATCGAAAAATCGCACGTAAACGAAGTCGTTTTTCCTTTTTGAGCAACGATTTCGTTGAATGCGCATACAAAAAACCGCTTGAAAACTCAAACGGCTTTTTGTAAGTATTTGTAATTTAGTTGCGGTTAGTACATGGGAATGTACGAAACCGAAGCAGATATCGTCATCATGACGAATATCATTTTTTATAGTTTTAAAAGTTCATTTAAGCGCATTGCAATTAAACGTTTTTGTAATTTTGGCTATTAAAAATCAACACGACAGCTATTATAAATGGCGCTTACCCCAACGGTATGAAGAGTCTTGCTTGATTTTTTCGTGATATTCTTTTCGATATTTGTTTAATGACAATTCATTAGCTCCTCCTGCATAATCCGGATCGTTTAATTGGTCGCCGTCATCTTCCCATCCGCAGAAAGGACAAATATCGTAGCAAGACTCATCCTCAAATTCATATTTCCCGCACACAGGGCATTTATGCGGAATAGGAATATAATTATTTATGCTTTCCTCAAAATAATTGTATTCAGGATTATTGGCAATTTTTTCGGCATACCAAGCGCGATATTCTTTCAAAGACATCTCATTTGCACCATTTGTCTTTTCGGGAAATTTTTCTTGTTCGGGCGAGTAACGCCAACCGCAATTCATGCAACAAACATCGGATGGTGTTATGCCGCAATAAATGTCGTCCCACGCTAAAGGTTCAAATTTAAATTTCCCGCACACAGGGCACATGCATTCCTCGATTTGAGGAATGTCGGGATACCCATGAAGAGCCCAGTGATATTTTGGATTTTGCTTAACATAATAATTGTATCGAAGCTTAAAATCGATTTGGCATAAATCATTAGCACCGCCCCAATACGTAGGATTGGCGTTCATTGCGGGATCATTTTCCCAGCCGCAATATTTACAAATATCATAGTCCCCTTCTTTATTGAATTTATATTTCCCACAAATAGGACATTCGTAGTAATTAGTTGCTTTCATCGGTGTTCCTCCTTGTCTTTTAGATATTTTTGTATACCGTTTGTCGGCTTAAAATAAGTTTTTACTATTCCGTGTCTGTCAATAACGGCAAATTCATTAGTGCTTTTGCTGTATTTAACGGTTGTACCGTCTTTTCTAATATAAGAATAATGATTTTTTCGATCAACTCTGTTCGCAAAAGTAACAGCGTTTGCTACATATTTTACCGTTCCACCTGTTCCACCGTGTCTACTTGCATGATCTGCAAGAGTAGATTTGTTAAATCCTTTTGCCCATGCAAAGCCAATATACGCAGTAATATGTCCTTGACGACCTCCACGAGCGTTTCCGTAATGATTGCTTGCACCTTTAGTCGCCATTTTTTACCCTCCTCCATCTATTTGATATCCAAGAGGGATAACATATAATGTTTGTTGAATTTTTGAAATCATCAAACATCTTACTGCTAAACGTGCCATACACTACGATATTCGTGGGATGAATGACGTCTATAACTTCATCCAAAAAACAATACCACTCATACTTTTTATGCTTTTCCTTCATAAAACCGTGTGTACCAACAGCAATAGTCGATTTTTTCGGTATGCACTCCAAAAGCTCAGGCGTTAGCTCATCAACACCCGAACGCACATTTGGAATAACAGAAATCCCATTTTTGCCGTAATAATACGTTAGTGCAAGGTTATCATATATCTGAGCCTTTTGTTTGATAAGCGGCATATCGCTATGAACACTAAAATCAAAACCTATAATCCCTGCGGTTTTTTTGAAAAATTCTAAATACCTTTTGGGGCATCTTCGAACTCTTTCAAAAGTTCTATCTGGCGAAAAAGTACATATAAAAGTTTTACTTAAATCGCCTCGATAAACAAGTGCCTTATCAAAAGGCATAATGTCCACGGGAAGCTTTTGCGCTATCATACTTTTCTCTATGATAGGGTATTCCTCGTGGGACGAGAAACGTGCTCCTTCGACCAAAAAAGCGCCGAAAGAATCTGATACATAGCCCTCTTTAGGGCATAACGACGAGTACATCTGTGTACCTCCCTTTTTTATAATGTCAACCTTTGGTTGCCGTCAAAAAACACTTGACATAAAGGGAAAAATGTGATATACTGTTTTATGTGCTTGAAGAGTAATCTTCACATTTAAGGCGCATCGTTCGTTGTTCCAGCAACCTACAGTGCGCTTTTCCTTTTATGTTGTTTTCAAATACTAAATAGGAATTATGTCAAATCCCTTTTTCTTTTCATATTCGATAGCATGTAGTTGCCTTTCCGCACAAGCGGAAGAAACAACGCATTTTTCTTGTATTTCTTTTACATCCATGCCGTCTATCAAGTAAGATGGTGCAAGCAATTCCCCACCGAATACATCCGCTTGCCAATCAGGGTCTCGAAACAACGGTATCTGCCCATTGGGTCCTAATTTACAAAACACAACAGAGCTTTCATCATGCATAAAAAAATGTCCTGTCTCATGCGCAAAAGTTAGTCTATCACGTCCTTTCCCTTTACACGCGCCGATATAAACATCCTCACGAATACGAATTTTGTGCTCACTTGGGACAGTTTCACCGTGAAGATTCCCCATCTCTGCTTCGGGACATATTTCAAATACAAACATTGGACATATCTCAGGCATTATACATTCTAGAAAACGAACTATGTCGAAATACAATTTGTCTTCGACACCCATAGCACGTCGTATTTTTCTTACAAAATCCCAAATATCTTGCCGAGATGCAGGTTTTACTGGAATTTTATTCATTCGCTTTCCTCGTTTTTCATTAATTTTTTAAACGCCTCAAGTTGTTCGTTCGTAAAATTACTAAACGACCGCGCAAACGATACCGCAAGTTTTTTTGCTGTAGGTGATGCCTCCTCAAAATCAAGCATGACGGCTTTCTCTGAAATAGAAATTGCTTCGTCAAATTCATCTTCTTGAGCGCGTGTAAGCGCATAGATAGAACGAATTTTCATATTCCACTCATAAGGCATTTTCTTCTTTCCAAGTTCTACAGCAGAAAGAAACGAAGGCGAAACACCTAGTTTATCCGCCATAGTTAAAAGCACCTCACCGTTATCGACTCGTAATTTTTTTAAAAATTTACCAATCTCCGTCATGTTTTTTTACCCCTCTTTTAGATTGTAATAGCATTATACTACAAAAAATGTTTTTTGTCAACCTTTTTGTTCATAAAATCGACCAAAAAGTTAATTTATTTTTCTGTTTTATAACCATTCAACAGAATGAAAGCTACAAAAAACCGCTTGAAAACTCAAACGGCTTTTTGCAAGTATTTGTAATTTAGTTGCGGTTAGTACATGGGAATGTACGAAACCGAAGCAGATATCGTCATCATGACGAATATCATACAACAAGCGATTGCGCCAGTCCAGACGTTGCCGGTAATTTTGTAGATAAGCCTGTTGAATATAGGAAGCAAGAACATCATTACCACCAAGCCGAACACCATGTTTACGTACAACCATACTTCCGTTCCGCCTGCCCAATATCCGTAGAACGGCGAACCGGTGGTAAAGTAGCACACGTAGTTTATAAGCAGAATAAACGCAAGTCCCAAGCTGTTGGCAAGCGCGCCCACAAGCAGAACTTTCCATTCCTTCCAACCCTCGCGACCTACGCTGCAATTTACTCTTATAGAGTTGGATATGTAGAATATGAATATAATCGGCATATACTCTATTGCCGTAACGAACATACGCGCGTTTATGGGCGCTGCCGAGATAAGCATGAAGCGGAAATCTTGATGGAAGCACCAATAGTTGATTTGCACGAGCAAATAGAACGATACGAACGCAATAAACGCAAGCAAAATCGCCTTTAACACGTTGGTAAGTACGCCGTACCACTTGTTGCCGCTGATTTTAACAGCCGCAAACTTCGACCAATCGGACTTGTCTTCGACGCCGTACTTCTTTGCGCGATACGAATAATACGCGTTTTCCAAGGCGGTAGTTCCGAAGAAAATAATAAGGCCTATTGCGCCGTTTATAGCCGCCCAAAGCAAAATTGCGTTTATCATTCTTGCCGGGAAGGTGTACGTAAAGACGCTTGCCGAATTGCCGGTGGGGAAAATCTCGATAGAAAGATTTGCAAGCGGTATGTAGTCGAGGCACGCAATGATTGCCGTAACTATCATACTCGTCCAAAAGATTACCTTGTGTCCTACCGACTTGGGCTTGGA
>CAZEXL010000002.1:0-145572 GCA_964516925.1 uncultured Lachnospiraceae bacterium | reverse complement strand
CTTAACAAGCATAACAATCCCTTCTAGCGTAACAAGCATAGGAGGTTATGCGTTCTATTATTGCAGTAGCTTAATAAGCATAGAAATCCCCGACAGCGTAACAAGCATAGGAGGTAGTGCCTTCTCGAATTGCAGTAGATTAACAAGTATAACAATACCTTCTAGCGTAACAAGCATAGGAGGTTATGCATTCTATTATTGCAGTAGCTTAACAAGCATAACAATACCCTCTAGCGTAACAAGCATAGGGGACGATGCGTTCTGGGGTTGCCGTAGATTATATCAGGTTGTAAATAATAGCGAATTATCTATTACGCTTGGTAGTAGCAAATACGGATACGTAGCTTACTATGCAAGGGTTCTAGTAGATAAGGACAGCAACAAAACATACCGGAATGGTTACGACGGCTTTACATATATTGACACCTCTGATGGCTTCAGGTTTATAGAGGAAAGTGGTACGTACAAGCTTATTGCCTATATCGGCAGCGAGGCTACCGTAACATTGCCGCTAAAGCTTACGATTGGTGGTGTATATTATACTTATACTATTGATAAGATGTGCGGCGTAACAAACGTAGTTATCCCATACGGTTTTACAAGCATAGGAGATTATGCGTTCTATTTATGCAGTAGTTTAACAAGCATAGAAGTCCCCGATAGCGTAACAAGCATAGGAAGTAGTGCGTTCGAAGTATGTAGTAGCTTAACAAGCATAACAATACCTTCTAGCGTAACAAGCATAGGAAATCAAGCGTTCTATAATTGCAGTAGCTTAACAAGCATAACGATTCCCGACAGCGTAACAAGCATAGGAGACAGGGTGTTCTATGGATGCATCAGCTTAACAAGTGTAACAATCCCTTCTAGCGTAACAAGCATAGGAGACAGGGTGTTCTCTGGATGCAGTAGCTTAACAAGCATAACGATTCCCGACAGCGTAACAAGCATAGGAGAAGATGCGTTCGATGGATGCAGTAAGTTAATCTATAATGAATACGATAACGCATATTATCTAGGTAATAATGAAAATCCGTACGTAGTACTTGTAAAAGCAAAGTCAGCAAGTATTACGTCGTGCACAATACACGAAAACACGAAGTTAATTTATTATAGTGCGTTCTATTATTGCAGTAGTTTAACAAGCATAACAATCCCCTACAGCGTAACAAGAATAGGAAATAGTGCTTTCTATTATTGCAGTAGCTTAACAAGCGTATACTACAAAGGCACGGAAAGCGAATGGAATGAAATTACAATAGGCAGTTCTAACAACTATCTTTATTCTGCAACTAAGTATTATTACAGCGAAAGCAATCCATTTGAGGGCGAAAGCGCAGTAGAAGACGGCAACTATTGGCACTACGACACCGACGGCAAAACGATACTTGTTTGGAGCAAGCAATAAGTAAAAACGTTTTTGTTTACGTATAAAAGATTTAGCAGTCAAAAACAACGACTGCTAAATTTTTTTATTTTTTTACAAAAATTTGCTAAAAAACGCTTGACAACTTTTTTTAGCGGTGTTATATTATTTTAGCAATCAAGGATTGAGTTTGCTAACGCTCGTACGTTATTGAGTGCTAACAAATCAAAATCACGATTGCTAAATCGTAAGGAGTAAGCTATGGCATTATCGGACAGAAAAGAGCGAATACTAAAAGCGGTGGTCGACAGCTATATCGACAGTTGCGAGCCTATATCGAGTTCGGTAATTCACGAGCGCTACTTGCCCGAATTTTCAAGCGCAACCATTCGTAACGAGCTTGCTTCGCTTGAGGATATGGGTTATCTTACTCAGCCGCACGTATCGGCGGGCAGAGTTCCCACGGCGGACGCGTACCGATTGTACGTAAATCAGCTTATGCCGCGTCGCAAGTTGTCGCGCAGCGAGCTTAACGTGGTAAAAAAGTACTTTAACCACAAAATCAAAGATATCGACGAAGTGGTAAAAAACACCGCAAAGGTAATAAGCGAAATTACCAACCTTACTTCGGTTGCATATGTCGAGGACATAAAAGACGATGTAATAAACAATATAAAAATCGTCAAAATAACTCCTACGATGGCGCTGTTTATCATCGTCACCGACCGTAGCGTAATAAAGGATACCACGGCAAACGTGTCCGAAGATCTAAAGGACGAGTACTTCGATTCGGCGGGTAAGTTCGCCACCACGGTATTTGCCGGCAAGCGCATATCCGAAGTAACGTCGGGCAAGATCGTAAAAGAAGTACATCGCGAATACAAACGAATCTTCGACGCGATAATAGCAATACTAAAAAGTTACGAGGTTGCCGATTCCGATATCGCAATCGAAGGCTCCAGCAAAATTCTACAGCACCCCGAATTCAGCAATTTGGAAAAAGCTCGTGCGATGCTTCAGGTGCTCGACAGCAAAGAGCAGCTGTACCCGATTCTAAAAAGCGGCAGCATGGATCTTAACGTAAAGATCGGGGGCGACGAGGTAAGCGGAGTTCCCGAATGTGCCATAGTAACCGCTTCGTACGATTTGGGCGGCGCGGGAATCGGAAGCGCCGGCGTAATCGGACCTATGCGAATGGACTACTCAAAGGTAATATCCGTTCTCGATTGCATAGGCAAGGCGATAAATTCGCTGGAAAAAGAAAATAACGACGAAAATAATGATTAATCAGGAGATATAAAATGAGTAAAAAAGAGCATGAAAAACAGACCGCGGAAACGGAAAACCAAAACGAAAGCGTAGAAGTTGCCGAACCCGAAACTGTACGAATGTTCAAAGACGACTTCGACGCAATGCAACAAGAAGCCGACAAACTTGCCGAAGATCTGTCGGCGGCTAAGTCCGAAAACGAAAAGCTAAAAGCTTTGGCTTCCGAAATGACTTCGCAAGCGCAGCGACTTCAGGCAGAGTTCGACAACTATCGTAAGCGCACCAACGAAACGAACAAACGCGTGCGCACGGACGGCGCGATAGACGTGCTTGAAAAGCTTTTGCCCGTGCTTGACGCAATCGAACAAGCAAAGCTTATGATTACCGACAAAAGCACGCTTGGCGGAATAGAAATTATCGAACGTCAGCTTGAAACGCTTCTTTCAAGCTTCGACGTTAAAAAAATCGATTCGCTTGGAAAGGACTTCGATCCCAACTTTCACAATGCGATTATGGAAGAGGACGCGCCCGACGATCAAAAGGGCAAAATAGTAAAAGTTTACCAACAAGGCTATAAAATCGGCGAACGCATGTTGCGTCATGCCGCGGTTATAGTAGGAAAATAAAACGGGCAAGTCCCAAAATCAATTCAGTAAAAATCAGGAGGATATATATTATGAGTAAGATTATAGGTATCGACCTTGGCACGACCAACTCGTGCGTAGCCGTTTTGGAAGGCGGCGATCCGGTAGTAATACCCAATTCGGAAGGAAGCAGAACGACTCCTTCGGTAGTAGGCTTCGCAAAAGACGGCGAGCGTCTTGTAGGTAGCGTAGCAAAACGTCAGGCAATAGCTAACGCCGGTAGAACCGTTTCGTCCATCAAACGCGAAATGGGTACCGACCACAAAGTAACGATAGACGACAAAAAGTTTTCGCCGCAAGAAATTTCGGCAATGATTCTTTCCAAGCTTAAGCAGGACGCCGAAGCTTACCTTGGCGAAAAGGTTACCGAAGCGGTAATTACTGTTCCCGCATACTTTACCGACTCTCAACGTCAGGCTACTAAGGACGCAGGTAAGATCGCAGGACTCGACGTAAAAAGAATAATCAACGAGCCCACGGCGGCTGCTCTTGCGTACGGCCTCGACAAAGGGCAAAACGCAAACCAAAAGGTATTTATCTACGACCTCGGCGGCGGTACGTTCGATATCTCCGTGCTTGAAATCGGCGACGGCGTGTTCGAAGTTTTGGCGACTGCCGGCGATAACCGTCTCGGCGGCGACGACTTCGACCAAAAGATAATGGAATATCTTATCGAACAGTTTAAAAAGGATAACGGTATCGATCTTTCTACCGACCGTATGGCAATGCAACGTCTTAAGGACGTAGCCGAAAAAGCAAAAATCGAACTTTCGTCGCTTCAAAAAACGACTATCAGCTTGCCGTTCATTGCAAATTCGCCTAACGGACCTATCCATCTCGAATACGAGATGACTCGCGGCAAGTTCGATTCGCTTACTTCGTCGCTTGTGGATAAGACCATAACTCTTTGCAAACGCGCAATGAGCGATGCAGGTCTTAACAACAGCGACATAGGCAAGGTTATTCTTGTCGGCGGTTCTACTCGTATCCCGGCAGTAGTCGAAGCGGTTAAGAAGCTTTCGGGCAAAGAGCCGTTCAAGGGCATTAACCCCGACGAATGCGTAGCAATAGGCGCGGCAATTCAGGCAGGCGTTCTTGCAGGCGAAGTAAAAGACGTGCTTCTTTTGGACGTAACGCCGCTTTCGCTCGGTATCGAAACGCTTGGCGGCATATTCACTAAGCTTATCGACCGCAACACCACCATACCGTTCAAGAAGTCGCAGATTTTCTCGACGGCTGCCGACAATCAACCCAGCGTAGACATTCACGTATTGCAGGGCGAGCGTGAAGTAGCGTCCGCAAACAAGACGCTTGCACGCTTCGAGCTTACCGGTATTCCGCCCGCACCGCGCGGCATTCCTCAAATCGAAGTAACGTTCGATATCGACGCAAACGGCATAGTTCACGTTTCCGCAAAGGATCTTGGCACCAACAAAGAACAGCACGTAACCATAACCGCTTCTTCCAACCTTACCGAAGATCAAATCAACGACGCAATAAAGGACGCCGAAAAATTTGCCGAAGAGGACAAGAAGCGTAAAGATTTGGTGGACGCAAAGAACCACGCCGACATGATGATCGGTTCTATCGAAAAGGTCCTTTCCGAAAACGGCGACAAGGTCGACGAGGCTGACAAAGAACAGCTTAACAAGCATATGGACGAACTTAAGGAAGCTCTTAAGTCGGATAATATCGAAAACATCAAAGAAAAGACTCAGCAGCTCGAAAAAGTTTCCGGCGAAGTATTCACCAAGCTTTATCAGGCGGCTGCGCAGTCTGCTCAGGGCGCTCAACAAGAAGGCGACGGCGTAAAAGTCGAAGACATGGGCGACAACAACTAATCTACTACTAAATAACGCAAGGTCAAGCTGCATTTGCGGCTTGACCTTAGGCAAGGAATAATGGATAAATCATATTACGACATTCTAGGCGTAAGCAAAACCGCTACGCAGGACGAGATAAAGTCAGCCTACAAAAAGCTGGCGTTTAAGTATCATCCCGACCATAACCCCGGCGACGAAGCGGCAGCCAATAAATTCAAGGAGATCAACGAAGCGTATCAAACTCTCGGCGACGCCGACAAAAGGGCGCAATACGACAACCCGGCTCCCAACTTCGGCGGTGGCGGCGGAGGTTTCGGAAGCGGCGGCTTTGGCGGTTTCGGCGGCTTTGGCGGCGGTGAGTCTATATTCGATAATATTTTCAACTTTTTCGGCGGTGGCGGCGGTGACGTGCGTGCTCAAGGTCGAGATATATCTGTGCGCGTAACGCTTTCGTTCGAAGAGGCTGCGTTCGGTGCTCAAAAAGAAGTATCGGTAAATCGCACCGAGCCGTGTTCTGCGTGCAAAGGTACGGGTGCTAAAAACGGAACCGAGTTCTCTAAATGCACTAAGTGCAATGGCAGCGGCAAGGTTCGTTACGTCCAAAACACGCCGTACGGTCAAATGGCAAGCGAACGCGTTTGCCCCACTTGCGGCGGCACAGGCAAAATAATAAAAGAAACGTGCTCTAAGTGTGGCGGAAAAGCGTACGTCAGAGTAAACACCAAGCTAAAGCTCACGTTTCCTCCGCTTATGGAAAACGGACAGGCGGTTACCGTTCGCGGCGAAGGCGACAAGGTTCGCAACGGAACGCCTGGCGACTTAATAATAGGGATAACCGTAACTCCGCATAAGCTCTTTACTCGCAAAAACGCCGATTTGTACCTTACTTATCCCATAACGGTAATGCAGGCTCTTTTGGGTGATAAGGTAAAAGTCCCCGCGCTAAAAGGTGATCCGGTGGCAATGACTATTCCCGAAGGCACGCAAAGTGCGACTACGATTAAACTGCGCGGTGCGGGCGTGGACCTTGGCAAACGCAAGGGCGATATGTACGTTAAGCTTATCGTGGATGTACCTCAAAATCTTACCAAGGAGCAAAAGGAAAAAGCGAAGGAACTTGCCGCCTTATTCAAGGACAATCAATTCGAATCGGTAAGAAACTTCAACCGAAAATAATATGCAGTATTTACAAGTTTCAGTATGCACCAACACGTTGGCAAGCGATATGGTGTCTGCCATACTTATCGGCGCGGGCAGCGAGGGAGTCAGCATAAAAGATCCCTCCGATTTTAACGAGCTTTACAAAGGCGGCATAATCTGGGATTACGTAGACGAAAGCCTGCTTACGGACGACAAACGAGTGTTCGTAAGCGGCTTTTTTGCGCTTGAAAGCGATTTGTCCGAAATTTACGAGGAGCTCGATTTGCTAAAACAAAACTGCGAGTTCGACGTCGGTTCACTGGAAGTAAGCGTAAAAACGATAAAATCCGAAGATTGGGAAAACGTTTGGAAGCAATACTATCAACCTATTAATCTGGGCAAAGTGGTTGTGGTTCCAAAGTGGATAAATCGAAAAGACGACGGACTTATCGAAGTAAAAATCGATCCGGGCATGGCGTTCGGAACGGGCAGTCACGAAACGACTTCCATGTGTATAAGGCTGCTTAGCAACGTTGACCTAAGCGGCAAAGAAGTATGCGACCTAGGGTGCGGAAGCGGTATACTGGGAGTAACTGCCGTAAAACTCGGCGCAAAAAATTGCGTCATGTCGGACATCGATGAGCAGGCGGTAAAGGCGGCTTGCGACAACGCAGAGCTAAACGGCGTTACGGACAAAGTAAAGATCATTTGCGGCGATCTTGCGTCGGACGGAAAGAGGTTTGATGTAGTTATTGCCAACATTACTGCCGACGTGCTTATTCGTTTAAGCGCGCTTATCGAAGGATTGCTAAAAGAAGACGGAATCGTTATTCTAAGCGGCATAATCAATTCGCGTGCCGACGAAGTTTTGGCGGCGTATTCGCATTTGAAGCTAAAAACGAGACTAAAAGACGGAGAATGGCAAGCTTTTGCCTTTGAAAAATGAGAAAAATATTCGTAGATAAAATTTCGGAGGACAACGTTCTTACCGGCAACGATCATAATCACGTGTCGGTGGTTTTGCGTGCAAAAGTGGGCGACGAGCTTGTTTTGTGCGACGGAGATGGGTACGATTATCGTTATCGCATAACAAAAATAGATTCCAAAAACACGTACCTTACGTTTATCGACAAAACCGAATGCAATGCCGAACCTTCTACAAACGTTGAGCTTTTTGTCGCTTTGCTAAAATCCGACAAACTCGAATGGGTGTGCCAAAAATGTACCGAGCTCGGCTTGTCGGCAATAACGCCGTTTATTTCCGATTACGTGCAGGTAAAAAAAGAATCGGTAAAAGTTGAGCGACTTAACAAAATATGCAAAGAAGCTGCTCAACAATGCGGCAGAGGCAAAGTGCCCGTTGTAAATCAACCGATTAAATTCAACGATATGCTAAAAAAATTATCGCAATTCGACAACGTGCTGTTTTTGTACGAAAAAGAAGGCGCAAAGCTAAAAGAAAGCTGCTTAAAAAAAGGTTCCGTTGCCATAATCGTCGGTAGCGAGGGTGGCTTTTCGGCTAGCGAGGCTAACGAAATTGTGGATATCGGCGCAACTCCGATTAATCTCGGCAAACGAATTTTGCGCGCCGAAACCGCGTGTGTCGCCGCAGCTACGCTTGCTATGTACGAAGCGGAGGAATTGCAATGAAAGTCGTGGTCTTTTCGCTAGGCTGCAAAGTTAATTCGTACGAAGGCCAAGCAATAATAAACGCATTGGAAAAAATCGGAGTGGCGGCATCCGACAAGCTCGGTTATGCCGATGCGTACGTTTTAAACACGTGCTCGGTTACGGCAGAAGCGGACAAAAAATCTCGTCAAGCGGTAGAACGACTAAAAAAGTACAATCGCAACGCTCGAGTTTTGGTGCTCGGCTGTAGCAGTCAAAACGATCCGCAAAGGTACTTGGACAACAAAAATGTAGCGGCTGTAAGCGGAGTAGGCGGCAAAATAGAAGCAGTTATGAGATTTATGTCAGACATATCGAGCGACGAGCGCTTTTACGGCGATGAATTGCCGCTTGTATACGAAGACAATCTTACGCCGGCAGAAACTAAAACGCGCGGCTACATAAAGGTTCAAGACGGTTGCAACAACTTTTGTTCGTATTGCCGAATTCCGTATTTGCGCGGAAGAAGTCGCAGTCGCAAGATAGAAAGCGTCGTAAACGAAGCAAATCTCGTAGCCATGCACAGCAAGGAAATTATTCTTACCGGAATAAACGTGTCCGATTATCACGACGGCGCAAACGGGCTAACCGAACTCGTTCTTGCGTTAAAAGACGTTCCGTGCCGAAAAAGACTAAGTTCGCTCGAGTGCGAAGTGGTAGACGAGAATTTGCTTAACGCGCTAAAGCAAAGCGACTTTTGCGATCATTTTCATTTGTCGTTGCAAAGCGGTTCATCGGCGGTGCTAAAGGCAATGAATCGTCATTATACGGCGGAAGAATACCTAAAAAAAACCGAACTGATATATTCGTACTTTCCCGATGCGGCAATCACCACCGATATGATAGCAGGTTTTCCTACCGAAACAGAGGAGGATCATCTTATCGGAATGGAGACGGCAAAAAAGGCTAAGTTTGCGGCAATACACGTTTTTCCGTATTCCGAAAGAGCGGGTACGAACGCGGCTAAGCTTCCGCAAATAGACAAGGCGGAGCGCAATCGCAGAGCGGCTCAGCTAATTGAACTCGGAGCCAAACTTCGTGCCGAATTTATATCAAAAAACATCGGTAAAACTGCATTGGTTTATGCCGAAACGCAAAAGGACGACCTAAGCGAAGGATTTACGTCCAACTATATAAAAGTATATTCGCCGCTAATGGCGGGGCAAATGGGCAAGGTTAAGCTAGTTGCTCCGTATCTAGACGGCATAAAAGGAGAAATATTATGAACGATTGCATTTTTTGTAAAATCAAAGACGGCGTTATTCCGTCGTCCAAACTTTACGAGGACGAAGAAATTTTTGTAATCCGCGACATCGAGCCAAAGGCAAAATGCCACTACCTCGTAATACCAAAAAAGCATTTTAAGCTTTTGTCCGAAATGACGGCTTCCGACGAGCAAATGCTCGGGCGTACGTTTGCTAAAATCGCTAAGCTTGCGCCGTCTCTCGGGCTTGAAAACGGTTATCGCATTATAATCAATCAAGGCGACGACGGCGGACAAACGGTGTTCCACCTTCATATACACGTTCTCGGCGGCGAAAAATTGCCGTTGTAAACTAAAAAATTTTCTATTACGGTGGCAAATCGGTTGACAAATTTAGGACTATTAATTATAATACCTAAGAATCTAAGCTATCGTAGCAAAGGCGGTGTAATTAATGTCTTATATCAAAGTTGGCGAAAACGAATCGCTTGAAAGCGCGCTTAAGCGTTTTAAGAGAAAGTGCCAAAAGGATAACATTATGGGCGATCTTCGTCGCAAAGAATGTTATGAAAAGCCGTCCGTAAGAAGAAAGAAGAAGGCGGAACAAGCTCGTAAAAGAGGCTCTAAAAACTAACGAATTATATCCCGAAGGCAATTTGCTTTCGGGATATTTTCATAATAAAAAAAACAAAAAAATTTTTAAAATTTTTTTAGTTAGCCCCTGCTAACTGCTTGACAAGCGTAATTATTTATAGTATTATATGATTGTCAGTTAGCCAATGCGAACTATCTGAATAATCTGACAAATAACTCTTCTCTTTTCTCCTAAAAGCCTACCGATCTAAACGATTCGGTAGGCTTTTTAGTCTAAGTAAATTAATTGATTTTATCTAACCATAGTTGTGGGTTAAAGTCCGAACGTATGGTCATATCGCACAGGTCGTAGGGGAACAGCTTAACTCCGTCAGGCCCGAAGTTGCGTTTAAATTGATATCTAAATAGTCTGGATAAAAATTTGTTAATATATTCCTTAGCGACGCTTTCTTCAAGTGAAAATTCTTTTATTGCTGCTGCCAACACTTTGTCGGGCGATTGTTTTTTTGCAATTATTTCCGTTATAAAGAAGTCGTGAACTTCATACGGACCAAGTATTGCTTCCGTTTCTTGTCCGCTAAGCAGTTCCGGCGAAACAGGCGTAGAAAGGATATCCTCAATGATTCTGGCGACAGTTTTGTTCGTTCGTTTAAGCGAGCAATAATAGGTTAACATTTTTCGCATAGCGGTTTTCGTAACTGAACAGTTCGGGTTGTATTGACTTAATTGATCTCCTCCGAACGTGGACCAGCCTAAGCATATTTCGGACAGATCCCCTGTTCCGAGCATAAGAGCATTGTACTTATTGCTAAGGTCAAGCAGAATTTGCGTTCTCTCTCTTGCTTGAGCATTTTCGAAAACGACGTCCTTTTCGTCGTGACAAATCGAGCGCATGTGTAACGTAACCGCCGTGTCTATAGGAACGTTTATGCCGGTAACCTTGTACGCTTCGATAAGAGCGGAGGCGTTGTTTTGCGTTCTCGAGGAGGAGGCACCGCCGCGCATGGTAACGCAAATAATCTTTTTTGTATCAAGCTTATGTTTTTCAAAAGCAAGTACGGCGGCAACCAAAACGTTCGTAGAATCCAGTCCGCCGCTTAATCCCAAAATAATTTTGTTCGTTCCTATTTCACGCATTCTGCCGATTATGCCGCGCCCCATAATTTCATAAATTTCGGCACACTCTTCGTCGTTTAGCGGCAAAAGCGAGACGTTTCTAGTCGAAACGATTTCTTCGTGCGATTTGCATTTGTTGCAATTAATTTTTGCGGTAACGATTTCCTCGTCGTAGTTGCCGTAAGCTTCTTCCTTGCCGCCAACGCAAATTATTTTGTCGCCGCTTAAAATTCTGTTGCTTACCGATTCGCCCTTTCCGCTACTTACAAGAGCAATAGCCGCAAAGTTTTTGCAAACGCTGATGACGTCTTTCGTTTTTCCTACGTACGACGGATAGGCGGTAGGTACTACAATAAAATCTGCGCCGCAAGCATCTTTTGCGTTTAGTTCGGTAAGTATACGCACGCTAATTCCGTTAACGGTGATATCGGGGATAGTGTCGTTTCCGTAGTAAATCGCATTGTTGCCGCAGTCTGTCATGCCTTTATTCGGAAAGAATAAACGAACGTCGTTGTTTTGTATAACCGCAATAGCGTCGAACGTTTTTCCGTCTTTTACAAAAGGCAAGCCTAAAACAACCGTGTTCGTAACTTCGGCGGCAATTTCGCTTAACGCGTTTTCGGCGGCAGCGGTAAGAACGGGAAACGAATACATGCTTCCGCAGGTTGCACCGCTGATCGCAAGTCGAGGGAAAACGACCAAATTCGATTTTTTGGTTTGAAGTAGAGCGTCTTTTATTTTTTGTGTATTATGTTTAACTGCGCCGGGGATAAGTTGCGGCGAGCAAAGCGAAACGGTAAGATTCATAACGAAACTCCTAAAACGCAATTAAGCGAATTTTGCGTGTCGGCAAAACTAACGCCAAAAATATTTTAGCATATTATAAATAAAAACTCAAACTTTTAGCCGATAATAACTTGTAAATTTTTTAGTTTTGTGTTATATTGTTATTGATAAATTTGTAAGGAGTGCATATGAGTTATCTTGCTCTTAAAAGCGGAACCGACGTACGCGGTACCGCAATGGGTGAAAACGCAAATCTTACGGCAAAAGGCGTTTGCGATATTGCGGCGGCGTTTTCGTTTTGGCTTAACGAACGCGGATTGCCTTTGCGAGTGGCTGTCGGACGCGATAGTCGTCTTACCGGTGAAGAATTTTCGTTGGCAATAGCGGAAGAACTTAAAAATTGCGGTTGCCAAGTATTTTATATGGGACTTTGTTCAACGCCTTCCGTCTTTATGATGACGAAGTTTAACGAAACTCTTTGCGGCGGCGGCATTATGATTACGGCAAGTCACCATCCGTCTGACAAAAACGGCTTAAAGTTTTTTACGCCAAACGGAGGACTTTCATCAAAAGAGCTGACGGAGGTTTTGTCGTACGCCGATGAAGGTAAAAGGCTTAGCGGAAACGGCAAAATCAATCACGGCGACTATTTGGGGCTTTACTGCTCGGCAATAAAAAATTTAATTTTAAAAGAATTGCCCGGCGGACTAAACGGCTACAAAATCGTTGTCGATGCAGGCAACGGAGCAGGCGGTTTTTTTGCGGATAGAATTCTTTCTGCGCTCGGCGCCGACGTAAGCGGTTCGCAGTTTCTAAATCCCGACGGCAGCTTCCCGAATCATCAGCCAAATCCCGAAAACAAGGACGCAATGGCTAGTATATCGGCGCGCGTAAAGGAAGTCAACGCAAATTTCGGAATTATTTTCGATACCGACGTCGATAGAAGCGCGGTTGTAACTTCTTCCGGGACAGAAATTAATCGTAATCGTCTAATTGCGCTTATATCCGATATAATACTAAAAGAAAATCCGGGCGCGTATATCGTAACCGATTCGGTAACAAGCGACGGACTTACGGACTTTATAACCGCTCGCGGCGGCAACCACGTAAGATACAAGCGAGGGTATCGCAACGTTATCGACTTTGCTCAAAAGTTGACGGCGGAAGGCAAGTGTGCTCCGCTTGCAATCGAAACGTCGGGGCACGCTGCGTTTAAAGAAAATTATTTTCTCGACGACGGCGCGTATTTGGCTGTAAAACTGCTTATAAACGCCGTAAAACTAAATAAGCAAGGCAAAGAACTAGACAGCCTTATTTTCGATTTGGTTCAGCCCGTCGAAGAAGCCGAAGTTCGTATAAAACTTACGGGCGACGGATGGAAAGAACAAGGACAAAAAATTCTGGCTGATATGGAAGAATGGGGTAAACGCGATTACGCACTTTGTACTTCGTACGAGGGCGTAAGAGTAAACACTTTATACGGATTTTTTATGGCTCGAATGAGCGTTCACGATCCGATAATTCCTATAAATATAGAATGCAAAATAAAAGGCGGTCTAAAAAAGACTGCGCAAGAATTGTATAATTTTTTAGAGCCGTACGGACTTGACCTTAGCGGCATACAAAAACTAATGTAAAGAGGAGAGACCTACTGTGAACAAAATTCAACAATCGGCAATCAGTGCGATACGCGCACTTTCTATGGAAGAAATCGAAGCGGCAAAAAGCGGACATCCGGGGCTTCCGCTCGGCGCGGCACCTATGGTTTACGAACTTTATGCCAATCATTTAAAATACGATCCGGCTCATCCTGACTTTATGGATCGCGACAGGTTCGTACTTTCGGCAGGACACGGCTCGGCGTTGCTTTATTCCACGCTTCATCTTTTCGGCTACGACGTTAGCTTGGAAGAAGTCAAAAACTTCCGTAAGTTCGGATCGATAACTACAGGGCACCCCGAATACGGCGTTTGTCCGGGCGTAGAAACGTCTACCGGACCTTTAGGTCAAGGCGTTGCCAATGCCGTGGGATTTGCAATTGCTGAAAAAATGCTCGCGGCAAAATACAACAAACCGGGACTCGAAATAGTAAATCATTACACCTACGTGCTCACCGGCGACGGTTGCTTACAAGAGGGCATTGCGTACGAAGCGGCTTCGCTTGCCGGCAATCTTGGACTTGGCAAACTTATTCTTCTTTACGATAAAAACGATATAACGATCGAAGGAAACATAGGGCTTACGTTTACCGACGACGTGGGCAAACGTCACGAAGCAATGGGCTGGCAAGTCCTTTACGTAAACGACGGTGAGGATATCGATGCTATCGGAAAGGCAATCGAACAGGCAAAAGCCGAAAAAGATAAGCCGACCATCATTATCGTAAAAACCGTTATCGGATATGCTTCGCCTAAGGCAGGTATGGCGGCTTGTCACGGCGCTCCGCTTGGCAGAGAAGGCGTAGAAGCTACCAAAAAGGCACTTGGTTACGACGGCGACGGATTCACCGTTCCCGACGACATAAAAGAACATTATGCTAAAATTATAGAGTCCAAGCACGAGTATAAAAAAGCGCATGACGAATTGCTTAAGGAATACAAAGAACAGTACCCCGAGGAATACAAAGCGCTACACAACGATTTGTACGGCAGAGTCAAGTTTGACGAAGCAAGCCTTTATCAGTTCGACGGCGAAAAGATGGCAACGCGTAAGGCGGGACACATCGTTCTTAATAAGCTTGCCGATATTTTCTCAAATCTAGTAGGCGGATCTGCCGACCTTGGACCGTCCAACTTAACCACGCTTCCCGGCAAAGGCGAATTAAGCAAAGAAAACGGTGCAGGCAGATATATTCACTTTGGTATTCGTGAACACGCTATGGCGGCAATTGCTAACGGAATACAGCTTCACGGTGGCTTCAGAACGTACGTATCCACCTTCTTTGCATTCAGCGACTATATGAAAAACGCTATTCGTATGAGCGCGTTAATGGAATTGCCCGTAATATACGTATTTACTCACGACAGTATAGGCGTGGGTGAAGACGGACCTACGCACCAGCCGGTAGAGCACCTAACGGGACTTCGCGCAATGCCCGGTCTTGACGTGTTCCGTCCTGCCGATGCAAAGGAAACGGCAGCGGCGTTCATTAATGCCGTAAAAACCAATAATCCTACCTGCATTGTAGAATCCAGACAAGATTTGCCGATTTTGGCAAATTCAGGTGAGGGCGCGTTGCGAGGCGGTTACGTAATAAGCGACGCCAAGAACTTCACCGGAATTATCATGGCTTCCGGATCGGAAGTCAGCCTTGCTTTGGATGCGCAAAAGATACTTGCCGATCGAGGAATTAAAGTGCGAGTAGTTTCTATTCCGTGTTTCAGATTGTTCGACGAGCAGACCGAAAATTATCGCGAAAGCGTACTTCCGTCGGCGATTCGCGCAAGAGTTGCAGTCGAAGCAGGATCGTCCATGTCGTGGGGTAAATACGTAGGAATGGACGGCGCGTACGTATGTATGGATACGTTCGGTAAGTCTGCGCCTGCCAAGGAATTGTTTGAGTATTACGGATTTACGGCAGAGAACGTTGCGTCCGTAACCGAAAAACTCATAAAAGGCAAAAAGTAAAAATATGTACAAATTTTATGCTTTTTTGCATCGGATGAGGTTCATAAATCGTTGGAGTTTGATGCGCAGTAATTTTAATGAGAACGTGGCAGAACATTCACAATGCGTTGCAATTCTGGCTCATTCGTTGTGCATTATACAAAACAAACTTTTCGGCGGTTCGCTAAATGCCGATCGCGCGGCGGTAATCGCGTTGTATCACGAAACCAGCGAGGTAATAACGGGCGATTTGCCTACGCCAATCAAGTATTTCAACAATAGCATAACCACCGCATACAAAGACTTAGAAAGTCAAGCCGAACAGAAGATAATCGCTCAACTTCCGCCCGAACTAAAAGGCGAGTTAAGCGAATACATTATCGATAAAAGTAGCGACGAGTATAAGGTAGTAAAATACGCCGATAAGCTGTCTGCATACATTAAATGCATCGAGGAAATCGTAGCAGGCAATCCCGAATATAACAATGCTTTTGAAAGTCAGGAGACTGTGCTTAAACAGGCAGATATGCAATGCGTAAGTTATTTTATGGATAATTTTATAAAAGCATTTTATCTTTCGTTGGATAAGCTCCAAAGCGACGACTAGTCGGCATGCACTTACTTTTCTTTCGAAAAGAAAAGTAAGCCAAAGAAACTTAAACAAATTCTAAGTTGCATAAGCAAGTAAAATAACCTTAACCTTATGTCATTCTGAGCCGCAGGCGAAGAATCTCACGGAAGCGTCCTACTTTTCTTCTCGGAAGAAAAGTAGGTCATTCTGAGCCGCTTTTTTCTGTCATTCTGAGCCGTAGGCGAAGAATCTCGCGGAAGCGAAACGTATGTTAGCACTATCGCAACAGCAGAAAACATTCCAACCCTATGTCACCAACGAGGAGCGTTAGCGACGCGGCAATCTCTCCGTTAAACTCATCCCTCTTAGTAGCATCAAACACACAATCGCCCAATTAAAGCTTCTATTAAGCTTCTTTTACTTACTTTTCTTCACGGAAGAAAGGGAAGTGGCAACAATCCGACGTATAACGTCCAAATAAGGCCAAAAAAAGAAGCCGTTCATTACGAACGACTCCTTTTTATATGAAGGTAAATTATTTGTCTGCTTTAGCTTTGTAGCTTGCAAGTCTTGCCTTTGAATCTTCTTCGGCTCTAGCAAAGAGTTCAGCCGCAAGTTCGGGTCTGGACGCCTTAAGAGTCTTATAACGAGTTTCGCCTGCAAGGAATTCTTGGTAGCTACCCGTCGGATCCTTAGAGTCAAGGGTGAACGGATTTTTGCCTTCTGCAGCAAGAGCGGGGTTGTAGCGATAAAGCTGCCAATAACCTGCGTCAACTGCTTTCTTGGTTTCAAGCTGACCCTTGCTCATGTCGATACCGTGGTTGATACACGTTGCGTAAGCAATGATAAGCGAAGGTCCGTGATAAGCTTCGGCTTCGGTCATAGCCTTTATAAGTTGAGTCTGGTTAGCGCCCATAGCAACCTGAGCAACGTAAACGTAACCGTAGCTCATAGCCATCATGCCGAGGTCCTTTTTCTTGGTGCGTTTGCCGCTTGCAGCGAACTTAGCAACCGAACCGGTCGGGGTGGACTTAGAAGACTGTCCGCCGGTATTGCTGTAAACTTCGGTATCGAGAACCAAAACGTTAACGTCTTCGCCGGAAGCAAGAACATGGTCAAGTCCGCCGTAGCCGATATCATAAGCCCAACCGTCGCCACCGAAGATCCAAATAGACTTCTTAACAAGGCAATCCTTGTCGGCATAGATTTCTTTAACAAGATCAACGTTGGAGCAGTTAAGCTTGATGCCTTCTTCAAGGCACTTAACAAGCGCTTCTGCAGCAACCTTGCTTTCGTTAGCGTCGTCCTTGCCCTTAAGCCAAGCGTTGCAAGCTGCGATCGTAGCTTCGTTCTTGGTCTGTTCTGCAAGTTTAGCGATCTTGTTTGCAAGAGCGTTTCTTCTGGTGCTGTAAGCAAGGTTCATGCCATAACCGAATTCGGCGTTGTCTTCGAACAAGCTGTTAGCCCAAGCGGGTCCGTGACCTTTCTTATTAACTGCGTACGGGCAGGTGGGAGCGGAGCCGCCGTAAATAGACGAGCAACCGGTTGCGTTAGCAACAACCATTCTGTCGCCGAAGAGCTGAGTAACAAGCTTAACATACGGAGTTTCGCCGCAGCCTGCGCAAGCACCCGAGAATTCGAAGAGCGGTTGCAAGAATTGACTACCCTTAACGGTTTCGGGCTTGAACTTAGCCGAAACGTCAACGTCGGGAAGGGTAAGCGAGTAATTGTAGTTGGGCTCTTCGGTCGGAGCTACTTCGTCGAGCGGCTTCATTTCAAGAGCCTTATTCTTAGACGGGCAAACGTTTGCGCAGCTTCCGCAACCGGTACAATCGAGCGGAGAAAGTTGCATACGGAACGAATATCCTTCAAGACCGGTAGCAGCCTTAACGGTAAACGTTTCGGGCATATTTTTGCCGTTCTTTACAAGAACCGGTCTTATGCAAGCGTGCGGGCAAACGAGCGAGCAGATGTTGCACTGAATGCAGTTTTCAGCAATCCAAGCGGGAACCTTAGCTGCAATGCCGCGCTTTTCGTATCTGGTAGTAGCGGTGGGAACGGTACCGTCTGCGTTAAATGCCGATACGGGAAGTTTGTCGCCTTCTTGCGATACGATAGGAAGAATGAAGTTGCGATAGTATTCGTCGTCCGAGGTGGTTTCGATAGCCGCGCCTTCGGTCGTGGTAGCCCAATCTTTGGGATACTTAACTTGTTTAAGACCTGCAATAGCGTTGTCGATAGCGTCGCAGTTCTTTCTTACGACGTCTTCGCCCTTCTTGCCGTACGTCTTCTTAATTGCCTGCTTCATGTATTCTTCTGCGTCCGAATAGGGGATAATGTCGGCAAGCTTAAAGAAGGCAGCCTGCATTACGCCGTTAATTCTTCCGCCCATACCTGCAGCGTTAGCAATCTTAAGAGCGTCGATCGTGTAGAACTTAAGCTTCTTGTTAGCGATGTCGTTCTTCATCGAAGCGGGAAGTTCTTTTTCGAGTTCTTCGGGCGACCACTTGCAGTTAAGAAGGAATACGCCGCCTTTCTTAACGTCGGAGGTCATATTGTATCTGGTTACGTACGACTGGTTGTGGCAAGCAACGAAGTCTGCTTGGTCGATAAGGTAGCTCGACTTAATGGGGGTTTTACCAAAGCGAAGGTGCGAAATGGTAATACCGCCGCTCTTTTTAGAGTCGTATACGAAGTAACCCTGAGCGTACATATCGGTGTGATCGCCGATAATCTTAATGCTGTTCTTGTTTGCGCCAACGGTACCGTCGCTGCCAAGACCGTAGAACTTGCAACGGCTCGTGCCTTCGGGCGAAGCGTTGATAAACGTCTTGATTTCAAGCGACTTATGAGTTACGTCGTCGTTGATACCAACGGTGAAGTGGTTGATGGGGTTCTTGCTCTTAAGGTTTTCGTAAATAGCGCCGATCATCGACGGGTTAAATTCCTTCGAGCCAAGACCATATCTGCCGCCTACAACCGTTGCTTTGCGACCCGTTTCTGCGAGAGCTGCGCAAACGTCGAGGTAAAGCGGTTCGCCAAGCGATCCGGCTTCCTTCGTTCTGTCCATAACCGCAATGCGTTTAACCGAAGCGGGTATAGCGTCAACGAAGTCTTTTGCCGAGAAGGGACGATAAAGTCTTACTTTAAGTAAGCCGACTTTCTTACCTCTTGCGGTAAGGTAGTCAACCGTTTCTTCGGCAGCGTCGCAACCGGAGCCCATCATAACGATAACGTCGGTAGCGTCTGCTGCGCCGTAGTATTGATAAAGTTCATACTTTCTGCCGGTAAGTTCGCTAACCGCAGCCATCATTTCTTTTACGATAGCGGGAGTAGCTTCATAGTATTTGTTAGCAGCTTCGCGGTTCTGGAAGTAGATATCGCCGTTTTGCGCGGTACCCATCTGATGCGGATGTTCGGGGTTAAGAGCGCGGGACTTGAAGTCCTTAATGTCTTCCATAATGCCGAGCTTTTCGCAAAGAGCACGAATTTCATCGTATTCGATGCCTTCGATTTTGGAAACTTCGTGGCTGGTACGGAAACCGTCGAAGAAGTGAAGGAACGGAACTTTAGCACGCAAAGTGGAAAGGTGAGCTACCAAAGCGAGGTCCATAGCTTCCTGTACGGAATTGGAAGCAAGCATAGCAAAGCCGGTTTGACGGCACGCCATAACGTCTGCGTGATCGCCGAAAATGTTAAGCGCGTGAGCTGCAAGAGCACGAGCGCTAACGTGGAATACGGTGGGAAGGAGTTCGCCTGCGATCTTGTACATGTTGGGGATCATCAAAAGCAATCCTTGGCTTGCCGTGTACGTGGTCGTAAGCGCGCCTGCTGCCAAAGAGCCGTGAACGGCACCTGCAGCGCCGCCTTCACTTTGCATTTCTGCAAGACGAAGCGGCTCGCCGAACATATTAAGTCTGCCCTGAGCAGACCATTCGTCGGCGTATTCCGCCATCGGAGAAGACGGAGTGATGGGGTAGATGGCAGCTACTTCGCTGAATGCATAAGCGATATGCGAAGCGGCGGTATTACCATCGATGGTCATTTTCTTCATAATTTACCTCCGTTAGTTGGAATTACCTAAATAAATGTTTTTGTTATCTGACGAATAACAAGCATATTATATTATTTTATTTCGGATTAGTCAAATATTTTGCTAAGGCAAACGAAAAAAGGCGAGCAAAATATTATTATTCGTCTTTAAAACGCAAGTTTTTAAGCCGAATTTTGCGTTTGTATTTTATATGCTATCAAAACGATGCGCCAAAAAACGAACTAAAAAAATTAACTTTAAATCACGGTTGTTTTGATTGACAGTTTAGCATTAAAACGATATAATCTGTACTGTACAATTTTTATGGAGAAAGGTAATGGAAGAAACTAATAAAGAACCTGTTCCGCCGCAAGGCGGTACCTCGGACGCTCAGCCACAAACGGCTACAAACGAAAAAAAAGACGAAAAAGAAGATAAGTACACCGTAAAAAAAGCGGTGAGTCGCGAAGGCTTCATTACGCTTATCGTGGTAATTGCCATTTTCACACCCATAGCGATAATCATGGGTTTTAACAATATGCTTAACACGATATTCTACAATGCGTGGGATTTGCTAATCAACACGTGCTTCTACCTTATGGGTATAGCGGTAGTAATAGGCGCGCTCAGTTCGGTTCTTACCGAATTCGGTGTAATCGCGCTTGCAAACAAAGCGCTTTCGCCGCTAATGAAGCCGCTTTACGGAATGCCCGGAGCGACGTCGGTAGCGATATTCTCAAGCTTCCTTTCGGATAATCCGGCGGTGCTTACTCTTGCCGACGACAAAAGATATCGCAGATATTTCAAAAAATATCAGCTTGCGGGGCTAACAAACCTCGGTACCGCGTTCGGTATGGGACTTATAGTAGTTATGACTATGGTAAACAAACAACCTATCGGCGAAGGTTCTATGGGGCTTGCGGTTGCGTCGGGCGTAATCGGAGCGATAATCGGAAGTATTTTCGCTACCCGACTTATGTTACATAAAACCAAAAAAATGTACGGAGTGGACGAAGAATCCGTTCCCAATGCAAAAAACGATTTCGACGCGGTAAATCAACGAGAAGTTCGCAAGGGCGGAGCGGTTCAAAGATTTTTCGACAGCCTTCTCGAAGGCGGTGCGTCGGGCGTAAAAGTAGGCGTGTCCATTATTCCGGGCGTGCTTATAATAGCAAACCTCGTAATGCTTCTTTCGGACGGCACGAGTTTAGACGGCACGTATACCGGTGCTGCGGGCGAGGGCGTAGGTTTGCTTCCGTGGATAGGCGAAAAATGCGCTATCATTCTCAATCCGTTGTTTGGATTCGAAAACGCGTCGGCAATAAGCATACCTATTACGGCGCTCGGTAGTGCGGGCGCGGCAATCGCCTTAGTAAGCGACGGCGTTTACACGGTTACCGAAATGGCGGTGTTCACTTCGATGTGCATGTTCTGGAGCGGATATCTTTCCACTCACGTTGCCATGATGGACGGACTCGGCTATCGACATTTGACTACAAGCAGTATACTTTACCACACACTCGGCGGATTGGTTGCCGGGTTCTGTTCGCACTGGTTATACGTGTTGCTTGCTTTAATTTTTATTTGATAAATCGTTATAAAGGTTGTGGCAATAAGAAATTGTCGCAACCTTAATTTGTATAGGAGAGAAAAAAGAAAAAATGTTATCTGCAGAAGAAGTTCTACAACTAATTCAAAGCTTAATTTGGTTGCTTGCCGGCGTAGGCGTGTTCATAGTCGGCATGAATTTCATGGGTGACGCGCTGGAAAAGAGCGCGGGCAACGGAATGAAGAAGTTGCTTGGAAAGATAAGCAACAACCGTTTTTCGGGAGTAGGAATAGGGACCGGAGTAACGGCGATTATACAAAGTTCGTCGGCAACGTCTGTTATGGTAATAGGTCTTGTAAACGCAGGGGTAATGACGCTAATGCAAGCCGTTCCCATAATAATGGGTGCAAACATCGGTACCACGGTAACCGGTGTGCTTGTTGCGTTAAAAAACGATTACTTTAATATGGCGATGTATTTGCTTGCGTTTGCCGGTGTAATGATGAGCTTTTTCAAAAAAGAAAAAGTCAAAATCGCAGGCAGCCTTTGTTGCGGACTCGGACTTATATTCGTAGGGCTTAACGTCATGAGCAGCGAGCAGGCGTTTGGCAATCCGCTTGTCGAAACTATGTTCCTTAACGTGTTCAAAACCATAGATTTTCCGCTTTTGCTTATATTCGTCGGCATAATATTCACGGCGCTTATTCAAAGTTCTTCGGCGGCAACCGGTATAGTAATAACCATGGTAGGTTCCAGAGTATTATCGCTAGACCTTGCGTTGTTCATAGTTTTGGGCGCAAACATCGGCACGTGCGTAACGGCGTTGCTTGCGTCGGTCGGTGCTAATGCGAATTCCAAACGAGTAGCGTTCATCCACTTTACGTTCAACGTAATAGGCACCGTTTTGTTTGCCGCGCTTATATGGATATTCCGTCAGCCTACGGTTGACATTCTTACGGCGATGTTCCCGGGCGACGACGCTATGTCGCTTCAAATGCGAGTATCCGTATTCCACGTAATATTCAACGTAGTTACTACCGCTATGCTCTTGCCGTTTGTAAAGCAGCTTGTAAAACTTTCACAGCTGGTAATAAAGGACAGGTCGGAGCAAAGCGAAGAAATGTCGTTAAAGTTCGTGGACGAAAGAATTCTAACGACTCCTACGATAGCACTGATGCTCGTAAAGAAAGAAATAGACTATATGTTCGGGCTGGTCGAGCAAAATGTAGTTCATTCGTTCGAAGCATTGGAGGTCGGTTCGCTTAAGTACTCTCAGTCCATAACCAAGAACGAGGAAATAATCGATTTTACAAACAGCGCCTTAACAAAGTTTTTAATAAAGCTTTCTTCGGACGTTAAGCAAAGCAACGAAAAGGTTATCGGTTCGTACTTCCACGTGCTTAACGACTTGGAGCGAATAGGCGATCACGCCGAAAACTTTCACGAAATGGGCGTGGCTATGGCAAGCAAAAAGATAGCTTTGTCGCAATCTGCGCAAAACGGAATCGAGAGTATGCGCGGCAAAATTATGCAGATGTTCGAGCTGTCTAAAAACGCGTTTGAAACGCTTAATTCCGAACCGTTGCCCAAGCTGACGGAGCTTGAAAACGAAGTGGACGTACTAAAAAAAGAGCTTATAACCGGACACTTCGCGCGTCTTGCCGAGGGCGGGTGCAGTACCGAAGTCAGCCCGTACTATACTTCCGCGCTTATCGGACTAGAACGTGTAGCCGACCACCTCGTAAACGTAGGCTATAGTATAGATAACCCCGTAGGCTCTCAACGCGAGTGTAACGCTAATTAGTAATAACCCGTAAAATCGTAGCGACAAAAAGTCATTTAAAAAGGGTAGCATTGCAGTGACCGCCGTAATGGTCACCGCAAGAGCTATCTTTTTTTGTGCGTTAAAAATTGTTTTGTCGTTCGTCGGCGGTAACGTAACGCGGCGTACGTATGCTCGAATATTTGTCAAAACGTAAATTTATCGCAGTGTGGTAGTTTTTTACGGAATTTGGCTTATAGCTGATTTTATCATATCGGAAGTAAATTCACACACGGCAATAAAAAATGGAAAAAGTGTGAAAACATTGGCGGGTATAGTGTTCAAACGCTTGCATTAAATATCTTATGGTGCTATAATAAAACAGTCAAGATTAAATTGGATTTTTGTTTGCAAAATACATATCGTAAGCAATCAAAAAGATTTAACCGAAAAATGCATAGTATTTCTGTCCTTTGTTTTGCTTGATTATTTTAACTACGTGGTTCCAAAATACGTGCAAAAACAAGGAGATGTCGTTATGGAAACATTGTTACAGGCAGTAATAATTGTCTTTATGTTGTTTTTGTGCTTGCTTTGTCTTTTTGCGGTAATCGTAATCGTGCGCGACATAATTATGGAAACGTTGCGCGCGCGTAATGCGGAAAGTAAATGCGAACCGCCGCAAACGGTGACTGTCGTTAAGCAAACCGAAACGGAACAACCCGTCAAACAGGGAAGTGCCGTCAAAGCGGAATCGTTGCCGGTGTCGGAAGTCGTTGCCGCAGTTCAGCCGCAACCCGAGCGAATCGTCGAGAGCGTACAAAAGGAAGAGTCAACCGAAAGAGTTAACGTTTCGGAGGACGACGAAAATGCCGTGGCGTTTTCCAGAACGGGCTTTACGATGGAAGAAAAGTTTGCAATGCTCAGCTCGGAATTCAAAACGTATTTTAACGATATAGTTCGTTACGTTCTTGCAAAGGACAGCGTAAAGGAAACTAAGCGTAGCGGAGCGTACGATTACAAGGACGGATCGCGTAAGCTTATGCGCATAAGTATAAAACGAGGCGAAATCGTATGCGATTTTTTCTTTATGGATCGCGATTTTATAAACTACACAAAAACAACTAACGTCAAGGTAAAGCAAGCGCCTGCGACCATAAGGGTGACCGACGCACAGTCGGTAGGCGTTGCAAAGGACGGAATCGACCGCGTTTGTAAGCAAGCTGCCGACGAAAAAGAATACAAAAAAGAACTTGCACGTCAAAAGCGTCGTGAGCGTCGCCAAAAAGCAAATGCGACAGCGCGGGAGGATGTGACCTATGAGGAAAGACGATAAACTTTGTAATCAAAACGAAGAAGTCGTGCCTTTAAGACGTAAAGTTCTTAATATAGTAAGCATAATACTTTGCGTAATTTTATTACCTATATTGTTGCTTAACTGCATATTAATCATAAAAGGCATAGCTTCTCCCGATACGGTTCCGAGCATAGGGGGCAATATGCCTTTAATCGTTTTAACCGAATCCATGGAGCCGGAAATAAAAGCGGGCGACCTTATCGCTTGCGAAAAAATCGACGCGGACGACGTAAAGGTAGGCGACGTAATATCGTTTTACGATCCGTCGCCGTATGCAAGCGAAACTACGGTGGTAACGCACCGAGTCGTACAAGTGTTAACCGACGAATGGAGCGGTAAGCTTAAGTTCGTAACCAAGGGCGACAACAACGATCGCGACGATTCGTTTGCCGTTTCGCAGGACGATTTGGTCGGCAAATGGACGGGGTTTAGAATAGGCGGACTGGGCGGCGTTATAATGTTCATGCAGTCGGCATGGGGAATCGTGCTATGCATAATGGTTCCGCTTGCCATTGCGGTCGCGCTATACTTTATCAATCGCCGCAAAAAAGACGACAAGCAGCAAAGTGAAACCGAAATGCTAAAAGCGGAGCTTGCGCGTCTTAAAGCCGAAAAGGAAGCGGCGCAAAAATCGGACGGCGCTAACGACGAACGCACGGTTGACGATAGTTCGTCAAACAAAAACTAAGTTATTTATTGCCAACGCCACGGTTGGTAAAAATATACGGGACGCAGTTCCCTCAACAAGCCTGAGGCGAAAATTCGCGTAAAGGCAAAATTAAAAAGGAGGTAAAACAATGAAGAAAAACAGGTTCTTTAAGATAGCTTCGGGACTTTTGATTCTTTGTCTTATTACTACTTGCGTAATAGGTACCACGCTTGCAAAGTACACTACCGGCGGCAACGCTACGGACGGCGCACGAATTGCAAAGTGGGGCGTTTCGCTTACCGTAAACGGCGACGAAATGCTTAAAAACGAGTACAAAAGCGATAACGGCACCGTTACCGTAAAGTCGTCTGACGATACTAATTTGGTTGCGCCGGGCACAAAAAGCGTTAATGCCGCTTCGTTTAGTATAAAAGGCACGCCCGAAGTTGCAACCAAAATCACGGTTACTCTTGACGAAGCCAAAGACATTGTGCTTAAAAAAGGCGTATACGACGACGAAACCACGTCGGATTCTTCCGATAAGTTCACTCTTAGTGAAGATTACTATCCGGTAAAATGGACTTTAAAGCAAACGGAAGATGAAAACGGCAAAAAAGGCGGCAACGACGGCGTACTTATCGTAAGCGGTACTTTGGCGGATGTTAAAGCCGCGCTTGAAGCTTATTCTGCAAACGCTACGTACGCGCCCAACACTAATCTTACTGCAACGTTCGAGCTTAGCTGGGAATGGGTTTTTGAAGGCAACAACAAAGCCGACACGTATCTTGCAAACAGAATGGCTGCTTTGCAAACTTCCGATTCTTACGTTTTGGAAGTTTCTTACAAGCTTTCGATTACAGTAGAGCAAATAGACTAATAAATATCGTCCGTCGCGTCGTAACAAGCGGTCGACGGACGATGACGTTATTGCCATCGTGGCGGGCAAAACAAAAAATACGATAAGGAGTGTAAAATGTCGCAAAAAGCCGATAAAACCGACAACGGCGAACGTCGCTCGTGGGTTTATATAATGCTTTTGGTAAATATAGTTTTTATATTGTTGCTAATGACGGTCGGCATTTTGGCTCTCCGAGTCGGCAATTATCTTCCCGAAAACACCGATATATTGTTCGTTGTCGGCAAATCGAATTCGGTTGAGTTCGGCGACGAAGAAAACAAGTCGTGGCAATCGGGTAAAAACGTTAACATTTTTCAGGCAAGTTACGTTGGTAACAACGGCGAAACGACAGTCGTTTCGCAAGACGGTACAAAAGTTATTGCGCCGGGCACCCAAACGACGTACAAGTTTGCTTTTTACAACAACGGCAACGTGGCGGTCGTGTATCAAACGGATTTAAATTTTACGTTCAAAATCGGCGACGCCGAGCAAACGAACTATGAATTTCCGCTAAAAGTTCGGCTACATACCCAAAACGGCGAGTACCTTATAGGCGGTCAAGACGATTGGGTGTGCGTAAAGGACGCTACGCTTTCGGCACACGTAAGTCAGCTCGGAGCTACTTCGTATGAGGCGTTCGTTATGGAACTTTTGTGGGAGTTCGACGGCGGAAACGACGAATTGGACACGCTGTACGGCAACAAAGCCGTACAAACGGGCGTTTCGCTTCAACTCGACATAAACGCTTACGCCGAAGAACACGTCGATTCTACCGCCGTAGGCGGGACGGTTATCGACGGTGCGGCAAAGGGCGAAGTAGGCGGAACCATTCGTTGGGTATGGCTGGTGTTGTTATTGCTTAACACGGCGATTCTTATCTTTTACGTCGCTTGGCTTATGCACAAGCGCATAAAAAAATGGTAAGTCTATCGGCTTGCAAATACTTTATCTTTGGCGTTAAAATCTTGGCGCGCGAGCGACTTTCGGCGTCAACGTCAAATACGCAAACTCAAAACGTAACTAACCTAATTACAAAAATTTATAAGGAGAGAACAAATTATGGAAAAGTCTCGTAAATCGAAAAAGCTTTTAGTGGCTTTGGCAATTGCTCTTATGGCGGCTTTGGTTGTCGGTATGGGAGCTATGACGTATTCCAGATATATAACTTCCGGCTCAACCGGCAATACTACGGCTACCGCTGCAAAGTGGGGCTATGTCGTTACCGTTAGCGCGGATAATCTTTTCGGAAGCGCTTATAACCAAGGAAAGAGGGTTGAAGTAAGTGCAACCCAAACGGACGTTAAACTTTTGGCTAACAGCGGAAATGTCGTTGCGCCCGGAACAAGTGGCAGCATGACCATTACAATCAACGGATCTGCCGAAGTTAATGCGCAGCTTGTTATTAGCGTGACTGAAGGCACCGATATTCATCTCGGCGAATATTATCCCATAAGGTGGACGCTTAACGAAAAAAACGAGTCAACGTCAACACCGTTGGTTGAAAAATCAAAGCTATCCGAAGTTGTAAGTAAGCTTCAAGAACAAAACGCAACGTACGAAGCCAATACAACGATTGACAAAACGTATACGTTAAGTTGGGAGTGGGCGATTGACGGCGATGATACAAAAGATACCATTATCGGTATGATCGCAAGCGGAAAAGCAAAAACCAGCGATGAAGTAAAACAGCTTAATGGCGGTGCAGAGTTAACCGACGAATGTGTAACGTCTATCAGCTTTAATCTTACCGTGTCCGTAAAGCAAAAACAAAATAACTAATACGTAATCAAACAAACTTCGCGTTATGCGACAAAAAAACGTCGCATAACGCAAGTGCGTTTTACGCAAGGAAATTATGAGCAAAGAAAAAACGATAAACGTCGTAAAAAAAATATTGGCGTGGCTTGGTTGGATAGTCCTTGGTTTGCTCGCGCTTCTTTTGTTGTGGCTTGGAATAGATAAGTTCATAATCGGATCACCCGTGCCGTCTCTTTTCGGGTATTCCACGCTTACCGTCGAAACCGGCAGTATGTCGGGTACTATCGAAATAGGCGATATGATTCTCATAAAGGATACCGGCGATTATAAAATCGGCGATATCGTTACTTTTTTGCCCGAAGACGACAAAGTACCCACTACGCACAGAATAATATTTTGTAATGACGACGGAACGTTCGTAACAAAAGGCGATTCAAACAATACTAAAGACCTCGAGCCGGTCAGCAAAGACGAAATACTCGGCGAAGTTATAAAAGTATATCCCAAAGTCGGCTTTTTCGGCAGTTGGGTGCGCGAGGAGGGTTGGATATATATCGTCGCGCTGTTGCTTATCGTAGGTATCGGTGGCTTTGTTTTACACGCATATTCCAAACCCGAAGAAGAACAAAAAAAATAGGCTTCGCGCGATAATCAAAAAGGGAGGAAACGATGAAAATATTAATAGCGTTTATAAAGAAAAACGTATTTTCGTGCGTTTGCTTTCTTTTGGCGTTGGCGGTTTGCGTAAGCGGTGCAATATCGTATGCAAGGTATACTACCGGCAATTCAAGCAATAATTCGTCCGATGCGGCAAGTTTTGTTTATTCTGCCGACATAACCGACGTAAGCGCGTTGTCGCTTATAAATTCACAATTCTGGGGTAGTACGGGCAACACCGAAGACGATAAAAAAATCGCGCTAAATTATTTGCGTTGGTTCGAATTTTCGATAAAAAATCACCAAACGCAAGACGGCGTTCAAAAAGTAAACGAAGTAAAAGTTAAGTACGCTCTTACTTTTGTCGCGCCCAAAAATTTTGTGGAAAAGTTGGCTTTTCAAATTTTTCGCAATCCTACGGCAAACGAGGACGGCGACGCATTGATTCCGCAAATAGTCATGCCCGATCTTTTGGCTGCAAGCGACACTTATTCTGTGCCCGCAAATTCCGAGTATAACGGCACCGACGTAAACGACGATCTTTTGTTGACGCTAAGCAAAAACGGACAAACGCTTGTCGCAAAATCAAACGATGTAACAATAACTGTCGAACCGATACGACAAGAGCTTACTCAAACTTTGCAGTTTCGATTGTACGATGTTGCTTCGCTAAACAAAGAAACCGTATCCGAAAGCGAGGCTACAAACGTTATTGCGCCCCTTAACGTTGAACTGACTTCAATCGTCGATTGCTATCGCGTAAGCGTGGCTATGTCCGATTTTGTTTTGCCTGCCGGCGTAGCGGAAACTCATAATTACGAACTTAAGCTCGTGCCGGTAAGCGAGCTTAACGACGAACATATCGGGCACGGACTGGCAAACGACGAAAACGGCGAAAAACTAAAAACGATCTATTCGGGCAAGGAAGTTTACGTTATGCGTAAAATAGTCGACTCAGCCGGCAACGCAACTACTACGGCTACTGCAAATACTCTTGGCAGGGTATGGCGTGAAATTGAGGAAATCGATGAAAGCGGACAGGTCGTTAAAACCAAAAAAGAACATACCGAAGCCGAAAAACTCGAACTATACGGCGCGAATTCAAGCGGCGTTACCATACAAAAGTACTATTTGTCCAACTGCTATTCAAAAAGTTATCCTCTAAGCGTAAATGTTCCTTTTGAACAAACGCGTTGATAGCGGTTGAATTCATTCGGCAAAATCGAATTTATCTGTTGCGCCGTGCGTTTTGGCGCAATACACTTATTACTAAATTTTAAAGGAGTTAAAAAATGAGCAAAACGGCAAAAAACGTTTTTATGTTTATAATTGCGGCTATGCTTGTTTTTTGCGTGGCTATTTTGCCTTCGAATGCAAAATACGTTCACGAAAGCAATGCTCCTTACGGCGATAAAACCTCGATAGATTTTACGTTATACAATCAATACGAGGTAAAAACTCAAGACGAACTTTTTGCCGCAATCAACAGCGGCTACGACTATATTCAAATAAGCAAAGAGGTTGAAAATCCGCTTATAGTTACGCAAAAGGAAGCGGCGGACCTCGAAAGCGATTTAATACTTGACCTAAACGGCATAGAAATTCAGCGTAACGGTCCGGAACCCATACTCAACGTAAAGTCCGGAATCAAACTTACAATAATCGACACATCCGACGAGCAGACGGGCGGCTTGTACAATCCCGTAGGCTCGGTATTCAATATCGAGGGCGGGACGCTTTCCGTTGCAACGGGAACGTTCGAATGCGGTCCGCGTTACTCGGAATATTATTCGTACAACTCCGAAGTTCTGGACAATTCGGAAAATTCCACAACAAAAAGAACTTTGGTCGAAGACAAGGCGCAACTTGTAAAATATTACGGTCAGGGCGAAAACGTATCCGAAAGTTTGTACGCGCCCATTATAAAATCGTACCCCACAAAGACCGGCGACATCGAATATACGCACGGCAACTTGTATTTCGACAAAAAGATAGATACGTCGGTGTCTTCGGGTTCGCAAATTACTATATCCGCCGATACGTATTGTTATTATCATACAAACGAAAAGGCGATGTCGGCGGTTACCGATCCGGCAACGGCAAATTGGCGATACAGCTATTACGTTACTCAAAACAAATACGAGTACGTAGGCGCCGACCTTTCGTCGGTTGAAAACTCGGAGAACTTTAACAAAGAAGATTACGTGCTTATTACCGTTTACGGTTACGAAAAGACGATTGCGTCCGCATGCGATATAAGTTCGCAAAAGGACTACTATGCCGCGATTCAAATGCAAAACGGCTATTTGGAAGTGCAACGTGGCGAGTTTCATTCGTATTTCGGCGTGGATAAAACTGCATGTATAAATGCTCAGGGCGGCATGATAAGCGTCGCAAACGGCAATTTCAGCAGCCGTATCCCCAACGCCGAGTTTACAGCTACCGCAACGTCGAATAAAGTTACCGTAAAAGAGGACGACGAAAAGGCTTACGAAGAATCGTATTTCAACGTATTTAATTGGCAAAGCGAAAGTTCGTACGCTAAGAGCGGCGAAAGTTACTGCATACTAAACGGCGGTACCGCAAAAGTAACGATAGGCAAGGGCGAGTTTTACGCGTCAAACAACAACGTGATTTGCATGCTTGGCGGCACACTGAAAATAGGCGGCGGAAATTTTACGAAAAAGCTTACCGTAGATCCGATTACGCAAACCGAAGAAGCCGACAAAAAGAACGTTAAGTACACCGCTTTGTATATGGAAGACGGCTCGCTAAACGTAAGCAACGTTACGGTAAACGTGCACGGCGATTATACCGCCGGCGTTTGCATGAAAAACATGGAACATTCAACGGAGGCTAACCTTACGGTAAGCAATTCGCAGTTTAATATCGAGGGCGATTGGTCGTACGGTATATACAATCGTATACACGAAGAAACCATGGAAACGCACCCCGAATCGTTTGTAGTAACCGATACGTCGATTAATATGAGTTCTGGCGACGAAAATAAAGGGATTACCGGTATTTATTCCGAGGGCGGCACGTTGCAAATATCGTCGACGCGAAATGACTTTATAAAGATCTCGGCGGATAATTCTACCGGCATTTACGTAAACGGCGGCGAGGTTCGTTCTTTCGGATATTCGTACAAATTGACGGGCGACAATTCGGCAGGGATTTATTCGCTTGGCGGTACGGTAGAGGTGGTAGGCGGCAATATCGACCTTGAAAGCAACAAAACGTGCTACGGCGTTTACGTTAATACCGACTCGTCGCAGTCAAGCAACCACATTACGCTTGTAAACGCTCATATAAACGTAGGATACGACAATGCGTCTACAACAAGTAAGTCGGGCACCGTGGCTGCATGCGTAGGCGTTTGTTTTGCCGCCAACAACAAGGGCGTAAACAAACTGCAAATAACCGACAGCGATATTCTTTGCTACGAAGTCGGCATAGCCATGCGCGGCGGAACCATAGAGTTTGTCGACGTCGACGGAGAAATAAACGAAATCAAAACGCAAAAAGCGTCCGCTATAGCCATGCTTGGCGGCGCGCTGGCGTTTAACGGCGACTATCAAATCGTTTCAAACAACACCGTAAGTTCGTCAAGCAAAAATTCGTACGATGTAACGCTTCCGTTCGAAAACGACGGAAGTCCGGTGGTAAACTATCGTAATACCGATGGTATCTATGTCGAAAACGGCAACATAACGGCAAAAGGTAAAATAACTTTGTCGCACACGGGATTGCAAAACGCAACCGATATAGAAAATTATAATTATTCTTCGCTAAAAGTAACGAGTTACGCGGTACGCGTTGTAGGCGGATCGGTTAACCTTCAAAAAGCGGATATTACGGCTTTGTCGGGCGGCGGAATCTATTGTTCTAAAGAAAGCGACGCACAGGAAAGCAAAATAACCATGGGTAACGAAAATTCCGAACTGGGCGACATATCGGTAAAAACGACGGGTGTGCTAATGGGCGACACGTACAACTCGGTGGTCGATTATGCAAGCGAAGGTTGGCAGTCCAAAAAGAGCATAATGGGCGGACACGCCATCGAACTTAACGGCGGTAACATAACGGTGTACAACGGCACCTTCGAGGCGCAATTCGGTAACGGCGTTGCCGCAAACGGAAGCGGCACGATAAATATTTACGGCGGTAATTTTTACGGTTGGATGAGTACGCTAGAAGGCAAGTCCGGACCTGCGGCATATTACGGGCTTAAGGTTATAGGCGGCGCAACCGTCAACATTTACGGCGGAACTTTCGACGGAGGTAACGGCGGTGCGTTCGTTACGGGTATAGACGAATTTACGTACAATTCAAGACTTAACTACACTATAAATTCTTCAAGCGGTAAGTATGCAAACGTGTTTGTATACAAAGGAACTTTCGGTTCGGAAAACACCGTTGACGCATTCAACGTATACGACTACTCAAACGTTGTTTTCGGTGCGTACGGTAGCGACAACGGGAATCTTGCGTCGGCAAGCGATTACGAATCGGCAATCAAAATGAACGGCTCCAGCGCAACGATTGCGGCAAACCAGTTGGCATACAATACAACCACCAGAAAGACGTCCGTGATAAACGTGTACTACGGTACTTACAAAAAGGGCGACAAAGGAATATGGAACGACGGTATAGCTACTATAACGATTTATAATTCAAATTTCGGATATACCACGTATTCCAATATCGGTTCGGTTGTCGACGCAAACAACACAACGGTTAAATTATATTCCGAATAATACGGTTTTGCTAATTAAAAACATAAAACACGGCATAGTGCAGTACTAAGCCGTGTTTTATGTTTATGCGAATTAGTTATAAATTTGTTTGTGCGAAAATTTCCGCAAGTGCGTCGTACATTTTATCTATCTCGCGCTCCGAAATGGTAAACGGAGGGGTAATCCTTAACGTATTAAAATTCGTTTGATCAAGCAAAAAGCCCATATTTTCCATTTGTCCGACTACTTTTGCGGCGTTAAGATTGGGCGTAAGCTCTATCCCGGCAACAAGTCCGATACCGCGAATATCCGCAACGAAATTATGTTTTTTAAGCTTAATCAATTTGTTCATCAAATAGTCGCCTTTGGCTTCTACTTCTTCCAGCATGCCCGACTTAAGTCGTTCTACCACCACCAGCGAAGAAGCTAAGGCAATTGACGAAATGTTTATCGTGCTTATTCTGTCCGACGGGGAAAGCGACGTAGCTACTTCGCCTCTGGAAAGCGTTGCGGCAATAGGTATTCCGCCGCCCATACCGCGTGCAATCAATACGATGTCGGGCTGTACGCCGTACTGCTCGAAGGCAAACATTTTTCCCGTTCGTCCTAAGCCGATGCCCGTTTCGTCGCAAACGACTAGAGTATCTTTAGATTTGCATATTGCATATGCGGACAGTATAAACTCGTATTTATTCAATTTAACGCCTTGCTCAACTTCTATGGGGCAGAAGATAACCGCGCATACGTCGTCGGTAAACGCTTTTTTAAATTCTGTTATATCCGAGCGAACCGTGCGTATATGCAAATGTTGGTTTTGCATAGCGTCGTAACGTCTTTTAGAGTCGGTAACGATCAATATTCTATTGCGACTGTCTTTTGCTTCCACGCAGTAGTTGCGAATCATCATTGCCGTAATAAGCAACGTGTCAAAAATACTGCTTCCGAAGCATACTTTAGTAAACGGTGTATTTTCACAAATAGATTGAGCAAGCAATGAATGAAGTTCGTTGTAGTACAAGTTGGAAAAACTTATAAGATTATCCGTTTGCTCTTTTATAGCTTGCGTAAGCATCATATTTTTGTAACCAAGGCAGTTTTCGCCTAATCCTGCAACGAAATCAACGTACGAGCGATTGTTCGTATCGTATACGCAGTTGCCTTCGCCTCTAACCATACACAAGTTATGACGAGGATAGGTTATGATCGAATACTTGTTGTCTATTTCTTTTATTTGCGAAAAGTCCATACGCTTATTATATGATATTCTTGCAATTAATGCAAATATTTTAGGCATTGTTTATTTATAAAAAGTTATTAATTTTTATTTGTTTATAAGCCTAGTATTATCGAGTAGTTTGCCATTGCACATGATTTTTGCTAAGCAAAGTTATCGTTTGCGCTAAATCCGCTATATCGATGTCGTCGTATTCGTTTTCGCCGAACGAAATTGTGCCGTCGTAGTCTTTTAGCGTAGCAACCAAATCGACGGAAATCAACGAGCCTAACATTTTTACGGAAGCGTTCATTTGTCCAAACGTTTCGTTTTGCTCGTCCGCTTTAAGCGTAAGTTGCATTTCTCCGAGGTTAGAGTTCCCGGTAAGTGCTTTTAAGTTAAGCGTAACGAAGAAATTATTGTTTTCGAACTTGTATTCCGTTAGCGAATTGGCGTAGTCGGCAGGTTCGTTTTCGCCGCTCGTAGCCGATTTAAGGATAATGGCTTTTATAGTGTCGCTCATCGGTATAAGTACAAAAATATCTTCTAAGATATTATCTGCAAATTCTTGCGGCGTGCGGCAAAGATAAACCGTTTTATCGTAGTCGTATTTATCTTGGAACAATCGCTTGGTGTATCGATCGCTTTTTATATACATAATGCCGTTGCAATAATATACGTAGCTGTTTGCTTTCGTAAGTGAGCCGAAAACGTATGGAACTTCCAGTTTTAAGTAAACGAGCGGGTCGCTACCTAAAGGTAAAGCTTTTAAAGTAAACGGTATATTTACGTCAAGCAAATTCAGTGCCGAAAGAGACAGGTTGCCGCTTACGTTATATTTTTCTATTTTTGCGGTAGCTATAGCGTAGTTAAATAAATCGTAAACACTGTTAAAATCATAATCGTATTTGCACTGCGGCAACGTTTGCGCTTTAAAGCCGTTTTCTATTTTAATAGAGCAGTTGCGATCTGACGGAATCGAAATATTGATGCTTAAGTTACCGGAGCAAAGCGTCAGCATAACTGCACCGCTTTTTTGTGATTGTAAGGTTACGTCTTTTACAATCGACAGCAAGGAAATTTTTTTTGGCAAAATCGAACTTAACGATTGAATCAGCTTCGATATCGTGTCGTCGATTGGCTCGGATTCGTCATGTTCGACAGCTTGCGGCAAAAGTTGTTCTGCGTCCAATCCGTAAATTTTAAGTACCATAGTAGCGATACGAACGATTGTTTCTTCGGATACGGTTGCTTTTAGAGTATCGTTATATATGGCAACGACGTTACCGTTTTCAAGCATTGCTTTAAGATTGTGTTCTTCGCCGTCTGCAATAAAGGATACGTCGGCGTACAATATCAAATCTGCCGTTAAGTCAAACGAAACATAGCCGCTTACACTGCCGCTTGAAGTGGTAAGATCGTCAAAACTCAAGGTGAATTGTTTGGTACTAGCCAAATCATTTGCAATTTTTGCTAGGTCGGAAAGTTTTTCGTTTGCGCTTTCAAACGACGATAAATCGGTCGGAGTCGCAACTAAGTACTCTTGCGGAGTAATTCTAATGACGTATTCTCCGTAATTTACTAGCGCGTAATCGAAATAGTTAGTAGCGTAGTCGAACGCAAGTTCCAAAGAAAAATCATTCGGCGTTTTTACCTTAACGTATAGCCGTTCGTTCGTTTGATAAAGCGACGTATACTGCCATAAGTATTTAACGCCGCCAAACAAACTCGATAGGGCGGCAGTGCCTAAATCGAAATCGGTTTGACAAATTATTTGAGCTAAAGAGTTTAGCGCCTCGTAATCGAAACGTAATTTGCCAAGAGGATGGTCAACGTAAATCGCATCGTTTGCGTATATGCACGTGTCGAAAATTTCAACGGCATATTCGCGATCTGCAAAGTTAGTAGTTGCGTTTGCCTGCAAAGTTATCTCCGAGTCGCTCGCTTCCAAAAGGTAACCGCATTTTTTAGTTAAAGCGTCGTACGCAAAATACAGAATCGGATCGAGCAAAACACCGCTTACTATGCCGCTTGCCGTAAGGCGCGTCGTTCCCTCGATTGCCGAAAACGTTATTATATCGTCGTTGTAAACGATCTCACCATAAATTTGGATCGAATCGGTTGCCCGTATCGTAATATTTAACTTAATTCCGTAAAATTCGTTGCATACGGTCAAAGAGTTTTCGTCATTAAAGCTTACGTCGCTGTCTAGCAAAATCCCTGCAATTCCGGTTGCGGGGCTCACGTTGGTCTGCCCGGTAAAAAGCGCTTCGTAAGAAACTTTATAGCAATAACGGGCGGTAATCAAATATATTGCGTCCGTAAACTCGATACGGACGTCGCCGATTTCTACTATTGCGTAATTTTCAGCCGTATTAATAGTGGCGTTTGCTGCAAGCGATTCGTTTAGAGCTTCGAGCGTAACGTCAAAATTTACGTTGCCGGCTTGCAACAGGCGGCTAAACGTATCAAAAACTCCGTTAACGTCGGTGCTTTCGCCGCTAACGGTTATCGTTTCGTCAGTGTAGCCAACGTTAAGAGCGTATGTATTTCCGTTATAAATTATTTCGCCCGATGCGCCGTCAAAGTCGTCGTTTCGTATGCATACGGTTGCATTGCACGAAACTCCGTACGTTTCGAAACTTATATTAATATCTGCACCGTCGTCGAAAAGAACGGCAGACATACCGTCGGTTATTTTTGTAAGAACGTCGTTGTCAGATTCGGATGAAATAGTTGAAACGGAAGACGAATAGTTTGCGTCAACGTATTGCTTGGAGTCGGAGCCGTTATATAAGAACGAAAAATATAAAACTTCGTATAGGCTTAACGTGTCAAAAGTATAATTGCTTTCGTTAATCGCAACGACGAAATGATCTCCGTTGCTTTTAACGATCACGTCTCCGCATTTTAGTGCGAACAAGCCGGTTTTGGGCTCGTAGTTTACGATTGCGGATATTGGTCCTGCGTCGACTTTTATTTTAAGCAAATCTTTGCTTAGCATTGCGTTGATTGCGCTTAATAAATAATCGTACGGTTGGGCGGGCTGAGTTAAAATTAAGTCATCGTTCGGTGCGTATGCGTCAAAAAACGCTTTTTCTTTTATAACGACGTCTCCGCCCAAAGCGAAAGTTTCTTCCGAAACGCTTTCGCAAGTTATTCCGCCTAAAATCGCAACTTTATATTTTTCCGTGGACGTCGTTTTAATAACGTTCCAATTTTCGTCTATTTCTATCGTGCATTCAACGCTTATGTATTCCGGATCGGATTTAGAGCCGGCAAGCGTGCGCACTTCGTTTTTAAAATATTTAACGCAATCGGTCGAGAGCGTAAATTTATACGCGTAGTTTTCGCTTTGAATATTTTCCGAAGAAAGAACGGTTGACTCGTCGATGACAAATTTAAAAATTTCGTTAGGTATAAGACCGTAGTTTTTATAGTATTCTTCAGTCGATAATTCGCTTGCGTCGTTGCTCCAAATTGCCGTCATATCCGCAGGATTTAATTTTGTGTACGGGCGATAAAAAATTTTGTTTCCGCGAAAATATTTTTGTTCGGCTACTGTTTTTAAACTCGAAGCGCTTATGGCTTGAGTAAAAAGAGAATTGCCGTCGTATTGTCGAATATTTTTTACTTTTTGTTTTATGCCGGCGGCTACGACTTCGCCTATGTAAGTAGCTTCCCAAGAAGGTTGGTTATTAAAGTTATATGCGGCAAATGCAAGATTTTCTAAAGGAGAGTAATCGTTAGGCGTGCCGTCAATCGGGCAAGTTTGTTGTTTTACCAGTTTAAAATCGTTGTCCAAAATACTTCCGCCTTCACTTTGCGGGACGCAGGCGAAAAGGGATAAAGATATTAAAATCGTCATCAAAAGCGATAAAAATTTTTTCATTAATTGCTCCTTACCGATTTTATTATAACACGTAATCCTTTAAAATGCAATAAATTGTCGTTAATATACTTGAAATAACAAAGCGAATGTGTTACAATTTTAGCGTGATAGAACTAAAAAACGTAAAATTAGAATATTACGGCGAACAAACTACGCTTAACGTTTCGTTTAACGAGGGCGTAACGATGCTACTCGGCGAAGTCGGTTCGTTTAAAACATCCGTTTTTTTTGCGTTGGGCGGCGTAAAAGAGATTGTTGACGGCGAGATAATCGTAGACGGTGTCAACGTGGAAGAACTGTTGCCTAAATGTAGAGACATGGCGTTTGTAGGCGCCGATTCTTTGCCTGTCTACAACGATATCGTTAAGGCGCTTACTCAGCCGCTGATAATGCGAAAGGTCTCAAAAAAGCAAGCGTGCGAAATTGCAATCTCCGCCGCTACTAAATTCGGGCTGGATATAACAAAAAAAATTAAGACGCTTGATAAAAATGAGTTAATTGATTTTTTCGGAGCTCGCTTATCGCTTAGAGATACGCGCATAACGATGTTCGACGAGCCGTATCATTTTTTCGAAGAAGAAAACTCCGAAAAAACGACTGCTATGATAAAAAGTCGAAGCGGATACGTTTTGGTTTCGTCGTGCAACGGCGAAGACCTAACGAAACTTTCGCCCGATAACGTCATCGTGCTAAGGCGCGGCAATGTTTTGCAAAGCGGAAAAACCGACGAAGTATTAAGCAGTCCGTGTAACGAATACGTAAAAAAATTCTTAATAGGTTAAGAGTAGGTTTTATCGTAATAATTTTTTAAATGCAAAAGAAATATGTAAAAGCGTCGCTTTCGCGACGCTTTTTGCTATTTGCTCATAAATTTTTCTTGCGCCGAATATTTCTTTTTAGCCTGATTGATTTTCGGCATAGGCGCGGAATCGGTAGGATAAAGACCTCTTTCGTGCATATAAAGGAAAGCGTCAAATTGATCTTCGGCGCATTCGCTTAGCTGATTGTCGATAAGGCTTCTAAGCTCAGGACACGAAGTTTCGCATAATGCCGTTCCGTAAAGTTTAATCAACGATTTTTGGCAACCCAAAACGTCGGCTATTATTTCTTTGTCGGATAATTTACATACGTCTTGGGCGAATTCCGTACAATCGTTGCAATTGCATTCCGATTTACAGGTGTTTTTCGGACGAGACGAAGATCCGGTATGACTTTTCGAGTCGGGATTGGTGATAGAAGTAGTGTTTTTTTGAGTTGAACTTTGTTTTGTTTTCGTAGCCATAAATTCCTCCTTATGCGTTTGCGTTCAAATAGCTTAAAAGCGTTTCGAAGCGTATTCTGTGATTGTTGGCGTAAGTTCCCAACTTTTCTTTCAAAGTCGGATCTTGACATTGCGAAACGTAATTGCAGCATTTTCGATACGCAAGGTTTTCGCTGTCAAGCAGTTCTGAAATTTCTTGCAAATTTTTACTTGTCATTTTGTTGACCTCCACATTTTAGTATAAAATAAGTATTTGCATGTAAAAAATTTTTATTCACAACCTAATGTGTTAAAAGCGTCGCGATAAAAACTTGTTTTTTCGTGTGAGTTTGTGCTACAATATAGTTATGAAAGAAATAACACAGATTACGTCGCAAAAAAACGACGATAGATTAAACGTATTTCTTGACGGAACCTTTGCTTTCGGAGTAGAATACGCCACAGCCGTAAAGTTTTCGCTAAAAGTCGGCAAGATGTTGTCAAATGAAGAAATCGATGCTATTTTGGCTGAAGAAGGAAACGTTTATGCGTACAATAAAGCGCTTAAATACGCCGTTAAAAAAACGGTCAGTCAAAAACAGCTGGAAGAATATTTGCAAAAAAAAGGATATTCGGGCGAATCAATAAACCTAGCCGTAAAGAAGCTGGTGTCGTACGGATACGTCAACGACGTCGAGTATGCAAGAGCGTACGTTTCGACGTATAGCATGCGCGGCAGCAAACGATTGGAAGCAGAGCTTAGGAACGCCGGAATCGCCGAAGAAATCATTGCTTTCGAGCTTGGTAAGCGGAGCGACGATGAAGCGTGCGGCGAATGTATAAAAAAATACAAACGCACAAGACGAGATACGGATCGCAAAAAGCTTGTAAATTATTTATTGTATCGCGGTTTTAGCTACGACGTTATAAGTGAATGCATAAGTAGGAGTGAAGACGATGAAGATAACTTTACCTGATGGAGTAAAAATAGGGAATATTAACGACGACTACACCGGAGTGACGGCAATCGTGTTTAACGACGGAGCGGTTTGCGGATGCGATGTTCGCGGCGGAGCGCCCGGCACTAGGGAAACTGCGCTGCTATCTAGCGAAAAGGCAAACGAACGAGTCGACGCCATTGCGCTTTGCGGCGGTTCTGCATACGGACTTTTGGCAGCGTGCGGGGTTATGCGCGCTCTTTCCAATCAAGGAAAGGGAGTCAAGGTCCTTGACAAAATCGTTCCGATAGTACCTGCCGCCGTAATATACGACCTTAACGACGTTTCGTATCATTATCCCGACGAGCGTATGGGCTTCGACGCCGTTCAAAATGCGATCGATTGTGCGCAAAGCGGAAAGATAGGAGCGGGTAAAGGCGCTACGGTAGGGAAAGTTTTAGGTATAAAAAACAGTTCTCCCTCCGGGCTGGGTGTGTTCGGCGTTACGGTTGACGGCGCAAACGTAATTGCGATCGTCGTCGTAAACGCATTCGGCGACGTCAGAGTAAACGGTAAAATAATCGCCGGAGCAAATGTGAACGGTAATTTTGTCGATACTCTCGAAGTTATCGATAAAGCCGATCTCAGCGGAAAGGGTGCAAACACGACCATAGGGTGCGTAATCACGGATGCTAAGCTTACCAAGGTTCAGGCGAACAAACTTGCGTCCGTTTCGCACAACGGACTCGCAAAGACGATTTATCCCGTTCATACCGATCTTGACGGTGATACGATTTTTTGCGCGTCGTGCGGCAAAAAAGAGGTCGATTTTATAAAGTTGCAAGTCGCTTGCGTAAAGGCTGTCGAGGGAGCAATAATCGAAGCGGTAAGTTGTATATGATAGGTGCAGACGTAATAAAAATAAGTCGAATCAAAAGGGCTTTGCAAAGCGAGCGATTCGCAACGAGGGTTTTTACGGAGGCAGAACGTGAATACGCGAACTCTAAAACCGATTTATGTCAGACATATGCAGGAATTTATGCGGCAAAAGAAGCGATTGCAAAGCTTAGCGGAAAGGGAATAAAAGGTCCGCTGACCGATATAGAGATAACGCATTCGCAAGAGGGAGCGCCTAAGGTATCGCTTAAAGGGAAAATCAAAGAGTTGTTTTCGGGCGACGTGTACGTAAGCATATCGCACGACGGCGATTATGCGTTTGCGGTGGCGACGACGTTTGCGCAAAGCGTTACGCCCGTTTTGCCCGGTAAAGAAATCGTCGACGGCGATATTGAATTATTTAAACGCGACCGTTTTACGCACAAGGGCGATTACGGAAGAGTATACGTTATAGGCGGAAGTCCGCTAATGATAGGCGCTCCGTTTATGTGCGCGCAAGCCGCAGTCAGGGCGGGTGCGGGACTTACTACTCTTTGCGTCGCTCGTTCGTTGCTTACTGCCTATCAGGCAAGAGTAAAAGAAATTATGCTTTTGGATATAAACGACGAAAACGGATATCAGTTGTTTGACGAAGTTGCGTTAAAAAGCGTAGTAAAAAAAGCCGATTCGATTGCGATAGGCATGGGAATGGGCAAAAACGATAATTTGATAAAAACGCTCGAATATCTTTTTATCAATTTCGACGGAATCGTAATATGTGACGCAGACGGAATAAACGCGCTTGCTCGCGATGCCGAATTGTTAACAAAGGAGCGAAAATGTAAACTTATTCTTACTCCGCACGTCGGGGAATTCGAAAGGTTGAAACTTGCGCTAAACGCTCGATCTGTCGAAGAAGCGGCGCTAAAGTGTAATGCGGTTATTGCGTGCAAAAGCGCGTACACGGTAATAAGCGACGGAATTAAAACCTACAAAGTTACTTCAGGTTGCGCGGCAATGGCAAAGGGCGGAAGCGGCGATGCTTTGGCAGGCATTATCGCAGCATACGTATGTCGAACAAATCCGCTCGAGGCAACGGCGTTTGCTTGTCATTATTTTGGAAGAAGCGGCGAAAAAGCGGCAAAGCAAAAGGGAGAAAACGCGGTTACCGCAACGGATATAATAGAAAGTTTATAAAATTTAAATCGGAAGGTGAGTTATGTTAGGTGTAATATGCGCAATGGACGTTGAACGAAGCGGTCTTATCAAGCTTATGGATAAGCTGTGTAAAACCGACGTATTAGGGTATGAATTCGTAAGCGGCAAAATAAACGGCAAACGAGTTGTCGTTGTTTTAAGCGGGATAGGAAAAGTTAACGCAGCGGCGGTAACGGCGTTGCTTATACGTGAGTTTGAAGTAACCGAAGTAATCAATCTCGGAGTTTGCGGCGGAAGTTTGCCTGCAAAAAGTCTTATCGTTGCAAGCAGCGTCGTACAGTATGACTTCGACACGACTGCGTTCGGAGACGAACTCGGTCAGCTTGACGGATTCGACAGTCCGTACATTAAGACCGACGATATATCGCAAAGGTTTGCATGCGATGCGCGCGGGGTGATAGCGTCGGGAGATAAATTCATTGCGGACGAAAATCAGGTAAAATTCCTAGCCGAGCGTTTTAATGCCATAGGATTCGATATGGAATCCGGAGCCGTTGCTCAAATATGCGCGAAGGCTAAAATAAAATTTGCCGTGCTAAGGGTGGTTAGCGACGGCGGAAATGCAGACGAATATGAAAATTTTAAAGTTCTTGCTGCGCAAAAAGGCGTAGAGGCAGTTGTAAGATACCTAAGCTGACTTATCCGTTTTACGTTTTTTTACTATAAAGACGCAAAGAACGGTTGCTCCGATTATCATAAGCAGACTAATTAATTGGCTTGGAGACATGCCTAAAACAAAAGCGCCTCGCGGATCATCGCGTATAAATTCGATAAAAAATCTGAAAATCGCGTATGAATATATATAAACAACGGCGGCAAAATCGAGCTTTTTAAAACGTAAAATCAATATAAGTAAAGCGGCAAACAAAAGTAGCAAAAATATGGCTTCGAAGAGTTGAGTAGGGATTCTCGGATCACCGTATATCCATTCGCCGTTCTGTGTAATTTTTTCTACGAAACGGACACCGTAAAAAGCGTTCGTTTTTTTTCCGTAGCAACAGCCGGCAAAAAAGCATCCTATTCTGCCAAGACTGTGTGCCAAAGCAATGCACGGAGCGGCAACGTTAACCGTTTTCCACAGCTCCCGTTTGTGTTTTTTGTCGATAAGAGCGATTACAAAAAAAGTAGCGACTCCGCCGATAAGTCCTCCGAAAAAAGTAATGCCGGTGCCTTTTTCGCCCGATTCAATATAATTATACAGTATTTGGAAAAGTCTTGCGAATATGAAACCAACGAGGACGGAAACGATAATCGCTATGCCGTAAAACACAAAAGCGCTCGCAGAAATTCCCGTTTTATTAGCCAAAAATTTATAGCACAAAAAAGCGGCAATTATTCCGAGGCATATAAATATTATGTAAGACGGAAAAAATTCCGAATGGAAGATATACGGACACATAAATGTATTATATACCATATTTTTATTTATGTCAAGGGGGCTAAAAACCGTTGACTTATTTTATCTTTAAGTTGTATAATCATACCATGACGAGAGAAGAGTTCGAACAATTAACGGCTAAGGCAAATCTTTCAAGCGAAGCGTCGATTGAGTTGTACGACATTGTAAATCAGGCACTTTGTAATTTAGAAACGCTTAAGCAATTTGACGGAGAGACAAATGAACGATAGCGACAATAGCAATAATAGGATTGCGGATATTAAAAATAAAATATCGTCGGGGGTGATTTCTTGTAAAGAAATTACTCTCGATATTTTAAGTAAGATAAAAAGCAGCGATCTCAATTGTTTTATAACCGTGCTGGATGCAGTTGCTCAAGCCGAAGCAATGGACGAAAAAATACGCAACGGATTTTCTGCGCCGCTTGCGGGCGTTCCTGTCGCAATAAAAGACAACATGCGCTATAAGGGTAGCATAACGACGTGCGGTTCGGCATTGCTTGCCGACGCTTTGCCGGACGAAGATGATTGCGAGGTTGTTAAAAAATTAAAGAATGCCGGTGCTATAATCGTCGGTAAAACGAATATGGACGAGTTTGCAATGGGTTCGTCTAATACTACGTCGGCGTTTGGCAACGTTCTTAATCCTATAAATAAAGATTGCGTACCTGGCGGCAGTAGCGGCGGATCGGCATCTGCGGTGGCGGCAGAACTTTGTATCGCGGCTCTCGGATCGGATACGGGCGGAAGTATTCGTCAGCCTGCGTCGTATTGCGGAGTGGTAGGGCTAAAGCCCACGCTTGGCAGTATAGACGGATCGGGGATGTACGCTTTGTCGCAGGATATGGATCAAATAGGCCCGATAACGAAAACCGTGGACGAATGCAAAACGATGTTCGAAGTGCTAAGCGGTAAAAAAATTGCAGCTAAATCGGTTCGTGGATTAAGAATCGGATTTGTAAAAGACTACGAAGAGTGGTACACTCCCGACACGTTCGAGGTAGTACGCAAGGCTAAAGAGACGCTTTCAAAACACGGATGTACGTTTAAGGAAGTGCGTTTACCAGACGCAAAGGCTGCGTTTGCAACGTATTGCGCATTGGGTAACGTTCAGTCCGCCAATAATCTTCGCCGTATAGGTTCGGTACAAGACAGAGATAAAAAGCTCGGAGTCGAAGTAAAAAAACGTATTTTAATAGGCGAGTACGTAATCGCACATCCCGAAGTTATCGAGCGAGCAAAGCGAGTTAAAGAAAAGATTATAAACGAATTTTCCGAAGCGTTTAAGCAATGCGACGTAATTGTATCGCCTACTGCGCCGTCGGTAGCGTTTAAGTTTACCGACGACAGAAACAATAAAGAAATCGTTTATTCGGATATATTTACTCAGCCGCCCAGCATTGCCGGACTGCCGGCTTTGTCGGTGCCTTGCGTAAACGATAAGCGCGGAATGCCGATAGGCGTGCAGCTCGTAGCCGATCGCTTATGCGAAGACGTGCTTTTCGAGCTTGGCAAATTGTTTGAATAATTTTTGGATGTAAGCTTATAACAATGTGAAAATTGTCAAAAGTCCGTTATTTTAATTGACTTTTGTATTGATTATTACTATAATAATACACGATTAATCTTAGGAGGTAATCATGGCTAAAACAATCACAATCGACGAAGCGCTTGCGCTCGTTAAGGACAATTACAAAATTGCAGTGGGTGACGCAACGGTAGAACCGCAAGCGTTCATGAGCAATTTGCACAAGATCTTGGATAAAGATCGCGGACTCAGCATTTGGACCTGTCTTACGTTAAGATCGTATCCGTTTTTAGAGGACAAAAAATACGGCAATAATATAAGAGTTAACAGTTTATTCTTCTCCGGTCCTATGCGTAATGCGTATAATACGCTCGATACCGTATTTTATACTCCCACTCATTTGCGTAAAACCGCTATTACGATTTGCGCCGGCGGCGATCCCGACCTTTTTGTCGGAACATGTACTCCTCCTAATAAGGACGGCAAGGTATCGCTCGGGCTTAGCAACATTTACGACCGCGAAGTTTTAAGACGCGCAAAAACGGTCATAATGGAAGTTAATCCCAACATGCCGTTTACTTACGGCGACGCCGTAATCGACGAAAGCGAAATAGATTATTTCGTTCCCGTTGATTTCCCGATGCTTCAGGACCATCCGGCTCCCGTAAACGAAAAAGATAAGATTATAGGCGGTTATATTTCAGACTTTATTAAGGACGGCGATAACCTTCAAATAGGTATAGGTTCTATACCCAACGCCGTTGTTCAATTCCTCGAAACAAAAAAAGACCTTGGTATTCACACCGAGCTTTTGGCGGACGGAATTGCCAAGCTTGCAATGAAGGGCATTGTAAACGGCAGCAAAAAAACCATAAACAATGGCAAGATAGTAACCAGCATAGTTATGGGTACCGATACGGTTTACAACTTTGTTAACAACAATCCGGACGTCCTCGTAATGGATTGTAGCTATTGCAATGCGTACGAAACGCTTGCTCAAAACGATAATCAGGTTTCCATAAACACTACTCTCGAAGTCGATCTTACCGGACAGTGCTGTAGCGAAAGCATAGGGCAAAAGCAATACAGCGGCACCGGCGGACAAGCCGATACGGCTATCGGAGCGCAGATGTCTAAAGGCGGCAGAGCATTTATCGCGCTTTATTCCACCGCAAACGTACGTACCGGCAACGGCGACGAACGTAAAGAGATCAGTAGAATCGTTCCGCAGCTTAAGCCGGGCGCAACCGTTTCGCTTATGCGTAATGACGTACAATACCTTGTTACCGAGTACGGTGTGGTAAATTTGCGTGGTCTTTCTATTGCCGAAAGAGCCAAAGCGATAATATCTATAGCTCATCCGTCTTTCCGCGAAGAACTTACCGCAAAGGCAAGAGAGCTTGGTCTTATCAAGGGTTAATTAATTAAATCGTTTAAATGCGTTAATTTTGCAATTAACGGCTATGGGAGTTTATATGGGTGTAACTGAAAAATACGAATTATGGAAAAAACGCGTAAAAGATCGTAAGCTTTTAAGAGAGCTTGCGACTATGAACGACGGACAAATTAATTCGGCATTTTCTAAAGATTTGGAATTCGGTACGGCAGGCATTAGAGGGATAATGGGTGCCGGATCGAGCCGTATAAACGTCTATACCATTCGCAAAATAACGCAAGGTATAATTTTGTATATGCGTAGCCACGGCTTGAACAAAGTCGTGGTTAGCTACGACAGCCGTATTAATTCACGTTTATTTGCCGAAGAAGTCGCAGGGGTGTTCGCTCCGGCGGATATCGAAGTGTATATAACGCCTACGCTTATGCCGACGCCGTTTTTGTCGTTTGCGATACGAAAACTTAATGCCGATATCGGTATTATGATAACGGCTAGTCACAATCAGGCAAGTTATAACGGTTATAAAGTTTTTGATAGTACCGGTTGTCAGATTTTAGAAGGCGCAACTAAAGAAATCGCCGAATATATATCGCAGATAAATCCGTTTGCGGTAAGAACTCACAGTTTCGATTATTATTACAAGAGGGGACTTGTTCACTATACCGATGACGAGCTAAAAACCGACTACGTTATGGCTGTAAACGAAATTGTCGGCTTTTCGTCGCTTGACCTAAACGTAGTTTACTCGCCGCTCAACGGTACGGGATATCAAATTGTTCCGGATATTCTAAGCAGTAGCGGTTGTAAAGTTTCGTTAGTCGCATCGCAAGCTAAGCCGGACGGAAAGTTTTTAACCTGTCCTACGCCCAATCCCGAAAAGAAGGTTGCGTTGAAGCAGGGGCTAAAACTTTTAAGCGAGCAAGGCGCCGACGTGCTTATTGCCAACGATCCCGATGCGGACAGAATAGGCGTTGCTTATGTGCACGGAGACGAACACGTAGTCTTAAGCGGTAACGAAATGGGATTAATTATGGGTGAATTTTTGTTATCGAAGTATTTCGGCGAAAAAGTTCCCGTTATCGTACGTACCATAGTAAGTACCGAACTAATCGATAAAATCGCTTTAGAATACGGTGCGGAAGTTATCGTTGTTCCCACAGGGTTTAAGTATATAGGCAACGTTATTAACAAGTTGGAAGAAATCGGCGACGGCGACAGATTTTTGTTCGGCTTCGAAGAAAGTCAAGGCTTCCTTATTGGCAGTCACGTGCGCGACAAAGACGGAATTGTTGCCGCTAAGCTTATGGCGGTAATAGCGTCCGAATTAAAAAAGCAAGGTAAGACGCTCGGCGACAAGCTTAACGAAATATACGAAAAATACGGATATTGTTTACACAAACAACTTACGTGTCGTTTCGACGGCGATTGCAAGAACAAAATAGATGACGTGCTTGCAAAGTTAAGAGAAAAACCGCTTAATTTTGTCGCAAATAAAGCAGTAACTAAAGTCGTCGATTATGCTAAGGAAACGCCGCCGCTTAATATGTTACGCTATGAATTTGATTGCGGAAGCGTAATAATAAGACCGTCAGGAACGGAGCCGATTATCAAAATATACGTTTCGACTTATTCCGTTCCTAAAGAAAACGAAAAAATTCAGCGGTTAATAAAAAATCAGTTTAAAGAAATTTTTTCTTAATTGTTCCGTTTTTTCCTTTTTATGCATACAAAGTATAAAAAGGAGGACGTTATGCACTTTTACAAGTTACAGGGCGCAGGCAACGATTACATTTTTGTGGATTGTTTTGAAAAAGTAGTCAACGACAAAGCGTCGCTTGCAAAACGAATGTCGGATAGACATTACGGAATCGGTGGGGACGGAACGGTGTTTTTATATCCGTCGTTTACCGCCGACGTAAGAATGAAGATGTTTAATTCCGACGGAAGCGAAGGTGCGATGTGCGGAAACGCAGTGCGTTGTATCGGCAGGCTTTATTACGAGTTATACCGTAAAAGCGACGTTTTAGTCGAAACGAACTCGGGTATTAAAAGATGCTCGTACGACCTACTTAGCGATTCGTTCACGGTAGATATGGGTACGCCGATATTTTCCGATGAAGTATGCAAGCCGTTGTTTGCAAGCGGCAAGCAATACGAATATACGTGTGTTTCTATCGGCAATCCGCATTGCGTAATATTTACCGACAACGTGGACGAAGTAAAAACTTCCGACATGGAAGCAATACAAAATCATTCGTTTTTCCTTGGCGGAGTAAACGTAGAATTTGCGCAAAAAACCGAAAAAGGTTTAAAAGTACGAGTGTTTGAACGCGGAAGCGGAGAAACGCTTTCATGCGGAACGGGTGCTTGCGCAACCGTAGCCGTTGGTGTAAAATGTAATAAGTTAAAAGAAAATTCAGAAGTTATCGTTTCTTTACGTGGCGGTGACCTGAGGGTAAAATACAGTGACGTTATATATTTGACCGGTAAAGCGGAAATAGTATACGAAGGAGATTATTATGACAAAGTACATTTTTGTGACGGGTGGTGTAGTAAGCGGACTCGGTAAGGGCATTACGGCGGCTTCCCTTGGTATGATGCTTAAGGCAAAGGGACTTAAGGTAATAGCTCAAAAGCTCGATCCGTATATAAATATCGATCCGGGCACTATGAGTCCGTATCAGCACGGTGAGGTTTTCGTAACCGAAGACGGTTGCGAAACCGATTTGGACCTTGGACATTACGAAAGATTTATCGACGAAAATCTTAACAAGTTCTCTAATCTAACCACCGGAAGAGTGTATTGGAACGTTTTGAATAACGAACGCAACGGTGCTTACAACGGAATGACCGTGCAAGTAATTCCACATATAACCGGCGAAATCAAGAAGTTTATATATTCGGTCGGCAAAAAGAGCGACGCCGACATAGTAATTACCGAAATAGGCGGTACTACCGGTGATATCGAAGGCTTGCCGTTTTTGGAATCTATCCGTCAGGTTGCAAACGAAGTAGGCAGAGAGAACTGTATGTTCGTTCACGTGACGCTTGCTCCGTACATAAGAGTGTCGGGCGAACTTAAAACGAAGCCTACGCAGCATTCCGTAAACGAATTGCAGTCTAAGGGTATTTTCCCCAATGTTATCGTTGTTCGTAGCGAGATTCCTTTGTCGCAGTCGGCAAGAAACAAAATTGCGCTTTTCTGCAACGTAAAACCGGATTGCGTAATCGATAATCTTGACGTGCCGCTTTTGTACGAAGCTCCGCTTATGCTCGAAAAGAGCAATCTTACGAAAATCGTTTCGCGCGAACTCGGACTTCCTGACAACGAACCCGATCTTTCGGCATGGAAGAACATGTTGGAAAAAGCGCACAATCGTACTAAAACCGTGCGCATAGGACTTGTAGGAAAGTACGTTAAGATGTACGACACGTATTTATCGGTAGTTGAAGCGCTTACTCACGCCGGGATAGAAAACGGAGCGAACATCGACCTTAAATGGATAGATTCCGAAGAAATAACTCCCGTTACCGTAAACGAACTTCTCGGCGATTGCGACGGTATAATTTTGCCGGGCGGATTCGGTGATCGCGGAGTTGAAGGCATGATTCTTGCCGCAAAGTACTGCCGCGAAAACGATCTACCGTATTTCGGAATATGCTTAGGTATGCAGATTCTTACTATCGAGTATGCTCGTAGCGTTGCGGGTCTTGCCGACGCAAACAGTCGCGAGTTTAATCCGTCTTCTCAAAATAAAGTAATAGACATAATGAACAGCCAAATCGGTTTACAAAATACCGGCGGCAGCATGCGTCTAGGTGCGTATGAATGCGTAATAGCCGAAGGCACGCGGTTGTACGAATCTTACGGAGCTAAATCGATTTTCGAGCGTCATCGTCACAGATACGAGTTCAACAACGATTATCGTGAACTTCTTTCTTCAAAAGGACTTACGATATGCGGAACGTCGCCCGACGGAACGCTTGTCGAAGCGGTTGAATTAAAGGACAAGCTTTTCCATTTGGGCGTACAATATCATCCCGAATTTAAGTCCCGTCCGCATAAGCCGCATCCGCTTTTCGTTATGTTTATCAAGCAGTCGCTTGCAAACAGAGAGCGTACGGCAAAAAAGCGTAAATAAAATTACGAATTAAAAAATCTTCAATAAAAACAGGCAATGTTCCGATGCGATCATATGCCTGTTTTTTTATTGTAACAATTGTTTTGTTGTATTTACCTCAAAATCTGTTTGCGTCGCCATTATATTTAGTTTATTGTAATAACCAAATCGACTTTGTCGTTCATCCACGGTTGCCCGTTATCGTCTTTTAAGTAATCGCAGTATAATACTTTTTCTTGCGTTTTATCGAAGTACCATAGTGTCGGAGGATACTTAGAATGAGCCGTCAGGGATTTTTCTGTGGAAGAAGTTATAATAAAAATTTCGTGCTCGGTCGAAAGATACAACCCTATAATCAACGTCGGGTAGTTAGCCATTTTTCCGTTGTTCCATTTTTTCCAAATCGAGCTGCACGAAACAAAGGTTTTGGACTTATTCATAAATTCTTGATTAAAAACCCAAGTTTGTTTTTGTTCGTAAACCGTAAATTCGCAAGAGTCGTCGTCGCTGTCTTTTTGTAGAATACGAATACCGTCGACATTGTAAACTTCGCCGTCTTTAATTTCCGATCCGGAGCCTCTATTCCGAAATTTTTTGCAATCCAAAATTTTCTCTTTTTGTGCATAATTTATAATCTCTAAATTATATTTGTCGCATTCGACGGGGATTTTTTTAATTTGGCGGTTAAAAAAAGCTAGCGACGAGCAGCCGCTTAAACATAATGCAAGCAAAAACGTAAGACAAATCGCCGATATTTTTTTGATTTTTTCCATTGTTTGCTCCTTGTTTGCGCGCTTAAATAAAACGTCGCCGCTTAATTTACTTTCAGTATATCAAAAAATTACGCTTCTGTCAATAAGGGACTTAACCAAAAATCGACTTGCGATCCGATACATTTTTATGAATCGAATCGTATATTTTTCTTGCTTTTAATGTGCGAATGTGCTAAACTCGACTTATGAAGTTGCCTTATGAATTTTTACGAGAAATGCAGTCCGTTTTGCCCGATTACGACGAGTTTTTGCGTTCGTACGAACAATCTCCGACTAAAGCGTTTAGAGTAAACGAACTTAAAATCGACGATAAAAAACTGCTTGCGGCGATGGGAACTTATAAGCCGGTGCCTTTTGCGGAGCACTGCTATTATATCGACGCTGCCGAAAAATGGGGCAACCATCCGTTTCATCATGCCGGACTTATGTATTTTCAGGAGCCATCGGCAATGTTGCCCGTATCGGCATACGACGTTAGCCCTACATTGGCGCTCGATATGTGTGCCGCTCCGGGCGGAAAGTCGTTGCAACTTGCGCAAAAGGCAAAATATTTAGTGTCCAACGAAATTAATCCGTCAAGGGCGGCCGTGCTAAAAGGCAATGTGAAACGCATGGGCGCAAAGAACGTCATCGTAACCAATCATTCGCCCCAAGAACTTGAAAAATTGGGCGCGATATTTGATTTAGTCTTAGTGGACGCGCCGTGTTCGGGCGAGGGAATGTTTCGTAAGGACGAAGTCGCAATAGAAGAATGGAGCGAGGAGCATTCCAAAAGTTGCGCCGTAAGGCAGAACGCGATATTGGAAAGCGCCGATAAACTGCTAAAAAAAGGCGGAACGCTTATCTATTCGACGTGCACGTTTTCAAGACGAGAAAACGAGGATGTAATAAACGTTTTTTTGCAAAATCACGACTATTCGCTAAAAAAACCGCTTCTTTCCGTAGTAGAACGAACTACGTATCTGTCCGACGAACGGATGAGACGTTTTTATCCGCATAAAGGCGTGGGCGAAGGACAGTTTTTTGTAGCGCTTACCAAGAACAGCGGAGAAAGTCAAAAACTGCCTAAGTCGACAAAATATGCAAAAAATAAAACGGTAGACGAATTTTTGCTTTCGTCCATCGGTAAAACGACTGAATATTGCTGTGTGAATGATATGTATTACGTTCCGACGTTGCCTTTCGAATTGCCGCTTGGGCGCATTGTAAGCGGCGGAGTAAAAATAGGTAGGCAAGACGGCAAAATCTTCAAACCCGATCATCATTTTTTCTCTGCATTCGGTTCGAATATGTTTTGCCATGAAGCAGACGGAGAAGAAATAAAAAGGTATATGCACGGCGAAGAATTAAGCGGCGACTATAACGGTTACGGCGTAATAACGGTTTTGGGCGCTCCTTTGGGCGGATTTAAGGGTGTCGGAGGAAGATATAAGAACCTTTATCCTAAGGGACTAAGAATATGACAAAAAAACGCTTGCATTTTTTAGTAAAACATATTATAATGTAAACGTTAACTTGATGTGTTATGTCAAAATCTATTTTCGGAGAGAAAAATTATGAGTAGATTTTTTTGCGACGCAGATTGCGAACTCGATTATAAAATAATAGACGAGCTCGGTATTACTCTTATAAAAATGCCGTATTCTCTTGACGGAAAGGAAGAGTTTTTCGATTGCGGAAGAACGACGGATTTTAAAAACTTTTTCGATCGCATGAGGGAAGGCGCCGTTGCAAAGACGCAAGCGCTTAACGCTTACGACTACGTTCAATATTTTGAACCTGTGTTTGCGGCAGGCGAGGATGTTTTGTACGTAAGTTTTTCGCACAAAATGAGCGGTACGTTTGCGTACATGAACAGCGCTCTCGAAGAACTTAAAGCAAAGTATCCCGAACGAAAATGCACCGTAGTCGATACGCAAAGTATAAGCATGGGTGCGGGCGTGATAGTATATTTTGCCGCCAAACTTCACAACGAAGGTAAGTCCGACGAGGAAGTCGTTGCTTTTGTCGAAAACTTCCGTAAATGCGTAAAAGTATATTTTACGGTTGACGATCTTATATATCTCAAACGCGGCGGAAGACTCACGTCTTTTAAAGCAGTAATGGGTAATATACTTAACCTAAAACCGATTATTGGCATAAAAGACGGGCAGCTCGTAAATTTGGAATCGGTAAAGGGGCGCAAAAAGGCACTGAACAACATGGTTTCTTGTTTGCAAAAGGACGATATCGATACGTCTTATCCGCTCGTTATGTTAAACGCCGATGCCGAAGAAGATAAGGATTATCTTACCGAGCTTATTCGCGAGGTGTATCCGAATATCGATATATGGCATTTTTGCGTAGGACCGGTAATAGGATGTCATTGCGGACCGGGAACTATCGGAATTATTTTTAAATCAAAAAATTAGGGATTAACGCGCTAAGCGCGAAGATTACATTTTGTGTAAGGAGTATAGATTATGGAGTACAATTACAGCGAAAGAATGGCTAAGATGAACGGAGCGGCAACGAGAGAGATTCTCAAACTTTTGACTCGTCCGGAGATTATTTCTTTTGCAGGCGGTTTCCCCGCAACACAATGTCTTCCGCAAAGGGAAGTGCAGGAAATTGCCAATGAGCTTTTAAGCGAAGGCAGAGCAACCGAAGTGTTGCAGTACGGCACGACCGAGGGTTTCGTACCTTTAAGAAATCAATGTATCGAATACGTTAAGACGGCAGGCATCAACAACGTTGCGCTTGACGAAACGCTTGTTTTAAGCGGTGGACAGCAAGGTATAGACCTTATGAGCAAGGTATTTATCGATAAGGGTGACGTAGTCCTTGTTGAAAATCCTACGTATCTTACGGCGTTACAGATTTTTGATTCGTATCAAGCAAAGATAGTAGGCGTAAATTCCGGTAAAGACGGACTAGATATCGAAGATCTTGAAAACAAGATAATTCAATACAAACCCAAGATGCTTTACGTAGTTCCCACGTTCTCCAATCCTACCGGTAAGGTGTATTCTATAGCTAACCGCAAACAGATTGCGTCCGTTACGGCAAAATACAACGTAATGGTACTCGAAGACGATCCGTACAGTAAGTTGCGTTTCGAAGGCGAAGCGGTTCCGTCGCTTAAGAGTTTCGATACGCACGGCAACGTAGTATACGTATCCAGCTTTTCTAAGGTTCTTGCTCCCGGACTTCGTGTAGCGATTGCAGTAGGCAGCAAAGAAGTAATTCGTAAGCTTACCATAGGTAAGCAAGGCGTAGACGTGTCGACGTCCAACCTTTCGCAGCTTATCGTTTGCGAGTATCTCAAGCGCGGATACTTGTTCCCCAATATCGAAAAGAGCTTGCCGATTTATCGCGAACGTAAAAACGCGATGATCGACGCAATCAACAAGTATATGCCCGAGGAATACAGCTACGTAAACGCAGAAGGCGGCTTGTTTATCTGGGGTGAATTCAGCGTTCCGCTTAACACCGTAGTGCTTGCAAAGGAAGCTATCAATCACGACGTTGCCTACATTCAAGGACAGGTATTCTATCCGGACGGTGGCGGACTTAACACCATGCGTCTTAATTTCTCTAACGCAACCCCCGAACGTATCGACCTCGGTATACATAGACTCGGAGATATGTTCAAAGAAGAAATTGCAAAGCTGAATAAATAATAAAGGACGGCTCAGTAAAACATATTTTGCTAAGCCGAAAGGATAAATGAAAAACGTACTAGACACTCTTTACGAAAGAGGATTCATAAAGCAAACGGTTTACGAAGACGATTTGCGTAAATTGCTCGATACCGAAAGCGTACCGTTTTACGTAGGTTTCGATCCTACGGCAGACAGTTTGCATATCGGCCATTACATTCCCATAATGGCAATGGCTCACATGCAAAAGGCGGGGCATAAGCCAATTGCACTTATCGGCGGCGGTACGGGTATGATAGGCGATCCGTCGGGCAGAACGGACATGCGCAACATGATGACGGCAGAAACGGTTGCAAAAAACTGCGAAGCGTTCAAAACTCAACTAAAACGCTTTATTCGTTTCGAAGGCGAAAATGCTGCGCTTATGCTTAATAACGCAGAGTGGCTGTCCGAGCTAAATTATATAGGCTTTTTGCGTGAAGTAGGCGCATACTTTTCGGTAAATAAAATGCTTACTGCCGAATGTTATAAGGCACGTATGGAAAAGGGGCTCAGCTTCTTGGAGTTTAACTATATGCTTATGCAAGCTTACGACTTTTACATGCTTTACAAAAAGCACGGTGTAAAGCTTCAGGTGGGCGGTAACGATCAATGGAGCAACATGCTTGCAGGCGCAGACCTTATTCGCCGAAAAGAGTCAGCCGATGCGTATGCGGTAACGTTTTCGCTTTTGGAGACTTCCGACGGTAAGAAAATGGGCAAAACTGCAAAAGGCGCTTTGTGGCTCGATGCAAACAAAACGTCGCCGTACGAGTTTTATCAATATTTCCGTAACGTCGAGGATGCAAAGGTAGAAGAGTGCCTTAAGCTTTTGACGTTTGTAGAACTTGACGAAATCGCAGATCTTTGTAAATTTAAGGATGAGCGAATTAACGAAGCTAAAAAACGTCTTGCGTTCGAAGTTACGAAGCTTGTTCACGGCGAAGCGGAAGCAAAAAAAGCGGAAGCAATGGCGATCGGGGCGTTCGGCGGCGGCGGAGAAATGCCCACCAAAGAACTTACTTTAACCGGCGAAACGTTGATAGTCGATTTGCTCGTTTTGGCGGCGATGGCGTCCTCTAAAAGCGAAGCGCGCAGACTTATCGAAGGTGGCGGTGTTAAAATCAACGAATCGAAAGTCGACAGCGTAGGAGCAAAGATACTTGATTTTACCGCAAACAACGAGTTTGTACTGCACAAGGGTAAAAAAGCGCACGTTAAAATTGTAATCAAATGAGATACGTAACGATCGACGACGGATACGACGAATTTGTTATTTCGCGTTCTCGTTTTATGGCGTTTGCTTATCACGTCGAAAGCGAAGAAGACGTCGCACAAAAGCTTAAATCGTTAAGAAAATCGTATCACGACGCCACGCACGTTTGTTACGCTGCGATTTGGGACGAGCTTGGCAATATGTCTCGTTTTAGCGACGACGGGGAACCAAGCGGAACGGCTGGCGCTCCTATAATGGAAGCGATAAAAGGCGCGGGGCTAAAAAAATGCATGGTCGCTGTTGTGCGATATTTTGGCGGAGTAAAGCTCGGAACGGGCGGATTAACAAGAGCATATTCTCAAGGAGCCGTTCAATCGCTTGCCAAATGCAAACGAAAAGAGTATATTATGTGTGATACGTACGATTGCGTCTGCGATTTTGCTACGTTCAAAAAGATCGGTGGCTTTTCAGGGATAAGCGACGTGCGGTATTGTCAATACGTATCGTTTACGTATTCCGTTCCGATCGGTAGCGACGTAACGCCGCTTATCGACAAAGCTAACGGAAAACTTAAAATTACTAAAAACGCGAAAGCGTGTTATAAAGAAATAATTGACGCGAAAGCGTAAAGGAGTTTATACAATGGAACTTAAAATTATTAAGACGGAAAACAAGAAAGAAAAGCCTACCGGAAAGCTTGGCTTTGGTAAGCATTTTACCGACCACATGTTCATTATGGAATATGAGGGCGGCGAATGGAAGAATGCACGTATTCAGCCGTGGCAAGATTTGCATCTTGCTCCCTCTGCTTCCGTTCTTCACTATGCGCAAGGCGTATTCGAAGGCGCAAAAGCTTACAAAAACGACAAGGGCGAAATTCGTTTGTTCCGTCTTCACGATAACCTTGACAGAATGTGCGATTCGGCGCAAAGACTTTGCATGCCTGCATTCGACAAGGAATTTGTTTACGATGCTATTAAGCAACTTATTTTTGTGGATGAAGATTGGATTCCTACCGACGCAGGTACGGCGCTTTACATACGTCCTACGATGATCGCTACCGAAGCAGCTCTTGGCGTTCATGCTTCTAAAACATACTACATGTACGTTATCCTCAGCCCGGTTGGCGCATATTACGCTCACGGTCTTGCTCCCGTAAAACTTTTCGTAGAGCAGAACTATGTTCGTGCAGCTCGCGGCGGCACGGGCGGACACAAGGTAATCGGTAACTACGCAGCAAGCATGAAGGCTGGCGAAGAAGCTCAGGCTAAGGGTTACGATCAAGCAATGTGGCTCGACGCTAAGTATCATCGTTACGTAGAAGAAGTCGGCGCAATGAACATCTTCTTCATTATCGACGGCGTTGCTTACACTCCGGCTTTGCGCGGTAGTATTTTGCCGGGTATCACTCGTCGTAGCGTAATTACGCTTTTAAAACAGCGCGGTATTAAGGTTCGCGAAGGCAACGTAGATATTCGCAAGGTTGCCGAAGCTGCCGATAAGGGCACGCTTACCGAAATCTTCGGTACCGGCACCGCGGCGGTTATTTCTCCCGTAGGATGCTTCTGCTATAACGGCAAAGACTATATCGTAAACGGCGGCGAAATGGGCGAAATCAGCAAGCAAATTTATGATGAACTCACCGGTATCCAGTGCGGCAAGTATCCCGACAAGAACAACTGGGTAGACATTATCAGAAAGTAATTTGCATTAGCAAAAAATAAAGACAGACTTGCATAACAATTATGCAGGTCTGTTTTTTTACGCATAAACAAACTTACACTCATACTTAATTGGAGACGTATTCTATTAAGTTTAAAAAAGAATCGATTTGTTCAAACGTATTGTCTACGCCAAGCGAAGCTCGTATCATACCCGTGTTTAGAGTGCGATAAAATTTATGCAGAAGCGGAGCGCAGTGCAATCCGCTTCTTACGCAATATCCGGCGTCGTCGAGTAAATTTGCGCATTCTGCCGAATTAAGCGAGTTTACGTTGAATGCGATTATTCCTGCCGTCGAGTCGGTTGTGTAAACCGAAACGTTTTTAATTTGCAATAATCTGTCGAATAAATATCTGCCCAGCATTGCGATTTTTGCCGAAATAACGTCGAAATTACGTTTCGTGTAGTTTATTGCCGCATTAAGCGCAACGATGTTCGGAAGCGGCAGCGTGCCCGATTCCAACGCTTCGGGAAGGTCTTTAGGTTGCAGTACGCTTTGTGAAGAAGTACCTGTGCCGCCTAGTCGATATGGCGTAAGCTTTGCTTTTTCGCTTAACGTCAACAGCCCGATACCCTGCGGCGCGTGTAAGCCTTTATGTGGAGCAACGGCGTACATATCGAACAACGAATAGTCATACTTTCGATATCCTGCGCTTTGCGCTCCGTCAACCAAAAAAAGTATTTTTTCGTTTTTCAATTGGCTGCCTACGTCTTCTATCGGAAGCGGAAGTCCCGTAACGTTGCTAACGCTGTTCATAGCTACTAAGCAGGTGTTCTTTTTTATCTCGTTAAGAACGGTAGACGCGTGAATCTTTCCGTCTCCGTCGGGTTGCACTATGCTAAGTTGAATTATTCCGTCCGAATAAAGCTTAAATAGCGGTCGCAATACGCTGTTATGTTCGAACGCTGTCGTAACAACGTGGCAGCCTCTTTGAACAGAACCGAAAATTGCAAGATTTAGGCTGTCGGTGCAACCATAAGTAAATATAGTTCTTTCCGGCTCGCAGTCGAAAAAGTTCGCCGCGGAAAGTCTGGAATCGTTTAACGCTGTAGCTGCTTTAATTGCCATGCTGTGTCCCGATCGTCCGGCGTTGTACGGCAACGTTTTAAGCGTATCGTACACACTTTGTATAACTTCTTGCGGTTTGTATTCGGTAGTACTGCTGTTGTCAAAATAAATCATAACACACCCTAAAAAAATCAAATATAATGTAGTATCTACATTACATTATACGAGTTGTAAAGATTAAACTACACAATTGATTTACTACGGAGAAATAAAATTATGTACTATATATTTTCATTTAGGTCTAGAAGCAATGCGCTTAAATTTGCCCAAAACCTTAAAAAAGCAGGCGCTAAAGCAGATATTATATCTACGCCGTCGACAATATATAACGGGTGCGGATTATCGGTAAAAACGAACAACGAGGCTGTTGCAAAAAGGACGTTGCAATCGGGGAAATATGCGACTTATATGGGATACTTTCTTGTAAAAGATTACAACGGAGTTTTGAATATTACGAAAAAATAACTCAAACAATTTGCTTTTGACGGTTTTATATGTTATAATGTACAGAAGTAGGTGTGTATTTCTGTGCATCTGTCTAAACCGTTGGAGAAAGTTATGGGTGAAACAAAACTTAAATTAAACGTAAAACGAACTATGCTCGTAGGCCTTGCGTTTATGGCGATAACCATGTTTTGGCAAGTATATGACAATCTTATGCCGTTAATGCTACGCGAAATGGGGTTCGGTGAAACTTTGCGAGGCTTGATTATGGCTGCCGATAACGTAATCGCGCTTATTATGTTGCCGTTTATGGGGCTTTGGTCGGATAATCTTAAGGGTAAGATAAAAGACAAATTCGGTAGGCGCATTCCGTTTATAGTTGTAGGATCGATTCTTGCGGCGTTTTTCTTCTTGCTTGTGAATTTCAGCTTTAATATGGCGGTAAAGTCGGCCGAGGTAAATTCAGGATGGCTTGCGATTATGCTTGTTACCACCGCATTTTTGCTTATATGTATGTGTTTATATCGAACTCCTGCCGTTGCGCTAATGCCGGATATTACCCCCAAGCCGATACGTTCGCAAGGCAATACCGTAATTAATATAATGGGAACGGTAGGCGGCGTAATTCCGACCGTTCTTATGATGTTTAAGGTTTTCCTTACTACCGAAACTATCGAAACCGGCAATACGATAACGGTTTGGGATTCCGCTTCGGGCGCATACGTCGAAAAAGCAGAAACCGTCGTTCGCCTTGTCGGTAACAATTGGTTGCTTGTCGGCGTAACGGCTGCGCTAATGGTTATAGCAACGATAGTATTGGTTCTTAAAGTTAACGAGAACAAATTCGTTGAAGAAAAGAAAAAGTTGCTAGTAGAAAACGGAATCGTAGAGGACGAAGAAGAATCCGACGGTGAGAAAATATCCATAAAAGAAGGGTACAAGCTGTTAAATAAAGAGCAAAAGAAGAGTCTTGTGTTTATTCTGTTGTCGGTGGCGCTTTGGTATTTTGCGTACAACGGAGTAACGTCTCATTTTTCGGCGTTCGCTTTAGACGTACTTAAGATGGAAAGCTTTTCCATGGCGCTTATCGTAGCGCAGGCTGCGGCGTTTATTTTCTTCGTGCCGGCTAGCAAAATAGGCGAAAAAATCGGCAGGAAAAAAACCGTAATGATAGGCGTAGGCATGATGATTGCAGGCTTTGGATTGGGTGCGATTTTATTGTATTCTATAAAGGATATCGATTTATTAAAGTACATAATGTATCCCGTATTCGTGCTTGTGGGTGCCGGTTGGGCTACGATAAACGTACATTCGTTCGTAATGAGCGTAGAGATGGCAACCGAGCGAACTACCGGCGTTTTCACGGGTTTGTATTATTCGTTTTCGATGGGAGCGCAAATACTTACGCCCATCCTTGCAGGAGCTTGCATGGAGTTTATAGATTCGCGTAGTTTGTTGATATACGCTTGCATATTCTGCATACTTGCGTTTATAACCATGAGCTTTGTAAAACACGGCAATGCCAAAACGTTAGAAAATAAAAGCGACGCATTAAATACGAATGAATAGAGCCTTGCAAATATTTTCGCGTTTAAAGGAAAGTTATCCTTATGCGAAGTGCGAACTTAATTACTCCACACCGTTTGAGCTACTCGTTGCCGTGGTTTTATCGGCGCAATGCACGGACAGACGCGTAAACGAAGTAACGAAGGAACTTTTTAAGATTGCGTCTACACCCGAGCAATTTGCCGAAATAGAACAAACCGAATTGGAAAAACTAATATTTACGTGCGGCTTTTATCGCAACAAAGCAAAAAACATAATTGCCGCGTCCAAAGATATTTGCGCCCGATTCGGTGGCGCGGTACCTCAAACCATGGAAGAGCTTATGTCGTTAAGCGGAGTAGGACGAAAGACTGCAAACGTCATTCTTGCGGTGGCGTTCGGTCAACTTACGATTGCCGTCGATACGCACGTTTTTCGCGTAAGTCATAGATTGGGTTTTTCTAGCGGAAAAACGCCCGATGACGTAGAAAAAGATTTACTTTCGTTGGTGCCTAACGAATACAAGGCTGACGCGCACCATTTGCTTATATTTCACGGTAGATATTGTTGTAAAGCGCAACGACCGCAATGCGACACTTGTCCTATAAGCGATTTATGTTCTGAAAAATCAATTAAACAAAATAAAAAATAGGGAACAATAATAAGTATGTTCATAGATAAGGTTAAAATTTTTATAAAAGCAGGTAACGGCGGAAACGGTTGTACGTCGTTTTATACCGAAAAATACGTCGCTAACGGCGGTCCGGACGGCGGCGACGGCGGTAAAGGCGGAAGCATAATTTTTTGCTCGGACGAAAGCAAAAATTCGCTTACCGATTTTAGATATTGTCAGCATTTTCGCGCGCCTGACGGCGAAAACGGTTCGTCTAAATATTGTCACGGCAAAAACGGCGAGCCGCTAATAATAAAGGTGCCGCGCGGTACGGTAATTCGCGACGAAGAATCGGGTAGAATCGTTGCCGATATGTTCGAAGCTAATCAATCCGTAACCGTTTTAAGCGGCGGTTTAGGCGGCAAGGGCAACGCAAGATTCAAGTCTTCGCGTCGTCAAGCACCGCATTTTTCGCAAAAAGGACAATTAACCGAAGAGCACGCCGTAATACTCGAACTTATGACGATTGCAGATGTCGGACTTGTGGGATATCCTAACGTCGGCAAGTCGACCTTATTGTCGGTGATAACGAACGCAAAGCCGAAAATTGCGAATTATCATTTTACGACGCTAAGCCCGAACTTAGGCGTTGTGTCTTGTTACGACCGTAGTTTTGTAGTCGCCGATATCCCGGGCCTTATCGAAGGTGCAAGCGAAGGCGTAGGACTCGGGCATGATTTTTTGCGTCACGTTGACAGAACGAGGTTGCTCGTTCACGTAATAGACGTTTCGGGGCAAGAAGGCAGAGATCCTTACGATGATTACAAAAAAATAAATCAGGAGCTTAAATCTTACAACGACAGGCTTTCTCGTCTTCCGCAAATAATTGCGCTTAACAAATGCGATATTGCACCCGAAGAAAACATTAAAGAATTTAGGCGTAAAGTTCGTGGTAAACGTATTATAGAAATAAGCGGTATAATGCACAAAGGCACGGATGAGCTCGTAAAAGAAATCGTTAAAAAGCTTGATTCGTTGCCGCCGCTCGAACCAATAGAATACGAGCCGTTCGAATTCGGTAAAATCGAAACGTCGGATTATGCAATCGAACGTTATGACGACGGAAGTTTTGGCGTAAGCGGAGGATTTATCGACGAAGTGGCACGAGGAGTCGTTCTTAACGATTACGACAGCTTTAATTATTTCCAAAGGACGCTTAAGGAAAAAGGAATAATAAAAGAACTTAAACTTCGCGGAGCTAAAGACGGCGATATCGTAAGAATACTCGATTTTGAGTTCGAGTTTTTGGAATGATAAAAACTGTTATATTCGGAGGGAGTTTCGATCCCGTTCATAAGGCTCACGAAAATATAATTAACGAGCTATCTTTACGCTTCGACGAAGTAATCGTTATGCCCACTTCCGTTTCGCCGTTTAAGCGGGGTGGAAGCGCAGCGTCTGCGGAAATGCGCATCAAGATGCTGAAAGCATGTGAATTTGCTTCTAACGTTACCGTTTCGGATTATGAAGTAAACAAACAAGGATGTAGCTATTCAATAGATACCGTGCGACATTTTGCCGATAATAATCGTGAACTGTATTTTGCAATCGGTAGTGAAGGCGCGCGTTCTGTAAATAAGTGGTATTGCGCAGACGAATTGAAAAAGCTTACTAAATTTTACGTTATAAAGCGTCCGGGGTACGACGAAAGTGCAATAAATGACGAATTTATAAAAGCCGATTTTTGCGGTGACGATATATCGTCGAGCGAAGTTAAAGTCGCCGTTGCAATGGATAAACTCGAAGGACTCGTAAGCGATGGGGTAGCGCGCATAATCGAAGATAACGGATTATATCGCGACTATTGCGTATATACGGCAGCGTATCAAACGTTCGGACTAAAAAGCGAACGGATCGAACACACTTATCGCGCGACCATAGAGGGCATAAAACTCGCAAAGCGTTACGACGTTGACGTCAAAGACGTTTCGGTCGCTTTGCTTTTGCATGATATAGGCAAGTACGTAACGCCGCAAAAGCTTCGGGATATGAATATTATTGTGCCAATCTTTGACGATTTGCCTCAAGAGTGCAAACACGCCGAATACGGAGCTGCGATTTGCGAGCAATATTTTCATCTTAATAAAAGCATAGTTCAAGCCGTAAAGACGCATACGACGTGTGGCATGGAAATGGATAAACTTGCTCAAATAGTCGCGCTTGCCGATTACGTCGAACCCGGCAGAAAATTTGACGGAGTAGACGAGATACGCAACGTGGCGTGCGTAAGTTTGACGTTGGCAATCGAAATGATGTTAAAAAACACGATAGATTATCTTACGGTAAGCGGCAAACCTATTGCGCCTATAACGATAGAAACTTACCGAAAATATAAAAAAATTAACGAAAAGGAAAACGAATTATGGAACAAATTAAAAAAATGAGTTTACAACCAAGAGAGATGTCTTCGATAGAGCTTGCAAAAAAAATTGCCACGGTACTTGACGAAAAGAAAGGAAAGGATATCGTTATTATCGATCTTAAAGGAAAGACGGTAATTGCCGATTTTTTCGTGCTTTGCTCTGCAAAATCCACCACGGCAGTTCGCGCGTTGGCCGACAGTGTTGATGAAAAACTTAGCAAAGAATTTGGTATCGAGCCGCGCGGTCGCGACGTTGATCCTAAGTGGATTGCTATTGATTACGGTTGCGTTATTTTGCACGTGTTCCACGAAGAAACTCGTGAGTTTTACAAGCTGGAACGCTTGTGGGACGACGGCGACAATATAACGAGGATATAACGTCGTGACGTGGGAACTTGATTTTATTCGGTGGCTTCAAAGTAACGACTTGACTGCACTGAATTACGTTTTTTATGCCATAACGCAACTAGGAACCGAACTGTTCTTTATGATTGCCGTTATGATTCTTTATTGGTGCGTAAACAAAAAAGAGGCGTATAGGCTTGTTAATTTGTTTATGCTGTCTCAAATAACGGTCGGTGTAGTTAAAACGCTGGTAAAAAGAGTCAGGCCGTATTATTACGACGGGGTAATGCCGATAATCGAGCAAACTAGCGGTTATTCGTTTCCAAGCGGTCACAGCAATAACATAGCCGTAATCACCACGTTCGGGCATATGCTTTCATCGCGCGAAGGTAAGTGGAAACGTCAGTCGCTTATCGTTTTGGTAGTTGTCACTATATTTGTTATGTTTTCGCGCGTGTATCTCGGGCAGCATTTTCCCACCGACGTTATCGTTGGTGCTCTGCTCGGCGTCGGTGTTGGCGTTGTCGGGTTCGTTCTTTTTGATAAATTAGGAAATGACGAAGAGAAGCTAATTTACGGAATATTGCCGCTATGCGCTTGTTTAGCGATAGCAAGCATAGTGTTTTATCTGAAAAAGGGCGAAGAACTCGATGCGTTAATGACTATCGCAGGAACGTATTCGGCAACCGCAATAGGGTACTTTATCGAAAAACGTTACGTAAATTTCGAGGTTAACGCAGATAAAAAATGGAAGTATGCGGTGCGATTATTCTTTGGAGCAATCGTTGTATTAGCTCTTAAAGTGGGGCTAAAAAAGCTCTTCGGTTTTGCCGACGGCGTTTGGAGTTTAATATTCAAGTTCATCAGATACTTTATCATAGGCGCTTTCGTTACGGTCGTTGCGCCGTTGTTATTTAAGAAATTTAACGTTTAGAAAGGGAAAATCATGACTGCAAAAAAATACTTTTTTTATACGATGTTGCCCGTACTGTTTTACGGTACGGTGATCGGCATAATTACCGGAGCAGTTATTTGGGCGTATCAATTGCTTGCCGAATATCTCGTTTCGCTAAGTCAAAACGTATACGCTTTCGTACGAAGCAATTTGGCTTTTTTGCCGTTGCTCGTGCTTGGATTAGTAATTATTGCTACTTTAAGCTACCTGAATGCAAAACTCGTGCCTGAGGTGCGAGGCGGAGGCGTTCCTTATGCCGAAGGCGCGGCACGCGGAATTTTGCCGCTAAAGTGGTACAAAGTCGTTCCGTCCGCAATATTCGGAAGTTGTTTGTCGTTTGTATGCGGGTTGCCTTTAGGAAGCGAGGGACCGTCCGTTCTTATAGGCGGAGCATTGGGTAGCGGCGTTAATTACATAGGCGGAAAATATACCAAGCGACGCAGAACGTGGGCGAGAATTTCAATTTCAAGCGGAGCGGCTGCGGGATTTGCGACTGCGCTAAACGCACCGCTTGCGGGAATATTGTTTGCGTTGGAAGAATGTCATAAAAGATTTTCGCCCATTGTGTTAACTTCAGCTGCGGTTTCCGTCCTTTTCTCATTGATAACTTCGTCGGTTTTGCGTACGCTTACCGGAATGAGCGAGCATGCGTTGTTTTCGTTTAATCTTGCTACGTTTGGAACGGTCGATTTGTATTTGCCGCTGATAGCAGGTATAGTTGCCGGTGTTGCGGGCGTAGGCTTTTTAAAATTGCTCGGTAAAAGTATTAATCTAATGAACAAAGTAAAGCTTCCGCAAGTTGTGAAAATCATTACGGCGTTTTTGCTTAGCGGAGCCGCTTGTTTGTTCTTTACCGACATGGTAGGCGGCGGAGCGGGGCTAATAGATAAGGTAGGCAACATGGCTCTCGAATGGCAAATTATATTGGTTTTGCTTATCCTTAAATTGTTTTTAATTTTATTTTGTTCGTCTTCGTCCGTAACGGGCGGCATGTTTATTCCGTTTTTATGCTTGGGCGCTCTTGTGGGCGGTTTGCTTGCTAAAGTTATGGTAGTGTGCGGCATGGTCGAAACGTATTATTCGACTATAGTGGTTATTACTATGTGCGCGTTTTTAGCTGCCGTTCTTCAAGCTCCGATAACTGCCGTCGTTCTTATAGTAGAGCTTGCCGGCGGAATGTCTTCGCTTCTTATCAGCCTTATTGCGATAGTCGCGTCTTACTTGATAACGGGATTGTTCCGTGCAAAACCTGCTTACGACGAAATGCTTGAAAATATCGTAAAGAAACATAATGTCGGTAAAGAGCTTAAGCAAGTTACTTTTGAAATCGCAATTACCGACGGAGCGTTTGCGGTGGACAAAACGATAAAATCGTTCCTTTTCCCGCAAACCGTTACGTCGGTTGCTTTCAAAAATCCTATTGAAGGCAAACTTTTGCCCGAGCGATTCCGCCGAGGAGAACGTATTATTCGGGCAGGTGACGTTTTGGTTATTCAAGCCAGAACGATCGATGAAGAAGCTCTTAAAAACGACGTTAAAGATATTTTGGGTGAAGCCGATCTTTTAAAAATTTAAATATTCGACGATCTAAAGGCGTTGCAAAAAGCGGCGTCTTTTTTCTTTAAAAAAATTTCAAAAATTTTCCAAAAAACGCTTGACAAAGCTAGAAAATGGTGTATAATAATATCAAAGGTCAAAGATAGTCAAAGAATGACCGAGGGAGGTAAAAATGGCAAATATCAGTGACGTAATAGAACAATTTTTGATATCGTCGCTAGGGCAAAGCGACAAAATAAACATAAGTCGAAACGAGCTTGCGGATTATTTTGCTTGCGCTCCCAGCCAGATCAATTATGTACTTACTACTAGATTTACGTTGGACCGTGGGTACGTTATCGAGTCCAGACGCGGCGGCGGGGGATACGTAACGCTTATAAGGATTATCGGCAAAAGCGACGTATTGGATGAATTACAAAAGCTTAATATCAGCGAGGGAGTAAGCGCAAACCGCGCATTGCAAATCGTGGAACGGCTAACTTCCGAAGAATATTTAACGAGCGCCGAAAGTAAGCTAATCGCAGCTATGCTCAGCGATAAGGCTTTGGTGGCGCCCGGAATAAATAAAGACGCGTTAAGGGCGTCGCTTATAAAAAGTTTAGCAAAAGAATTATCTAAAAGGGAGATATAAAGTATGATTTGTCAAAAATGTAAATTAAGAGAAGCAACCGGTTATATGGAAAAGACGATCGGCGGAGTAAAAACTAGGATATATGTTTGTCCTGAATGTTTTAAACAAGCGCAACTAGAAATGTTTTCGTCATTTGACGACTTAGGGCTTTTTTCAGGACTTTCAGGCGTGCACGGAGGCGGTGTAAAATGCTCAAAGTGCGGAACGACGTTAAAAGAGATACAAGATTCGTGCTTTGTAGGTTGCCCGTATTGTTATACCGAATTAAGAGAACACCTAAAACCCATATTGCGTAACATTCAGTCGGCTGCTATGCATATAGGCTCCGTACCAGATGAAAAAATCGACGAAGTTGCTCAACTCGAAGTGGAATTACGCAAGGCGGTTGAGTGTGAAAATTACGAGCAGGCGTTAAAATTGCAAGATCAAATTAAGAAACTTAAAGGAGGAGAACGATGAACGATAATATAATTCTGTCGTCGCGCGTAAGATTAGCGCGAAATATCGACGGCTTACCCTTTAAGGGGATTAATACGTCTTCGATAGCCGCTAAATTAATGACTTCGCTTTCGCAAATCGATTCTTACACCTTATATCCGATGCCGGCGTTAAATTCACTTGAGCAAATGAGACAAGTAGAACGACATCTTATAAGCAAAGAATTAATCGATTGCGGCGGAAGCGCGATTATCCGTTCGGATAACAAAGTAAGCATAATGTTAGGCGAAGAGGACCATATACGCGAACAGTGCATTTTGGGCGGATTACAACTTAAAGAAGCGTATAACGAGCTAAAACATATAGATAAAATAATTGCAAATCAATTTAAATTTGCATTCGATTCTAATTTCGGTTATCTAACGTCTTGTTTAACTAACGTCGGTACGGGGATGCGAGCTTCCGTGATGATGTTTTTGCCGGCACTTTCGCTAACTGGTTCTCTGAATCGTTGTATTGCCGGAGTAACCAGACTTAATATGGCGGTGCGCGGAGTGTACGGCGAGGGTAGCAAGTCCGAGGGGTACGTTTATCAAATATCCAATCAGAAAACGATAGGTATAACCGAAAATGACATTGTTGCTTCGGTCGAAAACGTGGCGTCGCACATTGTCGAATCGGAGTTAAGAGCAAGAGAGGCGTTGATGCAGTCTGATCCCGAAGGATTAAGAGACAGAATTTTGCGTTCTTACGGCGTGATTTGTAATTGCTATTCTATAAGTAAAAGCGAGTTTATGGAACTGATTGCTTTCGTTAAACTTGGGATATATTATAATATATTAGGATGTTCGGATTACGCAGCACTAGAAACGCTTATAAACGAAGCTCAACCCGCAACGCTTTGCCTTGCGCAGTCTAGGCGACTTGCAAGCAACGAACGCGATAAAGTTCGCGCGGAAATGTGTTCTAAGGTTGCGCAAATAGTAACCAGAATATAAGCGATTAATGTGATTGCTTATAAATAAAATAGGAGGTAACGATTATGAAAATACAAATAACGGAAAATTTAAAAAACTCGATTATTATTGCTAAGAACGTTGCAATAAAGTATTCGAATCCGGAAGTTGGGACCGAGCATATATTGTACGGTCTTGCAAAAAACAATCAGAGCATGGTGTCCAAACTTTTGGCTGAATTCGGAGTGCGCCCCGAAGCTATCGAAGAAGTGTTTAGAGAAGAAGAACACGTCGTGATTATGGGCGAGCCTGAATTAACCATGCGCGTGAATGCGACTATTGCGCAAGCGTATAAACGCGGTGTCGAACGCGGTGTTCCGCATGCAAACAGCGCTAACGTGCTTTTGTGCATGCTTTCAGATCCAAGTAGTCTTGCGTACGGAATTCTTCAAAGTATGTTTAAGGTCGATATTGCCGCGCTTGCCAATGCGCTTTCTAACGCAGACGGTTCGAGCGAAGCGGTTAGTGACGCCAGCTCCTTGCCCGAAGAATTAAAAGATCTCGGAGTGGATATAACGGCTAAGGCGCGCCAACACAAAATAGACCCGATAATCGGCAGAAAAGAAGAGATAGAACGAATTATTCAAATTCTTTGTCGAAAAACGAAAAACAATCCCGTGCTTATAGGCGAACCGGGCGTAGGCAAAAGCGCAGTGGTAGAAGGACTTGCTAAAGAAATCGTTGACGGTAACGTTCCTGAGTTGCTTAAAAATAAAATAATTTTCAGTTTGGATATAGGCAGTATAATCGCGGGTACCAAATATCGCGGCGCGATGGAAGAAAAACTTAAAGACGCAATAAATGCAATAAAAGCCAATAACAACATAATAGTGTTTATCGACGAGTTGCATACGCTTGCTCAAGCGGGCGGCAAAGAAGGAGAAGTTTCGCCCTCGGACATTCTAAAGCCTTATCTTGCTCGTGGTGAGTTGCAGACCATAGGCGCAACGACAACCGACGAGTATAGAAAATACATCGAGGTAGACAAGGCTCTCGAACGAAGATTCCAACCTATCATTGTAGCTCCGCCGTCGGTCGAGGATACGATAGAAATACTAAAGGGATTGCGTGAAAATTACGAAGCATTCCACAAGGTAAAACTTTCGGACGAAGCGATCGAAGCGGCTGCAAAGATGTCCGATCGTTATATAATGGATAGATTTTTGCCGGACAAAGCCATTGACCTAATCGACGAAGCAATGAGCAAGGCAAAAGTCAGCGGCAACACCGTTCCTGACGGTGTAAAAGAAATGGAAGAGCGTCTTGCAGAGCTCGATAAGCAAAAAGAATCTGCCGTAAAAAGCGAAGATTACGCTAAGGCAATGAAAATACGTGACGAACGAGACGCGTTAGTAAAAGAAATCGAAAAGGCAAAACTCGATTGGAGCAAGAGTAGTGAGCGTGCAAAAGGCGTTATCACAGCAGAAAACATTGCCGAGATCGTAGCAAAGTGGACGAAGATCCCCGTAAGTAAGCTGAGCGAGACCGAAACCGAAAGGCTCGTGCATCTCGAAGAAATTTTGCATAATCGCGTTATCGGTCAAGACAAGGCTATAGTCAGCGTAGCAAAAGCAATACGTAGGGCAAGAGCAGGACTTAAGGATCCCAATCGTCCGATAGGCACGTTTTTGTTTATGGGCCCGACCGGCGTAGGTAAAACCGAACTTACGAAGGCGCTAAGCGAAGTAATGTTCGACGACGAAAATGCGGTAATAAGACTCGATATGTCTGAATATATGGAATCTCATAGTGTAAGCAAGCTTATAGGTTCTCCTCCGGGATACGTCGGTTTTGACGACGGCGGACAACTTACCGAGCAAGTCCGTCGCAAGCCTTACAGCGTAGTTCTTTTTGACGAAATCGAAAAGGCGCATCCCGACGTGTATAATATTTTATTACAGCTAATGGATGACGGTAGGCTTACCGATTCGCAGGGTAGGCTTGTAAGCTTTAAAAATACGATTATAATAATGACTTCCAACGTAGGCGTTGCCGAACTTAAGTCGGTGCGTTCGTTAGGGTTCGGTAGCGGCGCGGCAGATACGGAGCAAAAGACCGAAGACGTAATCAACGCGGCTTTAAAGCGTCATTTTAAACCGGAATTTTTAAATCGTATAGACGTAATATGTACCTTCAATCATCTTAGCAAAGACGATATATCCAAAATTGCAGATATTATGATTCGAAAAGTTCAAAAGAAACTTAACGAACGTAACGTAAAACTTATTTTGACCGATTCGATGCGTAACTTTATTATGGATCATGGCTACGATATGGAATACGGAGCTCGTCCTTTGCGCAGAGTGATCGAGCAAAATGTAGAAGATAATATCGCCGAAGCGATTTTGGACGGCAAGGTAAAAGACGGCGACACCGTAACCGTTGATTGCATCGACGGACGCGTCGTATTGCGATAGCTAATGCGAAAAAAGAGCTTTGACGCTAGTCGAAACACAAAGAAAATTTAAAACCAATATTTTTCAAAAAAATGTAAATTTGGTATTTACAAAACGGAAAATATGTGTTATAATGTATTTACAAGAACAGAGCGACGTTGTGTGTGATAAGCAAAAAGGCAGAGTTTGTCATACTGCCGTTGCTCGGGCAAATGATAAAAGCTAAATTAGCAACAAAATCAGGAGGTAACCTATATGATTATTGAATTTTTGAGTAAGAACTACAACCCTGCCGACAAACTTAAGGACCTTATCGAAAAGAAGGTACAACGCCTTGATAAGTTTTTTGTTGGTGAAGATACTAAAATTAAGGTGTGCTTAAAGCAGGTAAAGGAAAACACTTACACTCTCGAACTTACTATCGTTCTTGACAAGTCTGTAATGCGTGCCGAAGTAACGAGCGATAATATGTACAATAACATAGATTTGGCTTTGCCTAAACTCGAAAAACAGATTATTAAGCATCATAAAAAGTTGATGTCTAATACTAAGAAAATAAGAGAAAGATTTGCTGACGACGATCAACAGCGTGAGCCGGAAAAGGCAAGCACCGTAGTAAGAACGAAGACCTACGAGCTTACGCCGATGACTGTCGAGGACGCAATAGAAGAACTCGAACTTGTCGAGCATAGCTTCTTTGTATTCTTAAATAAGGCAACCGGAAACGTTAACGTACTATACAAAAGAATCGAGGGTGATTACGGTTTGATACAGGCGGTAGTATAATTGATTCTTGATTATTCAAATATGATGGCTAGCTGCATAGGCAGTGGCGGCATAGAAAAAGTCAGGTGTTCCACAAGAGCGTACAAAAAAGTTATCTCCGGTCTTGGCAAAGGCTGGCAAGAATGGAGCAATCTTGTAACCGACGACGAATTGAATGAAATAATATCTTTTTGCGAACCTATACGCACGACCGCGCAAAGCGTGGTCGTGCTAGGTATAGGCGGTTCGGCGTTGGGCGCTTTGGCGATATCCAACGCATTGATGCATTCTAGGCACAACGAGCTTTCCGACGAAAAGCGTACGGCTCCGAAGTTCTATGTAGAAGATAACATAGACCCCGAGCGTATGGAATCTCTTTTTGACGTAATAGACGTCGGAAGAAGTTACTTTATAGTTGTAACTAAAAGCGGAGAGACGGGCGAAACGTTAAGCCAATTTTTGATGATGTATGCAAAATTATCGTCGAAACTAGGTGACAAAGCTCGCGAACACGTTATCGTCGTAACGACCATCGGCAAGGGCACAATATTCGAGATCGCGCAAGCCGAAGGGTTTAAAGTTTTCGGCGTAGGCGGCGGCGTGGGCGGCAGGTTTTCGGCGTTATCTCCTGTGGGGCTTGTTCCCTTGTCATGTGTCGGAATCGACATTAAAGGCTTAATACAAGGAGCGGCAAAGGCGAACGCGTATTGTGTGTCGCCCGATATTAGCAAAAACACTGCGTTGATGATGGCGGCACTTAATATGGCGGCATATCGCAAAGGATGCAATATAAGCGTCATGATGCCGTATGCCGACAGCTTAAAATATATGTCCGATTTTTATGCGCAGCTTTGGGCAGAATCGCTTGGTAAAAAAGAAAACTTGAACGGTGAAACGGTTTACGTCGGACAGACACCGGTAAAAGCGTTAGGCGTAACGGATCAGCATAGTCAAATACAGTTGTATACCGAGGGACCGTTTGATAAAGTTATAACTTTTTTATCTGTTCGTGAATTTAGAAAGGTGTGCGTCATTCCAAACGACAGACGCATACAAGGAATAGACTTTTTAAAAGGGCATACGCTTAACGAATTAATCAACGCCGAATGTTCGGCTACGGCTTTTGCGCTAAAGAAAGCAGGTAGAATGAATATGACGCTCGAGCTCGATTCTATTAACCCGCAATCGATAGGCGAGCTTGTTATGTTGTTTATGTATCAAACCGCATATGCAGGAGCAATGCTTAACATAGACACGTACAATCAACCCGGAGTTGAGGAAGGCAAAAAAGGCACGTACGCAATGATGGGACGAAGCGGATATGAAGATCAACTAAAGGAAATGACCGCCGACGACGGCGAATATAAAATCGTGAGGGATTAAACATGTACAAAAAAACTATTGAGTCTGTTGACGTAAAAGGCAAAAAATGTCTTGTAAGATGTGATTTTAACGTTCCTATGGCTGACGGTAAAATTACAGACGATACGCGTATCGTTGCGGCGTTGCCTACGATAAAGTATCTTATCGATAAAGGCGCAAAAGCAATTCTTTGTTCGCACCTTGGCAGACCTAAGGGAGAATTTAATTTAAAGTATTCTCTTTCTGCCGTTGCAATAAGATTGTCTCAGCATCTTAACATGCCCGTTGCTTTTGCAAAAGACGTAATAGGCGACGATGCGAAGCAAAAGGTTGCCGCACTTAAAGACGGTGAAGTTTTGTTGTTGGAAAACTTAAGATTTCATAAAGAAGAAGAAAAGAACGATCAAGAATTTTGTCGTGCGCTTGCGCAATTTTGCGACATTTACGTAAACGACGCTTTCGGCACTGCGCACAGAGCGCATGCTTCTACCGCAGGCATAGTTACGTACGGATTTACAAAGGTTGCCGTGGCAGGCTTCCTTATTGCCAAAGAACTTGAATGCATGGGCAAAGCGCTTGAATCTCCCACTCGTCCGCTAGTAGCGATATTGGGCGGGGCTAAAGTTTCGGATAAAATCGGCGTTATTAACAATCTGTTGGAAAAAGCCGATACGATTATTATCGGTGGCGGAATGGCGTACACTTTCCTTAAGGCGATGGGCAAGCAAATAGGTAAAAGTTTATGTGAAGAAGACAAACTCGATCTTGCAAAGGAACTTATGGAAAAGGCAAAGAAACGCAACGTAAAAATGTTGTTGCCAATCGATGCAAGAGTAGCTGCTTCCTTTCCGGATCCTATAGATGCAAAAGTCGAACACATGCAGGTAGATATCGACAACGTTACGTCGAACGTAATGGCGCTCGATATCGGCGAAAAATCTTCGAAACTATTTTCCGACGCAATTGCTACGGCGGGCACGGTTGTTTGGAACGGACCTATGGGTGTATTTGAAAACCCTGATTTTGCAAAGGGAACGTTTGCCGTTGCTTCGGCAGTAGCAGGTAGTAAATGTATCTCGATAGTAGGTGGCGGCGACAGTGCCGCAGCGGTGCAAAAGATGGGATTGGGCGATAAGATGACGCATATTTCTACCGGCGGCGGAGCAAGTTTGGAATATCTTGAAGGTAAAATTTTGCCCGGAATCGATTGCCTAAACGATATCTAAAATTTGCGGGACCCTGTCGGTTGAGGCAAAAATATTTATTCGGAATAGTATTTTAACAAAATTCCCAATATTTCGTTTGAAGCAAAGCTCTCTATAACGTTAAGACCGTTTGTAGAGGGCTTTTTGTTTATAGTTTTAAGGATGCTTAAAAGTTGTTCGTTCTGCTCGTTTTTAGGGACAAGCGTTTCTATAACTTCACTTTTGTCACCGCTTTTATACGCCGCAAAAATTTTCATAATGTCGGCATTTTCGTTCTTGTTAAGCAACAGCGGTAAAATTGCGTCAATGTTCATGAAAATTCTCCGTAAAATTAATACACTATTTATTATATTCGCGCATAAAAAATATAGTAACTTGTTTATAGGAGAAAATATGAAAAGGTTAAGCAATTTTTCGATAAAAAACGATGATAACGCTGCTGTAAGCGACGTAATAGGCAAGTATGGCGATATGAATGAAAGCGAGTTAATGGAAGAACTTTTAAAAGTAGCTTCTAAAGCCAAAGCCGACGGAACCTTAAACGAACAAACACTTAAAAATTTTGAGAAAGTAGTCGTTCCGTATTTAAACGAATCGCAAAAAGAAAAATTAAGCAAGTTAATTTCTGTAATTAGTCTTAACGATTAAACGTGCAATTTTAGTTACTTTTCTTTGCGAAGAAAAAGTAAGCAAATTCAAAATTTAAAAAGGGTAGCGTGAAGAACGTTACCCTTATTTTCGCTTCTTCTGTCATTCTGAGCCGCAGGCGAAGAATCTCGCGGAAGCGAAACCTATTGCTACTAACCAATAGCAAAGTACAGCATCTATACCACCATGTCATTGCGCGGAGCGTTAGCGACGTGGCAATCTCTCCGTTAAACTATTATCTCTCGGCAACATCGAACGCACTAATATCAACAAAAAAGTGTACATCAAATAAACTAGTATAGTGCTATAATTGTTGACAATCACTAGCGATTAGTGTAAAATATGTAAGAATGTACATTAAATGAAGTGTTTTCGGTACAATAAATCTATATTAATCGATTTACAAAAAACGGAGATAATTATGGTAAAAAAGAACAAAGCACTACTAGTAGTTTTGTTGTCGCTTTTAATAAGCGCAAGCGCTTTACTAACGTGTGCGTGCGAAAAGAAGTGCACGGAACATTCTTTTGGTGCATGGACGGTTATAAAAGAAGCAACTTGCACGACTGCGGGCGAAGAACGTAGAGAGTGCGAAAACTGCGGAGAGGCGGAAACACACGAAATAGCAGGAGGACATTTGTTTACTAATTACGTAAGCAATAACGACGCAACGTGCGAAGCAGACGGCACAAAGACCGCTTACTGCGACCACGGTTGTGGCGAACGCGACATCATAACGGACGAAGGCACTGTACTTGGACATACCTACGGAGAATGGGTAAGTAACGGCGACGGCACTCACACCAAAACGTGCGCGAACGATAGTACACACATCGTAACGGAAAGCTGCCATGGCGGTGAAGCAACTTGTGCCGAGCAAGCAATTTGTGATGATTGTAAATCCGAGTATGGTGGGGTTAAGCACATCATTGACGACAGCGGTTGGTGCACGATATGTGACCAGTCGATATCTGCAACCAAGTGCGTAAAATACGCAGCGTCCGAAGATAATACTTATGCTAGCGTAGTCGGATACAACGGTTCGTCTACAAGAGTACGAATAGCAGATTCATATAGCGGTTTGCCTGTAATAGCTATTAATAGTAGTGCATTTAAGGGTACTGCAATTACGGAAGTTATAATCCCCGACAGCGTAGCAAGCATAGGGAACGATGCATTTAGCGGTTGTCCTATAGAAACGGCAACTATTCCAGCGTTAGCAAGTAGTTACGTAAATAACAATAAATTAAAAACGGTAGTAATTACAAGTGGCGAAAGCATAGAAGAATATGCGTTCTATAATTGTAGCAATTTAACAAGCGTGACAATCCCTTCTAGCGTAACAAGCATAGGAAGTGTTGCGTTCTATAATTGCAGTAGCTTAACAAACGTAACGATACCCGATAGCGTAATAAGCATAGGAGTTGGTGTGTTCAAAGGATGCAGCAGCTTAGTAAGCATAACAATTCCTTCTAGCGTAACAATTATAGAAGACGATGCGTTCGGTGGTTGCATTAGCTTAAGCTATAACGAATACGATAACGCATATTATCTCGGCAATAGCGATAATCCGTACGTAGTACTTATAAAAGCGAAATCAACGGATATAACGTCTTGCACAATAAACGAAAAAACTAAATTTATTCATTCTAGTACGTTCAAAGGATGCGGTAGCTTAACAAGCATAACAATCCCCTCTAGCGTAACAAGCATAGGAGAAAGTGCGTTCTTTAATTGCAGTAGCTTAACGAATGTAACGATAGGTAACGGCGTAACGCGTATAGAAAAAAATGCGTTTTATAATTGCAGTAGCTTGAGCGAAGTAACAATACCTTTTAGCGTAACAAGCATAGGAAGAGGTGTATTTTCTACTTGTTATAACTTAAATTATAATGAATACGATAACGCAAAATATCTAGGCAATAACGAAAATCCGTACGTAGTACTCGTAGAAGCGAAGTCAGAAAGCATAACGTCTTGCACGATAAACGAGAATACTAAGGTGATTTGTGATAGTGCGTTCTATGAATGCAGTAACTTAACGAACATAACAATTCCCGATAGTGTAACAAGCATAGGAGATAGGGCGTTCTATGAATGCAGTAGCTTAACAAGCGTGAGCATAGGTAACAGCGTAACAAGCATAGGAAGTGGTGTATTCTATAATTGCAGTAGATTGAGCAAAGTAACAATCCCCGACAGCGCAACAAGCATAGGAAATTCTGCGTTCTATGGTTGCAGTAGCTTGACAAGCGTAACGATTGGCAATGGCATAACAAGTATGCAAAACGGTTTGTTTGGTAATTGCAGTAGGTTGAGCAAAGTAACAATTCCCGACAGCGTAACAAGTATAGAATATGGCGCGTTCTATAATTGTGGTAACTTAACAAGTATAACGATAGGCAACGGCGTAAAAAGTATAGTACAAGATGCGTTCCGTAGTTGCAGTAGTTTAAAAGACGTATACTACAAAGGAAGCGAAAGCGAGTGGAATAAAATTTCGGTAAATAGTGGCAACGACCCTCTTACTTCAGCAACAAGGTATTACTACAGCGAAAGCAATCCGTTCGAGGGTGAAAATGCAGTAGAAGACGGCAACTATTGGCACTACGATACGGACGGCAAAACAATACTTGTTTGGGTAAAGGAATAGTAAATATGTTCTTAAACAAAAAGAGCGCTTCGAAAGAAGCGTTCTTTTTGTTTAAGGGTAATTATATTTAGATTTTAAAAGTCTTTAAGCCGCCTTTTACGATTTTACAATTCAAATCGTAATTCTCTTTAATTTCGCCGTCAAGCTGAATGGGGCGACCGTCGGTGGGGTGTACGAAAACTTCTTCGCATTGCAACACCGTAGTTATGGGTAAGGCCAAATGTTTTGCTTGTAAGAATTTTATAAGCGGCGGTAAAATTTTACCGTTTGACGGCATTTGAATTATTACGAGTTCTAACTTTCCGTCGTTTTGAATCGAGTTAGGCGATAATTTAAGGCCGCCACCGAATTGAGTTCCGTTGCAAATTCCTACAATAACGGCTTTGTAGTTCGTCGTTTTTCCGTCTAAAGTAACGTCTATAGAGTACGGCTCAAAATGTCTTACGCAATAAAGCAAGCTGCTTAGGTAAGTGATTCTTCCTTGACGTCCTGCTACCCTTTTAAGAATATCTATATCCAAACCGGTACCGGCAATATTTAAACAGCGTTTTTTATCTACTTGTATGTAGTCGATGTTTTGTTTTTCGCCTCTTAAAATTATTTTAAGAGCGGCAATCGGGTCGAGCGGCAATCCTATGCCGTTTGCAAAATCGTTGCCTCTGCCGCTGGGAATAAAGCCCAAAGAAGTATGTTCAAAAGACGTTATGCCGTTAAGAACTTCGTTAAACGTTCCGTCGCCGCCTACGGCAACGATCGTTTCTGCACCGCTTTCGACGAGCGCTGCCGCGATATTCGTTGCGTGACCGGGCGCGTTCGTTATATGTACCGTGTAATTAATATTGTTTTTATCGCAATAGCGAACAATTTTTTTAAGATTTCTGTTTCCTAATCCGTGACCGCTACGGACGTTTACTATAAAATCCACATTTAACTCCCAAAATCTATCGTTCGACAATATAATATCAAAAAAAATAAAAAATATCAAATATTTGTTGCGGCAATTTGTGTTTTATGATACAATATTTTTGAAAACGTCTAACTGTTGCGTTTGCAAATCACGTTGCAAAGTTTATAAGGAGACCGAAATGAATACTAAAATCGAAGTACCTCCGTTTTTGAGAAAAATCGCGTATGAGGCGAGATGTCCGATTTACGTTGTGGGCGGATATATACGCAATAGTTTGCTGGGATTGCCCAAAAGCGATATAGATATCTGCGGAAGCCTTATGCCCAACGAATTAAAGTTAGATGCCGAGGTTATACCCGTAAACAAAAGACTTGGAACGGCAATTATAACGAACGGAACCGAAAGCTATGAATACACACCGTTCAGATGCGAAAGTTACGGGGCGGGCGGAATGCACTCTCCGAATAACGTCGCTTTTGGGGTCGGCATCGAAGTCGATGCAAAAAGACGTGATTTTACGGCAGGTTCGGTTTATTACGACGTTGTAGCAGACGAATTCATAGATCCTTTTAACGGATTGCAAGACATAAAAAACAAACAACTTCGTTCTGCAAATCCCGAATTTACGTTAAACGACGACGGTTTAAGGCTTATGCGTCTTGTACGTATTGCTGCGGAAACGGGATTTGATATAGAAAAAGAAACTTTCGATGCCGCTATCAGGTGTGCCGACAGGCTGAAAGATATATCGGTGGAACGTAAAAGACAAGAACTTGATAAAATTCTTACTGCAGACGTAAAATACGGAATAAAGGATGCGCATTACAGGGGAGTCGAACTTTTAAAGCAGCTGGGACTATGGAAATATATCATAAAAGAAGTAGCCGATATGGACGGAATGGAACAAAATCCCAAATATCATAAGTACGACTGCCTCGAACACAGTTTTATGGCTGTAAAATACGCGCCGCCCGACGTCAGGTTGGCGGCTTTACTGCACGACGTCGGAAAGCCCGTGTGTATGAAACTAGACGGAAATACGTACGCTCATGCTTCGGTAGGGGCAAGTATGGTTAAATCCATATTGGGACAAAACGGATTAAAATACTCAAACGAGATTGTAAACGAAACATCCGAACTTGTTAAGTGGCATATGTACGATATGTGCGGACAAACAAAAATCAACAAGTTAAAAGTATTTATAGCAGAACGATTTAATATAATTCCCAAGCTGGTTGAATTAATTATCGCAGACGGAAAGGCAACGGGAATGCGTGAGGTTTTACTTCCGCACAGATTTACAATTGTTTACGAAAATTTGTTAAAAGACAAAGCGCCCATAAAAATTACCGACCTTAAAATCAGCGGTAACGACGTCGTCGCTGCCGGCTTTAAAGGTAAAGAAATATACAAAAAATTATATTCGCTATGGAAAGAATGTTTGTTTAATCCGTCGCTTAACGATTATGATGTTCTAAAAGAAAAAATCTTAAAGCGGAAGAAATAAAGTATAATCTTCAGCCGCACGGCGCAATATAATCGTATGGGATTTTATCGTAAATTATACGTTTTTACGGCATTGCTCTTTATGACAGTAGCGTCTTTTACCTTTTCAACGGCAAAAGCCGAAACGATTGCGCTAATAAAGCTATTTTATAAAAACGAAACTTTTGTTTTTAGAGATTCGTACATACAAGCGGATAATCACTTAGTGGCTCAGGAGATATTCGATCGTAAAATAAACGCTACGTTTTCTGAAAAAATAGAATGTGTTCAACAAAAACTTAAAAGCGGGGCGGATTATAAGCGAGCGCTTCTTTATTGTTTTCCGCTTTTGGAAGAAACCGTAAACGAAGCTATAAGCAGCGTTAATAAAGAACCAGTAAACAGTCAAATGCGATTCGATCCGAGCAAAAGTAAAATGTTTGTTATATCACGAGAAAAGCAAGGCGTCGAAGTGCAAGAAGACAGACTGTATATGGATATATTTTTTGCGTTGGTTTTATCGTCCGATGCAAACGTGAAAATTCCGGTTCGCATTTTGCCTGCTGATACAACTACGCAAGATAACATTGAGCTAACTAAGCTTAGATCTCGATATTCTACGGATTTTTCTCAAAGTTCTGCCGAACGTAAACATAACATTCAACTAGCGTTGTCAAAAATCAGCGGCACCGTTATTAATAGCGGCGAAGTTTTTAGTTTTAACGATACCGTTGGTAGCCGTACGATAAAGAACGGATATAAAGAAGCCAAAATTATTAAAAACGGCAGATACGAACCCGGAGTCGGAGGCGGAGTTTGTCAAGCATCCACCACGTTATACAATGCCGCGCTATTGGCGGATTTAAACGTTATAGCCGTAAGCAGGCATTCGTTAAAAAGCAGTTATGAATTGCCTAGCTTCGATGCGATGGTAAACTCTGGAACAAGTGATCTTAAAATACGTAACGACGGCAGCGATACGGTATACGTAAAGGCTTATGCAAGCGAAGGAAAAGCGTTCGTGGAGGTTTACGGCAGTAAATTGCCGTATGTAATAAAACGTAAAAGCGAAGTCACTTTCACGGGTGAAACGCCTGAGTGTGAAGAGGTAATCGACGAAAAACTGGAATATTTCAGCGATAACGATTTGCCGGGGGCAAAAAAGACAATTTCGTATTCTCATCCCGAGGTTCATAGTAACGGTTATTTACAGTATTACGACGAATACGGAAAATTATTAAAGACAAAAAAGATAAGAACGGACGTATATAATTCCGTTCGCGGAATAGTTGCCGTTATGCCGCAAAAACGAGAAAGTAATTAAAATTGTGTTTGTAAAATGTCGAATGGTTTTTTATAGTGGCTAAATATATATCTGTCGTTTGATTGACAACCTTATCTAAAATATAGTATAATGACGCATAAACTATTCGGAGGTAGTTATGCTTACGTCTGCATTTGGTTGGTATGGTGCGCTTATAGGCGCCGGTATGGCTATTTGCATTGTTCTTGCATTTTTTATGGCGAAAAGACGCGGCTACGATAGCGATATAATTTTCGATATCGCTCTTATTTGCATTCCGTTGGCGGTCTTGGGGGCAAGGACTTATTACGTTGTAAACGACATTATTCACAACGGCTCCGAATGGACTTTCGGAGAATTCTTCGGTTTTTTTAACGGTGAGTTTCGAGGCTTTGCAGGACTTGCGATTTACGGCGGCTTGCTGGGCGCGCTTGCAGGCGCAGTTATAGTAAGGCTTATAAACAAACGCAAGCCCGCCGAAAAGCAGATGACGTTCGTTCAGATGCTTGATTTGGGCTTCTGCCTTATAATACTCGGTCAGGCAATAGGAAGATGGGGGAATTTTGCCAACGGCGAAGCTTACGGTCAACTCATCGAAAATCCGGCGTGGCAGTGGTTTCCGTTTGCGGTGTTCATTCAAAACGGTAAGTTCGGTACCGGATGGTACAACGCGTGCTTCTTTTACGAATCGATGTGGAACTTAATAGGTTTTGTTATTTTGCAAATTTTATACAATGGCAAACGAAAGAGCTTTGACGGATTTTGTTTTGCTTTTTATTGCGTATGGTATGGAGTAATAAGATTTTTCGTGGAGAGTTTACGCAGCGACAGTATGTACTTCGGCAATATAAAAGCGAATCAACTTATAAGTGCGTTAATAATTTTACTGGGCGTCGGAATTGTCGTATATCATTTGATTAAAGCGAAAAAAGAAGGGAAGAAGCCGTTTGTTTTAGTAGACGAAGAAAAACTCGGTTTTGAATATTACGCTTACGAAAAATCGTTTATTTATCTAAAGACAATTTTTAAAAACGATGCGTCGTCACCGAATGCGGAGATGCGCAAATGAAAATTTCGGATAAAACGATAAAAATAACCGAATTAATTTGTGCCGTTGCGATAGCACTGACCGGCGTATTTTTGTTGCTGGTATCGCTAGGTCTGTTCCCGTTTTCTTTTGGCGATTGTTGGTCGATAGCCGTAGCAACCTGTTTTTTTGCAATGTCGCTCGTAATAGCATTGATTCAAAAAAACAGTATCGGCGTAGTGTTTGCCTGGGCTTTCGGCATACTTGCCTTAGCAAGGTTGTTCGTTTTACTCGGGCTGTCCGAACATAGCGTGTATCCGGCGTATATCGTTGCGTTACCTATAGGAATAGCAAACGGAACGGTTTGTGGCGGCTATCCTTCGATTATATCAAAAGTGTCCTTGGCGATTACGGGCGCGGCTTTGATTTTATTACTGGAAAGCACGCAGGTGCTTCCGATTGCCGTAGTTTTGTCGATAATTATTGTATACTTAGGCGTTATCGGAGCGCTTTGTGCGTTAGTTAGATTAAAAAACAATAAAAAACCGAAAGAAGAGGAGAATAACAATGTCTCGTAATTTGACGCTTATGACCGACTTGTATCAGTTGACCATGATGAACGGATACTATTTGGACGGTACTTACAAAAACGAAGCTGTGTTTGATATGTTTTTCAGATATAAGCCCGAATTGAATTATGCGATTTTCGCCGGATTGGAGCAAGCGATAGACTATATAAAAAATCTTGCTTTTTCCGAAGAGGATATAGAATATCTAAAAAGTTTAAACGTGTTTGACGAAGGCTTCCTTGAGTATTTGCATACGTTTAAATTTACCGGCGACGTGTATTCTGCAATAGAAGGCGAAGTCGTTTTTCCGTACGAGCCGATTTTTGTTGTGAAGGCGCCATTAATCGAAGCGCAACTTATCGAAACGGCAATTTTGAATATTTTAGGCCATCAAACGCTTATTGCGACCAAAACGTCCAGAATAGTCGATGCTGCCGACGGAAAAGGAATATCCGAATTCGGCTTACGGCGAGCGCAAGGACCTGATGCCGGGATTTACGGAGCAAGGGCAAGTATTATAGGCGGTTGTATAGGAACTAGTAACGTTTTGGCGGCAAAAGAATTTAACGTTCCGGTAAAAGGTACGCACGCGCATAGTTGGGTAATGAGTTTTAAATCGGAACTGGAAGCATTCGAGCGTTTTGCCGAATTATATCCGGATAATTGCTTGTTGCTTGTCGATACGTACGATACCCTAAAAAGCGGCGTACCCAACGCCATTAAAGTATTCAAAAAACTTAGAGAAAGCGGGCATAAGCCGGTAGGAATTCGATTGGACAGCGGCGATTTGGCGTACTTAAGCAAAAAAGCCAGAGAGATGCTCGATGCCGAAGGTTTTAACGATACCGTAATTTTTGCAAGCGGCGATATCGACGAAGAAGTTCTTACGGCTTTAAAGGTTCAAGGCGCTAAAATTGACGTGTACGGAGTAGGTACAAAACTAATAACAAGTGAAAACACGCCGTCGCTTGGCGGAGTGTACAAACTTGCTCGTATACAAATAGACGGCGAGTATTACGATAGAATGAAAATAAGTTCGTCTTTGGAAAAAATTACAAATCCGGGATTTAAAAAAGTTGTCAGGTTGTACGATAAAAATAACGGCATGGCGGTTGCCGACGTAATTGCGCTAAAAGACGAACAGCTTCCTAAGCCGATTACTTTAAGACACGAAACGGAGCTTTGGAAAAAGTTCACGTTAAACGATTACGATCAAAGAGAAATTCATCGACAAATTTTTAAAGATGGCAAGTGCGTATACGAATCTCCTTCGTTAACCGATATGGCTAAATATGCAAAAGCCGAAAAAGCTAAGCTTTGGGAAGAGTACAAAAGACTGCTTAATCCTAATTTTTACAGGGTTAACATAAGCAAAGGCGTATACGACATAAAACAAAAATTTTTAAACGGAGTCCGTGAGGAAAAATGAGTTTTGATATAAAAAGAAAGGGCTACAGCGTCGAGCAAGTAGATGCATACGTTAAAAACGTAGAGGAGGCATCTTCTAAAAAGGACGAACGTATTGCCGAACTTAATACTCAAGTTACTACGCTTAAATGCGAACTCGGAAAGCTGGAAGGCAAACGAGAATTGATTGTTAAAGCAATTTATTCTGCCCTTAGCAAAGCCGAACAAATAGAACAGTTGACTAAAGCCAAGTACGATGCCGAAATGGCTCGCCTTAAGGCATTTCATGAAAAATGGACGGCGTATTACAACGGTTTGCTTGCAAAATATCCGATGGACGACGATCTTATTGCTGTAAGTAAGTTTAACAAGGAAATGACGCAAACGCTTGGCGTTCCCGAAAGTCAATTCGTTTCCGAAAAGGAACGACTTGATAATAATGCGTCAAATGAATTTGATCCGGTAGAAAGCATAAAGGAATATTTGGGCGGAGCAAGCGACGTTGTCGCTGCCACGCGTCCGTCAAAAAACTCTCGACCGTATAAAACGGGCGTCGCAGTGCTTAATCCGGCACTTGCGGAACCGTCCGATAGCGGCTTTAGTTTTGAAGAAGCTTTGAATCCCACTGAGGATTTAAAAGACATAATGAAAGATTTGGGGATTTTGGAGGATTAAATGAACGTTTCAAGGCCAACTAGGGATAGATTGATTGCTGCAATTTCGGTTGTGATTATTCTTGCCGTCGTATTCGGTGTCGTGTTGCTGGCTAAAAGCTGCGATAAGCATACGGTTACGTATTACGACGATGATAAACAAACCGTATTAAGAACGGAGTACGTCGTTAACGGCGAAACGGCTAATAATTGGCGTCCGGACGATTCGGAACGTTTAAGAACGTTCGATTGTTGGGTAACGTCGGACGGACTTGAATATGATTTTTCCAAAGAAGTTACCAACGACGTCAAGTTGTACGCAAAGTGGAAATGATTTTTTAATTTAAGCAATTATTTAACTGCATTTAAGAATCCGTTTAATGGTTCTTAAGTGCAGTTTTCAGTTTACATTTAAACAAAAATTATTCAGTTGTATTATAAATCGGCTAAAAATACTTGACTTTACTTATTTAATAAGATATAATTGCTCTTGAGCCGTATGTTAATGGCAATAAATCTGCGCGTGGCGCGGTGCCTACGCAACGGAGACATCATTGAGGAGGTGCTTTAAAAATGTATGCAGTTGTAATTTCGGGCGGCAAACAGTTCAGAGTGAGCGAAGGCGACGAAATCGAAGTTGAAAAGCTTGATAACCAGGTTGGCGAAAACGTAGAACTCAAGTCTATTCTTAAGGTAGACGGTGAAGAGGTTTCTACCGAAGCCGGCGTGGTAAAGGCTGAGATACTTGGCCATGGTAAAGGTAAAAAAATCACCGTTTACAAGTATAAGGCTAAGAAAAATTCTCGCAAAAAGCAAGGACACAGACAGCCGTTTACTCGCATAAAGATCGTTTCCATCTAAGTATGACTGTTGTCGAGGTCGTAAAAAAATCCGGGCACGTCGTTTCGCTTTCTGCGGACGGACATACGGGGTACGGAGTCGAGGGCGAAGATATCGTTTGCGCAGCCTTAAGCAGCATTATACAAACTGCGCTATTGGGGTTACTGCAGGTCGCAGGCATAAACGTAAAGTTTACTCGCCGCGACGAAGAAGCGTATCTGAAGTTTGAATTACCGTCGCTTGATTCTAGTCAAAGGCGGGATGCCGATATGATACTTGACACGATGCTTGTTGGAATTTCCGATTTATACGAAACGTATTCGGATTTTATCGAGCTTAAGCTTTTATAAAGTTTAAGCGTACTTATCTAGGAGGTAAAGACAAATGTTTATAAATATTCAGCTTTTTGCGCATAAGAAGGGCGGCGGATCGACTAAGAACGGTCGTGACTCGGCTGCGCAAAGACTCGGAGTTAAAGCAGGTGACGGTCAGCTTGTTAATGCAGGCAGCATCTTGGTAAGACAAAGAGGAACGAAATTTCATCCGGGAATGAACGTTGGCAGAGGTAACGACGATACTTTGTACGCTCTTGAAACCGGTGTTGTAAAGTTTGAAGTAAGCAGGAATAAAAAGCAAGTCAGCATTTATCCTGTTGCTTAATACAAAAGGGGGATTTTACCCCTTTTTTTACAAATGAAGTATTTTGTACAAAACGGAGTTATAAAAACGGAATTTCCCCTTGATTTCGAAGCGATACTTACTTGCGGTCAGGTTTTCAGGTATGAGCGTTACGACGGCGGATACAACGTTTATTCTAAAGACAAAAAGTGTTTTGCAAAAGGGAACGAAATCTTTTCGGACGACGCAAACTATTTTGTAAACTATTTTGATCTTAACTCTGATTATGACGAGTACAAAAAAGAGCTGTCTGAGTTTGACGAGCTTAAGGATCCGATTCGTGTCGGCGGCGGAATAAGAATATTGCGGCAGGATTTGTTTGAGACGATAATAAGTTTTATTATTTCTGCAAACAACAACATACCTCGCATTAAACGCATAATAGAACGAATGTGCGAGTATTGCGGAGTGTGTTGCGGCGATTTTTATTCGTTTCCTTCGTCCGACAGCTTGTCTCGACTTTCTTTAAGCGAGTTACGCAAACTCGGCGTCGGCTTTCGCGATGTGTACATTCAAAAAACCTCACGTATTCTTACTTCCGATAACTTTTTAAAGGAATTGGAAGCTGCGCCTACAAAGGAAGCTACAAATTTGTTGCTTACTTTACCCGGAGTTGGTCCTAAAGTTGCGGACTGCGTATTGCTTTTCGGGCTAAGTAGGTTGGATTGTTTTCCGGTGGATACGTGGATTTATAAGCGTTGCGGCAACGACGAATTAAATACTTCGCAAAAAGTGCGTAGTTATTATTTGAACAGGTACGGCTCTTTAGCTGGGCTTGCACAGCAATACATATTTTATAGCGCAAGAAACGACTAAAATTATTTTAAACCGAAAAATAACGGCAAAACCGTATTTTTATAAAATTTCAGGAGGGTTATTTTATTTATGGCAAAAGGTAAGGTTGAATTTCGCGAAGCCTACTGCAAAGGCTGCAGCTTATGCGTCAACGCTTGTCCGAAAAAGATTTTGCAGATCTCTAAGCGTACCAACGCTAAGGGCTATGACGTTGTAGAGTGTATCGATATGGACGCATGTATCGGATGCGCAAGTTGCGCAACTATGTGTCCCGATAGCGTTATAACTGTTTATCGCGACTAATTTTAAGGAGGAATCGTTTTTATGAAAAAACTTTGGAAAGGTAACGAGGCGATAGCAGAAGCTGCTGTTGCGGCTGGTTGCAGATATTTCTTTGGATATCCTATCACGCCTCAGAATGAAATACCCGAATATTTATCTTGGAGATTGCCTGAAGTCGGCGGAGCATTTATTCAGGCAGAAAGCGAAGTTTCGGCAATCAACATGGTATATGGCGCAGCAGGCGCAGGTGCAAGATGTATGACAAGTTCCTCCAGCCCGGGAATCAGCCTTAAGCAGGAAGGTATGAGCTACATTGCAGCAGCAGAACTTCCGTGCGTTATAGTAAACATGATGCGTTCCGGCCCGGGACTTGGCGGTATTCAACCTTCGCAGGGTGACTACTTCCAGGCAACCAAAGGCGGCGGACACGGGGACTATCATCCGATCGTATTTGCTCCGTGCTCCATTCAGGAATTCGTAGATATTACGTACAATGCGTTTGACGTTGCCGACAAATATCGTACTCCGGTTATGATCATCGGTGACGGTATGCTTGGTCAGATGATGGAACCTGCCGAGATTCCGCCGATGCGCGATCTTAGCACTCTTCCCGACAAGAGCGATTGGGCTGCATGCGGACACAGCGACGGAATTCCCAGAGTTATCAACTCGCTTCGTATCGAAGCCGACGAGAACGAAGAATTCAACAATCAATTGTTTGCAAAGTACGACCTTATTGCAAAGAACGAAACTAAGCACGACGAATATATGCTTGACGATGCAGAATACGTATTCGTAGCATACGGTTCCGTTGCTCGTATTTGTAAAGCAGCGGTCGTTGCACTTCGCGCAGAAGGTATTAAAGCAGGTCTTCTTCGTCCGATTACTCTTTATCCGTATCCGACCGAAGCAGTTGCGGTTGCAGCTAAGAAAGATTGCGTAAAGAAGTTCATAACCGTAGAGTTAAGCATGGGTCAGATGGTAGAAGACGTACGACTTGCAGTTAGCGGACTTAAGCCCGTTGAGTTTTACGGTCGCAGCGGCGGTAATGTAATGATGCCGGCAGACCTCGTTAAGTACGTAAAGGAGGGGAAATAATATGAAAATTGTTGCTGATAAGCCTAAAATGCTCACCGAAACTCCCTTGCATTATTGCCCGGGTTGCGCACACGGTATAGTTCATAAGTTGGTTGCCGAAGTTCTTGGCGAGCTTGGTAAAGCAGACGGAGCTATCGGTATCGTACCGGTAGGTTGCTCGGTTTATGGTTATAAGTATTTTAAATGTGACGTTTTGGAAGCTGCTCACGGACGCGCTCCCGCAGTAGCAAGCGCAATTCGCAGAGTCGTTAATCCCGAAAATATGATATTTACATATCAGGGTGACGGCGACCTTGCTTCTATCGGTATGGCGGAAACCGTTCATGCTTGCATGAGAGGTGAAAACATTACCATTATCTTTATTAACAACGGTATTTATGGTATGACCGGTGGTCAGATGGCTCCCACTACCATGCCCGGCGAAAAGGCTACGACCTGCATTTACGGTCGTGATCCCAAAGTTAACGGCAACCCCGTTCGTATGTGCGAAATGCTTGCAACGTTGACCGGTCCTGCGTATATCGAACGTGTTTCGGTTTACGACGTTCCGCACGTTAACAAGACCAAGGCAGCTCTTAAAAAGGCGTTCCAGATGCAAATGGAAAAGAAAGGTCTTTCGTTCATCGAAGTCGTTGCAAACTGCCCGACCAACTATCATATGACTCCGCTTGAGTCTATGCAGTTCGTTAAGGAGAAGGGTTGTTCGTTCTATCCGCTCGGCGTATTCAAAGATATAACGAAGGAGGAGAAATAATATGCAAAAATTAACTATAAGCGGCTTCGGCGGCCAGGGCGTTTTGTCTCTTGGTAAGTTTATTTCGTATTCTGCAATCGAGCAGAATCTTAACACTTCGTGGCTTCCTTCGTACGGTCCCGAAATGCGTGGCGGTACGGCCAACTGTTCGGTAATTTATTCTGAAGAAGAAATTGCCGCTCCGGTTATCGACAAGCCCGACATTCTTATCGCGTTCAACGAACCCTCGCTCGATAAGTTTGAAAATACCGTAAGAGAAGGCGGAATTATAATTATTAACTCCGACATCGTTCACAAAAAGACTACTCGTAAGGACGTTAAGTTCTACGAAATCCCCGTTGATACTTTGGCAGCCGCAATAAATAAGCGTGGTGCTAACGTATACATGCTTGGTGTATTACTTCCGATTTTCGGCGGCGATATTTCCGAAGAAGCTGCGATTCATGCGGTAGAGCACGTATTCGAAAGCAAGCCGAAGGTTATTCCGTCCAATATCGAATGCCTTAAGGCAGGTATTGCTTATATGCAGAACCTTCTTAAATAATTTCATTTGATTATTAAAAAGCAGCGTGTTTTTATGCGCTGCTTTTTTAATGCTAAATTATCGGTTAAAGCATTGGACATAAAAGCTCGAATGTGCTAAAATACCTGCGGAGGGTAAGATGAAAAAGCTATTTTCGTTGTTCATAACGTTTTTTAAGATAGGCTTGTTTACGTTTGGCGGCGGTTATGCTATGATCTCGTTAATTCAAAGCGAGACGGTATCTAAAAAAGGTTGGTTAAGCGAGGACGAACTGTTGAATATCGTAGCGATTGCCGAATCAACACCGGGCCCGATTGCGATTAACAGCGCAACTTATATCGGATATAAGCAAGCGGGAGTGCTAGGTTCGGTGTTTGCGACCTTAGGCGTAGTTTTGCCGTCGTTTTTGATAATTTTTGCAATTTCGTTTTTTATAGAAGATTTTTTAAAGATAGAAATCGTGAACAATGCTTTTAAGGGAATTCAAGCGGCTGTCGGGGTTTTGATAATTCGTACAGGCATTAAAATGCTTAAAAACATCAAAAAAAACGTAGTTTCGTTCGTTATACTTTCGGTAACTTTTGTAATTACAGTAACGTTCGATATCGTTTCGTTAAAGTTTTCCAGCATATACCTTATAATAATAGGCGGAATAGTAGGGTATATTTATTACGGCGTAATAAAAAAAGAAAGAAGCGGCAAAACGGCGTTAAATCTAAATTCCGACAACATGTCCGATTTAAATAACGGTGTAGAAAACGTAGCCAATATCCAATCGAGCGATGGGCGTTTAAAAGAAAATGCGGGCGATGCTAGTGCAAAATCCTCTGAATTTTATTGCAACAAGGAGGACGACGAACAATGATTTTCCTTGAACTTTTTTGGACGTTTTTTAAGATAGGTTTGTTTACGTTTGGCGGCGGGTACGCTATGATTCCGCTTATTCAGCAAGAGGTGTTGACAAAATCTTGGGCTGAAGCAAGTATGCTTTATAATTTTATAGGTATAAGCGAAGCAACTCCGGGACCTATAGCAATAAATATGGCGACTTTTGTCGGCAGCTCTGTGGGTGATTCTCTGGGCGGAAGTGCTTTACTAGGCGCCGTTTGCGCAACGTTAGGCGTAGTTTTGCCGTCATTTATTGTTATTTTAATTATAGCGGCGCTTTTGAAAAACTTTATGAGTAATAAAATTGTGGATAAGGCGCTTAGCGGCATCAAACCGGTCGTTGTAGGTCTTATACTTTCGGCGGGCGCTTTGCTTGTTTATGATAATACGGTAGTCGAGGGATTCAACTACGTTGCTTTGATTATGATGGCTGTTATTGCAGTTGCTTCGATAGCGTACAAGAAGTTTACAAAAAAAGAGCTATCTCCTATAATAATGATATTGTTTTCAGCCGGATTGGGAATGATAGTGTATTCCTTCATATAATATAAGTTAAAATTACGAACGTCGACTGTTGTAAGTAACAATAGGCGTTCGCTTTTTTGTTATACTATCGATTGTGTAAGTAAAATTTTTCAACACAATAGGTGTAGTATTTCTTTCCATAAGCTGTAATTTGATTATAAATTTAAGCGAAGTTTTTCAAAGCAAACTCAACACCGTTTTTTCACATATAACATAATGCGGTAATGATAATCATTTTTCACAACAGCAATTGTGAAAAAATTGCCAAATAACGAGTACGATAGAAATGTGAAAGAGGATAAAATGCAATTTTTGTAATTAATGAACGTAAAGCGAATTTGCAAACGATATGAATGAAATATAAATGACAAAACGGAGAAGATACATAAAAAATTAATTTTAAACTAAAATTATTAGCAAATAACTTGACAAAATGACGATTTTTAGGCTACAATCTTAGTAACTATTTGTATAGGCGCACTGTGTCGATTTTCGCGTTAAAGTTTACGATAAGCTTGTGTAGTCGATGTCGCTGTCAGCGTATATTATAGTAATTTATTACTCCGTTTCGCGCGGGGAAAGGAGATTAAAATGGACATAAAGAAACTTTTTGAAAAGTATCGTTCGCGATTGGTTCAAGAAGCTTTGCTGAAAGCCCTTTTATGTGAAGTGATCGTCGGATTTGCGGTAACGTTTATCATTGCTTTCGTAACGTCTTTTTTAACCGAATATTTTGATTGGTGGTTTTTGGTTGCATTGGGCGTAGGCTTGGTAGTAGGCAACATCGTTGCAATCATACTCTACTTTGCGGTATTTAGACCGGACGACAAAACCGTTGCAAAGCGAGTTGACTCGTTAGGACTTAAGGATCGTCTTATCACCATGATAGAACTTAAGGACGACGATTCGTATATTGCAAAACGTCAGCGTGAGGACGCAAAAATTCAGCTAAGCAAAGTGGACGTAAAGTCGGTTAAATTTGCGGTTGCTAAATCTTTGATAATCGCAGCCATCGTAGTGGGAGTTTTGGGAGTGTCTATGACTACCGTTAACGCTTTGGTTCAAAACAACGTTCTCCCGGTTCCCGGACAATCCACCGTCGATCCTTATGCCGACAAGGTAATCGTGCTTTACGAAGTAGACGATCCTCTTGGCGGTTATATCGAGGGCGAAAGCGAACAGATTATCGATATCGGAGGCACTACTTCCGAAGTCGTAGCCGTTGCTTACGAAGGCTGGGCATTCAGATATTGGGAAGAAGATAAATCCACTGCAGCTCAAAGATCCGACAAGAACGTGATCGATGACGACGAAGACGGCATTATTGTTTATACCGCTCATTTCGAGATGATTTCCGAGGATGAACCGGGCGACGATATGTCTACCGACGAGTCGAGCGATGTTCCGCAGGATGAAACTAACGACGAGTACAATCCCGAAGGCGATCCTAACGAGGGACAGAGTGATAGGTTTAAAGACTATAACCAAATTAAAGACGGCGATACTCCGTATCAAGACGAGTTTGACATATACTACGAAAAGTATTTGGAAGCCGTTGTAAACGGCAATTATACCGCCGAACAGATAGAAGCTATGAAGGCTTATATGGACATTCTTAAGGGCGGCATAGCCAATAAGAGCAACGGCAATAATTAATAGGTCGCTGCAAAAAAACAGTAAACCAAACGCAAAAGCGTTTTCTATAAAAAAATAAAACAAAAATAATAAAGAGAGGCTAAAACAATTATTATGGAAGAGCAAAACATTCAGAAGTTCAGTGAACAATGTAAAAACATTTTCGAACAGGTAAGACGTGACGTCATCGGTCAGAACGAAGTCGTAGAAGGCACTATCATTGCAATGATCGCAGGTGGTAACGTTCTTCTCGAAGGTGTGCCCGGCGTAGGTAAAACTCGTCTCGTAAGATCTCTTGGAAGAGTATTCAACCTTCCTTTCTCGCGTATTCAGTTTACGCCCGACCTTATGCCTGCGGACGTTACGGGTACTAATATAATTGTACGTGACGACGAAGGCAACTCTAAATTCCAGTTCCAGCCGGGTCCTATTTTCAGCAACATTATTCTTGCCGACGAAATAAACCGTGCTACTCCCAAAACGCAGTCCGCATTGCTTGAGGCCATGCAGGAGCACAGCGTTACCGTTATGGGTGTGTCTCGTAAGCTTGAAGAACCGTTCTTCGTACTTGCAACGCAGAACCCGATCGAACAAGACGGTACGTATCCGCTTCCCGAAGCTCAGATGGACCGTTTCATGTTCAAGCTTATCGTTCCGATGCCCAGTCTTGACGAGCTTATCGACATCGTAAATATGACTCAAAAGACCATGGCGGAAGTAGCTGATGCTGCTTGTAACGGTGAAGATCTTTTGAATATGCGCAAGACCGCAAACGAAATTCCCGTAGCAAACGATGTTATGGAATATGCAATGAAGCTTTGCTCTGCGACTCATCCCGACAGCGAGCATGCAACCGAAGCTGCTAAGAAGTATATTCGTCTTGGTTCCAGCCCGCGTGCAGGTCAGGCAATGATTTCCGCAGCAAAGGTAAGAGCACTTATGGATGGTCGTTTCAACGTGTCCAGAGACGATATTAACGCACTTGCATACCCCGTTCTTCGTCACCGTATTAAGATGAACTTCGAAGCAATCGCAGAACGTGTTTCGGCGGATGCTGTTATCAGGATGATTATCGACGAACTTGCTCGCGCTTAGTTTAAGCGGGTAAAGCTCTTATTTAAGTAATATAACAAAGTAAACGGTGCAAGATAATATTATAGGAGAAAATAATTAATGAAGGTCTCTTACTTGAACGACGAATTTTTCAGTCGACTAGAGACGTTGGCATTGAATTTGCGAACAAATTTAGCGGGATTCTTTGGCGGCAAGCATCTTGTTCGAACGTACGGACAGACGGTTGAATTTGCCGATTACCGCGAATATATGCTCGGAGACGATATCAGACGTATAGACTGGAACCTTTTCAGTCGTTTCGAAAAGTACTTTCTTAAGTTGTTTACGGATGAAAGGCAGATGCATGTTCAAATATTTTTGGATTGTTCTGCCTCCATGGGCAAAATCGACCCTCAAAAAGGGGCGTATGCCGTTGCAATGGCGGCGGCACTCGGGTTCCTTGCCGTACACAACATGGATAAAGTATCTTTCAACTTAATAAAAGGCAACAGAGCCGAAAATAATATGGGCACGATTGTCGGAAAGAACTCATTCTACAGGGCTATCAGCGAACTTAACAATATAGAGTTTGTAGGCGATGCGGATATTGCCGAAGCGATAACCAATAGTACGAATACGGGTACGAACGACGGTCTTACCGTTATAATTTCGGACTTCTTTACCAAAAGTCAATGGAAAAAAGCGGTTGACTATTTAACGTACAAGCGTCGTCAGGTATTGCTTGTGCAAGTATTGTCGCCAAACGAAATCGATCCTGTTTACGACGGACGTTTCCATATGATCGACTCTGAAGCAGAAGATTTGGCTGATCCTCGAAACTTAAAACTTCGTATAAATAAAAGCTTGCAAATAGCTTATCGCGAGGCTTTTGCTGATTTCGAGGAAGATATTAGATCTTTTTGTGTTTCCCGCGGTGCGGACTTTGTAACCGTAGATTGCGAGAAGCCGCTAGAAAAGATGATTTTTGGCGAGTTACTTAAGGTAGGTATAATGGGATGATGGCATTAGCAAATGTTTTAGGATTGTTAGGTTTATTAGGTATTGTAGGTCTCATTCTTATCTACATAATTAAACCTAACTTCCAACAAAAATTCGTTTCCACTACGCACGTATGGGAATTGAGTTTAAAGTACAAGAAAAAGCGTATTCCTATCAATAAGTTAAGGAATTTGCTCCTTATTATATGTCAGGTGCTTATTTTAACTTCGTGTGCGCTTATTATGGCAAAGCCCGTATTAAAGGCGCAAGAAGCCGAACAATATACCGAAAAGATCGTAATAATTGAAGCTTCGGTAGGCATGAAAGCGACGTATAACGGCGAGACCAGATTTTTACGTGCGGTTTCGCAGGCAAGGGAATATGTGAACGAAGTTCTTTCCGATGAAGAGGGACGTGTTACCGTGATTATCGCTAACGACGATCCGTTCGTTCTTACCGTTGATTATACCGATATGGACGGCATTAGTTCTTCCGTTAATATTTCTAGGCTTGGTAACGACTATCTCGATGTAATTAACGAGAAGTTCGATTTTATGATTAACGACTTAAGCTTGGGTATCGACGAATATTGCACGTACGGTTCTGCCGATCTCGAAGGAGCAATGATTATTGCCGAAGACGTTTTAGCACTTAATCCCAACAGTGAAGTAGTGCTTTACACCGGTACGGATTACGTAAACAGCGGTATCGTAACCGTTAAAAACGTTAAGCTTGACGGCGAACGAAATGCGGCAATTCTTGACGGAACAGCAACGGTTAACGAACGATTCGTTTATTCGTTTGCAGTTGACGTTGCCGTTTACGGACAAGACGTTAGCGGCGTTGAAATTTCCTTTACGATAAAGGGTGCTAATCCGAGTGTTGCCAACTCTTATGCGGGAACCGACTTGGATCCGTTTACGATCACCGTTGATTGTAACAACGACGAAGTGGTTCACGTAGAGTTTAATACTTATAAGGAATCCGTAAAAGCAGGTTATGCCGAGAAAAACGCTATTCCGTTATCGGAATATAGCGACGAAGAATGGGATGAAATACTTGCTATGCTCGATGACGACGATATAGCGGAGTTGGATCTTAACATTCAACCTATGATTACCGGATATAATTCGGTATACGTCGAAATTAACGCAAATACTTCGTCTACTTTCGTTGACGTTCTTCCTTATGACGATTCTTTCTTCTTCTACGGTGGAACGAAACCTATAATTAAAGTCCAATATGCTAGTAAAAAGCCGAACACTTTCTGGAGCAGCGTTACTTCTACTTGGACGAAAGTTCTTGCAACTAAGTGGGATATTCAAGTTGACGAAGTAAACGAGGACGTTGTAAACGAGAAGAAGTACGCTACCGACGGATACGATATTTATATCTTCGAGCAAGTTCAGCCCGATAAGTTACCGCAAGACGGCGTAATCATTTTGTCGTCGCCGACCAACGTTTCGTCGATACCGGGACTTAGCAACATGGCGAGTCTTAACGAGCGCGATTGGGATAATGCTTATAAATTAAACGTTGCGTCTTCTGCTAAAAAGCATCCGCTTATGCAAAGTTTAATCGGTTCGGAATATTATTTCACCGAAGGCAAGTCTATGTCTATTGACGACGACGAGTGGGTTGAGTTAATGACAACGACTTTTTCCAGTAGCTCTGTCGACGGAGATTCGTTTAATTTAAAGGGCACCGTTGTGGCTGCGAAGAATACCGTCGATACGAAGATGTTGGTTATGACTTTCCCATTGAATCAATCCGATATACAGATGTATCCCGAACGCTTTATGCTTTTCGGAATGGATATATTCAATTATTTCTATCCGTCCGTTATGACCGAATTTTTGTATGATATCGGAGAAACGGTAACCGTTAATTCGTTCTCCAATATCATGTATTGTATGAAACCCGACGCTAATCTTGGCGGCGAAGCGCTCGATACGTTCCCGGCAACTATAGTTCTGGATCAGATCGGTACGTATACGTTGACGCAGAACAAACTTTCCGGCGAGGAAGTAAAAACTGAATTTTACGTTAAAACGCCTACTGCCGAAAGCAACGTGCTTCGTACCGAAGACGAGTTGGTTCAGCCGTACGTGTTTAACGACGAAGGCGAGCAAGCTTTAGATTTGTTAATCTGGTTTGCGGCTGCGTTGGTTGCATTGCTGTTCGTAGAATGGTGGTTGCAATCTCGTGATCAGTTTTAATTAAAGGAGGCAAGTGATATGAGTAATTTTATGATAAAATTTGAAGTCCCGTGGCTCCTTTTGTTATTAATCCCTGCAATCGTTCTTACGTTTTTGCCTTATTTTAAGCTAGCAAAGAGGTACAGAAGAACGCGTAACAGAATCGTGTCTATTGTGTTGCACCTTGCAATAATGGTTATGGCTGTTTCGCTTCTTGCAGGTATGACTTTTACGTACGATATTCCCAACGAGGAAAACGAAGTTATTTTGGTTGTGGACATGTCGTACTCAAGTGTAGAGGATAAACAAACCGTTCAAAACAAATTCGCGCAAAAAGACGCGTTTGTTCGAGATGTCATTAACGAAAGCAATGATATATTCAAGGTAGGTATCGTTGCGTTCGGTTACAATTCTGTTACGGTTGCCGAGCCTTCGTTGGATACTCAGGACGTGCTTGAAAAGTATTTTGCTTTCCGAGACGAGGAAGATTATTTAGAGGCTCAAGGCGAAAAAACTCAAATTGACAATACTGCGTCCGATATATCGTCGGCATTAGAATATGCAGCGTCGTTGATTACGAGCAAAACGACTAGTAAGCTTGTGCTTATTTCCGACGGAGTGCAAACCGACGGCGATGCTGTCACGATGGTAAAACGTCTTGCTGCCGAAGGTATCAAGATAGACGCCGCTGTTTTTGACAGAGTTGTAGAACCTGATTTTGAAATCACAAACGTAACTATCCCCGAAGCAAACTACAGTGTGGGTGATACTGCGCAAGTAACCGTATCTATAAACAGCTCTATTTTAGGCGATGCGAAAATAACCGTTTACGACGAAGACGAAGCCGACGATAACTTCGAATACGAAGCTGCCGAATTCGATATCGATCTTGACGAGGGACTTAACGAATATCGAGTAAGTTGTACTTTCTCTAAAACCGGTATGCACAGAATTCGTTTTAACGTTATCGGTTCTGACGACAATACCGACGTTAATGAAGCTAGCGTTACGGATGCAATAAGCGAGAACAACGTTTACTATTCGTATTTGTATCTTAACGTTTATGAAGATATACTTATTCTTGAAGGTTTCGAAGGCGAAGCCGATGCAATATACGATCTTCTTTCGCCGTATTATAACGGTGGAGACACCATCAAAGTTGTAAACATCAGCCAATATGGCGGTGACTACGCAAGTGTTCCTAAGACTGTAGACGAGCTTCGTATGTACGATCAAATTATATTGGCAAACGTAGCTAATGCAGATCTTATCGGTGCAAGTATGCCAAAAGAAGTTCGCGTTGTGGGTGATAAAACTACTACGCTAACGTTTGATATGATGCTTGAAGAGTACGTTAACCTTTATGGCGGTGGATTGTTTATGTTCGGCGGTAACGAAGAAGCTACTGACGACGACGGCAATCCGGTTGCGCATTCGTTTAATCGTAGCGATATGGGCTTAAGAAACGCAAAAACTCTTAGCGGAATGTTGCCCGTAGAAGTCGTTGACTATACTCCGCCCGTTGCGGTAATGATGATCGTTGACCGTTCCGGTTCTATGGCGGAAACTCTTAGCAATGGCGGAAAAACAAAACTCGATTATGCCAAAGACGCGGCTATGACCTGTTTGGATTCGCTTACGTATCGTGACTATATGGGTATGATGTCTTTTGAAAACACATATACCGTTAGTACCAACGTTACTTCTATTCAAAACCGTAGCCTAATCGAAACTGCAATACTTCAGCTCAGCGCTGGCGGCGGAACTCAATTCGCTAACGCATTGCAGCGTGCCGGCGAAGCGCTTTCTGCGCTTGGCGACGACGTCGTATCCAAGCGTCACGTCGTTATCATTACCGACGGTGAATCTCAGGACCCTGCCGTAAACGAAGACGAATCCGACAGTGGTAATCTTGGTTGGGCAGAAATCATGAAAGCGTTTAACGAACAGTCTAATATTACCTTCTCGATTATGCACCTTAAAAACGGTGAGGCTAATGAAAATTACAGAATGTACTTTGAAGTATGGGGCGGCGGTAGCTATATTCAGGTTGACGCTTCTAACTTAAGTACGATCGGTACTACCGTAAGAAACGAACTTAAAGCAAACGTTATTCAGGAGTTTAATCCCAGCGAAGAATATTCTCCGACGGTAGTTGACTACAGCAGCAATATTTTCCGCGGCGTTTCTACTTCCGATTTGGATAGTTTGCCGATTTTAACAGGTTATTATGGCACGAGAATTAAAGACGGCGCAGATGTAATTCTTAAAGCTCCGTATGTTCCTTTGTATGCTCAATGGAATTACGGTAAAGGCAAGGTCGGAACTTTCCTTGCATCCTTAAAGGGCGATAATTTGTCGTCTGCCTTTATCAACAGCGGTTCAGGTTCTACGATTTTACGTAATATCGTAACAAGACTTATGCCTTCGACGGATATTAAGCCTAAGGATATTAATGTTTCGTTAACCGAAGAAAACTATACGACTAAGCTTAGCGTTTCTACGTCGATGCAAGAAGGACAGCGTTTAAGAGTATCCGTTACTCCGCTTAACGATCCTTCCGCCGAGCCGCAAGAAGTTGAATTCAGCGCAGCCGACGGTTACAGTCGTGCTTCTGTAACCATTACTCAGCCTGGTGTGCATAAGCTTGTAGTTACTAAGTATACGTATGACGACGAAACCGAGCTTGAAACCATTATAAGTACGACAACGGTTTATCGTGCGTTCTCGTATTCTAAGGAGTACGACGTATTCGTGGACGACGAACAAGTTGATGCTTTCGTAACCAATTTGACGACTAGCGGTCGTGGTTCCGTTATCGATGCCGACGAAGCTCAAAGAGTTTACAGCAATTTCGAAACCGGAATTCACAAAACGTATGATCCGCGTATGTTGTTCATGATTTTATCTATAGTACTGTTCTTGCTTGATGTTGCAGTTCGTAAATTCAAGTTTAAATGGCCTCATGAAATCATACGAGATTATAAAGAGCGCAAGAAGTTGGAAAATTAGTGTCGCAACTCGCCTTGGTTTTCCAAGGCGAGCATACGATTTTATCTATTGATAAAACAAGGAGTAATATAAATGAAGAAAAAATTACTACGATTGCTTGTCGCATTAAGCATAATGGCATGTATGACTTTTGTGCTCATTGGTTGTACAGGGGCAGACCTTGATGCGCCTACGGGACTGAAGGTTGACGACGCTATTACCCTGCTTTCTTGGGAGTCCGTATCCGGAGCGCGTTCGTATCAAGTTGATATAAGCGGTAGTAACGGGTATTCCGAAAACGTTACCGTAAAAAGAGTAACATACGGTATTTCTTATCTTGAAACCAACGTTACTTATACGTTTAGAGTAAAGGCTGTCGGTGACGGCATTAAAACGGGCAGTTCGTCGTGGAGCGAAGAATTTGTAGTATTCAGACCGTTCGAAAACGGTATGAAGTTTGAACTTATCAATGATAGCACCGAGTATCAGGTTATCGGTATAGGAACTGCCGCAAACAGTACTAGCGTTGTGGAAATTCCGTCTACGTACCGCGGTAAAACAGTTACCAAGATAGCAAAGGGCGCTTTTACAAACAACGTAAAAATAAGCAAGATTACCATTCCCGACACTATAGTCGAAATAGGGGACAGAGCGTTCAGAAGTTGCACGTCGTTGACTGAAATTATAATTCCGAATTCCGTTACAACGATCGGAACTAACGTATTCCAAGGTTGTACTTCGCTTACGAAAGCGGTTATATCCGACAACTTGGTTGAACTTAACGAAAGCGCATTTCACGGTTGCTCTAAGCTTAACGACGTTACTTTTGGTAAATCGCTTGAAGTAATCGGCAAAAACGCATTCTTCAACTGCCGAGAACTCGGTGTTGTAAGAACGACTAATTCTGCAAATCCCGATGATGTTACTTCTTCGTATTACGAAGTCGTATTGCCCTCTACCGTAAAGACTATCGGCGAAGCCGCATTTGCTCAATGCGTTTCCGTTCAGAAATTTAATATGGGCGCTAACGTCATTACTATTGAAAAAGAAGCCTTTTATTCGTGTACTGCTCTTGAAGAAATAACTTTTAGCAAGACGCTTCAAACGGTTTCGGATAATGCATTTACAAATTGTACACTTCTTACTCAGATAGCGTTCCCTGATACGCTAACAACGCTTGGCGACGAAGTGTTTGCGCAGTGCTTGCTTTTGTTCAGTGTTGACTTAGGCGACGGCTTGGAGCAAATGGGTAAGGGCGTTTTTGTCGATACCGTATTCTGGGAAGCTGCAGGCGAAAACGATTTGATATACGTAGACGGTTGGCTTGTTGATACTAAGTTTGCAAGCTGCAAAGTATCTGACGGAGTTTATCAAGACGTAGGTGCAAAGGTGCTTACGATAGAGGACGGTACGGTAGGTATTGCTTCTAGCGCTGTAATGCTCGTTCCCATAACTGTTACGACTGCCGAAGACGAGCAATATCAATGTGGTAACGCGCTTGAAAAGTTATACATTCCCGACAGCGTAAAAACTATCGGCGAGTATGCGTTTAGTAGCTGTATAAATCTTAGTGAAGTGTATATCGGCTCTAAAAACGGAAACAGCGAACTTAAACTTATCGATAAAGCTGCTTTTTCGGCTTGTACAGACTTGCTTAATTTGCAGATGTATTGCAACAAACTTGAAAAAATCGGTGACCAAGCATTCTACAAATGTGAGCGTTTGGGCGGCTACCCCAACACTACTAATAAAAACATAAAAGAAATTGATTTACCGTCGTCGCTTAGAGAAATCGGTTCTTACGCGTTCAAAGATACTTATTTTTGGACTTTCTATTCAAGCGGCGCCGTATACGTAGGCGGTTGGGTAGTCGGCTTTAACGGCGGCGCTCAAATCGTAATAGACCCTGTTAAGAATAACATACCCGTAGTCGGTCTTTGCAACTACGCTTTCTATGATGCCTCTGCGGACAGTTCTAGCGGGTCCGATTCGCAGGTTGCGCTTGTTGAAATATCGCTTCCCGGTCCCGGAACGTATCAGGTTGACGCAACGACAACCATTGAGCATCCCGGTATTAAATATATCGGCAGATGTGCTTTCTATAAGTGCGACGAGTTAACTAGTATAACTATTCCCAATGGCGTTACCGAAATTAAGGAATATACTTTTGCTCATTGCACTAGCTTGTATACCATTAATCTTGGTAAGGTAAAAACAATAGGTCGTTATGCATTCTACAATTGTGGTTCTGCCGAAGCATTGGCAGGGGAGGATTCCGATGCCGAAGACCCGCATGGTGAAATTACCGGTCTTGAAAATGCGGTAACTATTGGCGAGTATGCTTTCTATAACAACAAGTTCGTAAAGAGCATTACGCTTAGCGAAAATCTTGTAAGCGTAGGCAAGCGTGCGTTCTTCGGGATGGGACTTATCGAACTTACCGTACCCGGAACTCTCGAGCAGATCGATTCCTATGCTTTTGCAAGCAACGTTAACCTCGTTTCGCTTACTATCGGTGAAGGCATTGACACCATCGGAACCAACGTTTTCTATAATTCTACTGCGCTTACGACGGTAAATCTTCCGTCTACGCTAGCTGAAATCGGTGATTACGCATTTAAAGACTGCACGTCGCTGGCTTCCATAGAGTTTAACGACGGTTTGCAAGTTATCGGAAAATCGGCGTTTGCAGGTTGTTCGTCGCTTACGGATGTCGTTCTTCCTTCTTCGGTAGAAACCGTAGACAATATGGCGTTCCGTAATTGTACGTCGCTTACCGGAATAATTCTTAACGATACCTTAACTTATATGGGTTCGTACGTATTCCACGGCGCAAAGATTACGTTCTATACTTCGATGTCGGAAGTTCCCGCAAGTTGGAATGAACGTTGGAACGCAGCAAATCGTCCCGTTCTTTACAATTGCGATCTTTCTGCCGACGGATCGTACGTAGAATCGTTTGAAAAGACCGAAAGTACGCTTGTTTACTTTAAGAACAACGTTCCGACCGTTGACGAAAATGGAGACGAAGTTGAGGCAAAGGATCCGTTTGTTGCACCTTTGCGCGACGGTTACGTATTCCTTGGATGGTCTACTACGCAAAACGGTGCCGTTCAGTACGACGCAAGCGAAATTTACGCAGTCGAAGACGGCACGATGTTGTTTGCAATTTGGGAACTTATCTAGCAATTAAACGTTGTTAATTTAAGTTTTACAATATTATTATCCAGTATACATATTCTTTACTTTAAAGGATAGTAGAATATTTGTAATCTGTACATACATTTGTACGTTAAAAAAAGGAAGGCGAAAAATGAAGAAAATTTCAAAGCTCATGATTGTTATGTTGATACTCGTTACTGCGATTTTTGCATTAACGGCGTGTCCTGCAAACAACGATGAAGTATCTGAAATTCTTGTTTCTGAAGCAGGTATGCCTCGTCTTGAATTCGTTCAAGGACAGGATTATGACTTTTTCGGAGGTCAGCTTACCGTTATAAGAAACGGCAAGGAAGAATTCATTGCGCTCGACTCTCCCGATCTGACCGTTACCGGTTATGACAAGAACAAGATAGGCGAGCAGACTGTGACTATTTCTTACGGCGGAGTAACAACTACTCTTACCGTAAACGTCGTAAAAAGAATTTCGGTTAACATCGAGCAAAACGACCTTAAATATTTTGTTGGAGAAAGTTTTGACTCATCCAAGGGCAGTTTTGTATTAACATACGACGACGGCACAAAAACCGATAGCATAAGCTTAAGCGATCCTGCCGTTACCATCGGTGGATTGGCTTCGTTTGCTCAAAGTGCAGGCGAAAACATGCTTACGATTTCCTACAACGGCTACAGCGATACCTTTAGCGTAAATGTTTCGGAACCGGCAAGCGTATCTTTCAACGTTCCCAACAAGACTTCTTACGAAAGTCACGATACTACTTTTGATTTAACCGGCGGTTATTTCACCTTTAGAGATGCGGTAGCCGTAAACGACGCAGGTAGCGGTGTTACCAAAATCGTCACGCTTACTTCGGGCATGATAAGCGGATTTAATCCCGCGCTTTGCACTTACGAAGGGAACTACCTTCCCAATGAAGAGCTTAAGCAAGAGATTACCGTTTCGTACGCAGGCAAGCCTTATAAATTTAATATCTACATCAAGTATAGCGATATATCGCTTATTAAGCATTATGCCGATACTATCGCTAACGCTATAGATTTTAATGCGCTTACTGCAAGTGAAGTTGATGGCGGTGCGTTTAACGCTTATAAAGATATTGCAAATTCTGCTGCGAATAAGTATTTTGAGCTCGTAGACAAGGTAAGCGTTTTAAACGACGCCGCTGCGCTTGAAAAACTTTCCGCAACCGAAGTTGCCGAGTTGGAAAAGTTAAGCGAAGATTTAGATAAGATTATTACTACGCAAGAGCTGTGCTCTATAATGCCGATTGCTGCATACGACGCGTACAACAAATGGTTCGGTTACTTCGAACAGTGCTCGAGCTTTATAGGCTTCACGCAGGATTACACCGTTTCTTTGATTGCCGATACGTATGAAAATGCTAAAAATAGTCTTTCTATTCTTAATGGCACTTCCGAAGCAGCTTCTGCATATAAGAATTCCATAGCTTACAACGAGCTTCTTTGGAAAATTCTCGGAGATTCCCAATTAAAGCTTTTGCGCGTTTGCAAAACCGAAGTAGAAGGAACCGAAGTAATTCTTTCTATCAGTGATATATGCACTTACGCCGTTTCGCAAAGCAGTATTGAGTCCAACATTTTGTCTATAAAATATGCCGTAGAGATGTACGACTTACTTAAGGACGTTAAGCTTTCGGACGTAAAAGACGGCTGGGCAAACAACGCCAACGCAAAGGCGAATAACGTTGACAGTATAAAGAGTGTTTATAATCGTATCTATACCGATGCTAACACTATTATTTATTCCAGATCTTTGTATTCCGGCGTCTTGAACGTTTGGAATAAGAGTTTCCTTGACATTCTTTTCCAATATTACTACAACGAAGCCGTAGCCGACATGGCGAAGAATCCGTCGCACACGGATTTTGAGACCAATGAATCTTTGTACGCTATGATTTTGTTGGGCTATTGCACGGCGTTCCCCGACATAATCGAAACATTCTATGCGGTTTCTCAAAGCGCGTTTAGCGAGCTTGCAACCAACAATCAATACGAAGAGATGTATGGAACCGGGGTTGTGGTTGATTCTTCGACTTACTTCTATTACTATAGAGCGTTAAAGAACATAAGCGATCAAGTTCTTAATTTGCCGGATGAGTCTGAATACGAGCTTTATCGTGATATTCTTGCTCTTGACGGAATGGGATTCTTCTATAGCTACTTTACCGATGACGAAGGATATCCGTATCCCGTCAGCGTAGAAGAAGTTATTGACTCTCTTGATTACTACTATTTGTACTACGCTACCAACATGGCAGGTTCGCTCGAATACGAAGATATGCTTGACGATTTCGTGTACTTGGTAGGCGAGCTTATTGCGGGTAATTACTATACTACGATTATTAACGACGACGGTACTTATTCGTATAATTACACCGAAGCATTCAAGACGGATATACCTGCGTTCTTCAAGAAGTTTATTACGTATTCTAAGACTGCGCAAACCAACTTCCTACTCAACGTAAGTTCGTATGCGTCGATGGCGGATTACTTGCTTCTTGATATGAACGGCGAGTACAACTTTACGTATTTCTCGGCGTTGATTAATTCCTATTATATCGACTTCCTCGACGAAGATCAATTCGATGTGTTCAATAGACTTATGATCGCTTACGAGTGCTATTTAAGAAACGGCACTTACGAAGATTCCGATAACGATATCGACGCATTCTGGAGATATTTCCGTGACGGTTACGTTGTTTACAATAAGGACGGCACGGAGATAGAGGATGAAATTAACGGAGCAGAGGAAGATTATCTTAGGCTTACCGATGCTCAAAAAGCCGATATTTCGTTCCTTTACGATTATCTTAAGACCATAGCCGACGAATACTATAAAGAAGACGAAAACGGCACCCGAGTTTCGAAGGTTATTAAATTTGCTGACTTCAGCGGTTGGACTACCGACGAAACTGCAGCTAAGTGGGAGAATAAGTTCCTAAAGGTTGCAAATGCGTTTTTAAATCTTTATACCGGTTATGTTGCCGGCAACAATTACGATGCTTACGCTCCGTTTATGGCAAACGTTCTTTTGTATGAAAAGTTATACAATGAGCTTTACAATGATATTATTGCCGTAGAAGATGCTTCGGTAAAGAACTTCCTTGTTACGGCACTCGATTACGTTCAGCTTAACAATATTAACGGCTATGTGGACGATACTGGTTTAGGCGACGCATTTGCTGTAAGCGACTTCTATTACTACACTCGTTCGTACTATAGCACGCTTATGCTCAAAATGCCTGCGTTCTCTGAATTCGAAAGCTTGTATGTCGTTATGGACGATAGCTTAAAAGATAAACTTATTGCCTCGGCAGATATTTTTGCTTCTATATGCGCTACTCGCGGCGACAGCTCTACGTACAAATTGTCTAATTTGTACGACGTGGAAGGCGCGGACGAATTCTTTATGTCGTTTATTTCCGGAGACGGTTGGACCGATCGCGAAAGAGCGCTTTGGGTTGAATTCGGTAACTATTCGTTGCAGAATGACGCGCAAATCGATTTCTTCACGTATGCGTTTATCGAGTTCTATTTCAATGAGCTTGGATACGATAGGTCGAGTCTTTCTGAAACCAGTTCCGATGCCGCGGTATTCTATGCATTAAGTACGTTCATTGATATGATCAGCACTAAGATTACATATAATTACTATCTTGACAATGCCGATTACTATAAGGCTCTTGCGGGTAGCGATTATGATTACGATACCGATTTGCTCAGCGTGTTCAGCTCGGATTATCAACAAGCAGCCGCTAACTTCAGGTCGTACTATAACGCGTTAAGCGATGCGCAAAAAGCAGTGTTCGACGCTAAGTTCGGCGATTACTTTACTGTTTAATATTGTTTGTTAAGTAAATTTAAGACTATAAAAAGGCAAGTCCGTGTCGGGCTTGCCTTTTTTATGCAAAAAAAATATTTGCCATTCATAAATAAAATTACTATTTTTGTCGATTAAGGTCAAATTTTGCGTAAGCGCATTTTTATTTGGCAAAAAGTGCTAAAATTAGCGTATCTAGGAGGCAAGAAAAATGGCAAAAAAAGTTGTTGGCGAATTAAAGAAAAGAGCGTTGCTTGCAAAACAACGCATGAAGATGGGTTATTGGGAACAAATGTTGCGCGACAAAGAAAAGTTGATTAGCGAAGTAGGCTCGACTTATGAAAAACAAAAACAGATAAGAGACTATCAACGTGAAAAATGCAATAGAGATTTTAACGTTACCGTAAGCAAGTGTGATTCGAAGGATGAAAAACTTTATAAAAGGGTATGCGACATTTTGGATTCGGACGAACTTATAATTAATCCGATTGCAAGGTTAATAGATAACGACGAGTATGTGCATATGAGTAACGAAGAAAAACAAAGGTATGTTTTGGAATTGTCCGCAAAGTTCAGAGAACTTAAAGAAAGATACGACAAAGAGAAAATAGGTAAAACATCTTAAAATATTACGTCGAATATAACGGTCGCTTTTCTTGACGAAGCAAACGTTTTTATTCTATAATATATGCGGAGTGTATTATGGAGTATAATCTTTCTTCGTTAAACAAAGAACAGCTCGATCCCGTTTTGGATACCGAGGGTGCAATTTTGGTTACTGCCGGCGCTGGAAGCGGAAAAACGCGGTTATTAACGCATAGAATTGCTTATCTTATAACCGAAAAAATGGTTTCGCCGTATAATATTTTGGCTATTACGTTTACCAACAAGGCAGCAAAGGAAATGTCCGATAGGCTTTTAACGATGACACCGGATGCAAGCTACGTGTGGGTTTCTACGTTTCATTCGATGTGTGCCAGAATTTTACGCAGGTATGCCGCCGTTTTAGGGTATACGCAATCGTTTTCGATTTATGCCGAATCTGAAAAAGAAAAATTAATTTCTACGATTGCGGCTACTTCCGACAGCGAAGACGACGATTTAAAGAAGAAAGCTATATATCATATTTCGAATGCAAAAAATCTAGGACTGTCGCCCGAAGAATATATGCGCGATTTTGCGTATGTTGACGACATAGAAAAAATTTGCGAAGTCTATTCTCGTTACGAAGTTGAATTAAAAAACAACAACGCAATGGATTTTGATGACTTGCTTTTAAAAACGAAAATATTATTGGAGACCGATGCGGATGCAGCCGAATACTACAGAGAAAAATTCAGATACATTCATGTCGATGAATTTCAAGATACGAATACGATTCAGTATGAGCTTATAAAGTTGCTTGCTGCAAAATATCGAAATGTTTGTGCCGTTGGTGACGAAGACCAATGTATATACGGTTGGCGCGGCGCAAATATAGAAAACATTCAAAAATATATCGCTGATTTTAATTGCAAAGTGTACAAGCTCGAGCAAAACTATCGTTCAACCAAAAAAATTCTCGATTTAGCAAATAAGCTTATTTCAAATAACACATCCAGAATCGAAAAAAAGCTTTGGACCGATAACGAGCTCGGCGTTAACGTAGAAGAGTACGTTGCGGGCAGCGACGGAGACGAAGCAGATTTTGTCGTGCAAACCATTTATTCGCTGAGTAAGCGAGGGTACAAACTTTCCGATTTTGCCGTTCTAATGCGTGTTAACGCCCTTACAAGGCCTTTTGAGCAACGATTTATACAATACGGAATATCTCATAAAATTTACGGCGGATTTAAATTCTACGATCGTAAAGAAATAAAGGATTTGCTGGCTTATTTTAGAATTGTCGTCAATCATTACGACAACGAGGCGATTGCAAGGGTTATAAACTTCCCGAAGCGCGGCATAGGCGCAAGTTCGCTTGCTCAGCTGCAAAGTATCGCACAGGACAGCGGTAAAGCCCTTTATGACGTGATTGTTGACGTGGAACATGCAGGCGTGGCTAATAGTTTAAAAAACAAAGTTTTGCCGTTTGCGACCGTTTTAAAGTGTTTAGACGAGCAAAAAGATAAACAAGAAATCTCAGAGCTAATGAGATATCTGATTTTAATGCTCGATCTTAAAAGCGTGTATAAGGACGACACCGAAGAAAACGTTGCCAGAAAAGCGAATATCAACGAATTGCTTTCGTCAATAAAAGAATTTACCGTCGCTAATCCCGATGCCACGCTAAACGATTATATGCAAACGGTAACGCTTTGGAGTGATCTTGACGACGTTCCCGAAAACGATTGCGTAAATATCGCAACGGTACATAGCGCAAAAGGACTTGAATTTAAAGTCGTGTTTATCGTCGGCATGGAGGAAGGATTGTTTCCTATTTCGCGCGCAGAAAGCAAAGCTGAAATGGAAGAAGAGCGCAGATTATTTTACGTTGCGATAACCCGAGCCGAACAGCGCTTGTATATTACTCGAACACGTTCGAGATATTTGTACGGGAAAATTAAAGACAGTTTGCCAAGCAGATTCCTTTTCGAGATCGGCATGGAGCGCAAGAGCGAGCGTAAGGCAGAGCGTAAAAAGTTTTTTGATAATTACGATAGCGATTCCGATTACGATGATTTTCCTTGTTCAAAAGACAAGAAGGTCGAGTACAGGCGAGCCGATAACCGTCCGACAAGACAGAACGTCGACGTCGGTGCGTTTTACGTCGGACAAATCGTACGTCATAAAAAATTCGGTAAGGGGACGATTCTTTCGCTTTCCGGTAGCGGCATATCTTTAAGTGCCGTAATCGAATTCGAAGGATACGGAAGAATGAATATTGCAATAGCGTACGCACCTATATCAGCGGAGGTTTAGATGGATATTTTAAAAAGAATGCAAGAATTAATCGCCGTGTTAAACAAATACGCTTACGAATATTATGTGCTTGATAATCCGACCGTCTCCGATAAAGAATACGATGAATTATATGACGAACTCGTTGTGTTAGAAAAGCAAAGCGGAGTGGTTTTCGACGATTCTCCTACTAAAAGAGTAGGCGGAGAACCTATCCAAAAATTTGTGCAACACAAGCACATAAACAGACTATACAGTTTGGACAAATGTAAAACTTTCGACGAGCTTATTTCTTGGGACGACAAGCTTGTAAAAATGTTTGGTGGACCTATCGAATATACGTTGGAATATAAGCTTGACGGTCTTACGCTTTGCCTTACTTACGAAAACGGAAAACTATCCGTGGCGTCCACTCGTGGCAACGGCGTCGTGGGCGAAGACGTTACCGAGCAAGTTAAAACGATAAAGTCGGTTCCGCTTTCTATTCCGCACAAAGGTTTAATGGAAGTGCAAGGCGAGGGAATAATGAGACTAAGTTCGCTTGCTGCGTACAATGCCGTGGCAAAGGAGCCGCTAAAAAACGCACGTAACGGCGTAGCCGGCGCGATACGAAATTTGGATCCGAAAGTGACTGCGTCCAGAAATTTAGACGTCATATTTTACAACGTAAATTACAGCGACGAAGATATTTCTTCGCAGCAAAAAATGATTGAAGTGCTCAAAGAAAATCATTTTAAGACTGAAAAACTGCTTATTACGTCTGACATAAATGAGATAATTAGTGAAATATCGAAGATTGATAGAGATAATCTAGATTTTGCGATAGACGGAATGGTCGTAAAAGTTAACGATGTTGCTGTGCGCGAGAAACTTGGTTTTACCGATAAGTTTCCTCGCTGGGCGATAGCGTATAAGTTTGAAGCCGAAGAGGTTTCTACTTTACTTAATAACGTCGTGTGGCAGGTTGGGCGAACGGGAAAGGTTACTCCGATTGCAGAAGTAGCGCCGGTTGAACTTTGCGGCGCAATAGTAAAGCGAGCAACTCTTAATAATTACGGCGATATACAACGCAAAAAAATTAAAATCGGCAGTAAAATATTTATAAGGCGTAGCAACGACGTTATTCCGGAGGTACTTGGCGTTGCCGAAGAACTTAACGGAAAAGACGTAGTGATGCCTGTCGAATGTCCGTCGTGTGGCGAAAAACTCTTTGAAAACGGAGCAAATTTATTTTGTCCTAACGAATACGGCTGTCGCACGCAAATTGTAGCAAGGCTTTCACATTTTTGCGAAAAAGATTGTATGGATATAGACGGTTTAAGTGAAAAAACCATTGGGCTTTTGTACGATAAACTAGGTGTTAATTCGTTTGAACGCATATATGAATTAACGTACGACGATTTATACGGGTTGGAAGGATTTAAAGAAAGAAAAATCAACAATCTCATTAAATCGATTCGCTCTAGTAAAAACGATGTCGATTTGGCGCATTTTATCAATGCGCTCGGAATTTTAAACGTCGGAAAGAAACTTGCGTCCGACTTAGCTAAGAAGTTTTTAACTATTGATGCTCTTGTTGCCGCAGATATCGATGACTTGCTATCGTTGTCGGATATGGGACCGATAACGGCAGAATGCATAATTAATTATTTTATAAAGCACAAAACGGTAATAGAAAACCTTAAAAAAATGGGCATAAATCCTACTTTCTCCGTCAGAAACGAAGATGGCGTTTTTGCTCGTCAAAAGGTTGTATTAACGGGAACGTTATCTAATTTTAAACGAAGTGTTGCGGCTGAAATGATTGAAAAGCTCGGCGGTGAAGTCCAAAGCTCTGTAACTTCCGAAACGACGCTTGTAATCGCCGGAGAAAATGCAGGTTCTAAATTGGAAAAGGCAAAGAAGAACGGCATTAAAATTATAGACGAGAATGAGTTTATCTCCCTTGCAAACACTTGAAATATTTTTCTGTGTGTGTTATAATACTGGGTAAGAGAGGTGTGCCAATTGAAAAGCATGACTGGGTACGGCAAGGGCGTTGCCGAACGCGAAAGTAAAACGCTCACGGTAGAGCTTAAGGCTGTAAACAATAGATTCTTGGAAATCAACGCCAGATTGCCGAAATTTCTTGTTGCCGGAGACGAAACAATAAGAAAAGAAATTTCTTCCGTAATTAAACGCGGGGCAGTTGATTTTTACTTTGACTACAAGGACGTTGGCGGTGAAAAGTCTATAGCCATAGATAAAGAGCTTGCAAAGGCGTATATCGACGCAGCGAAAGATTTGGGGCTGCGTTTTGGAATTAACGATGAGCTCACCGCTTATGAAATTCTTAAATTTAACGACGTGGTTTCAATAACCACGGAATCGGATACCGATTTGCTTTGCGATATGTTGCGTGAAGCAACACAAAAAGCCGTCCTTGCGTTGGATGAAATGCGAAGTCGTGAGGGCAAAAGCGTAAAGGCCGATTTTTCAAAACTTGTAAGCAACGTTCAAGCGCATCTCGATGCCGTCGTTTTACGCGCGCCGCTGGTTGTTGCCGAGTATCGAGAAAAATTAAAGAAGCGCATCGAAGAATATCTTGGCGATGTTGAAGTAGACGAAGTGATGCTTTTGAACGAAGTTGCGTTTTTTGCGGATAAAGCGGATATAAACGAAGAAATCAGCAGACTTCAGTCGCATATCGATCAATTCGTTAATGCGCTTTCGCTTGATTGCGAGCTTGGCCGTAAACTTGATTTTCTTACGCAAGAAATGAATCGTGAAGTAAATACTATGGGTAGTAAGTCCAACGATATAGAAATTACTAATCACGTAATTGCGATGAAGAATGAAATTGAGAAAATAAAAGAACAAGTAAGGAACGTCGAATAATGTCAGGGCTATTGATTATAATTGCCGGACCTTCCGGTGCAGGCAAGGGCACGATATTTCATTCTGTGCTAGAACGTATGTCGAATACCGTTTCGTCGATTTCGGCGACTACGCGCGCGCCGCGCGGCAAAGAGGTGGACGGTGTCGATTATTTTTTTAAAACGCAAGAACAGTTTGAAGGCATGATTGCAAACGACGAGCTTCTTGAGTATGCGAATGTTTTCGGGAATTTTTACGGAACACCAAAAAAATTTGTTGCGGACAGCGTAGCTAAAGGCAAAAACGTAATTTTGGAAATTGACGTAGTGGGGGCGGAGCAAATTAAACGAAAGTTTCCCGAGTGCGTTTCGATTTTCATTATGCCGCCCTCGTTTGATGTCTTAGAAAAACGATTGCGCGGACGCAGAACCGATTCTGAAGAAAGTATTGTTCGTCGCTTATCCGAGGCAAAGCGTGAACTTTCTATGTACAAAATGTTTGATTATATAGTTTTTAACGATGATCTTTCGGAGGCTATAGAACAAACCGTAAACATAATTAAAGCCGAGCGAAACAGAATTTGTCGTAACGAAACAAAAATAAAGCAAATGCTTGGTAAATAAAGGAGGATTATTATGTTAATTGAACCGCCTATTGATAAATTAATAGAGAAAGTAGGATGTAAATATGCATTGGTGTGCTTGGTTGCGCAAAGAGCAAGATATCTCGAAGATAAAAAGATTGATATGCTTAAAGAAATGAATACTAATCCCATTTCATATGCGTCAAAAGAAGTATATACCGGCAAAGTAAAATTGGCATACGAGGATTAAAGGTTGATACTTAGCGGGAAAACAATCGCCGTTTGCGTTAGTGGCGGAATAGCGGCATATAAATCGTGTGAAATAGTCAGTCGTTTAAAAAAACTCGGAGCAAACGTTCATGTGGTAATGACAGAAAACGCTACCGAGTTTGTATCGCCGCTAACTTTCGAAACGCTTTCGGGCAATAAAGTTATTCAAAAAAATTTCGATCCTCATCGCGAGTGGGAGGTCGAACATATTTCGCTTGCGAAAAAATGCGATCTCTTTCTTATTGCGCCTTGCACGGCAAACGTTGTAGGTAAACTTGCATCGGGAATTGCGGATGATTTTTTGTCTACTACAATTATGGCAACTACTTCGCCGATTGTTATTGCTCCGGCAATGAACGTTAATATGTATGAAAGCGCGGCATATAAAGACAATGAAAATATTTTACGTAAGCGCGGATGTATTTTTATTGAACCCGACAGCGGAGTTTTGGCTTGCGGAGACGTAGGAAAAGGTAGGCTTGCCGAACCTGAAACCATCGTAAACAAAATAGTCGAAACTATTTTTCCTAAACGCGATTTTGTCGGTAAAACCGTGTTGGTTTCGCTCGGTTCTACACGCGAGCCCATTGATCCCGTCAGATTTATCACTAATTCTAGTAGCGGTAAAATGGGCGTTGCATTGATAGAATGCGCGCTAAAACGCGGTGCGAAAGTTATAGCAATAAGCGGATTTATTTCTGCGACTGTTCCGCAAGAAGCCGTTACCGTAAATGTTTCTACTACGGATGAAATGTACTCTGCGGTAAACGCATATTATAAATCGGCTGATTACGTCATTATGGCGGCTGCGCCTGCCGACTATAAAGTTAAGGATATAAGTTCTACAAAAATTAAAAGCGCGCAGCTTAATTTGGAATTGATTAAAAACGTTGACATTGCGGCTTCGATCGGTAGCAAAAAAGGCGATCGAAAACTCATCGTATTTGCGGCGGAAACTGATAATCTGATCCAAAACGCCAAAGCTAAGTTAGCTGCAAAGAAAGCGGATTTAGTCGTTGCGAACGACGTTACGCAAGAAGGTGCAGGATTTAACGTTGACACTAACGTAGCTACGTTTGTTACGGATAAAGAAATTACCCCCTTAAAAAAGATGACCAAGCTAGAGCTTGCGGATGTTATTTTGGATAAAATTCAAGATGTATGCTAGAGTTATAGTCGATATAAGTAACGATGAGCTCGACAGAATTTTTGATTATTCTTTTGAAAATTTGTCTTTACAGCCCGGTTGTCGTGTTTTGGTTCCTTTTGGATCAAGACAAATCGAAGGGTATGTTATAGAAATAGTAGAAAGCTCTGATATTCCGTTAGATAAAATTAAAAGCGTTATAAAAAGGCTGGATGATTATCCTGTTATTACGGACGAAATGTTTGAGCTTATGCGCTATATGTGCGAGCGATATCACGTTAGGGTAATAGACGCATTGAGGCTTTTTATTCCGACTCAGATGCGAAACGGAAAAGTAAAAGAATTATGCAAAAAGTTCGTATCGGTTAATCCTGATTGCATAGGACCGCAAAATCTTATTAAGCCTTCTGCCGTCGGTCAACATGCGGCTTTAAAATACGTTTTGGAAAGAGGCGAAGTGCCATTAACCGAAATTAATGCAAATTGTTCGGCTGCTAGCGTAAGAAACCTAATTATGCGTGACATACTTACGGTAAGGGACGTAGAAGTTAAACGTTCACCGTACTCGGACATTGCAATAAGCAGCAATAGTATAACGTTGACCGAAGCTCAGCAAGACGTCGTAAATAATATTCTTTCACAATCGGGCAAGACGTTTTTATTGCACGGCGTAACCGGTAGCGGTAAAACCGAAGTGTATATGCATTGTATAGCCAAGATTTTGTCACAAGGCAAAACGGCAATAATGCTCGTTCCGGAGATTTCGCTTACGCCGCAAGTTTTAGCATCGTTTCGTGCCAGATTCGGCAGTTGTGTGGCGTTATTGCACAGCGGACTTAGCGCAGGGGAACGTTTTGACGAATGGCGTAGGCTGATAACCGGAGAAGCTTTGGTGGCGGTTGGCGCTCGTTCTGCTGTTTTTGCTCCGCTGAAAAACGTCGGAATTATAATTATTGACGAAGAACACGACGGCAGTTATACGTCCGAAAGCAGACCTAGGTACGTAACTTCGGAAATTGCAGAATTCAGAAAAAAATTCAACGGTTGCAATTTAATATTAGGCAGCGCAACGCCGTCGATCGAGAGTTACTATAAAGCGGTTAAGGGCGAATATACTTTGCTTGAACTTAAAAATCGAGTTAATAAACGTCCGTTGCCCGATATGTCGGTTGTCGATATGCGTAACGAAGTCTTAAACGGTAATAACGGAGTGTTTTCGTCAAAACTTGAAGACGAATTGCATAAATGCATAGATGCCGGGAATCAAGCGATAATTTTTATTAATCGACGCGGGTACTCGTCTTACGTTATGTGTCGCGCATGCGGATACGTGGCTAAATGCGAGCAATGTGACGTTTCGCTTGTGTACCATAAAGAAGAAAACACGCTAAAATGTCACTATTGCGGAAACAGGTATAAGATGTTAACCGTTTGTCCGAATTGCGGGTCCGAACACATAAAACGGGGTTTTTGGGGGACGGAACAAGTTGCCGAAAAGTTAAAAGAAATGTTTCCAAGCGAAACGGTTTTGCGTATGGACAACGATACGACGCAAAATAAAAATGCGCATCTAAACATTCTTCACGACTTTGCAACGCAAAAATCCAAATTGCTTGTCGGTACGCAGATGATTGCAAAAGGACATGATTTTCCGGACGTTACTTTAGTTGGAATCGTCGATGCTGATATGAGTTTGCATTTTAACGATTATCGCAGTGTTGAAAGGACTTATCAATTAATTACGCAGGTTGCGGGAAGAGCGGGACGAGATAAAAAATCGGGCAAAGTCGTTTTGCAGACGTATTCTCCTAATCATTACGTGTATAAATTTGCCGTTAACGGCGACTACAAGGGCTTTTTTGATAAGGAATGTAATTTACGCGAAGTAACTATGTTTCCGCCGTTTACAAAGATAGTTCGAGTGCTTGTTTACGGCGAATCCGAATCGGATGTTAAAGATACATTGCAACGCATTTATGAAAAGATTAAACTAATGGCAAAAGACGATAAGCGATTTGTCTTTTTGGGGTACATGTGGTCTCCGCTTAGGTTGATTAAAAATCAACGAAGAGCGCAAGTGCTTATGCGATTGTTGCCTAACTTCGATTCTTTATCTGAAATTTATAAAATAGCTGACGAAAACAAAACCAATAAGGTCGGCGTTAATGTTGAAATTAATCCTAACGATTTAAACTAAGAGGTGAAAAAGATGGCTTTAAGAGAAATAGTTCAAGTCGGACAACCCGTACTAAGAGAGAAATGTTATGAAGTAACTTTGTTTAACGAACGCTTAGGCGTTACGCTCGACGATATGATCGAGACGATGTTTGCAGCTGACGGAGTCGGCTTAGCTGCGCCCCAAGTCGGTATTCCTAAAAGAATGTGCGTAGTGAGCATTGACGGAAAAACGATTTATGAATTAGTAAATCCCAAAATAATAAAAACTATTGGCAAGCAGAGAAACGTGGAAGGCTGTTTGTCCATTCCCGGCGAACACGGCTTGGTGGAACGCCCGCAAACTGTTTGGGTAGAAGCTATGGACAGGCATGGGAAATTAAATAAATACAAAGTCAGCGACCTTACTGCTGTCGCTTTTTGCCATGAAATAGATCATTTGGACGGAATACTTTACATAGACAAGGTAATTAACACGATAAAGGAGTAGATATGCGCATCGTTTTTATGGGTACTCCGGATTTTGCGGTTACTGTTTTAGAAAAATTAATTAATAAGCATGAAGTTGTAGCCGTTGTTTCGCAGCCCGACAGGGCAAAAAATCGCAAAGGTGAACTTATTCCTACGCCAACGAAGAAGTTTGCATTGTCGCATGGGGTAAAATCGTATCAATTCGAAAGAATTAAAAATCACGTTGAGGAACTTAGAGGCTTTAATGCGGACGTTTATATTACGGCAGCATACGGACAAATTTTATCTCAGGAAATTATCGATTTACCTCGCTTTGGCATAATAAACGTTCATGCGTCGCTGCTCCCAAAATATAGGGGAAGTTCTCCCATTCAAACGGCTATATTAAACGGCGATGCGGAAACGGGAGTAACCATTATGCAAACGTCGGCGGGAATGGATTCGGGGGATATTCTCGGAGCGCGTTCGGTTACGATTGACAATATGACTACTGGAGAACTTAGTGAATGTCTAGCGCAAGTTGGCTCGGATTTGCTGTTGGAGGTTTTGAATGAGATTCAATGTGGAAAAGCGAAACGAACAAAGCAAGATGAGTCGCGCGTAAGTTTGTGCAAAAAAATTTACAAAGAAGATGCTTGTATCGATTGGAATAACGACGCAAATGTAATATGCAGGCTAGTTAGGGCGTTTAATCCTAATCCTATTGCGTATACGTATTATGATGAGCAGCGAATTAAGATATACGCCGTTGAGTATGCTGAAGGAGTTGGGAATCCCGGTGAAATCATTTCGGCGTGTCGAAATGAACTCATCATTGCTTGCGGAGCCGGGGCGATAAGAGTTTTATATCTTCAAGCTCCGGGTAAAAAAGTGATGTCTACATCTGAATTTTTAAACGGTAATAAATTGACGATCGGAGAATATTTTGGAAAATAACGAAAGAGAAATTATATGCTATAGACTTTTAAGCGAAGTTCTTATCGATAACGGTTATGCTTCGCTTGTGCTTAACGATTGCTTGAAGGGTATAAAAGATGAGAAAGACAGAGCGTATATAAGCAATTTATTCTATGGCGTTTTGGATAAGAGTGTCCAGTTTGATTATATTATAAAATCTTTAACTGAACGGATGCCCAAAACAAGCGTAGGTACAATAATCAAAGTCGGGCTTTATCGTATGCGCTATATGTCAACGCCGATTTATGCCGCCATTAACGAAACTGTTGATCTTGCCAAAAAGGTCGGTAAGGGCGGTGTTAGCGCCTTCGTGAATGCCGTACTAAGAAGTAGCGAAACGTTCGCTATTCCGAATAGGGGCGAAATCGACGATGTAAAGTTTTTATCGATACGATACAGCGTACCCGAATGGATCTGCGCAAAGCTCGTTAAGCAATGCGGCTTTGATTTTACACAAGATTTTTTTCGATACGAACCAAATAAATTAACGCACATAAGACATAATTCTAGAGTAATTTCAAAGAGTGAATTTGAGAAAAAAATCGAAAAATCGCTCTATTCTAAAACTGAATACGGATATTATGTCACGCATAATGTCTTAAATTTGCTAAACAAGAGCGAATTTACTGTACAATCATTATCATCAATGATAGCTGTTAATTGCTATTTGCCGAATTGTTTCGATGCACCTACCGTAATTGATTTATGCGGCGCTCCCGGCGGAAAATCGATCTATTTATATGAGTTGCGTCCTAATGCAAAAATTACATGTTGCGATTTGTATCCGCATCGAGTAGAATTGATTAAAAAATATGCAGCGCGAATGCGTTCTAATATTAAACCGATGTTATGTGACGCAACCGAAATTATGCCGGAATGGTATGATGTTGCCGACATGGTTATTTGTGACGTTCCGTGTAGCGGGATAGGCGTTTATAAAAATAAACCGGACGTCCTTTTTAATAAAAAATATTCGGATATCGAAGAAATAAAAAAGACGCAAATGTCTATATTAGAGTGCGCAAAAAATTACGTCAAGGTTGGTGGTTTTTTGTGTTATTCTACTTGTACCGTTTTTCAGGAAGAGAATGAAGATAACGTTTTTGAGTTTTTAAAAAACAATCCTAATTATCGGCTGGATAAAATCCAATCGCCGTATTCGTCGGATAACGGAATGGTTAAACTTTTTCCGCATATCAACGACGGTGCGGACGGATTCTTTGTGGCAAGATTAAGGAGAATCGAATGAAAACGAATTTACTTGATTTTACTATCGACGAGCTTGCAGATGTTACCGAATTGTCGCCTTCGTATAGAGTTAAACAATTATATCACGGCATTCATTCCGGGCTTAAAGTTGATGAAATTACCGTTCTACCGCTTGCCGTAAGACAGGAGTTAAATAAATTTACAGTAGGGGTAGAAATTATTAAACGTTATAAATCATCCGACGGCTCCGAAAAATACTTATACGGGCTTAGTGACGGCAACGTCATCGAAGGCGTATTTATGCCGCACTCATACGGTAACACTTTGTGTGTTTCTACGCAAGTAGGTTGCAGAATGGGGTGCGCTTTTTGCGCTTCGGGGATTGGCGGACTTGTGCGCAATCTTACGGCAGGCGAAATTCTAGGTCAAGTTGTTTGCGTAAATCGATTGGTGGGCGGCAATATTGGCGAAAGAAAGATAACTAACGTTGTACTTATGGGGAGCGGAGAGCCGTTAGATAATTACGATAACGTAACAAAATTTTTAAAATTACTTTCTTCCGGCGACGGTCTTAACATAAGTTTAAGAAATGTCTCTATATCTACTTGCGGTCTTGTTGAAAACATATATAAGCTTGCCGACGACGGCTATGACGTGACTCTCTCGGTGTCGCTTCATGCAACCGTAGATGAAATCAGACAAGAGCTTATGCCGATTGCCAAAAAGTATACTATTGCGCAACTGATTGATGCGGTTAAGTATTATTTTAATAAAACCGGCAGGCGAATAATTTTTGAATATTCAATGATTAAAGGTAAAAACATTGAATATTTTGATGCGATAAGATTATCTAAAATAACCAAAGGATATCCTTGTCACGTTAATTTGATTATGCTTAATCAAGTAAAAGAAAAATCACTTTCTGCATGTTCCGCAAAAGAAGCAGAAAGATTTATAAATAGACTTAAAGAAAACGGAGTTTCGGCAACGCTAAGAAGGTCGTTTGGTAACGATGTAGGCGGTGCTTGCGGACAACTAAGGAGAAGTCACCTTAACGGTGAAAATCATAAATAAAGGAGTGAGTATGAAAGAAGCTATTATTGCGCCTTCGATTTTAAGCGCGAATTTTGCCGATATGGGCAATGAGATTCATCGTATGGAAGATGCCGGTGCAGATTGGATTCATTGCGATGTAATGGATGGGATATTTGTTCCTAATATCACTTTTGGTCCTAAAATGATTAAAGATATACGGAAGGTTACGAAACTTACGCTTGACGTGCATCTTATGATTACCGAACCTATAAGATACATTCCGCAATTCGTCGATGCAGGTGCGGACTATATAACGATTCAAGTTGAATCTACCGACAAGGTTGATAAAACCCTTCGCCTTATTAAGGATAAAGGGTGTAAGTGCGGGGCTGTTATAAGCCCGGATACGCCTGTGGAAATACTTAAACAATATTTGCCAATTTGTGATCTTGCGCTTGTAATGAGCGTTCATCCCGGTTTTGGCGGACAAAAATTTATAGAAAATTCAATCAAAAAGCTTGAGTTACTAAAAGTTTTGCGTGACGAGCTTAACCCGACGTGCATAATAGAAATCGATGGCGGAATTACCGAAGATAACGTTGCGTTGGTTAAGCAAGCGGGTGCCGAAGCCATAGTTGCCGGTAGCGCAATTTTTGGTAGCAAAAATCCTACATTGACTATAAAAAACATGAAGTTATGAAGCAAGGATTGATTTTTCTTAACGGTAATGCTCCGGAAGATAAAATACTTGCCAATATAAATTACGACGATAAGTTTATCGTTTGTGCCGACGGCGCATACGATTATCTAAAAAACTTTGCAAAGCCGGATATATTAATCGGAGATTTTGATTCGATAAATGAAGTTCCGCAAAACGTGTCGATTAAAAGGTTCCCGGTTGATAAAGATTATACCGACGGGCATTTGGCAGTTTTAGAAATGATAAATCACGACGTCGATGCGATTGAGATTTATGGCGCATTCGGTGGTCGACCGGATCATGAGTTTGGTAATTTTGCGTTGTTGGCTTTGGCGGCAAGGCATAATATTAACGCAGTTATAAAAGGCGATTTTGATATATATTTATTAACTAAAAACATAACGTTAAATACACAAAAAGGCTGTACGGTTTCGTTGGTACCATACAGCGATAAGGCGCATATAAATTTTACTAGAGGACTTAAGTTCAGCGCTAATAATCTTACCTTGGATAAAATTCATCTTATAGGGCTATCTAATACGGCAATAGAAGATGAAATACAAGTTTCGGTAGGAGAGGGAAGCGTGTTGATGTTTGTCCAAAGGAGATGATTTTATGCCGATTATATGTTTTAGGGCTCCTAAACTTATCGGAGCGTTAATTAAGCTTTTTATAAAGAATTAGTTGGTGTTCGATTAAACTTTAAAATTTAACGGACAAAAAATGGGCTTGGCGTTATTTTACAACAAAAAAATTGTGTCTGTAAAAACAGGCACATTTTTTTGCAGTGTTAATTAAAGTAATGATAGAAATTAGTTTGCTTTTTTACTGGTTCTCATGCAACGGGTGCAAACATATTCAGTTGAAGTAACCCCGTCGATTTCCACCTGAACCTTATGAACGTTAGCGTTGAATGTGCGCTTTGTTCTTCTGTTAGAGTGGCTGACATTGTTTCCACTTGTGCGACCCTTACCGCAAATAACGCATACTCTACTCATAAAAACACCTCCAAATAAATTGCTTAGAAAATATAACATAATCAATATAAAAATGCAACCAAATAAGTGGCCTATAATCAAAAATCTTTAAATTTTTTTTACTTTTTTATTTATACGCCTTAAAAATCCTTGCTTTATCTCGGCAAATTTTGTAAACTATGTAGAGTAGTAGTGTGTTGTTTTGCAAGCACTTTACGAATTTATTTTTTTAGGTAATATTAATGAGTGTAAATACATCAAACGCTTATGGCAGAATAACTATAACTGAAGAGGCTATCGCGCAGATAGCCGGTTGTTCTGCGCTTGAATGTTACGGTGTTGTTGAACTTGTTTCTAAAAAGCTTACCGAAAATCTCGCAGATTTGTTTAAAAAAGCAAAAATCTCGAGAGGTGTACGAGTTTATACAAACGGCGATAGAATATTTATTGACCTTAACGTTGTTCTTAAATACGGCGTTAACATAGAAGCCGTAGCTCAAAGCTTAAAAAAATCAGTAAAATATGACGTGGAAAAATTTTCGGGCATGGTTGTTGACACAATCAATGTTAACGTGTTGGGCATTAAGGTTTAGCCGACTTTCTTTCACGCCATTTTTGTATCAGGAGTATTTATGATTAAATCAATTTCCGGCAATATGTTCCGCAAAATGATATTAAACGGAGCAAAATTAATAGATATTAATAAAGAGCACGTCGATGCTTTGAATGTTTTTCCCGTTCCTGACGGCGATACGGGTACGAATATGTCTTTAACTATGTTATCGGCAGCAAAAGAAGTTTCAGCTTGCCAAAGCAACAAAATGGATGCTGTTTGCGATGCGTTGTCTAAAGGTGCATTGCGCGGAGCGCGCGGTAACAGCGGCGTAATACTAAGCCAAATTCTTAAAGGTATGGCTCTAGCGATGGGACCGCACGAGACTATAACGGCAAAGTCGTTTGCAAAAGGTTTGGAAAAGGGTACGTCCGTAGCGTATATGGCTGTTACAAAGCCGAAAGAGGGCACGATTCTTACAGTCGTTAAAGCTATGAGCGATTTCGCAAATAAAAACGCGAAAAGAAATATGGACATGGAAGTGTTTTTAAAGGACGTTATAGAAGCCGGCGAAGAATCGTTAAAGCTTACTCCGGAACTTCTTCCGATTTTAAAAAAGGCGGGAGTTGTCGATGCCGGCGGGCGTGGTCTTTTGGTGATTTTGCAAGGATTTTACAATATTGTTGCGGGCATCGAAGAAGAAAACATCGAATTTGATGATAAAATAAACAGTGAAGCTTCGTCTAAATTTTCCGAAGAGGCCCATTTTGAAATTCAGGATCTTTCCGATATTGAGTTTGCATATTGTACGGAATTTTTTATTATCAACATGCATAAATGGACTACTGAAGCCGATATAGATAGATTCCGCGAAAAATTAATGACAATCGGTGACTGTGTTTTGGTTATCGGAGATTTGTCTATGGTAAAAGTCCACGTGCATTCGAATCAGCCGGGTGAAGTGCTTACTCATGCGCTTGAATTAGGCGAGTTGGATAAGCTTAAGATAGAAAACATGTTAGAACAAAACAGAGCGATTTTAGGCAAGAAAAAAGAAGAACTCAAGCCTTATGGTCTGGTTGCAGTGTGCGCAGGTGAAGGATTAGCCGCAATATTTAAAGATTTATTGGTTGATAATATCATCGAAGGTGGTCAAACTATGAATCCTAGCGCAGATGACATAGCTCGCGCATGTGATTCTATACCGGCAGAAAACGTTTTTGTGTTCCCGAACAACAAGAACATTATACTTGCTGCCGAACAGGCAAAAAATATTTCTAAACGTAAGCTAACTATTATTCCTACTGTAAACGTTCCGCAGGGTCTTGCGGCAGTGCTTGCGTTTAATCCCGAAGATACGCTCGAAAACAATATCGACTTTATGACCGATGCAATAAACGGAATAAGAGCCGGCATGGTAACGTACGCAGTGCGTAGTACTAACATAAACGATATGGAGCTTAAAGAAGGAGATATCATCGGCATCGATTCTAAAGATATTGTTGCTAAGGGTGATGAAGTCAAAGATGTAACTACGGAGCTTGTTAGCAAAATGATGACTAACGACGTTTCGAATATTACTTTGTATTTCGGTAACGACGTAAAAGAGGAAGAGGCCAACGACGTTGCCGAAGTGTTAACGCAAAAGTATAAACGTTGTGACGTAGATATTCATTTTGGCGGTCAGCCGTTGTATTACTATATAATTTCGTTAGAATAAAAAACGTAAAGCGGGGGACGTTGTCGTCCCCTTTTTTAATTATTCGAAAACTATGCAGTTTGAACAAATAAAAGGTTTTGGACAAAAACGCATACAAAAGCTTAAAGAAGCGGGGTTAAATAATCCTGCGGATTTATTGACGATTTTTCCGAATAAATACGTATTTCCCGGAAATTCAATTTTAAATTTTGCCGACAAACAAGAAGTTTCTGTGTTTGCAGTTTGCGTTGAGACGCCGATTTTAAAGTATGTGCGCAAAGGATTGTCGTTGGTACGGGCAACGTTTAAGCAAGGGGAACAAACATTTTCTTGTGTGTGGTTTAATCAACCGTACATAAAAAAACAATTAATCGTCGGAAAAACTTACGCCATTGTCGGAAAAATCAAGAAAGTAGGTAAAAAAACCGATGTTTACGTTTCGTCCTTGATGTTGGTCGCTAATGATAATGAGGTAGCTACAATTTACAAACCGTATAACAAAATACCGTCAAAAATTATTAAAGATGCAATTTTGCAAGTGCTTGATTCGGTAAAAATCGAGGGACGGATATCGGATGAATTTTGTCGCTTATGCGGTTTATTGTCCCTAAATTCTTGTTTAAAGGCCATTCATTTGCCGCAAGACAAAGAGAGTTTGTACAAAGCAAAACGAGATGCATCGTTACAAATACTAGCTTATAATTTAGCTGAATTTACGCTTATAAAAGGGCAAAACTTGCAAAACAAAGCTAAAAAATACGCTAATAATTCTGTGATTTTGAGAAAGGTTATCAATTCATTACCGTATGTTTTGACTGATGATCAAATGCAAGCTTTAAAAAATATTATTGAAGATTTTCATTCGGATAGGCGTATGAACAGGCTTTTGGAAGGTGATGTGGGTTGCGGAAAGACTATTGTCGCATTTTTGGCAATGTATTACGTTGCTTTATCCGGTTATCAAGCTGCGTTGATGGCGCCGACAGAAATTTTAGCAAAGCAACATTATGTAAAGGCACTTGAATTCTTCGGGGATATTAAATGTGAACTTGTATGTGCAAGTCAAAGCAAAGAAAGGCGGGCAGGCGCTTTATTTAATATTGAAAGCGGCAATGCTCAAATTATAATCGGAACGCATGCGTTGTTTCAGGATAGTGTTAAATTTAAAAATCTGGCATTTACCGTTATCGACGAACAACATAGATTTGGTGTTGAACAACGTGGAAATTTTGAAAACAAGGGTAACGTTACGGACAGTTTGGTGATGTCTGCAACGCCCATACCTAGAACTTTGGCGCTTACCATGTATGGTGATCTTGACATTACTACAATTCATTCGCTTCCAAGCTCTAAAGCAAATATTTATACAAAGTTTGTGCCTACGAGCAAAGAATCCGATATGCTAAACTACGTATATCGGAAGTCGCTTGAAGGGGATAAAGCATATATAGTTTGTCCTCGTGTGGACGACGAGGACGGTGTTTCCGCTGTTCAAATGTATAAAAAATTGCAAAAAATTTATGGAGAAACCGTCGGTATCATTCATGGGCAAATGAGAGAAGAAGAAAAAAATAAAGCGATGAGTGAATTTAATAGCGGCAATATTCGAATTCTTGTTTGTACGACCGTAATAGAAGTAGGGATAGATGTATCCGATGCAATTAATATCGTGATATATAATGCGGAGCGTTACGGAGTTAGTCAACTTCACCAGCTTCGCGGACGTGTTGGCAGAGGTAAAAAAGACGGCTATTGTTTCATTGTTTATGAAGGTGATAGTGTGGACGAAAGGCTTAAATATTTTGCAAAAAACAATAACGGTTTCGAACTTGCCGAATATGATTTTAAACAACGCGGAGCAGGTGATTTTTTGGGCAAACGCCAACACGGAGAAAGTGACATTTTTGGCGGAATCAATATCGACAATGAATTGCTAGAGAAAGCAAAGAATTTATCCGAAATGCTTTTGGCGAATGACGAGATTTTTTTGGATTGCAATTCGTTCGAGTACATAAAGGGGCTTACGCTTAACTAATGAAAAGGATCGTTAATTTTCGTAGTTTTGTATATTCGACGATTATTTTAATTGCCGCGATTTTTTCATGTGTAATAGCTTATAATGTGGCGTGGTTAGGATTTTTGATGTTAATGCTGGTTGTGTTTGTGCCTCTATGTGTAGCGATAGCGCTTAAAAACAAAATTGAACATTATAAGTTTGTTACCGTAGTATTATCTTCAATTTTAGCTTTTGTTGCTGTAGTCGTGTTTTTTACAACTATATATACTTGGACGCCGTCGGAAATAGAGTCGAGTTCGTATTGCATAAAAGGCGTGATTGACGATAATTATGTAATTGACGACAAAAGAGTCGTTGTGCTTAGGGACGCTACGCTTGACGACATTGCCGTTAACGGAAAAATTAAAGTGACGGTATATGATAAAGATAAATATTTTCATATGGTGCCGATAGGTGACAAGCTTGAATTTTACGGCTACGTAAGCGTTAGAGAGATTATAGAAGGTTACGAAATAAATTCAGACGCCTTAAGGAGCAATATTCGCTTTTATTCATGGGTGAATTCCGATTCTGTAAAGATAAGCGAAGGCGAACAAAACCTGCTTGATAAGATTAATATATACGTAAAAAACACACTTGTCGAGTGCATGGGAAATCAATACGGTGTTATTGCTTATGGTATATTAACCGGCGATAAAAACGAAATATCTTCATCGGTCAGAGATTCTTTTTCTGTAGTCGGAATAGCGCATATACTTGCGGTATCCGGATTACATATAGGATTTTTAATGGGGATAGTCCTGTTCGTGTTGCGAAAATTAAAAATTAAAAAATTGCACGGTTTTGTTATAAGTGTTGTAATATTGTTTTTGTATTGCGTATTTGCGGTTTTTTCGCCTTCGGTGGTTCGAGCGAGTGTAATGTTTTTAGTCGGAGGCGGCGCGGCTCTTTTAGGTGAGGAAAGAGACGGATTAAACGCACTTGGTTTTGCCGTTACGATTATACTTACCGTTAGTCCTATAATGTTGTTTGAAGCGGGCTTTTTGATGAGCGCAGGAGCGGTATTTGGTATACTTAATTTTTCTTCGGTTATTATCGATGGATTAAGAAAGTTAAAGTTGCCGCAAAAAATCGCTCAGGCTGTTGCGGTATCTGCGTCTGCTCAGCTTGGAATTTTGCCGGCATGTGTGATGTTCTTCGGAAATATTCAATTGTATTCGATAATTATTAACGCATTGCTGATTCCGATAATGAGTTTGTTATATGTAACGGTATTTGTGGCGTTAATACTGTCGATTATCCCGTTTTTAAAATTTTTGCTAACTGCTTCCGGTTTTTTAGTTAAAGGGTTGGTAATGGTAGCTGATTTTTGTGCGCAACTACCGTTGGCGCAAGTTTTGCTAACTCCGCACAAAACTGCGTGTTTGATGTACCCTGCATATTTTCTTATGGGCGGTTACGTGGGGTGTAAGCATAAAAAAGCATTGGTAATAAGTTTATCGATAATAATGGTGATATACATTTTAATTTTGCTGTTTAGTTATAAGGCAACGGTTTAAGAAGCTTAAAAAATAAGAATAATAGTAGGCGGTTTAACTAATTATAAAAGTATGTTAACCGCTTTTTGTTTGTCGTTAATTATATTGACGGTTGTTTCTTTTTCTATAGTATTCGAAGCTCGTTTAAGCATAGACGTGTATTCAAAAAATAATTATATTAGCGTGCTTTTGTTCGGCATTAATATAATAAAGCTTGATATATCGGTTTTCGATGATATGACGTACGGAAAGACGTTACAAATTAAACACGGTGAAAAAACTCTACTGAGCATAAATATTGGCAAGGATTTTAAAAGCGATTTAAACAAGATGTTTAAAAACGATTTTAATCCTCTTTTAAACTTGAATATAGTACGCATATTATTATACGGAGAATATGGTGACGGAGATCCTTTGAGAACCGCAATAATTGTCGGTTGTATAAAAAACAGTTTAGATATATTGCTAAATAATTTTTTATTTGCACAAAAAAGCAAAATTTACAGCATCATAAATCCTAATTTCAATGGATACTCTACAAATTTTGTTATCAACGGAATATTTTCAATAACATTGGCGGACATTATTTATAGTAATTTTTTTATTAAAAAGGAGAGATGATATGATAGTTGAAAATGAACATCCGATTGAACGAATTATGGATAACGCATTGGTTAAAATAAAAACGTTTGTAGACGCTGATACGATTGTCGGTTCGCCGGTTGTTACTGCCGACGGTATGTCAATTGTGCCTATAAGCAAAATTAGTATGGGATTTATTACGGGAGGCGGAGAATATAGCGACCTTTCTGTCGTACAAAAAGGAGAATTTCCGTTTGCGGGCGGTAGCGGCGCTGGAGTTTCGGTTCAGCCGATAGGTTTTTTGGTGAGTGACGGAAAAACGATAAAGCTTGTTAATATCGGCGAAAAAAGCCCGTTAGAAAAACTTTTAGAAATTGCTCCTGAAATAGTTGACGCTGTTGTCGGAAAGGTGAACAAATGAAAGGCAACCTAAAAAGAATCGTAACCGTGTTGATCGTTTTTATAGTGTGTGCCTGGATATGTAGTGGCTATTTTTGTGAGGCAGAAAAGCTTGTAGAACATAATGATTATGCGGCGCTTAGGGGCGTTGATTGTTCGGCGGCGGGCATGGCAATGATAGAATTAGATAGCGGAAGATTAATTGCGGCAAAAGATAAGGACAAGCGATTGCCTATGGCGAGTACAACGAAAATAGTAACGGCAATCACCGTAATAGAAAACTGTGAAGATTTAAATAACATCGTGGAAGTGCCCGGTGAAGCTGTCGGTGTCGAGGGGTCGAGTATTTATTTGAAAAGCGGTGAACGCCTTTCCGTAAAGGACTTGTTGTATGGATTGATGTTGCAATCCGGTAACGATTGCGCGGTTGCGCTGGCGGTATATATTGCAGGAAGTGTAGAAAATTTTGCAAAAATGATGAATGATACGGCTGAAAAAATAGGTGCTGAAAATTCGCATTTTGCAAATCCGCACGGGCTGCACTCGGATGAGCACTATACGACGGCATATGATTTAGCTCTGATTTCTGCTTATGCAATGAGGAATGAAACTTTTAAAGATATTGTCGGAACTAAGGTTTATAAAATCACGACCGACAACCAAGAATCGAATAGAATAATAATAAATAAAAACAAATTTTTAAATTTGTGTGCGGGTGGAAACGGAATAAAAACAGGTTTTACAAAAAAAGCCGGTAGATGTTTGGTAGCGTCTGCGCAAAGAAAGGGAAGAACGCTCATATGCGTAGTTTTGGGTTGTGGTCCAATGTTCGAAGAATGCTCGCGTTTGATTGATGTCGCGTTTAATTCTCTTGTTATGTCTGATATAATAAGTGTAAATACAGCAATAAAACAAGTTAAAGTCGTTAACGGGGAGGAAAAATTCGTAGGTGTAGGCGTTGAATCCGTGATTAATTATCCTTTCACGGTTGAAGAGATTTCGTGCTTAAAAGTTGATTTTGAATTGCCGGACGAATTACAAGCTCCGATAAATAAAGGAGAAAAGGTAGGGGAAATTAATTTTTATTTGAATAATCGCTTGCTTTTTTCTGAAGATTTGTATACTATAGATAATGTTGCGGAAGAAAATTTCTGGGAAATAACCGAAGATAATTTTTAGCGACTATTCTTTAAAGGAAAGTTTGTATGCTCAATTTTTAGTTGCATACGAGACGGTAACGTAGTAATGCGAATCAACAAATATCTCGCCGAGTGCGGACTTAGCAGTCGCAGAAAATGTGAGGCTTTCGTCCTTGACGGCAAAGTAAAAATTAACGGTAAACTTGTAACCGAACTGTCTACCGAAGTTAAGGATAGCGATACGGTTACGGTGGACGGCAACAAAGTCCAACCGATAAAAAAACACGTGTATCTTATGATGAATAAACCTAAAGGCTATATTTGTACAGCAAACGACGAATTCGGCCGCAAAACCGTGTTGGATCTTATAAAAGATAAGGAAGAACGTATTTTTCCGATCGGCAGACTGGATTACGATACTGAAGGGCTTTTGATTCTTACGACCGACGGCGATTTGTCTAATCGACTTACGCACCCTCGCAACGAAATAACAAAAACTTATATTGCAAAGGTCGAAGGCGAAGTAGAAGAAGATTTGCTTGATCGTATTAGAAACGGCGTAATTCTTGACGGCGTAAAAACGAAGAAATGCAAAGTTAAACTTATCGAATATAAAGACGGGTTTAGTCGTTTCGAAGTTGTTATAAGCGAAGGTAGAAATCGACAGGTGAGACGAATGTTCGAAAGCATTAATAAACAAGTCGTGTTTTTAAAGCGCGTGGCGATCGGCGATTTAAAGTTAAAAGGATTAAACCGCGGCGAATATCGCGAACTAACTTCTCAAGAAATTAATTATCTAAAACTTGTTTAACGAGTCAAATAGACGGCGTTTATAAAACTTACGCCGTTTATTTTTTATGCAGAAAATTTTGTAATAAAAAAATTTTTATTCGTAATATAAAGGTTGTTTTTGCTTGCGTTTTAAAAGTATTAAGTATATAATTATGTCATAACAAGTGTTTGTCTGTTTTGATGACTTCACTAATGAAAGAGGGAGGCTTTTTGATGACTAAATCGACAAATTCGGAAATTTACGAATTGATCAATTCTATCACCGACGAAAGCTCTTTTGTTGAAACGCTTACTCTCGTGCAGGGCAAGTCTTCTTTGGCTGAAGCTTCGGGCGAAGGCGTTGTAAGCGGCTTTGCTACCATCGATGACGTTCAAGTTGGCATTTTTGCAAACAATTTTGACGTTATGTCGGGAAGTATCGGCAAAAAGAGCGCAAAAAAGATTTCTAAGTGTATAGAAGACTCTATTAAGATGAATGTTCCTGTTATCGGCATTCTCGACACGTCCGGTGCGCGCTTCGGCGAAGGCATTAAGGCGATGGAGGGCTACGGCGAAATTATCAAGAACATCAATCAAGCTTATGGCGTTGTTCCCACTGTTATGGTAATAAAGGGCAACGATTTCGGAATGACGAGCTATCTTGCTTCTTGTTGCGATTGCTGTATAGCTTTTGAAAACGCTAGAATTGCAACTTCCAGTCCGCTTATTCTTGCGGCGACTACGAAAGTCGATCAAGCTAAAGTCGGAACCACTACCGTCCATGCCGAGCAAAGCGGTTTGATTTCTGCCGTAGTAGAAAACGGTGAACAGCTCAGAACGAAAATCGTTGACGTTTTAAATTATTTGCTCGAGCCGGTTATGGACAGCGAGGACGATCCCAACAGAGTTTGCGCAAGTTTAAACGCTTCCGTCAAAATGGAAGAAATAGTTTCCGAAGTGTTCGACAAAAACAGCTTTATGGAACTTAAAGCTTCGTACGCTAAGGAAGTCGTTATCGGTTTTGCAAGACTTAACGGAATTTCGGTAGGCGTAGTTGCCAACAACTCCGAAGTAAGCGGCAGACTTACCGCTCGCGGCGCGCGCAAGATTTCCGACTTTTTGTCTACTTGCGTAAGTTTCGGTCTTCCCATCGTTAACTTGGTTGACTGCGAAGGAGCCGAAAGCAATCTTTCGTCTGAAAACGACTCGCTTATCAGGGATATAAGCGACATGCTTTATTGCTACAATGTTTGCTCCAATGCAAAAATTTCGGTTATCACCGGTAAGGCTGTAGGCCTCGGATACGTTGCTTTTGCATCTAAGCGTTCGTTTGATTATACGATTGCTTGGGAAAATGCTTACATCGGCATGCTCGACAGCGCTGCAACCGCAAATTTGTTGTATGCGGATGAAATCGCGGCAGCGTCCGATAAAGCTAAGGCAGAAGCCGAATTTGCAAAAACCTACGCCGAAGAAAACGGCAGTGCAACCGTCGTTGCCGAAAGCGGATATATTGATAACGTAATCGTTCCGTCGCTTACAAGACAATATTTGATTGCAGCCGTAACCATGTACGCGGCTAAGAGGTAATTATGACGAATATCATTTCTGCAATTACCGAATTGAACTTCGGAGAAGCTCTTATAATTCTTCTTGTGGGAATGCTTGTCGTGTTTGCCGTTTTGGCAGTAATGATCGGGTTCTTGTACATTATTCGTTATATTGTTAACGGAATGGACAAGCCTAAAGCGGAAAAGGCTAAAATCGTTCCGTCCGAGCCGATACAAACGGCAAAAGTCGAGGACGATGAAGAAGTCGTGGCTGCAATTACTGCGGCGGTAACCTGCATTTTGCAAGAAGAAGCAAACAAAGACGGAACGGTCGTTGCGCCTTTCAGAATCAAAAAAATTAAACACATTCATTAATTAAGGAGTTAATTATGCGTAAATTTAATATAAACGTTAACGGAAAAAGTTATCACGTAGAAGTAGAGGAAGTTGGCGGGGCTACCGCAGCTCCCGTTGCCGCTCCCGTTGCGGCTCCCATAGCTGTTGCTCAGCCTGCTCCCGCAGCTGCTCCTAAAGCTCCCGAAGCCGGCAGCGTGGTTGTTGAAGCTCCCATGCCCGGAACCGTTCTCGGTTTCGTTGTTGCAGACGGCGCAACGGTAAATAAAGGCGACAAAATCGTTATTTTGGAAGCAATGAAGATGGAAAACGAAATCGTAGCTTCTGCAAGCGGTACAGTAACTTTCCTTGTTAAGAAGGGTGACAACGTAGACACCGGCGCTCCGCTCGCTTCTATTAAGTAATAAAGGGAGATTTTTCGTATGCAATTGATATCTGCCCTTAATTGGGGAGACACCTTCATGAGCTTATGGGAAAGCACCGGTATTTATATGGCTCTCTTTGCAGGTGACGGTTGGAAAAACTTAATAATGATGTTTATATCGTTTGTTTTGTTTTATCTCGCCATCGCAAAAGGGTTTGAACCGTTGTTGCTTATTCCTATCGCATTCGGTATGCTTTTAATTAACATTCCCGGTGCGGAAGAGCAGTTGTACAACGTGACGGTCGATGCAGAAACCGGAAAAGAAACCGGTGAAGGCTTGTTGTATTTCTTGTCGTTCGGTGTTTCCAAAGTTATTTATCCTCCGCTTATCTTTTTGGGAATAGGCGCGATGACGGACTTCGGTCCGCTTATTGCCAACCCCAAGAGTTTGCTTATAGGCGGAGCGGCTCAGCTCGGCGTATTCCTTACTTTTGCCGTAGCGTGCATTTTCCTTGATCCCAAATATGCTGCTGCTGTTGGTATGATAGGCGGCGCCGACGGTCCTACCGCAATTTACGTTTCTGAAAAGCTTGGACAAAATACTGCGATTATTGCAGTTGCCGCATATTCGTATATGGCGCTTATTCCTATAATTCAGCCGCCGTTTATGAAACTATTCACCACAAAAGCAGAAAGACAAATTCGCATGAAACAGCTTCGTAAAGTAAGCAAAAAAGAAAAGATTATTTTCCCGATTGCTGTTACGGCGCTTTGCGGTATTATCCTTCCTTCGTCGCTTCCTCTTCTTGGCATGTTAATGCTCGGCAATTTGTTTAAGGAAAGCCTTGTAACCGATCGACTTAAAGATACGGCAAGCAACGCTATGATGAACATTATTACCATCATTCTCGGCGTATGCGTAGGCGCTAAGGCAAGAGGAACTTCATTCCTTACGATTGAATCGTTACTCGTTGTCGGCGGCGGTCTTATAGCGTTCATTTTCGGAACGATCGGCGGCGTGCTTAGCGTTAAGGTAATAAACTTGTTCAGCAAAGAAAAGATGAATCCGCTTATCGGATCGGCAGGTGTTTCTGCGGTTCCGATGGCAGCGCGAGTTTCTCAAAAAGTAGGCCAGGACGAAGTTCCGGACAACTATTTGTTGATGCATGCAATGGGCCCCAACGTTGCGGGCGTTATTGCTTCGTCGATTGCAGCAGGCGTACTGCTGGCTATATTCGCTTAAGGAGGCTATAATGGCTAAAGTTAAAATAATGGAAACTATTCTTCGTGACGCGCATCAGTCGCAAGCGGCAACAAGAATGACTCTTGACGAAATGTTGCCGGCGGCTCCGCTTCTTGACAAAGCTGGTTTTTATGCTTTGGAAATGTGGGGTGGCGCAACTTTCGACTCTTGCCTTAGATATTTAAACGAAGATCCGTGGGAAAGATTACGCGTTTTGCGTAAGGCAATACCTTCGACAAAGCTTCAAATGCTTTTCAGAGGTCAAAACATATTAGGTTACAAGCACTATGCCGACGACGTAGTTGACGAATTCTGTCGACTTTCAATAAAGAACGGTATTGATATAATTCGAATTTTCGATGCTCTTAACGATCCGCGTAACTTAAAGCAGGCGATCGAAAGCACGAAAAAGTATGGTGGAACGGCAGAAGTTGCAATTAGTTATACAACCAGCAAGGTTCACACCATCGATTATTTCGTTAATTTGGCAACCGAGCTCAAAAACATGGGCGCAGACATTATCTGTATAAAAGATATGGCTAACTTGTTGTTACCGTACGATGCGTACGAGCTTGTAAGCAGACTTAAGGATAAGGTAGATCTTCCGATTCACTTGCATACGCACAACACCGCAGGTACCGGAGACATGACCAATCTTAAAGCGATAGAAGCAGGTTGCGATATCGTTGACACGGCGCTTTCGCCGCTCGGTAACGGAACTTCGCAGCCGGCAACCGAATCGCTTGTAGCTACGCTTAAAGGAACGCCGTACGATACGGGTATTAAACTTGAAGATCTTAACGAGCTTACCAAGTACTTTAACAAAGTTGCGGCTAGACTTTCGCAAGACGGATTCCTCAGCCCGAAGGTACTTAAGGTTGACGTTAACGCCCTTATATATCAGGTTCCGGGCGGAATGCTCAGTAACCTCATAAGTCAGCTAAAGCAGCAAAAAGCAGAGGACAGACTTATCGAAGTTTTGGAAGAAGTTCCCAGAGTTCGTGCCGACCTCGGCTATCCGCCACTCGTAACTCCGTCCAGCCAGATAGTAGGTACTCAGTCGGTGCTTAACGTAATAAGCGGTGAGCGTTACAAGATGGCTACTAAGGAAACTAAGGGTGTGCTTCTTGGCGAATACGGCAAACTGCCCGTAGAGCCCAATCCCGAAGTGCTTAAGAAAGTCGGTATCAATCCTGCCGACAGAATAACGTGTCGTCCTGCAGATAGGCTTAAGCCCGAACTCGATACTTATCGTAAAGAAATCGATAAGTACATTCAGCAGGAAGAGGATGTTCTTACTTATGCGTTGTTCCCGCAACTTGCAATTCCGTTCTTCCAAAGACGTCTTGCTCAGCAAAAGGGTATCGATACTACGATTTTCAGTAAGGACAGCATGGTTCATCCCATCTAATGAAAATTGCAATTATTGGCGGCGGCGCAAGCGGTTTGTTTGCAGCCGCCGTTCTAAGTAAAAGCGCCGACGTTACCGTTTTTGAATCTAACGAAAAAGCAGGCAAAAAAATATACATCACTGGGAAAGGCAGATGCAATTTTACGAATTTTTGTTCGCCCGATGATTTTCTTTTGTCGGTAGTTCGTGGCGGCAAGTTTTTAATGAGCGCAATATATTCGTTTCCGCCGCAAAAAGCCGTAGATTATTTTGCCGAACACGGATTAAAATACGTCGTTGAACGTGGAAATAGAGTTTTTCCGCTGTCAGGAAAGGCGAGCGACGTAACCGCGACGCTTGTAAGGGCAATAGAAACAAATAAAGGTAAAATTCTTTACGATTCAATAGTTACCGACATATATAAAAATGTCGATAACTTCGTTGTAATGTCGGGCGAAAATAAATATTCGTTTGATAAAGTTATTCTTGCTACCGGTGGAATGTCCTATCCTACAACTGGGAGTACGGGCGACGGATATAAATTTGCGCGCAAGTTCGGACACAGCATAGTCCAGCCTAAATCGGCATTATGCCCGATAATTCTTAAAGATGACGTAACTTCGCTGGAAGGTTTATCGCTTAAAAACGTTAAAGTAAATGTAAAAGTCGGCAAAAAAGTGTATTCACAGTTTGGCGAAATGCTCTTTACTTATAACGGCGTAAGCGGACCTTGCGTATTGTCTTTGTCGTCACAAATTAATAGGCTGGAAGGGAATGCACTACTAACTATTGATCTTAAGCCGGCATTGTCGGTTGAAGAATTAGATAAAAGAATTTTGCGTGATTTCGAACAAAATATCAATCGAGATTATCGCAATTCTCTCGGCGATTTGTTGCCTAAAAGTCTTATCCCTTACGTTATTCGCCGTAGCGGTATCAGCCCCGAAAAAAAAGTTAATCTTATTACTAAGGAAGAAAGAAATAAGCTTGTCGAAACCTTAAAAAGCTTGACGTTTAATATCGAATGTCTTGATAAAATCGAAGTAGCCATTATTACAAGCGGCGGAGTCGAGCTTAAGGAAGTTAATCCAAAAACTATGGAGAGTAAGCTTGCAAGCGGACTGTATGTGATTGGCGAACTGCTTGACGTCGATGCGCTTACCGGCGGATATAATCTTCAGATTGCGTGGTCAACGGCGTATGCTGCGGCAAGTCACATAGGAGAATTAATATGAAAGCCATAAGAGGCGCCGTTAATTTTACTGAAAATACCGTTTTCGAGATATCTAAAAAAACGGAAGAATTGTTTGTTGAGTTGCAAAAAGCTAACGAACTTGACTATTCTAAGGCGGTTTGCATATTGTTTTCGCTTACAAAAGACGTTACGGCAGCGTATCCTGCCGCTACGTTTAGGGAAAAATTTTCGTCAGCCGTTCCGCTTTTCAGTTGCACCGAACCGGATGTTGACGGTAGCTTGCCTTTAACGTTACGTGTGCTTATTTTGAACGAAGGCGATTCGTGTAAGCCGATATATTTATACGATACTAAAAATTTAAGAAAGGATTTATTTTATGAACATCGCGATTGACGGACCGAGCGGAGCCGGTAAAAGCACGATAGCAAAAATTATCGCAAAAGAACTCGGTATTGCATATCTTGATACCGGTGCAATGTACCGTGCGTTAGGGCTAAAGGCGTATCTAAACGGAATTTTACCAAACGACGAATGCGCCGTATCTAAACTTTTAAGTTGTACCGGAATAGACGTTCAGCCCGGCGCCGGCGGAAGCGTGGTATTTTTGGATGGGCAAAACGTAAGCGACGAGATTCGCAAACATCACGTTTCAAAGATGGCAAGCGATATATCCGCGCTTAAGTGTGTGCGCGAATACATGGTTAATTTACAACGTAAAATTGCCGCAAGCCGTGATTCCGTTTTGGACGGAAGAGATATCGGAACCGTGGTTTTGCCGAACGCCGAATATAAATTTTATTTAACTGCGTCGGTAGAAGAGCGAGCGCATCGCAGATTTTTGGAGTTAAGCCAAAAAGGCGAGCAATGTGACGAGGCTAAAATAAAAGCCGATATCGAAGCTCGTGACTATAACGATATGCACAGGCAACATTCGCCCTTAAAAAAAGCCGACGACGCTATTGAAATCGATAGCACGGGTTTGACCGTAAACGAAGTGAAAAACATAATGCTTGATGTTATAAGGGCAAAACGATGAAAAGATTTTATAATTTTATACGAATTGCGTTTGGTTGGATATTTAAAATTTTATATCCGGTCAAAATAATCGGCAACAAAAACAATGTGCCCAAAGACGGCAAAATCGTCCTTATAAGCAATCACCTTAGTTTTAGAGATATTCCCATCATAATCGTTCGATTTAAAGGATTTAGACATTTTATGGCTAAAAAAGAATTTGAAAGTAAAAAATTAGTCAAATGGTTTTTTACAAAAATGGGAGCGTTCTTTGTAGACAGAGAAAATCTCGATCTTAGCACTGTACGTACGGGATTAAACTATCTAAAAAACGACGAGGGAATAACGATTTTTCCTGAAGGCACACGCAATCGTGTCGACGAATCTATTCAAAAGGTAAAAGGCGGAGCTGCGATGTTTGCCGTTAAGGGACAGGCACCGCTCGTTCCGATAGTGTTCCAGCGCAAAGCCAAAGCATTTAGACGTACATACATTTACGTAGGAGAGCCCATAGACTTGTCGGAATTTTACGGAAAACGTCTCGATTCTATTCAGCTTGACGCAGCCTCTAAACTTATCGGCGAACGTATGGAATTCGATAAAGCGTTTATCGACGATTACGTGATTAACAAAAGGTGGAAAAACAAAGCTATAAGTAAAGAGGTTAACATAAATTGAAAGTTGTTTTTTCGGAAAATCTTGGTTATTGCTCAGGTGTTAAGCGAGCGATAGAGTTGGCTGAAAAAAATTTACCGTCCGTTTGTACGTATGGCGAGCTTACTCATAATGAGCGAGTTATTTCTTCGCTCGAAGCTAAAGGGATTTACGCCGTAAATTCTCTTCAAGACGTTAATGCGGATAAAGTAATTATTCGTTCGCATGGCGTTGGCGAAGATGAATTTAATAAGCTTAAGGCAAGCGGAAAAGAAATCGTGGACGCAACGTGTCCGTTCGTACGGAAAATTCATAATATAGTAAAGGAACATTATTCGGACGGTTATCAAATAGTTATTGTTGGCGACGCAAAGCATCCGGAAGTTGCGGGGATAAACGGTTGGTGTAATAATGCCGCGATAATTATCTCTAGCGAAAATCCGGAAGAAGAAAATATTCAGAAGCTTTATAATAGCGAAAAACTGTGTTTTGTATCGCAAACTACGGTTCCGCAAAAAAAATATTCCGATATTATTAAAAAAATTGATAAAGACCGTCTAAAAACAGTTGAAATTTTCGACACGATTTGCTATACTACAGTGGTGAGACAATCAGAGGCAGACAGTCTTGCTAGAAAATGCACCAAAGTTCTGGTTTTGGGTAGCTCCAAAAGTAAGAATACAAAAATGCTTTACAGCATTTGCAAAAGCGTTTTAAAGCAAACTTTCTTTATTGAAAGTCTTGACGATATTAAAAATATTAAATTTAGTCCTGACGATACGGTAGGAGTATTAGCAGGCGCGTCAACTCCAAGCGAGTTGATTATGGAGGTTAAAGGTTACATGAGTCAAAACGTTGAAGAGGTTCTTGTTTCAGACGAACTCAAAGCAGGGGTAGAAGAATCTCTCGTGAGTTACCGTGAAGGTAAGAGAGTTAATGGTAAAGTTATTTCCGCTGACGATAAGGGTATCAGACTTAGCATCGGCGGCAAGTACGATGGTATCATTTATGCCGATCAAGTTAATATCGACGGCAAATATGATCCGGCGGACTTTACCGAGGGAATGGAAATCGAAGCAATCATTATCGGCAAAAAAGATGCCGACACCGATTGTATTCCTCTTTCCAAGCGCAAGGTAGATTTGATCAAAGAAGGCGACAAAATCGTTGATACCGTTCGCGACGGTTCCGTTTTTGAGCTTTCGGTTACTAGCGATACAAAAGGCGGCTTGCTTGCAAAGCTCGGCACTTATACCGTATTCGTACCGGCATCGCAGGTTAAAGAGGTTGGATTCCCTAAAGATCTTAAGGCTTATGTAAAGAAAAAGTTGCGTCTTACTATTTTGGAAATTGACGATAACAGACACAAGATTATCGCAAGCCAAAAGAAAGTTCTTGTTACCGAACGTAAAGAGCGCGAGGAGATATTCTGGGCAAACGTTGTTCCCAACGTTGTCGTAAGCGGTACCGTAAAAAGAATCACCAGCTTCGGTGCGTTCGTAAGCGTTGACGGTTTTGATTGCCTTGCTCATATTGTCGATCTTTCTTGGGATCATATAAAGACAGTAGACGAAGTACTTAAGATTGGCGAAACTTACGATTTCCTTGTGCTTAGCGTAGATCGCGAAAAAGGACGCGTATCGCTTGGTTACAAGCAGCTTCAGCTGCATCCGTTTACCGTTGCAATGCAAAAGTATCCCGTTGGTACGGTTGTATCCGGCAAGGTTGTAAGCATTGTTCCGTTTGGTGCTTTTGTTCAAATCGAACCGGGCGTAGAAGGTTTGGTTCACGTTTCCGAAGCAGCTCATTCGTTTGTTAAGAATATGAACGAAGTTGTTAAAGTAGGCGACACGGTAGACGTAAAAGTTCTTGCAATCGATGAAGCGGCAAGAAGAATTACACTCAGCATGAAGGCTTGCTTGCCTGAAGAACCGAAGCAGGAAGAAGTTAAGAAGGAAGCGTCCGAAGAAGAATCTAAGGAACGCAGCAAGAAGTTTGCTAATCGTCCCAAAAAGGAACGCAAAGCAAAGGAAGAAGACGATTCTCAGAAGGAATGGAATGAAGAATCTTCGTTTAATCCGTTTGCTGATTTGCTTAAAAATCTTAACATCGAAGAAAATAAATAGTATTAAAGTCTCTGCTTAGGCAGAGGCTTTTTTCTTTGATTAAATATGTATGTCGTTGGTAAGCAAAAAAAGAAAACGCGCATATATATTTTTATGAAAATTTTTGATTTGCATAACGATGCGTTAACTACGGGCGGAAAAGTTATAGACGGCGACATAATATACGCAATATGGACTAGCAAATTAACGATTGACGTAGCTACTAAGCTTTTATGCTGCAATAATGATAAACTAATTGCCATAGAAGATTGTGGGATATTTAGTGATAATTATCAAATGCTGTCAAATTGCAATATTTTGTATGCAGGGCTCACGTGGAATAATTATAACGGACTAGCCGGCGGCGTGTACAGCGACGAACGTTTAACTATACGCGGTAAACAGATGATATCGTTTTTTAATAGAAGCGGAATCGTGGTAGATCTTGCGCACCTTAACGAAAAGAGTTTTTTTAAGGCGGCGGAATATTCCGAAAAAATAATTTGTAGTCATACTTGCTTTTCTGCCGTAAATAAACACCCTCGCAATTTGACAGAGCAGCAAATATCTGTTATAATAGAAAAGCGTGGGATCGTTGGGCTGTGCTTTGTCGGAGATTTTTTGGGCGAGGCTAGCATAAGCGGAATTATCAAGCATATCGATTGGTTCTTAAGTCGGTTCGGCGATAAGAATCTTGCGATAGGAACGGACTTTTTCGGAACGACAAATTTACCCAAAGAGCTAAAGTCGTACGAAAACTTCGACAAGCTTGCGCTTGCTATGATAAGGCAAGGATATTCCGACTCAACCATAAGCAGAATATTATACGCCAACGCCGCCACATATTTTTATGATTCGTAAGAGGAACGATTATGAGAGATTTGTACGAAAACCCGTTAAATACAAGATACTCTTCTAAAGAGATGTCGCACTTGTTTTCAGATGATTACAAGTTTACTACTTGGCGAAAGCTTTGGATAGCACTTGCGGAAAGCGAGATGGAATTAGGACTTAATATTACGCAAGGGCAAATAGACGAAATGAAAAAGTACGTTTCGGATATCAATTACGAAGTTGCGGCTGCTCGCGAAAAAGAAGTTCGCCACGACGTTATGGCTCACGTATATGCGTTTGGTCAGCAAGCAAAGTCGGCAGAACCGATCATTCATTTGGGGGCGACCAGTTGTTACGTAACCGATAATGCCGAAGTCATCGTTATCGACAATGCGCTTAAACTTGTTCAAAAAAAGCTTGTTGCCGTAATGGACAAGCTTGCAAAGTTTGCAAAAAAATATAAGTCGCTTCCGATGCTGGGATATACGCATTTGCAACCGGCTCAGCTTACTACGCTCGGTAAGCGCGCGTGCTTGTGGCTTCAAGATTTGTGGCTTGATTACGAATCGCTTAGCGAATTACTCGCAAAAATCAGATTACGCGGCGTAAAGGGCACCACCGGTACTCAGGCAAGCTTTTTGGAGCTTTTTGGCGACGGCAAGAAAGTTGACGAGCTCGAAAGGAAAGTCGTTGCAAAAATGGGATATACGGAAGCATACAAAGTAACGGGTCAAACGTATCCGCGAAAATTCGATTACAACGTGCTTAGCGTGTTGTCGCAAATCGCACAAAGCGCATATAAATTTGCAAACGACTTAAGAATTTTGCAAAGCAATAAAGAGCTAGAAGAGCCGTTCGAAAAGTCTCAAATCGGCTCGTCCGCTATGGCGTACAAACGTAACCCGATGCGTAGCGAACGCATTTGTGCGCTTGCAAGGTTTGTCGTTTCGCTTCCGATAAACGAAGCAGTCACAGCCGGTACTCAATGGCTAGAGCGTACATTAGACGATAGTGCTAACAAGCGTATAACTATATCGCAAGCTTTCCTTGCGATCGACGGCATCTTGAATATTTACAACAACGTGGCTGACGGTATCGTGGTTTACGAAAAGGTTATCGACAAGCACATTCGCGCAGAGCTTCCGTTTATGGCGACCGAAAATATTATAATGGAATGTGTTAAGCACGGCGGTAGTAGGCAAGAACTTCACGGTGTTATTCGCGATCTTTCGATGATAAGCGGTAAACGCGTTAAGGAAGGTTACGATAACGATCTTATTCAGCGCATAAAACAAGACGAGCATTTCGCTGCGATAAAAGACAAGCTTGACGACATGCTTACGCCGACTGCGTTTATCGGCCGAGCAGCCGATCAGGTCGACAGTTTTATTGGCGAATGTATCGATCCGATTTTAGCAAAGCACAGCGAAGATCTTGGCTTTAAGGCAGAGTTAAAAGTTTAATCAAAATTAATTAAATTAAAAGGCGATAGAGCTTTCTACCGCCTTTTTTATTATTGCGACTAATTGCTAAATTAAATAGCGACAATAAGTTTTGAAGCGGCGGCGCATTATTGTAAAATGTATGCAACCATATTCAGGAGGTTCGTACATTGAAATACAAAACTTGGCTTAACGAATGGCTTGTTAATTATATATTGCCCTCTAATAAAACACGCACCTATAAGCGTTATTCACAAATTTGTAAATTACACATTATTCCGTCGCTTGGCGAATATAAAATATCCGCGCTTTCCGTTATAGCGTTGCAAAAGTTTGTAACTAAACTATTAAAAAGCGGGAATCTAAGAACGGGCAAAGGGTTGTCGGCAAGTTTCGTAAATGTCGTAATTTCTGTGCTTAAAAATTCGCTTACCACGGCATTTATGCTTGGTTTTGCGCAAGAAAACGTAGCAAACAAAATTAAACGTCCGAAAACGGTTGAAAAGCAAGTCGAGTGCTTTTCTTGTCAGGAACAAAAGAAAATCGAGCAATACGTGTTAAGCAGTAAAAAGGACAAATTGTTCGGTGTTGTGCTGTGCCTTTATACGGGCTTGCGTATCGGGGAATTGCTTGCTCTTACTTGGCAAGATATTGACTTCGGGAAAGGTCTTTTGTTCGTTTCTAAGACCTGCCACGACGGGAACGACGGACAAAATCATATACGCATTATTGACAGCCCCAAAACCGTTCATTCTCGGCGTGTAATACCTTTACCGAAGCAAATATTGCCACTGCTAAAAAGCCTGAAAAAACGTTCCAAATGCGAATATATTATAGCCGACGGCGACAAGTCCGTTTTCGTGCGCTCATACCAACGAACGTTTGAACTTTTATTAAAGAAACTCGGTATTGCGCACAAAGGCTTTCATGCATTGCGACATACTTTTGCCACACGCGCTTTAGAGTGGGGAATGGACGTAAAAACTCTGTCCGAGTTGCTCGGACACAAAAACGCAACGGTTACGCTTAACCGTTATGTGCACTCTTTGCTAGAACATAAAACCGATATGATGAACCGATTAGGTAAGCTTTTTATAGAACCAAAAGTGTACATCAAATAATATATTTGATGTACACTTTTGGTTCTTTCTGCAAAGCAACGTGCTCTCAAAAATATCAAATTAGTATTATTTCACATTAAATATAATTATAAAATACTAAATTTTGTTGACATACACCACTAATAAGTTTTATAATGGATAAAAACGTACATCAAATATATTATTTGATGTATATAAATCAGCTCAAATTATTTGCAAAAAGCGGAGGTAATTATGGCAAAAAGGAACAGAACGTTACTGGTAATTCTTTTAT
>CAZEXL010000001.1:96605-180375 GCA_964516925.1 uncultured Lachnospiraceae bacterium | reverse complement strand
AAAATGTGTCCAAATCACTTGACCATTTTCGTAGGCGAAGAATCTCGCGGAAGCGCGAAACCACATGTCACCAACGAGGAGCGTTAGCGATGTGGCAATCTCTTCGTTAAACGCTTAACTCTCGGCTACACCCAACGCACCACCGCTCGCAAATAATAATTATTCATATCATATGTCATTCTGAGCCGCAGGCGAAGAATCTCGCGGAAGCGAAACCACATGTCATTGCGAAGGACGTAGTCCTGTGGCAATCTCTCCGTTAAACTCTTACCTCTCGGCAACATCGAATGCACTAATACTAACAAAAAAGTGTACATCAAATAATATATTTGATGTACACTTTCGGCATTACACAAAAGCATAATGACTTCAAAATCAGCCAAATAAGGAATATTTCACATTAAATAAGGATAGTTTTTATTGACAAACGCTAGTTAATGGGTTTATAATTAATAAAAAGTGTACATCAAATATATTATTTGATGTACACAATTCAAAACAAAAAGCGGAGGTAATTATGGATAAAAACAAGAAAGCCGTATTAATCGTCCTTTTATCGTTAATCATATCCGTATGTTGCTTTGTTGCGTGTGAACAAAAAATATCGCCTACGGACGGCGTCATTTATCGCGTTTCGGAAGACGGAACTTATGCGGAAGTTGTGGGATACGAAGGGGATTCTCAAAGTGTTAGAATTGCAGAAGTTTACGACAATGTACCGGTAACAAGAATAGGTGAATATGCGTTTTACAACTGCAAAAATATAAGCAAAATAGAATTACATTCGCGCATAACTAGCATAGGTAATCTAGCATTTGCCTGTTGCGAAAATTTAAGTGAAATAATCATACCTAATAGCATAACCGAGCTAGGAGTTCAAATATTTTATAGGTGCGATAACTTAAAGTATACCAATTACGGCAATGCAAAATATATCGGCGACGAGCAAAACGCATATGTGATGCTGGTAGAAGTAAACTCGGATAACATGAGCGAATGCCTCATAAATGAAAACACAAAATATATATGCGGCGGCGCGTTTTTAAATTGCAAAGATTTAAGCGAAATAACGATACCTACCGGCGTAACGTGCGTTGGGGATTGGGCGTTTGCGTTTTGTAATAAATTAAAAAAAGTAAACATACCTGATTCCGTACTGAATGTAGGTGAGCAAACTTTTTTATCATGTACAAATTTGTCTAATATAACGGTGGACGAAAACAATAAAAATTATAAATCACTAGACGGCAATTTGTATAATAAAAACGGCGACGCGCTCTTGCAGTATGCGATAGGCAAGACAAACGAATCGTTCGAAATTCCTAACGGTGTAACTACAATAAGAAAATATGCATTTTATGAATGTAGCAATATAGACAAAGTAATAATACCGTCAAGCGTGGTAAAAATAGAAGAATGTGCGTTTTATGATTGCAGTTTAAGCAAATTAACGATTTCGGACGGTGTTAAATACATTGACGACAATGCGTTTTGTTATTGCGACAAAATAACCGAGTTAACAATTCCGGGAAGCGTAATCGACATAGGTAAGCGAGCTTTTTATTCTTGCGACGGTATAATTCACGTAAACCTTTCATATGGACTGAAAAACATTGATGACGAAGCGTTTGGCTATTGTTCGAAATTAGAAGAAGTTTACATGCCTACTAGCATTAAAAGCATAGGACGCGACGTGTTTTCGGGATGCGGAAAATTAGAATATAACGAAAAGGAAGGCTTGTGCTATTTAGGAGGCAATTTAATTAAGCATGTGGCGTTAATAAAAGTTAGTTCGACTAATAAAACTAATTATATTATAAGCGATATGGCAAGCGTTATTGCGGATAATGCATTCAGCGGTTGCAGCAAAGCATGCGAAATCAAAATACCTTCCGATATTATCTACATAGGCGACGGAGCTTTTGCGGATTGTGGCAATTTAATCAACATAACGGTAGAAGAAGACAACGAATATTACAAATCGCTAGACGGCAATTTGTATAGTAAAGACGGAAAAACGCTGTTACAATATTGCGCGGGAAAAACGAACGAGTCGTTCGAAATTCCGTCGATCGTTACGACAATTAGTAGTTGTGCGTTTTATAAAAACGACCACATAAAGGAAATAACAATAGGCGGCAACGTAGGAAATATCGGCACAACGGTCTTTACCGGTTGTAGTAATCTAGCTAATATTACGGTAAAAGAAAACAACGAACATTACAAATCGATAGACGGTAACTTGTATAGTAAAGACGGAAAAACGTTGTTACAATACGCAATAGGCAAAGAAAACGATTCGTTTGATATGCCTTCGGGTGTAACAAACGTAGAAAGCGGTGCGTTTTTGGGTGGCAAAAATTTAGTAAAAATTATTTTGTCTTCCGAGTTGACAAATATAAGCGACAATGCGTTTTATGGTTGCAGTGCATTATCGGATATAGTAATATCGGATAGCGTAACGAATATAGGCAACAGTGCGTTTTACGGTTGTAAAGAGTTAGTAAGCGTGACGATAGGACGTAAAGTCGTTTCAATTGGCTACAATGCTTTTAACGGATGCACAAAACTCATAGAGGTTGTAAACAAAAGTAACGTCGAAATAGATCTCGAAAGTAGTCTTAATTATTACGGCTTTGGCAGTTCTGTTTTGGACGTAAAAACATCGGAAGAAAGCGGCGTTGTAAATGTAAATAATTATTTGTTTTATACTCATAAAGGCACCAATTATCTTATAGGTTATATCGGGGACGAAACGAATTTGGTTTTGCCCGATGATTATTGCGGAAAAGAGTATGAAATATACGAGTATGCGTTTTATAATCGCGATAATTTAACTAGCATAGCTATTCCAAACAGCGTAACGAGTATAGGGGGGAGTGCGTTTTCCGGATGTAGTAGCTTAACAAGCATAACAATACCCGATAGCGTAACAAGTATAGAAGAAGGTGCGTTTAGTGGTTGTAGTAGCTTAAAAGAAATAACGATACCGTTTGTAGGAGCAAAAGCGGAAGTATTGCCAACCGATACGTATCAATATCCGTTCGGGTATATATTCGGTTCAGCAAGTTATACCGGCGGAACAAAAACAAGACAATATTATCGCTACGGCAGTTCCGTAAACTCAACTACTTACGACGACTATTACGTTCCTAGCAGTTTAACATCCGTTACGGTAACAGGCGGTAATATCTTTTACGGTGCGTTTGAAAACTGCAATAAGTTAACTGAAATTGCAATTCCTTCTAGTGCAACGAGCATAGGAGATTATGCATTTTATAATTGTAGTATAACTGAAATTACAATCCCCGAAAGCGTAACAAGAATAGGAAAAAGTGCGTTCTATGATTGCAGTAAGTTAACAAGCGTATACTACAAAGGAAGCGAAAGCGAATGGAAAAAAATATCAATTAGCAGTGGGAATACCTATCTTACCAATGCTACTAGATATTATCTAACCGAAACTTCCGACGTTGATCTAGGCGTAATAACAAACGCGTCTGCATCCAACATCGACGGCTTGATTGCAAGAAAGGGCAAAGTCTTGCTCGACTTCTGGGCAGACGACTGTTACTATTGCACGCAGGTTTTGGCTCCGCAGCTCGAGACATTCATTCAAAATTACAACAACGGCAGTGCCGCCGAAGTCGCTTTGGATATCAAAATCGTTAAGGTTCGCGTAGGCAGCAGTTATTCTCTTGCCGAAAGCACGTTGGATAAGGAATTGTATCCGTACTATCAAAGATATTTGCGTTCGGGCATGGGCGGACTTCCGTATGTAGTATTGCTCGACGACGGCGAAGTAATCGGCGCGTTAAACGGAGCGTACAACGAGTACAGTCAGCTTCTTAGTTGGCTACAAAATCCTACCAAATAAAGCTAAATTGTAACGAAACGGTTTATTCTAAAAACGCAAAAGGACTTGGTTATCCCAAGTCCTTTTCAGTTGCTTTGCAAGATAATTATAAAATTTCGAGGAACCTTTTGCTACAATCAAAAGGTTGTGATAAATAAAGCTTTCTACTTGTTAACTTTGGCTTTGTTTTGCCAGAAATTAACAGCGGTATCTATAAACGCTTGCACGGCTTTGCTAAGATATCTGCCTTGTGCGTAGCTTACGGCAAGAGTAGCTTGCGTTTCTTCGCTGGTTATGGGGAAGAAGTCCACTTCGTTGCCCGTAACCGCGCTGCCCAAAAACATTTCGGGATAAATGGCTATTCCCAACCCTTTAAGCGACAACGCAAAGGCGGTTTCGGTGTTTTCGGTCTCCAAAATAATGTTTGGCGTAATTTTATTTTTTGCAAAGTAATTGTCCACTAGCGTCCTAATGCGATTGCCCTTATTCAGCAGCAAAAACGGACAGTTTCTAAATGCGGTAATATCCACCGATTGCGAAAATTTTCCGCGCATATAATCGGTCTCGTTGCCGAAAAGTTCGTTCATAAACTTGCGATGAACTACCAAAAGCAGCCTGTCGCTTATAAGCTTGATGCTTTCTATCCCGTCCTGAATTCTGGGCGTAAAGCTAAGAGCCACGTCAATTTCGCCGTTGCGTAACTTGTTTTCCAAAGTTTCGCTGTTGCCTTCGATAAGATTGACTTCCACCAGCGGATATTTTTCGCGGAACGACGGCAAAATATCGGGCAAAAGAACTTTGCCGCGAGTGTGCGAAACGCCGATTTTAATCGAACCGCGCTTGTTTTCTTTTATGTCTTCGATTTCGCTAAGCATCTGGCTGTGCAGGTCAAGTATGCTCTGAGCGTGTTTTAACAGTCTATAGCCGGCATAAGTAAGCGCAAGCGAAGGCGAACGCGTAAACAGTTGCACGTTAAGCTCGTTTTCAAGCTTTTTCATTTGGTTTGAAAGCGATTGTTGCGAAATATAAAGCCGTTCCGCAGCCTTAGTGATATTAAGTTCTTTTGCTACGGTAACGAAGTATTCGAGGTTGGAAAAGTTCATTTATGCTTCCTCCAAGGAGTATTATAACTCAAAAAAAAGATAAAATCAACAAAAAAACAGCGCGCAAAAGGGCAAACCGTTTAATTGTCTAAAAAAATATATCCACAATCGTTTGGTTGTTGTTTTTTAACTATAAAAGTGTTGAGTTTAACCCAAAAAAGATTGTTAATTTTTTATGGTTGTGCTAAAATAAGACGGTTGGTAAAACCAAACGAAATAGGAGAAAATATATGGCTAAAAAATTAGTTGTCAATCCTTCGTGGTGTAAGGGCTGCGGCATTTGCGCAGAGTTTTGCCCCAAGAACGTACTCAAGGTAGTCAAAGAAAAGATTACTATGGTAAATTACGACGATTGTATCAAGTGTGGTTTGTGCGAACTTCGTTGTCCCGACTACGCTATTTATATAGAGGAGGTGCGCGATGAAGAATAAAGTTCTTATGCAAGGCAACGAAGCAGTTGTCGAAGGCGCAATAAGAGCCGGTATGAGATTTTTCGCCGGTTATCCCATAACTCCGTCTACCGAAATTGCCGAACATTCCGCTGTAAGGCTTCCGCAAGTCGGCGGTCACTTTATACAGATGGAAGACGAAATCGCAAGTATGGCTGCGGTTATCGGAGCGTCGGCGGTAGGCATCAAGTCCATGACGGCTACCAGCGGTCCGGGCTTTTCGCTTAAGCAGGAAAACATAGGTTACGCTTGCATTACCGAAATTCCGTGTCTTATCGTTGACGTACAGCGTTCCGGTCCGTCTACCGGACTTCCCACGTCTCCGTCGCAAGGCGACGTTATGCAGGCAAGGTGGGGAACTCACGGCGATCATTCGATAATAGCAATCTCGCCGTCGTCCGTTTCGGAATGTTATCATCTTGCCATTCGCGCGTTCAACCTTGCCGAAAAGTATCGCACGCCCGTAATTTTCCTTATGGACGAAATCGTAGGTCACCTTCGTGAAGGTATCGAACTCGACGACGAAGAAGAAGTGGAAGTTATCGAAAGAAAGATGAAGGAGCGTCCCGACACGCTTCATCTTCCGTATCACGTTTGCGACGGTGACGACGTTCCTCGTTTCCACCTTACCGGTTACGATATTCGTTACAACATTACCGGTCTTATGCACGGTGCCGACGGTTTCCCGACAAACAGCAACGAAATTGCCGATAAGCTCGTAACTCGTCTTATGAAGAAGATCGAAAACAACGTGGACGACATAGTTCAAGTCGAAGAAAAATATTGCGACGACGCCGAAACAGTAGTTATTTGCTATGGCGGCACGACGCGTAGCGTTATGACGGCAGTAGACGAGCTTCGCGCAAAAGGCGAAAAGGTCGGTTACTTCCGTCCCGTAACCGTTTGGCCGTTCCCCGAAAAACAGCTTAAACGTCTTTCCGAAAGAGTAAAGAAGTTCGTAGTGGCAGAACACAACTACGGACAAATCTTGCTCGAAGTACAGCGTATCGTAAAGGACGCAAAAATCGGCTTCGTAGGTAAGGTAGACGGCACGGTAATCACTCCGAGCGAAATTATCAATGCAGTACAGGAGGTAAAATAATGCCTAGCGAACTCATCTCTAAGTATATGCGCGAAGAACATCTTCCGCATATTTGGTGTCCCGGTTGCGGACACGGTATTCTTATGCGCGATGTAGCGCAAGCAATAAAAAATCTCGGTATCGACCAAGAAAAGGTTTGTCTTGTTTCGGGTATAGGTTGCGCTTCTCGTGCGGCAGGTTATATGGATTTCCAAACCATGCACACTACGCACGGCAGAGCGATAGCGTTTGCTACCGGCGTAAAAATGGCTCGTCCCGACCTTGAAGTTATAGTCGTTGCCGGCGACGGCGATATCGCGGCAATAGGAGGCAATCACCTTATTCACGCGGCTCGTCGAAACATCGGCATCACCGTTATCGTTTTCAACAACGACATCTACGGTATGACCGGCGGACAATATTCGCCCACGACTCCGCACGGCGAGTTCGGTACCACCGCTCCGTACGGTAACATCGATCGTCCTTTCGACATCGCCGTTTTGGCGGCCGGCGCAGGCGCGTCGTACGTTGCAAAGGGCACGACTTATCACGCTCAGCAAACCATAAAGCTTATCGAAAACGGAATCAAGCACAAGGGCTTCTCGCTTATAGATTGCGCAGGCGTATGTCCGACGTACTATGGTCGTAAGAATAAAAAGGGCGGTCCGGTGGAAATGATGAAGTTCCAACGCGACAACACCATCACCGTCGAACAAGCTAAAAATATGACTCCCGCCGAAAAGGAAGGCAAGCTCATTCTCGGTAAGATTGCCGAAAACGAGTTCCCCGAATTTTCCGACGAATATCAAAAGATAATCGACAGATTCAACAAGGAGGGTAAATAATGAGTAAAATGGAAATCAGGCTTGCAGGTTCAGGCGGACAGGGCGTCATTCTTGCAACCATAATTCTTGCCGAAGCAGCGATCATCGCGGGCAAAAACACCGCGCAATCGCAGTCGTACGGTCCCGAAGCGCGCGGCGGTATGTGTAAAGCCGAAGTTATCGTTTCCGACGAACCTATAGGATTTACAAAAGTTACTCATCCCACTTTCTTGCTTGCTCTTACTCAGGCTTCGCTCGACAAATTCGGAGCGTCCGCAGACGAAGATTGCGTAATAATGGCAGATTCTTCGCTTACCATTCCCGATTCGCTTAAAGCTAAAAGAGTATATTCGTTGCCCATTCTCGATACCGCTCGTACCGAAGTCGGCAAAGCGTTTACCGCAAACATCGTTGCGGTTGCAGCGATCAACGGCGTATTAAAGCTCGTCGACAACGAAGCGTTGGAAAAGGCAGTGTTTCTTCACATTCCCAAGGGAACGGAAGAAATTAACCGCAAGGCGTTGTATGCAGGCGAAAAACTTGCGCAAACGATCTAAGGAGCAATTATGAAAATTCACGAATATCAGGCAAAAGAATTGTTTGCCAAATACGGCGTAGCCACGCAGGAAGGCTATGTGGCTTGTACGAAGGAAGAAGCTATCGAATGCGCAAAGAAGCTTAATGCCGACGCTTACGTCGTAAAAGCTCAGGCTCATTGCGGCGGACGCGGAAAGGCAGGCGGCGTAAAGCTTGCAAAATCCGTTGAAGAGGTAGGCGCGGTTGCCGAAAAGATCGTAGGTATGCGTATAGTAAACAAGCAGACGGGCGCCGAAGGCAAGCTCGTTCGCAAAGTTTTGGTTACGAATGCGGTTAATATCAAAAAAGAGTATTATGTTTCGCTTGCTATCGACAACGAAAACGCTTCCGTAGTAATCATAGCTTCGGGTGCCGGCGGAACGGAAATCGAAGAAATTGCCGCAACCAAGCCCGAGCTTATCGTTAAGCAACTCGTAAGCCCGATAACCGGTCTTAAGGACTATCAGGCTCGTTACGTAGCTAACAAAATTGGCGTGCCTAAGGCAAACGTGAAAGAGTTTATCGTTATGCTTAAGAATATGTACAAACTCTTTATCGAAAAGGATTGCTCGCTCGTAGAAATCAATCCGCTCGTCGAAACTGCCGAAGGCAAACTTCTTGCAATCGACGGAAAAGTTAACTTCGACGATAACGCGTTGTTCCGTCATCCCGACGTCGTTGAACTTCGCGATGTTGCCGAAGAAAATCCCAAAGAGTACGAGGCTGCTCAGCACGACCTTAACTACGTTTCGCTTGACGGCTCTATCGGCTGTATGGTAAACGGCGCGGGACTCGCTATGGCAACGATGGATATAATTCACGCATTCGGCGGCGAACCCGCAAACTTCCTTGACGTAGGCGGCTCGGCAACTACCGAGCGCGTAACCGCGGCGTTCAAACTTTTGTCGGACAAAAACGTTAAGGCAATTCTGGTCAACATTTTCGGCGGAATCGTAAAATGCGACGTCATTGCCGAAGGTATAGTTATTGCCGCCAAGGAAGTCGGCTTAAACGTTCCGCTCGTAGTTCGTCTCGACGGTACCAACGTAGAAAAAGGCAAGAGCATACTAAAGGAATCGGGACTCAAGATTTACGCTTGCAACGATTTGCGTTCGGCTGCGCAAAAAGCGGTCGAAATGGCTAGATAGGAGGACGATTATGAGTATTTTAATTAACAAAGATACCAGACTTATCGTGCAGGGTATCACCGGCGGTCAAGGACAGTTCCACACCGCGCAAATGATAGAATACGGTACTAACGTAGTAGCAGGCGTTACTCCCGGCAAGGGCGGGATGGAAACGCTCGGCGTTCCCGTTTTCGATACGGTAAAGGAAGCTAAGGAAGCGACTAACGCCAATGCGTCTGTAATTTACGTTCCCGCTCCGTTTGCCGCCGACGGTATAATCGAAGCGGTAGACGCAGGTCTCGACCTTGTAGTTTGCATCACCGAGGGCATTCCCGTAATAGACATGATGCGCGTAAAGAACTATATGGTAGGCAAAAAGACTCGTCTTATCGGCCCTAACTGTCCGGGACTTATCTCTCCCGGTGAATGTAAAGTAGGTATTTTGCCTGCTCGCATCCACCAAAAAGGACATATCGGCGTTATATCGCGTTCCGGAACGCTTACCTACGAAGCGGTAGATCAGCTTACCAAGGCAGGTCTCGGTCAGTCCACCGCTGTCGGAATCGGCGGCGATCCCATAAAGGGAACGGGCTTTATCGACGCGCTCAAGTTGTTTAAGGACGATCCCGAAACCTACGCCGTAGTTATGATAGGCGAAATAGGCGGAAGCGGCGAAGAAGATGCTGCCGAGTGGATACGCGACAACATGAAGGATAAGCCGGTAGCTGCGTTTATCACGGGCAGAACAGCTCCTGCAGGCAAGCGTATGGGGCACGCAGGCGCGATAATATCGGGAGGTAAAGGCACGGCGGCAGGCAAGGTTGCAACGCTTACCGAGTGCGGAGTAAAAGTTGCTCCTACGCCCGACAAGATAGGAGAAACTCTTATCGAAGCAATAAAAGAAGCGGGCATCTACGAAAAATGCCTTAACAAATAATTTTTAAACGTAAAAAAGCAACGACTTTAAAGTCGTTGCTTTTTTAATGCTGTCAAACTTTATTATTTGCAGTCTTTGGTAGTCGAAGTCTTACCCGTATTTCTGCTTGACTTTGCCGAACAGGACTTGGTAGTCGACTTGCTTGCGCTAGTGCTCTTTTTAGAGTTGCTTTTGCCGTTAGCCATTTTGAGTTCCTCCTTATGTATTTTGTACTCTTAGTATTTCTCTTAAAGCACAAAATATACTGTAAAAAACTGCAAAAAGCTAGTTAAACTAACAAAACTTAATAGCGTATCCTTCAAGGTTATCTTTTTCGCTTACGATTAATTCGTTTTGTCCCAGCAAATTCATAACGGTGCAAAGAGCAACGCCGCCCTGAAAAATCGTCTTTTTTCGCATTGAGGATACAACGCGGAAATCTTTTCCTTCAAATATTTCTTTTATAAAATTCTCCGTTTTAGTCAAGCTAAGTTCGTATCCGTGTACTTTTTTCGGATCGTACGTTTCAAGCCCCATTACCGCAGCCGATATCGAAGTTGCCGTGCCGCCCACCGCAACGTAACGTTTGGCTTTTAAATCGGGTAAATCGCAAAGCAACGAGCAAACGTATTTTTTAATCGATTCGGCGTCCGTTCCGAATTTGTCCGCAAGCAAAACGCAACCGAAGGGGAAGGAGCGTTTGTAATTAATTCTTCCGTCGTTTCCGAAAACTATCTCGCAGCTTGCTCCGCCAAGATCTATAACCGCCACGTTGTCGCCGTAATCCATCGATGCGCCTAAATAACTTATTTCCGCTTCTTCGTCACCGTTAAGCACGTGCGTTTCGATTCCGGTGGCAAGATAAACGTCGCGTATAAATTCGTTTTTGTTGCTTGCCTTGCGTACCGCTTCGGTAGCAAAAGCAACGCATTTTCCGTTCGCTAAGCACGAGAGCGTTTTTATAGCGTCTATCGTGCGTTTGATCGAATCGGGGCTAAGCGCGTCAAAAGCCATATCTTTTGCAAGACATGTAGTAATAACCGTCTTTTTGCCGTTCGACAGTAGTCGTACCGAATTGCTGCCTATGTCTATTACGTTCATTAAGTTACCTCCTTGCGACAAAACACCATCAAAAAAGCCCGTTTATTCGGGCTTAACAGTTATTCTTCGTCAAATTTAAAGACTTTTTCGTCGCGACCTTTCATATCAAGATATTCTCGCGCGTACCAATCCAGATATTCACTGCTGCTAAGCTCAGCGATCTCGGAATCGTTAAGGGCGATCTTTTTGTCTATTTCCGCAATCTCAGCTTCGAGCTTGTCTTGCGTAGCGTTCATATTGGAAATTTTAACGAAATTTATAATAAGAGAAACGATCAGCAAAAATATAAAAATCACTGCCGAAACGGTTATTATTTTTATCATTTTAAGCTTAGAATCCATTTCACAATTCCTCCTACGTTAACAATAATACCATAAACAAAAAAAATAGTCAACTATTTGCAAAAAGGTATACAAAATATTTGACTAATGACGAAATAGGTGTTATATTATGTGAAGTTTACTATAAATAAACTTTTGGTTTATTTTAAGCAAACTTGCTAAACTTTTTGTTTACTGCACGTTTTACAAAAAAAGATGAGGAGGTAGGTATGGAACTCGGCATAAAAATCAAAGAGCTGAGGCTTAAAAAGGCGCTTACGCAAGAAGAGCTGGCGTCGCGTTGCGAGCTTACCAAAGGGTATATCTCACAGCTCGAAAACGACCTTACCAGTCCGTCTATCGCAACGCTAAACGATATTCTAACGGCGCTAGGTACCAACTTAAACGAATTTTTCTCGGACGACGACGACGAACGAATAGTATTCACCGCTAACGAACATTTCGAAAAAGAAACCGACTACGGCAAAATCGTATGGCTGGTGCCCACGGCTCAAAAGAATAAAATGGAGCCGATAAGGTGCGAACTTGCCGTCGGAGTGGAAACCGAGCACGATATCCCTCACGAGGGCGAAGAGTTCGGATACGTGTTGCAAGGCTCGATAAAGCTGTTCCTCGGCAAAAAAGAAATCAAGGCAAAAAAAGGCGAGAGCTTTTACTTCCGTGCGGACAGAACGCACTATATAAAAAACGTCGGCAAGGAAACGGCAATAATAATCTGGTTGTCGTGCCCCCCTAACTTTTGATGCAAGGAGTAAGCAAATGAGAGAGCAAAGAGTTTTTGATAAGATTATCGAAGTAAAAAAAGTAACCAAAGTTTTTGACGACACCACCGTAATCGATGAAATCAATTTGTCGATAAGACGCGGACAGTTCGTAACGTTGCTCGGTCCGTCCGGCTGCGGCAAGACGACGCTGTTGCGTATGATCGCAGGGTTCGTAGCGCCTACTTCGGGCAGCATATATATCGAAGGACAGGACGTAACTACGATACCGCCTTATAAACGTTCGGTAAACACCGTATTCCAAAAATACGCGCTTTTTCCGCATCTCAACGTTTTCAAAAACGTTGCTTTCGGACTTAAACTCAAAAAAATTCCTTGCGGCGAAAAAACCAATAAAAAAGGCGAAAAGGTTCAGCTTTTCAGAAAATTCACTAAAGAAGAAATAGAACAAAAGGTTAATCGCGCGCTAAAACTCGTCGGGCTCGAAGACTACGGTCATCGCGACGTCAATTCTCTTTCGGGTGGGCAGCAACAACGCGTTGCGATAGCTCGCGCGATAGTTTGCGAACCTAAGGTGCTTTTGCTAGACGAGCCGCTCGGAGCGCTTGACCTAAAAATGCGCAAAGAAATGCAAATCGAGCTTACCAAAATGCACAAAGAGCTCGGCATAACCTTTATATACGTAACGCACGATCAAGAGGAAGCGCTTACCATGAGCGACGTCGTAGTCGTTCTAAACGACGGACTTATTCAGCAAATAGGCACGCCTAAGCAGGTTTACGATGAGCCGGCAAACGCATTCGTAGCCGACTTTATAGGCGAAAGCAACATAATATCGGGCGTAATGATAAAGGATTATTTGGTTAAATTTTTGGATACCGTGTTCGTATGCGAAGATAAAGGGTTTGCTAAAAACGAACACGTCGACCTCGTTATTCGTCCCGAAGACATCGACGTATTGCCTGAAAATTCCGAACAAGGTCAGCTTTGCGGCGTCGTGCTTTCTGCCGTATTCAAAGGCACCTGGTACGAAATGGAAATCGAAGCTAACGGCTACGAATTTACCGTTCAATCCACTATCGAGGCTAAGCCCGGACAAAAAGTAAAACTTTTGGTTAAGCCCAACGGCATTCATATAATGAAGAAACTTCGTACCGTAAACGAATTCGTAGGCGAAGTCAGCGATGAAAACGCCGTAGATTTTTGCGGCGGAACGTTCGAAGTCGATACTCGAATCGATGCGGATGCACATCTCGAAAAGGGCACTCAAGTAAAAGTGCTCGTTCCGTTTGACGCAATCGAGCTTACCGACGACGAAGCGGACGGCGTAATAGGCGCCAACGTAACGCAAGCGCTTTACAAGGGCAGTTACTATCAGGTTCAAATTTATACCGACACCGACGAAGATTTTTACATCGATACGGCAGATGAATGGGATATAGGCGACCGCGTAGGCATAAAGCTTGACAAAAACAAGATACGCCTCGAAGTAATCGTACCCGAGGAGGAGACCGATGAAGCTTAACAAACTCTCGCTTAAGCGCGGTAACGATTTCAGACCTACGTTTTTTGCATATCCGTACGTCTTTATCTGCATAATATTCGTAGTATTTCCTCTTTTGCTCGTGCTTGTATATGCGTTTAAGGGTGCCGATGGCGGGTTCACTTTAGAAAATTTCGTTTACGTGTTTACCGCCGAAAACTTGCTGTTGCTTTTAAAAACGGTAGGAATCGCGTTACTTACTACCATAATATGTTTGCTCATAGCGTATCCCACTGCGCTTATACTTGCGTCCAAACCGTTTAATAAGTACGTGATACTGGCGTTAATGTTCATAATTCCGATGTGGATGAACTTCGTTTTGCGTATAATCGCATTGCGTTCGCTTTTGTATATGGTAGGTATCGACAACGGCTTCGTTGCGACCATGATAGGTATGGTGTACGACTTTTTACCGTTTATGATGCTACCAATTTACACCGTTCTTATGAACATGGACAAAAGTTACGTCGAAGCGTCTACCGACCTCGGAGCAAACGCGGTAATAACGTTTTTTAAAGTTACTTTACCGCTGTCGCTAAAAGGAATAATAAGCGGAATAACTATGGTATTTATGCCGGTGTTCAGCGCGTACGCCATAACCGGTATGCTCGGCGACACCAACACCACGCTTATCGGCGGCAAGATCAACGGCTTGTTCGATATGACCAGCACGTGGGGCGTAGGTTCGGCGCTGTCGCTGATATTACTGATTCTCGTGTTCTTAACGATGCTTATAGGGAATTTGTTCTCAGGCAAAGCACCCGAAAAGACGACGATAAAAGGAGGTTCCGATGAATAAAAAATTATCCGTTATTTTACGTTGGGTGTTCCTTATAGTCGTTTTGGTGATCATATACCTTCCCATTGCGCTTATAATCGTGTATTCTTTTTCGGCGGAAAAGAACTTGGGTAGTGTAAACGGCTTCGGTGAATTTACGTTTTCGTTGTACGCTCAGCTGTTTAAAAATTCGCAGCTTATGGAAGCTACGTTAAATACGCTTATAATAGGACTTGTGTCCGCACTGCTTGCAACGTTTATCGGTACGTTTACCGCGGTCGGATTGTACTATATGCGTAAGGGCAAAAAAGCAGTCAATTTTATGTCGCAAATAACCGTCGTCAACGCCGAAATCGTAACTGCCGTAGGGTTTTTCCTGTTGTCTATATTTATACGAGACGTGTTGCAAATACCGCTTAACAAGGGCGTCGGTTGGCTAATCGTAGCGCACACGGTAATTACTACGCCGTACGTTATTCTTGCGGTAGGTCCCAGACTCAACCAGCTCAATCCCAACTTGTACGAAGCGGGATTGGACCTTGGGGCAGGACCTATGCGTAGTTTGTTTACCGTAATAATGCCGCAGCTTTTGGGCGGAATGATATCCGGATTTGCTTTGGCGTTTACGCTCAGCCTCGACGACTTCGTAGTAACCAATCTTAACAAAGGAACGGGCGGAGTAAACACGATCTCTACGTTCGTTTACGCAAATCTAAAGCGTAACCTCGATCCGGCAATTCGTGCATTAAGTACCATAATATTCGTAGTGGTTTTGTTGGTGCTTATTGTATTCAACGTAGCAAAAAACAAAAAAGCAAAGAAATCTCAAGTCGGCAATTTGCCGTCTTTAAGCAAACGATAATAAAAAAGGAGACACCAGAATGAAAAAAATCATTTCGATTGTTATAGCGGCAATGCTTTGCGCCGCGTGCTTTAGCTTTGTCGGCTGCTCTAACCGAAGCGAACAGCTTAAATTGTACGTTCCGGGCGAGTATATCGACGAAGAAATTTTCGACGACTTCGAAAGCTGGTACTACGAGCAAACCGGCAACAACGTGGAAGTCATTCTTTCCACCTTCGACAACGTGGAACAAATCATGACGACGGTAGAGCGCGACCACGCCGATTACGACTTGTTGTGTCCTTCGGATTACGCCGTAGAACAACTTTTAAGCAAAGACCTTCTAATCAAAACCGAGCGTGTCAACGTAGCCGATAAGCTTGTTCCCGAGTACGCGGCTATCGCAAGAACGTCCGATCCTACGCTTGAGTATTCCGTTCCGTACATGTACGGAACCTTCGGACTTATGTACGATTATTCCAAGACCAACGCTCATATCGACAGCTGGAGTGCGATTTTCACGGACGAATACAGCGGAGCAAGTGCAAACAAAGATTCGCTTCGCGAGGCTATAACTTCGGCAGCTATTTGGGCAAATCGAGAAGAGCTTAGTACGCTTTCTAGCGGATTTACCGACTATAACGAGCAGTACAAGGCAAAACTTCAAAACATTTTCGAAGACGTTTCGGACAATGCGTTAAACAAAGCAAAAACCGCCTTAACCGAAGCTAAAAACTTCAATCAAATCTGGGGCGGAGAAGATCTTAAGTTCAGCATGGCGGCAGGAACTTCGAACATAAAAGTTGCGCTTATGTGGTCGTGCGACGCAGGCTATATAATGAACGACTACGAAGACGACGACGGCAATGAGCATACCGGCAATAAAAATCTTTGGTACGTCGTTCCCAAAGAGGGAAGTAACGTTTACCTCGATTGCTTCGTAATAAGCAAGTATGCTAAAAACGAAGAAGCTGCCCAGTACTTCCTGGAGTATATTTGTCAAAAGGACGTTGCTATATTAAACAGCGAGTACGCAGGCGCAATCAGCCCTATAAAGGAAGCGTACGATCAGCTTAAAGCAAACGTCGAAGAAGAGCTTGGTACTAAAACCATTATAGAAGGCAATGAACAGCTCGACGCACAATGGAAGGCTATGTACAAAGATATGGTATTCCCCTCAAGCCAAACGCTCGCTCGTTGCGGAATAATGCGTAATTACGGCGACAACGATTCCAAAGTTTCGCTTTCTTGGAACAATATAAGATACTGATGCTTGATTATAATTACGACGCAATAATAGTAGGAGCAGGACATGCCGGTATTGAGGCAGGTCTTGCTCTTGCGCGTATGGGGCATAAAACGCTTATGTTGTCGATAAGTCTCGATAACGTAGGCTATTTGGCATGCAATCCCAGCATAGGCGGTACGGCAAAAGGACATTTGGTGCGGGAAATCGATGCGCTTGGCGGCGAAATGGGCAAAGCTTCGGACGCAAACACATTGCAGCTTCGTATGCTCAATACTTCCAAAGGTCCGGCTGTTCAATCGCTAAGAGCGCAGGTGGATAAGTATGGCTATCACGACTATATGAAAAGCGTACTCGAAAACTGCGAAAATATGTACCTTCGCCAAGCCGAAGTAAAAAGCATTATCGCAAAGGACGGCAAAGTCGTAGGCGTTCAAACTACGCAACAAACGTTTTATGCAAGTTGCGTAATTATTTGTTCGGGCGTGTATCTTAAATCCGAAATAATAACGGGTGAAGTCAAAGAAGAGAAGGGACCTGCGTCGTTTATGCGTTCGCAATATCTTTCGGACAGTCTTACCGAGCTCGGGTTTAATTTGCGTCGGTTCAAAACGGGCACCCCTGCGCGTATCAAGCGCGACAGCGTGGACCTAAGCAAGCTTGAAATTCAAAAGGGCGACGACGATATTTACAGTTTCAGCGTTTTATCCGACAAGATAGAAAACAAAACGGTGTGCTATCTTGGTTATACGAATACGCAAACACACGAAATCATAAAAAACAATCTAGATAAAACCGCTCGTTCGCTCGGACTCGTAAAGGGAGCGGGCGCAAGGTATTGTCCGGCCATCGAAGATAAGATAGTAAGATTTGCCGATAAAGAACGACACCAATTCTTTTTAGAACCAGAGGGGGAATGCACGCAAGAAATGTACGTGCAGGGAATATCCACTTCGCTTCCCGCTTCCGTGCAGCTGGATATGTATCGCAGCATATCTGGTTTTGAAAACGTTCACGTAATGCGCGATGCGTATGCAATAGAGTACGACTGCATAGATTCTACCGAACTTTATCCCACGCTTATGAGTAAGCGTATAAGCGGATTATTTTTTGCGGGGCAGATCAACGGCACCAGCGGTTACGAAGAGGCGGCGGCGCAGGGCATAGTGGCGGGCATAAACGCGGCAAGACGTCTCGAAAACAAAGAGCCTATAATATTCGGCAGAGAGAATTCTTACATAGGCGTTTTAATAGACGATTTGGTAACAAAAGGTACCGACGAGCCGTATCGAATGATGACGAGTCGTAGCGAATACAGACTGTGCCTTAGGCAAGACAATGCAGATCTCAGACTAACGCCTATAGCCATAGAAATCGGATTAGCGACAAAAGAAAGAGTTGAAATTTTTAATCGCAAACTAAATGATATCGAAATTGCAAATCAACGACTTAGCGAAAAAATCGAGCGAACGCTGACCGAAAAAATAATAGGCGAGGACGTAGGCACGCTGACGGTAGAACAGATAATCAGGCGAACAGACCTTACGCCGTCGCAATTTGCGCAAGTGTGTGACGTGTTCGACGATTTGTGTCCTTCCGCAGTCAGCGACGTATTTATTCGTTGCAGATACGAAGGGTATCTAATCAGACAAGAAAAAGCGCGTAAAGAACAATCGCGTCTGGAAGACATGCAACTTAACGTAACCGACTACTCGCAAATAAAAGGATTGCGCGCCGAAGCGGTCGAAAAATTAAACAAAATAAAACCGCTTACTATCGGACAGGCGTCCAGAATAAGCGGAGTGAATCCGGCAGACGTAAACGTCCTTATTCTATCCGCAAAGAAGTAAATAACTATAAAAAATCACGACGGCAACGATTCGGCTGTCGCGATTTTTTTATAGTTATGCACCGTAATTGTAAATAAGTAATACCAAAACAAGCGGTTTATCGCAACAAAAAGCGCAAAAATCGCCTCTTTTTTGTTGCGTTAGTGGTTAATTTTGAAAGTTTTTGAGTGTAAATGAGAATTGTCTAAAACATGCAGAACCGGTATACACAGGCTTGCTTTTTTGTGGTATAATGCTTATAAATATACCGTGTAGGTGTCTTTTAAGACGAGGAAGTAACGACGATAATGAAGAAATTTTTAGTAACGTTAATTTTCATTATAATCGCTTGTTTTGCCGCTGCGTGCGAAGAAATCGAACCGCAAGCGGAATATTTCAGCGTTACTTTCTGCGGCGAAAATATCACCGAATACACCGTAAACGTAAAAAAGGACGAATTGATAGATCCGCTCGAGCTCTCAAGCAACTTGCAAAGCGAATTCTTATATTGGGCAACCGATAGCGGCGAAAGATTTGATTTTACTTTGCCGATAAGTAAAGACGTTACTTTATTTGCGGTATGGGACGATACGACTTCAAACGAAACGACGTACTACACCGTTAATTTCTACGGACTAAACGGTGAAATCATTTCGTCTCAAAAAATCGCAGAGGGTAAGTCTGCAAGCAGTCCCGCCGTGGAAGTAAGCGACTTTTTCGTGTTTAACGGTTGGGATAAAGATACTGATTGCGTGCTTAGCAATATGGACGTCTACGCGTCCGAGCGATACGACGGAGCAAGCGCCGATTTGTTCGAATACAGCCTTAACAAGGACTCGACTTACACCGTTGTAGGCATTAAAAGCGGCATAAAATTGCCGCAAATGGCAGGCGGTTATGTAAAGCTCGCTTTGCCTACCGAATATAACGGAGTGGCGATAACCGCCGTTGCCGACGGAACTAAAGACGAAGGCGTGTTCAGCAGACTGAAATTATTGTCCGTTTATATTCCGTCTTGCTACAAAAGAATAGGCGACTATGCTTTTTACGGTAATCCGTATCTAAGCAAGGTAGTTTTCAACGAAGGTTTGGTCGAAATAGGCGAAGGCGCGTTTATGGCGACGTTTGGGGAAGGCTACGTTTTACACGGAAGGTACGCTAATTCCGGCGCTAACGTTTACGTTTCTGCATTGACGGATATATCGTTGCCGTCGTCGCTCGAAACCGTCGGAGCTTATGCGTTTAACCACGTCGGCGGTTCGCTTATAAACGGGAACTACGTCTTTTCGTCGGTTAACTTGACGTTCGGCGAACAAAGCAACCTTAAAGAAATAGGCGAATATGCGTTCGAAGGCGTTCAGATCAATACCATAAAGTTACCGCAGTCAAACGGACTGGAGGTAAAGGAATATGCTTTTGCCGCCGACACGTATCTAAATTGGATTTACACGGGTTCCTACGATTATCCTTGTTCGGTTACTACTAAGCTAGTGCTGCCTTCGTCGCTAAAAAGCGTAGGAGATTATGCGTTTATGGGCTTAGGCGTAAAGTCGACTTACTATAACGGAAGCTGCTACGTTTCGTCGCAAGAAGTTATTTTGCAATCGGACAAGCTCGTTTTGGATTACGTCGGCAAAGGAGCGTTTAAAAACGCGAAGCTAAAAAGCGAACTTAATCTAACGACGGACGTCGTCGGAGCGTACGCTTTTTACAATCATAAATTTTCAAAAATCGAAGTTTGCGCGTCGATAATCGACGATTACGCTTTTTGTACCGATGCCGCGTCAAGTACGCTTAGTTTAACGTTAGCCGACGGAATAGTCCTTATAGGCGAAGGTGCGTTTATGAACAACAGCGGACTTACTTCCGTTTATTTTCCGACTACGCTTACGCAGATAAACGATCGCGCGTTTTACGGCTGCTCGGCGTTAAGCGGCAGAATCGTATTGCCGACGTTGCTTTATTCTGTAGGCAAAGAGGCTTTTGCTTATACGTCGGCGCAAGACGTGCGAGCGTTCGGCGACGTTGTTTTAGGCGACGGATGTTTTGCTCACAGCGGAATAAAGTCGATAAGCGGCAAAATCGCTTCCGTGGGTGCAAAAACGTTTTTGGGGTGCACGGAGCTTCAAAGTGTCGTTATTCCGATTAAAATGACCGAAATACCCGAAAAGCTGTTTTACGGTTGCGAGGAACTTACTTCCGTATCTTTGCCGGTATCCGTAACGACTATCGGCGAAAGCGCGTTCGGCGGTTGCAAAAAGCTTGCGTCCGTTAACGTTTCCGAAAACGTAAAAATTATATCGGCTTACGCTTTCAGCGACTGCACCGAACTAAACGAAGTGACGTTCGTCGGCAATAAACTATCTACGATATGCGAAGGCGCATTTGCTTATTGTCCTAAGCTTTCGCAGTTGGATTTACCGGACAGCGTTGTAACGATAGGCGATTATGCTTTTCGAGGCAGCGGGCTTACTCAATTTAAAACTCCTGCATCGCTAAAAACGATAGGAACGGCTGTGTTTAAGCAAGAAGAATACGTTGTTTCAAAGCTATATCGGTCTGCTTATAGTGTGTCGCCGTCGTCTATCGACAGCGTGCCTAAAATTATGTTGCCTTCGGTCGATACGGTAACTATAAGTCGAGAAACCGAACTTATAGAGTTTGCGGCAATAGGCGTGTTCGACGACGCCAAAATAAATCGCTTCGTGGTGGAGGCAGGCAACAAGTATTATTCTGCCGTAAACGGAATTTTATATAATGCCGAAAGGACGAAGTTAATATTGTACGTTCGCAACGAGTCTGTTTCTTCGATAACCATTCCCGAAGGGGTAGAGGAAATTGCAGACGGAACGTTTTACGGCAATTCTTATTTGTACAGCGTTACGTTGCCGTCTACGCTAAAATCGATAGGCAATTACGCGTTTTATGGTTGCAATCATTTGCAAACGCTTACCGTTCCTGCTTCTGTCGTAACCATAGGCGACTATGCGTTTGCCGGAAGTTCCTCTAAAATGAGCGAAATTAAAAGCATAAAGTTCGAGGAGAAAAGCAGACTTACTACTTTGGGAGAAGGAGCGTTTGCTTACAATAAAGCGTTAAAATCGATAAAACTGCCTGCGTCGCTCGTTACGCTAGCCGATAAGGCTTTTTACGGCGCAAGTGCGCTTACGTCGATAGATTTTTCCGACGCGTGCAAGCTCGAGCAAATAGGTTCGTTTGCATTCAGCGGTGAACTCGGAGTCATCAACAAGATAACTTCCGTCGATTTAAGCGGTTGCAAAGCTCTTCTCAGCACAGGTGAATGTGTTTTTGCAAATTGCGCCTTAATTACGTCCGTTAATTTCGGCAATGTTTCGGTAATAGGACAAGGAGCGTTTTACGGTTGCAGCGGGCTTGCGTCGCTCGAATTTACCTCTTCGCTTAAGCGTATCGACACTTCAGCTTTCCGCCTTTGCACAAATCTAAAAAGCATTGATTTCGGAAACGACAGCGCGCTTACTTCGATAGGCGACTATGCGTTTGCCGGAACCACCACGCAAAGAACGGGTTTCGAGTATCTTGATTTAAGCAAAGCGACCGCGCTTATTTCAATAGGCGACAGCGCGTTTGCTTACGGTAACGTCAAATCGGTAACTTTCCCTTGTTCAAGCTTTTCTCTCGGCTCGGAAGCGTTCGAAGGTTGCGTTTTGCTTACCGACCTAGACCTAGGCAACGGCATAACCGAGATAGGTCAAAACGCTTTCAGATACTGCGACGCAATTACTAAGATCAACATACCGGCTTCGGTAAAAATTATACAAAAAGAGGCGTTTTTCGGTCTTAATCTGGCGGAGGTAAACGTCGGAACGGCTAAGCAAGGTAATTCGCTTACTTCGATAGGCAAAAAGGCGTTCTTTAACTGCAAATCGCTTTCGGTAATAAACATCTACGGAAGTAACGTTCCGTCTTTGGTTGGGGCAAACGATAATTATTCGTTCCATTATCTAAAAGGTGCGTGCTCGCTGTCGATAATCGGCTCGCTTACTATCAACGTAGATGTAGGTATGCTTAGCCGTTACGTTAACGGCGACGCAATTTCCAACGGTTGGGAAGTTTACAAATCGATTATAACGCAACGAGAAGCTTAATTGCTACAAAAAACGGGCAGAAAGATCTGTCCGTTTTTTTATGATACAATCGCTTTTTAATTTTGCATACAAAATTATTCTTTTTTGGTTGCAACCATTGACAATTTTTTGTCGGTATGCTAAAATTTAATCGGAGGTATTTTTATGCCGCTTATAGAATTAAAGTGCGAAAAGTGCGGGCAGGTTTACGAGGAACTCGTAAAAGCCGACGGAAAGTATCCCGTCTGCAAATACTGCGGTGGAAAAACTAACCAAGTGTACAACGGAAAGCTTATAGTAGGGGCTTGCAAAAAGTCCGATTGTACCGGCAATTGCTCTACTTGCGGAGGATGTCACTAGTATGAACACGATTGAATGTATAAAGTATCGTCGCAGCGTTCGCAGCTTTTTGCCGGTCGACGTCGAAAACGAAAAACTTAACGAAATAATGCTTTCGGGGCTAGAGGCTCCGACGGCTATGAACAGCAGACAAATTGCGCTTACCGTAATTCGAGGCGAGCGACTTAAAAAGCTTAATCAAGCGATAAAAGCAACTTTAAACGAGCAGATGCTTGCTCATTTTACCTCAAACGGAGAATTTAATTTCTATCGCGGAGGCAACGCGCTTATAGTCGTTTCGCTCGGAAAAGAATCGGTATTGCCCGAGCAAAACGTAGGTTGCATTATGGAAAATATGTATCTTGCCGCAACCGAACTCAACCTCGGCGCTTGCTGGATAAATATGTTGTACAAAACGAAGGACGAAAACGTTTTAAAGCTGATCGAGCTCGAAGACGGTTACGTTCCGTACGCCGCTTTAAGCGTAGGTTACGTCGACGCGCTTCCCGAAAAGAAAGAGCGAAGCGGAATTATTAAATTTTTAGACTAAAATGGGATTCAAACTTTGTTCTTTTGCAAGCGGCAGTCGAGGCAACTGTTCGTACGTTGCAAGCGATACGACTGCTATTTTGGTTGATGCGGGAATAAGCGCAAAAAGAGTGTGCGAAAGCCTTCGCGTGCTAGGCGAGTGCGGCAAGCCGATAAGTCTGCTTATTACCCACGTGCATTCCGATCACGTCGGCTGCATAAAAAGCGTCGTAAAGGCGTTGTCGCCTATGGTGTACGTTCACGTTCGCTCGTATCGAAAAGTGCGTGAGCTTCTGCCGTCGTACGACAAGCTTACGCAGTTTGACGGAGACTTCTTCGTCGGCGACGTAACCGTTTCGCCGTTCAGCGTAAGTCACGACGTGCCTTGCGTAGGATACAGCTTTTACCACGAAGGCAAAAAAATAACCGTGGCTACCGACGTAGGCAGGCTGACGACCGAAAACGTCAACCATATTCAAGGCAGCGACGTTGCGCTAATCGAGTCTAATCACGACGAGGAACTTTTAAAGCAGAACACACAGTATACGTACGAACTCAAGCGTAGAATAATGTCCGACTACGGACATTTAAGCAATTCCGCATGCGCGCAAATCGCCGTAAAGCTTGCGCTAAGCGGAACGAAACATTTTCTTTTGGGGCATTTGTCTCAAGAAAACAACACTCCCGCTCTTGCTTACAAAACTACTTTTGACGAACTTACGCGTCAAGGTCTAAGCGCAGGAGTGTGCGTGGCGACTCAAGAAAAAATGAGCGAACTTTTGGAGATATCTTAATGAACGAAAAACCTTTCAAAGCGTCCGACGGACCGATGCTTATGCTGATAGCTTTTGCGCTTATGCTCGTAGCTCAAGTCGTAATGAGCGTCGTTTTGCTGTCGGTCGATGCGTCCGATACGATCGGTTACGAAATCGCGCAATGCGTAAGCATGATCGTTTTTCAGCTCGTATATTTTGCGACGTATTTTGTATACGTAAAAAAGAAGGGCATAAAGGCTACGTTCTCGCTAAAAAACGGAATAACCGTGCGCTCGCTATTGGCTTCCGTTGCAATAGCCGCGGTGTGTTTTTTCGGTTTTATAGGGCTAGCGTACTATTTTGAATATCTACTTTCCTCTATGGGTTACTTTTCGAGCGGCTTAGAGATATCTAGTCCCGTAGGCATAGTATTGCTTATAATCGCAACGGTAATTGCCGCGCCTATATGCGAAGAAACGATTTTCCGTAACGCGCTTTGCAGCGGATTGATAAGATCGCGTCGAGACGAACTTGGCGTAAGCGTAATAAGCGGTTTGTGTTTTGCGCTTATGCACGTTAATCCCGAACAGACGATATATCAGTTCTGTCTTGGGACAGTGTCGGCGTACGTAATGCTTTCGTGTCGCAACGTTTTGTGCTCGATGATCATTCACGCATTAAGCAATGCGCTGGCATTACTTCTGTCGTATTCCGAATTCGGACTTAGCATAAACGGCTTTTATTCTCAAATCGGCGACAATGCGCCGATAACGCTACTAACGTGTGTGGTGTTGCCCGCAGCCGCCGTAGCGATCGTTTGGTTTATATGCAAAAAACTTAAAAAGATCGAAAAAGATGCGTTCTCTCAAAAATATAAGGCAAATCCGCAAGTTATATGGATAGACGAAAACACTCTTCAGCCAATCTACGAAGGGGACTCCGTGCCGCAAATAACCGAAGAAAATCGTTATTTGTCAAACGGATACAATCCATACACGGGTGCTCCGGTAATAGTCGACAGGCTAGAGCGGCAAAAAGCGCTTATGCAAAAGTATAAGCTTGAAAACGGCGATAAGGCGGGCGGTTTCGGCAAAAATACTTATCGCGTTGCGTTTATCGTGTACTTTTGCATTACAGCCTTTTTATGGTTTATAACTTTTATAGGTGGCTTAATTCTTTACTAACTAACGTAACAAGGAGAAAACTATGAATACTCGTGACATAAAAAAAGAGTACCGTACGGTCGGTCTAACCGTGTTTATAATATCCGTTGCGTTGCTTGTAATGCGAATCGTAACTTATTACGTGCAGGTGGCGACGATTGATCATACCATGACCGAATATTGGTACGATTTGTTAATTGACGCAATATTCTCGGTGCCGGTACAAATAGGAATACTTTTCGTTTTCCCGTTACTAATGTACAAGCTCAGACTAAAAAAATCTGCGCGCGACGTTTTTGAGTTTTCGGGTTTTCGTAAATGCAACGTAAGCGTTATATTACTATCGTTTGCGCTCGGCGCGCTCGTCATTATTCTCAGCATGGCGGTTTCGTACTTGTGGCAAATAATACTCGTGCTGTTTGGCTACAATTTGTCGTCAAGCGACAGCGCAATGCCAGAACGTTTTAACGCTTTGTATTTTGTTTTATCGGTGCTTCTAACGGCCGTTTTGCCCGGAATATGCGAAGAGTTTACTAATCGTGGCGGCTTGCTAACCGTTTTACGCGCAACTAAATCCAAACGCAAAACGATAATTTTGGTTGCAATAGCTTTCGGGCTTTTTCATCAAAATATTACGCAAACTTTGTACACGGCTGTGCTTGGCGGATTGCTTGCCTATTTGGTGCTCGAAACCGGTTCGATATATCCTGCAATGATAGTGCACTTCATGAACAATTTTACAAGCGTGTATTTGGAAAGCGCTACGGAATACGGTTGGACGGTAGGCGGCGGATTTTACGATTACATCTACGATCAAATCGGTAGTTTGTCGTTCGGAGTCCTCACGTCGTGGCTTGCTTTAGCGTTGCTTGCAATGTTCGGGCTTGTCGCTACGATCGTAGCCATAAGCCGAAAGACGCGCAAATCCGATTATTACTTGGAACTAAATTACAATTTTGCGTCATCCGAAAAAGCCGTTTCTCTTAAGGACAACGCTTTCTTTATCGGCGCAATAGTCGTTACAGGCGTAGCTACGTTTATTACCTACGTATTCGGGCTATGAAAAAAATAAGGCTCGTGGTGGTGGGCAAACTGAAAGAAAAATTTTTCTCGGACGCTTGCGATGAATATTTAAAAAGGCTTTCTCGTTTTGCCGACGTTTCGGTGGTGCAACTAAAGGATCGTCCCGACGGTATAATTGCCGAAAGTTCTGACGTTCTCGATTCGCTAAAAGGTTACATCGTTCTTACCGATATAAACGGCGAAAATATGAGTAGCGAAAAATTTTCCGAATTTTTGTCCGATACGCTGGAACACAGTGATACCGTGTCGTTTGTGATAGGCGGCTCGTGCGGCGTGGACGAGCGAGTAAAAAACGCCGCAAACAAAAAGATAAGCTTTGGAAAAATGACTTATCCGCACATGCTTATGCGAGTTATTTTGCTCGAACAAATATATCGGGCGTTTACCATAAAGGAAGGGTTGCCGTATCACAAGTAACTTTTGCCGCATATAATGCAACAAAGGGGCGTTATATGTACACATATCAAAATTTAATCGACGACGTAAATTATCTTTCTTTTTGCGGCGAAAAAACGGGCAGCATAGGCAAAAGTTTGCTCGGCAACGAAATTTACTATATCCATGTGGGTAGCGATTACGGTAAGCAATTTATAATTACCGGTGCGATTCACGCTCGCGAAAACGTTACAGCTTCGCTCGTAATAAGGCAAGCGTATCGAAATTTAGATTCTTTTGCGGGCATATATTTTTTACCCATGCTCAATCCCGACGGAGCGTTGCTCGTCGAATGCGGTGCTTCGATAGCGGGGAGATACAAAGAGTTGCTTTTAAGCGTAAACCAAAGCGACGATTTTTCGCTTTGGAAGGCAAACGCGCGAGGCGTTGACCTAAACAATAATTTCGATGCAAAGTTCGGACTCGGCAAAGGCAATTCGTTTGGTCCTGCGCCTCACGGCTACGTTGGAGAGCGTCCGTTCAGCGAGCCCGAAACTGCTGCATTACGAGACTTTACGCTAAAAGTAAAGCCTGCGTTTACGGTAAGTTACCATGCTCTAGGGCAAGAGGTATATTGGTACTTCGGACAAACGAACGTTTGCGACCAAAGAATGGCTAAGCAAATTGCCGATACTCTCGGATATAAACTCGTGGACGGCGACGGAGGAAGTTCGGGCGGCTACAAAGACTGGTGTGTGTCGACGGGCATTCCTGCCGTTACTATCGAAATAGGTCCCGATTTACTTACTCATCCGGTATCGGAAACCCAAATTGCGTCGGACGTAAATCGAAATATCGATTTGCCGCAAAAAATAGTAAAACTATACGATAAAATTTACGAAAAATAAAAAAGGAATAGGGCATTGAAAGACGAAAAAATAAAGTTCATGAAAGCGGCGATAAAGGAAGCGCAAAAAGCCGAAAAAATCGAAGAAGTTCCGGTGGGCGCCGTCATAGTTTTCGAAGGTAAAATAATAGCTCGCGCGCACAACAGGCGCAACACGCAAAAGGACGGAACGGCTCATGCCGAAGTTCTTGTAATAAAGAAAGCAGGTAAAAAACTTAACAGGTGGAACCTTGCCGATTGCGAAATGTACGTTACGCTCGAACCGTGCGCCATGTGCGCAGGTGCTGCTGTAAACTCCAGAATAAAGCGCATATACTTCGGAGCGTACGACCGCCGTTTCGGCTGTTGCGGATCTATTATGGACGTAACAAACAGCGAGCTGAATCATCGTGTGGAAATCGTAGGTGGAATAATGCAAGACGAATGTTCTGCTATGCTCTCTGCGTTTTTCAAAAAACTGCGAGAAAGGGCAAAAAATTGCGCAAAACAAATTGACATAAACGAGTAGAAGGGTTATAATTAAGTTATGGACAATATTTGCGGAATCGTCTTAAAAGTTTCATATCCAAATATGGGGGATACGGCCTCTATCGAAATTTTGGGCAAAACCATGCTTGAATGGGTTTGCTTTTCTCTTGGTGACAGTTTTTGCGAGGCTGCTCCGTACAGCGACAGCGTTCCGCTTCCAGTTCTCGTTCGTCCTTACGTAAAGCGAGAGACTGATTTTACGGTAGTTTTGTTTTCCGACACTCCGCTTATTACGCGCAAAACGGTGCTCGATGCCGTTACCGTTCTTAAACAAAAAGGGCTAAACGTACTAAAAATGACGCGCGGATACGTGTTTAAGACTGCTTTCTTGCTCGGAATCGATAAAATATACAGCGAGAATCCATATTATTTCGACGAAGAAGACTTTATGACGGCGTTCAACTTTAAGCAAGTAGCTTTGGTAAGCGAAGCGCTTAAAAACAGAATATTGTCTTATCATATGAATCAAGGAGTGCAGTTCGACGATCCGTCGTCCACGTTCGTCGGTTGCGACGTCGTTATCGCAAAGGGCGTACGTATAGGTTGCGGCAACGTTATAAAAGGCAAAACCGTAATTAAGGAGCATGCGCTTATAGGCAACCGCAATACTATCGACGGCTCGATTATCGAAGAAGGCGCTTTTGTGGAAAGCAGTTACGTGCTGTCGTCGGTTGTTGGCAAGCGTTCCACCGTCGGTCCCAACGCGTATTTGCGTCCGGGGACGATAATAGGCAACGATTGCCGCATAGGCGACTTTGTGGAAATTAAAAACAGCAATATCGGCGACGAAACCAAAATAGCGCACCTTACGTACGTAGGCGACGCAACGGTAGGTAAAAGATGCAATCTAGGTTGCGGCGTAGTAATAGCAAATTACGACGGCAAGTCTAAGCACAAAACGCAAATTGGCGACGGCGCGTTTATCGGCAGCAACTGCAATCTTATCGCGCCCGTAACGGTCGGCGATGAAGCGTTTGTTGCGGCGGGATCGACTATAACCGACGAAGTGCCGTCAAAGGCACTTGCCATTGCGCGCGAGCGACAAACGGTAAAGCCCGATTGGGTAAAGTAAACAACGCTGCGGCGTTTATATAAAGTAACTTTGGAGGAAGGTATGGTTACACAAGAAAGAAAGTTGAAGATTTTTGCTTGCAACGGTTGCCCCGAGCTTGCAAAAGAAATTGCAAAGATTCTCGGAGTAGAACTCGGACAAATTCACGTCGGCAAGTTCAGCGACGGTGAAGTTTCGGTACATATCGACGAATCGGTTCGCGGAGCGGACGTGTTCGTTATTCAGTCCACCTCTGCGCCGGTAAACGACAATCTTATGGAACTTTTGGTTACTATCGACGCTCTCAAGCGTGCTTCGGCAGGCAGAATCAACGCAGTAATTCCGTATTTCGGATACGCTCGTCAGGACCGTAAGGCTATGGCGCACGATCCCATAACGGCTAAGCTCGTAGCCGACCTTCTGCAAACGGCAGGAGCGGACAGAGTTCTTACCATGGACTTGCACGCCGCTCAAATTCAAGGCTTTTTCCGTATCCCCGTAGACCATTTGCTCGGACTTACCGTTTTAAAGCAAGCTATCTGCAAAGAAGAATTCGTTAAGTCCGACGACTTCGTGGTAATTTCGCCCGACGTTGGTTCGGTTGCGCGCGCTCGTCAGCTTGCGTCCAAGCTTAACGCTCCGCTTGCTATAGTGGACAAGCGTCGTCCCAAGGCCAACGTAATGGAAGTTATGAACATAATCGGCGACGTCGAAGGCAAAACGTGCCTTATGATCGACGATATGATCGATACCGCAGGCACCATCGTTCAAGGCGCTCAGGCACTTGTTGAAGTAGGCAAGGCAAAGCACGTGTTCGCTTGCTGCACGCACGGTGTACTCAGCGGACCGGCAATCGAAAGATTAAAGAATTCGGTAATCGAAAAGCTCTTCGTGCTTAACACCATCGAAATCCCCGAAGAAAAGAAATTCGACAAACTTCAGCTCGTAAGCGTTGCTCCCATTTTTGCGGAAGCAATCAAAAACATTTACGACGAAGTTTCGGTATCCAAACTTATCGAGTAAAAACAAATCGCAAAAAAGCAGAAACGGATAACGTTTCTGCTTTTTATTTTGCATCTCGATGGGTTTAAGTAATAATACTAAACACACTAAACGCATAAAATCTTACGAGCATTTTGTAAAGTAATCAATAAAACACTTGCAAAATTTGCCGTTTTGTATTACAATATATTCTATGAAGTTTATCGAGCTGAAAAAGCGTTTGTCGCAAAAAAGGGAAGCGTGCTATTTGCTTAGCGGAGACGATCCGTTCGTTATTTCCAGCGCGATAAAAATCTTCGAGAGTTTGTGCGAATTGCCTGAAATGAATTTGATTCGCCTTACCGAACCTACTGCGTCGGATATAGTAAATGCGGCTGTTGTCTTTCCGATAATGAGCCCGATAAGGCTTGTGGAAGTCGAGAAGTTCGAAAAAGACGCAACCGATCTGAAAAAGTATTTGCTTTCGCCGTCGCCCGATACCGTAATAGTGTTAGTAAGCGCGGTTCCTACAAAAAATCTCAGTGGCATATCCGACAAACTAACGGTTGTGGATTGTTCTCGTCAAGAGATAAACGTGCTTACAGCGTATATTGCGCGTGAGTGCGCAAACGCAAATGTAGGGATTACCGAAGCCGCGGCAAAGCAGCTAATCGATAGTTGCAATCGTTATATGTCGCGAATATCCGTCGAGCTTAAAAAACTAATTTCGTACAAAAAGGGCGGCGTTATTCAAACGGACGACGTAGAGTCGCTTGTAAACGCCGACGCCGAATATAAAGTTTTCGAACTTGGCGACTGCATAGCGGCAGGCAAGAGCGAACGCGCGCTTACCATACTAAACGATATGATAGGCGACGGCAACGTAGCGGGCGTGTTCGGTATAATTTATTCGCATTTTCGCAAGCTTTTGTACGTTTCGGTAACTCAAAGCGATGACGACCTAAAAAAGAATCTAGGCTTAAGCGATTATCCGCTAAAAAAGTTAAAGGCGCAAGCTAAGGAGTTTTCGCCAAGGCGGCTAAAAAGTATTCTTGACGATTTGCACGAAGTGGACGGTAATTATAAAAGCGGATTAATAGGCGACAAGCTTGCAATAACTACGTTTGCGTTAAAAATATTGAATGAAGGAAAGAAATGAACGTAATTAAAGAGAAAAAAATTAAAAAATGGGTAATTAACCTTGCGTTGTATCTGTCGCTTTGTTTTGCCGGTTGGTATTCTTCACGTAACGCGGTTGCGTCCATAGTAGGCGCGTACCCCGATTATTCTTACCTAAACAACGACATAGTGGCTTTTTTCATTGCGGGAGTTATGCCGTTGATAATTTATGCGTTGGCAGTCAAGTTTATATCGTTTGGCTTGCGCCATACTCCGTACTTGCCGCTAGACGAAATGATTTATGCTCTTCCTTTTTTCTATTTTGCAGCCAACCTCGTAATCGGAGCATTTAACGTTTTGTATTATTTTGTGCCGCTTGCAAGCATTTGGGGAGGTATAATAGTTCCTTTGGTTGCAACGGCTGCGTTTTTTGCTTGGTACCTTGCTTTTGTTTGCAAAAACTACGTCAAAAATTACAACTGGAAGGCTATCGTGCTGTTTTTTGGCAGAATATATTTAATCGTGGCGTTTGTAATAACGGCGCTCGGACTCGTTGCGGAGGTGTTATGAAAAAACTAGCAATTTTTATAGTGGCAGTTTTGTTTGCAATCGTTCCGCTAACTAACGTAAGCGTAGCTCAGGCTCAACCGGTCGTAAGCGCAACCAACGCCATTGCCGCAAGCGAAATCGACGAATTAACACAGGAAATTTGCAATACGCTTGCCGACAGAACGTCCTTTACTCAGGCGTGTGAAATTGCAGCCGAAACGATACGCGGCAAATCCGATTCGTCGTCAGGCGGAGGCGGAATCGCAGCCATAGCTCAAACTTCGGATAATTTTTTGTCAAACGAAAACCTTACGGTAGAAGTAGATGAATTTACGATAAACGTCAACGTTGCGCAGGGACTTACTTACGTGCAAAAGCAGCTTACTTCGTATAACGTAATCGCAAAGGTAAAGAACTTTGACGAAAACAAAAAGACCGTTCTTATAACTACGAATTTTGCAAATCATTATTCTACAAACGATGCGTACAGCGGTGTAAACGCTGCGGGTGCGCTTGGTACTGCGGCAACTACGGCGTTAACGATAAAGCTTGCCAACTACCTTGCAAGCAGGTCGGCTACAAACGAATATAACTACGTTTTCGCGTTTTTTTCAGCTACCGACGAGGGGAACTTCGGAAGTAAGCGCTACGTTGAAAAATATCTTAGTAGCGACGTAATGCTCGTTATTAATTTGGAACGACTCGGTTGCGGCGAAACGTATTTTTATACCGATGAAAGCAAGACCGCTCACGGCGAATATATAAAAGAATTTTCTTCGTCGTACAGCGTAAGTGAGTTTCCGCTTGCAGGCAGAGTGCTTTTGCAGATGGAAACGGTAGACGGATTGTCGTATTCTCATTACGCAATGCGCGGCGACGTATCTCGCTTTCTTAGTGCCGAAAAGGCGTGTTTAGAGCTTATAGGCGGTAAATTCAATTCGCTTGCCGACAACGAGGGCGCCGACGAATACGTTACAAATACGTCTGCGGACACGTATGAAAATCTTGTAAAGAATCATCCCGACTATGCAAGCAAGTTGTCCGACGTCGCTCAATTCGTAATAGAGCTTACGTCTAAAAGCGAATTAAAAAGCGTTTGTGTCGGAGCCGCAACGGCATACAAAGCGTATACAAAATCCTGGATAGCGTACGTAATATGTCTGGCGATATTAGTGATACTAATAGTGGTATTGCTTATAGTAACTCAAAAATTAGAAAAAACGTATCAGCCGCCGTCACCCAAAAAAATTAAAATAGCGGTGTTCGGAAGAGAATACGAGGACTTTAATAAAGACGAAATTGTCGTTGATTTGCAACGAGAAAAGAATAACGACGTCAATCCGTTTGACGTATAGAGGTAAAAATGGCAAATTTTATTTTATGCTCGGAGCTTACGGCTCTGGAAAAAATTCAAGAGTGTTTTAACGGTACGAATCTTATCTGGACGATTTTAGACGTGTTTTTGGTAACCGTGTTGCTTTACACGTTATTCAGTTTTCTAAAACGCAAAAATTGTACTAGATTAATTAAGTATATCGTGCTGTTTTTGGTGCTTGCCGTAGTGCTAGGCAGCAACCTGAATCGAACGCACGGACTAAAGATGATGGGCTATCTTGCTTCTACCGTTTTGGTGCTTGCGGTATTGTCGGTAATAGTGTTGTTTCCGCAGGACATAAAGCGTAAACTTTGGAAAATTTCTTCGCCTAAAGACGAAAGTGACTTCTTCCAAACGGACTATGGTTGTACCGAAGATCAGCTTCACGAAGCGATAAGCGACATAGTAAAAGCCGTACAAAACATGGCAAAAAAGAACATAGGCGCGCTTATCGTAGTTGCTCCAACCGCAATCCCCACCAACATCGTGCGTAGCGGAACGGAGCTCGATTCCAAACTTTCCGCACCGCTGCTGGAATGTATATTCAACGTAAAAACGCCGCTTCACGACGGAGCTACGTTCGTTCGAGGCGATACCATAGTTGCCGCCGGTTGCTTCTTGCCGCTTACTCAAAGCCTAGAGGTCGACAAGGAGCTCGGTACTCGTCATCGCGCGGCAATCGGAATAACCGAGACCAACAACGTAATGGCGATAATCGTTTCCGAGGAGACCGGCGTTATATCGGTTGCGATCGACGGAATCCTAACTAGGTATTACGATTCCGAAATGCTTCGCAATAAGCTTGAAGAAGTTTACGGTCTTAAGGCTACAAAAACCGAGAAAAAACACGGAGCGTGGAGGAGACGCATATGAAAAAAATAGCTAAGTTTTTCAAAACCGTATTTGTGGACAATATTCTGCTTACGCTACTTTCGGTAGTGCTTGCAGTTGCGCTTTGTATAATTACAGCCGTAATGGCTTAAAAGGAGATAAAATTATGAAATTGCCAATCAAATTTGACGAAGTGTTGCTTCCTCGCGAAGGGATCGACATGGAAAAATGGTGCGTAGTTGCTTGCGACCAGTTCACGTCACAGCCCGAATATTGGGAAAAGCTTAAAAAGCACGTGGGCGAAAATCCGAGTGCGCTCAACCTTATCTATCCCGAATGCTATCTTAACGATAAGCCGCAGGAACGCATTGCCGGCATTATCGACAATATGAACGACTATCTTAATCGTGACATCTTTCGAGTAGTAGACGACGGTCTTATCCTTGTAGAAAGAACGACTTCGCACGGCAATACTCGTTACGGCCTTATGATGATAGTAGACCTTACTCAATACAGCTTCGATCCCAAGGACAAGGCGCTTATTCGCGCAACCGAAGGTACGGTTATCGAACGTATTCCGCCCAGAGTTAAGATCAGAGAGAATTGTCCGCTCGAGCTTCCGCACATTCTTCTTCTTATCGACGACGAAAAGCGCAGCGTAATCGAGCCGCACATCGGCGCAAAGACGAGCGAGCTTTTGTACGATACTCAGCTTAATATGGACGGCGGACACATCAAGGGTTATCACGTAAAGGATCGCAAGGGTGTAGAAGAAGCGCTTAAACAGCTTCTTAAGGACAGCACCGAAAAGTATGGCGAACCGTTCCTTTTTGCAGTAGGCGACGGCAATCACTCGCTTGCAACGGCAAAAGCTTGCTACAAGTCGGAAAATCCGCGTAGCCAATACGCTCTCGTAGAAGTAGAAAACATCTATGACGAAGGCATTTTGTTTGAACCCATTCATCGCGTAGTGTTCCCCAAGGACGTTAACGACTTCGTGCAGAAGTTTAACGAAGCTGTCTGCGGCACCGTAGAAAGCAAAATGTTCGTAGGTAAGGAAGAACGCAAAATTATGCTTCCCGAAAACTCTATCGAGGGTGTTGATAAAGTTCAAAAGTTTATCGATGCGTATCTTAAGGCAAACGGCGGCGAACTCGACTACATTCACGGCGAAAACGATCTTAAAGGCATTTGTGCGTCTAAGGGCGGCGTGGGTATCGTTCTTAAGCCGATGGCAAAGAACACGCTCTTTAGTTACGTCGTAGAAAACGGCGTGCTTCCGCGCAAGACTTTCTCTATGGGTGAAGCCGACGAAAAACGTTACTACGTAGAAAGCAGAAGAATCAAATAATCTTTTATTCAAAAACCAAAAGCGGCTTCGTTGCATATGCGTCGGAGTCGCTTTTATTTTTTGTGGTCTTTAAGCAAAAATACGAAAAAAATTTCCAAAACGACGGCAATTTTGTTGATTAATAATCTTATTTGTGCTATACTTACAAAGCTTTAAGCCACTATAGTCTAGCGGTTAGGACGTTGGCCTCTCACGCCGAAAACAGGGGTTCGATTCCCCTTAGTGGTACCACGTAAAGGTTTGATATTGTAAGTATCAAGCCTTTTTTCTTTTTTAAAATGTCGCACGGCAAGTTTTTTGCATTGAAAAATTAAAAAATCTGTGGTATAATATTCTTATCGATAACTAAAAATTCGACGGAGAAAACAATGAAAATCTACGATATTTCGCAAGAAGTTTTTGGGTGCAGGGTGTATCCAGGCGACCCGATGCCTAAGAAAGAAACGCTAAAGTCGATGCAAAAAGGCGAAGAATATAATTTGACGTCGTTTAGTATGTGCGCTCACAACGGAACGCACGTGGACGCACCGAGTCATTTTATTATAGACGGAAAGACGGTAGACAAGGTACGCCTAGAGTCGTTTATCGGAATGGCTTACGTTGCGGAATATAGCGGCGTCGTTACAAAAAACGATGCGTTAGAAATAATAAAAAAGGCTAAAGCGCAAAATGCGGAAGCGGCAAAAAGAATACTAATAAAGGGTAATGCCGAGGTTTCGTTGGAAGCCGCCAAAGAATTCGCTTCCTCGGATATTTTGCTTTTTGGCAACGAATCTCAAACCGTAGGTCCGCAGAATTCGCCGATGGCTGTTCATCTTGCGTTTTTATCGGCTAACGTCGTTTTGCTGGAAGGCATTCGTCTGGCGGCTGTTTCGGAAGGCGTGTATTTTTTAAATGCCGCGCCTCTAAACCTAGCCGGATCCGAAGGCTCGCCGTGCAGAGCGGTATTACTTGCTTAAGATACCGCAAACGACGTAAAAACGGCAAAAAGAAACCTTTCAAATTTGATATTGAAAGGTTTTCTTTTTGCGTTTCATTAATGTTTTTATTTTTTCTTCTATATTTTTTCTCCGAGCGTCGCTACGCATAATTTTACAATAATTACAAAACCTATCGGTAATGAATACAGTTATTTTATGCGGCGGATTCGGAAAAAGATTAATGCCGTTGACAAATCGTTTACCCAAGCCTATGCTTCCGATAGCAAATCGACCTATGTTGGACTACGCCTTTGCTCAGCTTAAGCGTTTCGAGCTTACGGACGTAACGCTCACGCTTGCGTATATGCCGCAAAAGATAATAGAGTGGGTAAAAGGATATTGCGATTTTAATATCGGTTATTCGGTGGAAAAAGAACCGCTTGGCACGGCAGGCGGCGTAAAAAACGCGCAAGATAAGTTAAGCGACGTGTTTTTCGTGCTAAGCGGCGATGGATTAAACGACATTAATCTAGACGAATTATATCAAACGCATAAAAAAAGCGGCGCAGACGTTACCATGGCTGTTACTCGTTCCGCAACGCCGTGGTTGTACGGCGTAGTGGAAAGCAAAGACGGATTCGTAAAAGAATTTTACGAAAAGCCTGACTTTTTTAACGAAGAAAAGTGGATAAACACGGGCGTATACGTTATTAATAAATACGTTTTAGATTACGTGCCTCATAAAACGTTTTACGATTTTTCTAAAGATTTGTTTCCGTTTGTCCTTCAAAAAGGAACGATTGCCGTTTACGAACACAACGGTTATTGGAGCGACATAGGCGACTTCGCAAGTTATTATAAGGCTAACATGGACCTAAAAAAAGGCGGCTTTTATCCGTTTGCATATAACGCTTACGGCAAAAAGTCCGAGTATTGCGGCGGATTGTACGGTAGCGTTATCGGGGAATCTACAAGCGTTGTCGGCAGAATTAACAATTGCGTAATAGGCAATAATTGCCGAATTTGTTCGGGTGCTGCGTTAAAAGACTGTGTGGTTTTTGACGGAAGCGTAGTCAAAAATCGACACGACGAATGTATAGTAGACTCGGATTTTGTTTTGCCGCTTAGCGAACATATCCACCGTCACGATAAAATTCTTAAAAAAAATCGCATATGCGCAACTAAATAGTTGTTTTTTTGTCCCGAATGTCGTATAATACTAAAGCTAAATAAAAATTGAATTAGGTTACGATTTTCGGAGGTAGCTTTGGTAATTTACAACAACAGACCAACACTCAGGGTTGTTTTTCTTGGTGGCGTTGGTGAAATCGGCAAAAACATGACCGCGCTTGAATTCGGCGACGATATAATAGTGATAGATTGCGGTTCGACTTTCCCCGGCGGAGATATGCCGGGCGTCGATCTCGTCATACCCGATACGACTTATTTGCAAGAGAATAAAGACAAAGTACGCGGAATAGTGCTAACGCACGGTCACGAAGACCATATAGGCGGTTTGCCGTACGTATTAAAGAATATTAACGTTCCCGTTTTCGGAACGGAACTTACTATAGCAATTTTGGAAGAAAAATTGCGTGAAGCAAAAGTAGCGGCTTCGCTTAACGTTATAAAACCGCAGTCGATAGTACCGCTCGGTAAATTTAAGGTAGAGTTTGTAAACGTCAGCCATTCGATTGCAGGAAGCTGTGCGCTCGCTATATCTACGCCGCTTGGACTAGTGTTCCATACGGGCGACTTCAAGGTTGATTATACTCCTGTGCAAGGTAATATAATCGATCTTAGTCGAATTGCGGAGCTTGGCAAGCAAGAAGTTTTGTTGCTTCTTGCTGAAAGTACCAACGTCGAGCGTCCCGGTTTTACGCTAAGCGAGACGTCGGTCGGCAAGTCTATAAACGGCATTTTACAAGAAAACACCGAAAGTCGCGTGTTTGTAACGACTTTCGCTTCCAATATACACAGACTTCAACAGTTAGTCGATCTTGCGGCAAAGTACAAACGCAAAGTCGTTTTTGCGGGACGCAGCATGCTTAACATTGTCGATTTGGCTCAGCGCATAGGTGAGCTTAAAATCGCGCCCGAAAATCTTGTAGACGTAGAAAACGTAAACGACTACGCCGACAAAGAACTTATGATAATTACAACGGGTAGTCAAGGCGAACCCATGAGCGCGCTAACTCGCATAGCCAACGACGAATCTAAAATCAAACTTCATTACAACGACCTTGTAATAATATCCGCGTCGCCTATTCCGGGCAACGAAAGAATGATTTACTCGGTAATAAACAATCTTTATCGTCACGGAGCAAAAGTTATATACGAAAGCCTTGCCGAAGTTCACGCCAGCGGACACGCTTGCCGTGAGGAGCTAAAACTTATCCATTCGCTTATAAAGCCCAAATATTTTATTCCTGTGCACGGCGAGCATCGTCATCAAAAGAAGCACGCCGATCTTGCCATATCCATGGGCATGCGTCCGTCCAATATCATAATAACCGATATCGGCGACGTTGTGGAGATTAGCTCGAAGGGCTTTATGCTTGCAGACAGAGTTCCGTCCGGCGCGTTACTCGTAGACGGCTTGGGGGTAGGCGAGGTAGGAAGTTTAGTGCTTCGCGACCGCAAACATTTGTCGCAAGAAGGCGCAATCATAGCAGCCGTATGCGTAGATATGACTCAAGGAAAAATGCTTAAGACGGACGTTACTTCGCGTGGTTTTGCGTATACCGCCGACACCGACGAATTGCTTGGCGAAGCAAAAGAGATCATCGAAAATATTTTTAACGAATTGGATTTAAAGGCGCAGGTCGATTGGAACAATGCTAAAATTGCAATGCGAAAGGAGCTTAAAAACCTCATATTCCGCAAGACTAAGCGCAATCCCATGATAATCGCTCAGATATTGGAAATTTAGTATGCCGTTTAAAACACCCGGAACAAATTCGATATACATTCGTTCGATTCTACCGCCCGAAAAAGACGAGAACGTAAAAAAGATACTTGATTACGCAGATAAAAACGTCATACCCGTTCTTTTGCCCGAAACTGCCGTTTTTCTAAAACAGATGATAGGTCTAAAGCAACCTAAAAAAATTTTGGAAATCGGAACGGCAATAGGTTACAGCGGACATATAATTTTGTCGGCGTGCAGTGGGCATCTGTATACTATCGAGGCGGATGAAAAGTCGCTATGCAAAGCCAACGAGTTTTTTACTTCATCAGGATACGAAAGCCGCGTAACAACTTATCTTGGCGACGCGAACGAAATCGTACCGCTTTTCAGCGGCGAGTTCGATTTTATATTTTTGGACGGACCTAAGACCAGATACGTACAATACTTGCCGTACCTAAAAAGGATGCTGGCGGCAGGCGGAGTGTTGTTTTGTGACAACGTGCTTTTTAACGGAATGGTCAGCGGCGAAGCCGAAGTGGTAAAAAAGAAGGCAACTATCGTAAACGCGTTGGATGCGTTTCTAAAAGCCGTTGCGTCGGACGAGGATTTTATTACGTCCGTTCTTCCGGTCGGCGACGGCGTTTCGTTAAGCATAAAGAAGGAATAGGACATGATAGAAGTATTAGCCCCTGCCGGCAATTTGGAAAAATTTATGTGTGCGTTGCACTTTGGTGCGGACGCAGTGTATCTGGCCGGTCAAAGTTACGGCTTGCGAGCTTACGCCGATAATTTTGCGTTGCACGAAATCGATTGGGCGGTGCCGTATGCGCATTCGCTAAACAAAAAAGTATACGTAACGGTAAATATATTTGCGCACAACCGTGATTTTAACGGGCTGATAGATTATCTTAAATTTTTGGAGCGCGCGGGCGTCGACGGAGTAATAGTAAGCGATCCGGGGATACTGTCGCTTATCAAAAAGGAAACGAATCTTAATATTCATTTAAGCACGCAGGCAAATACAACCAACAAATATTCGGCGGCGTTTTGGGCAGATACGGGCGTAAAACGTATCGTGCTAGCCAGGGAACTTTCGCTTGACGAAATAAAGGAAATTCGCGACTATCTTCCGCCTCAAATAGAGCTGGAAGCATTCGTGCACGGAGCAATGTGCATATCGTATTCGGGCAGATGCCTACTAAGCGACTTTACTACAGGTCGGCACGGCAATCACGGCGAGTGCGCGCAGCCGTGCAGGTGGGAATACGCAATAAGTGAAAAGTCGCGAAGCGGCGAATATTTCCCTATAGGCGAAGACGGACGAGGCACGTATATTTTAAACAGTAAAGACCTTAATATGGCGCCGTACATAAAGGAACTCGTTTCGGTCGGAGTAACGTCGCTTAAAATCGAAGGAAGAATGAAATCGTCGTATTACGTTGCGGGCGTTGTAAACGCTTATAGGCGCGCGGTGGACGAGTATCTAGAAAAAGGAGATTCTTTCGTGCTTCCTCCCTATATAAGTCGCGAGCTTGAGCTTTTAAGTCATCGCAAATATTGTACGGGATTTTACTTCGGCGACAAGGGCGAACAATGTTACGAAACGTCAAAGCCCGAACAAAAAGGAGTTTTCGCTGCAATAGTCGAGCAAACGAAGGATGACGGATTTTGCGTTGAAATGCGAAATCGCTTTAAGGTCGGCGACGAACTTGAAGTCGTTTCGCCCGACGACAACAACGGCAAGTTGATTCGTATAGAGCAGATGTTCGACAACAACGGCGAGCCTGTGTACGATGCAAACAAGGTTCAGCAAAAACTATATATAAAATCGAAACTTTTACTAAAACCGTATGATGTTTTACGTATCAATAAAAGCTAAAACTACAAACGCTCGTTTAACGAAACGAACGTTTTATTATAGTTAACTTTGTAATTTTTTGTCTAAAAAGCGCATATAAATGTTTGTATTATCGATTCGGGAGCAAGTATGATAATAGAAACGTTTTTGGCATTTTTAAGTAAGATTTTTTGTTTTACGTCGTTCGTAACGGGCAGCGGTTCGTTTCCGCGTCCTCTTACTCAGCAAGAAGAGAGAGAATGCATTCAACGGCTACGCGACGGCGATATGAAGGCTAGGGAGTTGCTTATAAGGCACAACTTAAGGTTGGTGGCGCACATAGTAAAAAAATATTCTAATGCGGGCGAGGCTGACGACCTAATTTCGGTTGGTACGATAGGGCTTATAAAGGGGATAGAAACGTTCGAATACGGTAAAGGCAGCCAAATAGCTACGTATTGCGCAAAGTGTATCGACAACGAAATACTAATGTATATTCGCGCCAATAAAAAACATCGTGCGGCGCTTAGTCTGTCCGAGTCGGTAGGAACCGACAAGGACGGTAACGAGGTAACGCTTATGGACGTATTGCCTACAAAGGACGACAGCGTGTTTTCTAAGGTGGAAACCGAAGTGCTGTACAAACAAATCCTCGAGGTCATCGACAAAGTACTGACGCCACGCGAAAAAAAGATAATTTGTTATCGCTACGGAATAAACGTTCGGCAGTTGACTCAGCTGGAAATATCCAAGCAACTAAACATATCTCGTTCGTACGTTTCGAGAATAGAAAAACGTGCGATAGAAAAACTTAGCAAGGAATTTAACTCCTAACCGCTTGCGTTTTTATAATCGATGTGGTACAATAAGATTACCGAGATGGTCAGGCGGTTGCGTTTTTAACGAGGAAAGTCCGAGTACCGCAGAACGGAATGCCGGCTAATTACCGGTGGAGGCGACTCCAAGGAAAGTGCAACAGAAATAAACCGCCTTGCAAAAGGTAAGGGTGGAAAGGTGAGGTAAAAGCTTACCGTCGCAGTGGCAACACGGCGGGCTATGTAAACCCCATTCGGTACAAGATGGCGAGAGAATACAGGGTTGTTCGCCCTCTCTCCAGTATCGCTAGAGCCTAGCGGCAACGCTATGCCAAGATAGATAACCGCCAAATACAGAACTCGGCTTACAGACCATACTCGGTTATCTAAAAACAAAGCTCGCTTAACTTGCGAGCTTTATTTTTTTATTTGTTTTAGGTTACCTTTCTTTAGGGAAAGAAAGGTAACCTAAACCTTTTTGTCATTTAAAAATGTGTCCAAATCACTTGACCATTTTCGTAGGCGAAGAATCTCGCGGAAGCGAACCATACGTCACCAACGAAGGGCGTTAGCGACGCGGCAATCTCTCCGTGTAACTGCACGCGCTTTCGGCATAATCAAGCGTAAAAACTTCGCTTTTTCTGTCATCCTGAGCCGCAGGCGAAGGATCCCGCGGAAGCGAAACCATATGTCACCAACGAATAGCGAAGCGTGGCAATCTCTCCGTGTAACTGCAATCACTCGGCAACATCAAACACACCACCGCCCAATAAACTCCTATCAAGCTTCTTTTGCCTACTTTTCTTCACGGAAGAAAAGTAGGTCGGCTTCGCTAAGCGCACGAACTGCGTGTCCAACCGACAATATGAGTAAAAATAAATGTTGCCTATTTTCTTATGTATTAAATCCCAAGGAAATAAGCATAGCTCTGTTTATAAGACGCATAAATCTTTCGTCAAGAGTTCCTATTTTGTCTTTAAGACGGCGTTTATCCAACGTGCGAATTTGTTCGAGTAAAACGACGGAGTCTTTAGCGAGTCCGAACTGTCCTTTTTTTATTTCGATATGAGTAGGTAATTTTGCTTTAGTAAGCTGACTTGTGATTGCCGATACGATAACCGTAGGGGAATACTTATTGCCTATGTCGTTTTGTATTATCAAAACGGGACGAGTACCGCCTTGTTCCGATCCTATTACGGGCGATAGGTCCGCATAATATATTTCACCGCGTTTGATTGATTCCATGCTTTTTCCTTAAAGAACTTCTTTGGTCATTTGGCAATATCAAGGTTAATTTGTGCCATTTCGGCGTAACCTTTTGCCATATCCTCTTGATTTATAATATGCGGGTCGGGTAAATATCGGTTAACTATGTCTGCAATAAATTGTTCGGTGGTAATATTTCGATTTTTTGCTCCTTGGATCAGCATGTTTTCAGTTTCTCCGTTAATTTCAATGACGTATTTACTCATAATTCTTTCCTTTGTTAAAACTTTTATACGTATACTATAAGTAAGAATATCGTTACGTATACGCCATTGTAAAATTATGTATAGGTATTAAACAAAATAATTCGATGTTATTGACATTTTTTACTACAAAGTGGTATAATAATAAAAATTCAAGGCATAGCCGAATAAAAGGGAGAGAATTATGAAAATAGCGATGACCGGTGCCAGCGGAAATATGGGACGCGAAGCGCTTAAACAAACCTTAGAACTGGACGAAGTTGAGTTTGTGCGCGTACTTTTGACTAACAAAAAGAAGAACGATAAGCTAGCTCGTCGGTTAAAAAAGCAATATAAAGATCGTATTCAGATATTGCGAGGAACGATTGCCGATAAAGAACTTTGTTTAAAGCTTACGCAGGGCGTAGATTACGTCGTTCATATGGCTGCTGTAATACCGCCGGCATCCGACGCAAGCCCTTCGGCAAGCGAAGAGTGCAACTACTACGGAGCTGTGGCGCTCGTCGACGCTGTAAAAGTTCAAAATCCGCAACCAAAGTATGTTCACGTATCAACTATGGCGTTATACGGCAATCGCAACGAAAAGCATCCGTTCGGACGTGTCGGAGATCCGTTGCTTGTCAGTCCTTTCGATCATTACGCCATGCACAAACTTCGCGGAGAACGATATGCATTGGATGCCGAACTCGATTGTTTCGTCGTGCTTCGTCAAACGGCAATGCTACACCCCAACATGATGTCGGACAATATAAGCGACGGACTTATGTTTCATACCGCTCTTAACGCTCCGCTCGAGTGGGTAAGTTCGCGCGACAGCGGTTATTTGATCAAGCGTATTCTTCAGCGCGACGCAAGCAACGAAATCCCCGAATTTTGGGGCAACGTTTACAATATTGCTGCCGGTAAAAAGGGGATGGATACCGGTTACGATACTTTTAAGGACGGGTTCGCGATAATCGGCGGCACTCCCGAAAAGTTCTTTAAGCCGCATTGGTTTGCGACTAGAAACTTTCACGGCGTGTGGTTTGCAGACGGCAACGAGCTAGAAGATTATTTTCATTATCAACGCGACGACGTAAGCGAATTCTGGAAAGAAATCGGCGGTATGCACAAAATATACGCAATGGGCAAACTCGTTCCGGCAAAACTAATGTATTTGCTTTTGTTTAAGCGATTGCGCTTTCATTACAATTCGCCTGATCGTTGGCTTAAAGACGGCGACGTGCCGCGTATAACGGCGACCTTCGGCTCTTTGCAAAAGGCTAACGAATTACCTCAAAAGTGGGAAGATTTTAAGCTTATAGCTCGCGGAGACTTTGGCGACTACGACGCTATGCGTGACGTAAACAGACTAACCGAAAAAGATTTGCTTAATCATGGTTATGACGAAAGTAAACCGATGTCGCAGTGGACGATAGAAGATTGTAAAAACGCAGCCGAGTTCAGAGGAGGTGAGGTCGTTTCCAAAGAAATGCGCGGAGTTTACGAAAAGATAACGTGGCGTTGCGCCGACGGGCACGAGTTCGAAGCGTCACCGTTTACCGTTATGCGCGCCGGGCATTGGTGCAACGAATGTTGCTATCCTACGCCGTGGAAATTCGACAGCTTAAGCAAGGGTAACGAGTTTTTTGCACAAGTTTGGTACGACTCGCACGAGCAAGACGAGGACGTAGAATACGATCTCGATAACGGAAAATCGGTTATGCGCACGGTAAAAGGTGAATAAATTGAAGGTTTTGTTTGCTGTTTTTTCCGGAACGGGCAATACGATGCGTGTAGCTACCGAACTGGCTAAAGAATTAAATTCCTACAAAGTAGAAACGAAATTTTTAAAAATTCCGCTATTTAAAGCTAAGTTTGACGATTCGTACGACGTCGTAATAGTTTGTTATCCGGTGCATGCGTTTAACGCGCCTGCGCCGGTTATTAAATTTTTAAACGCTTTGCCTTGCGCTAAAAAGGCGGCATATCTTTTGCGAACGTCGGGCGAACCGCTTAAGTTTAACGATGCGTCGGGAATAACGCCAAAGCGCATATTACGCAAAAAAGGCTATTGCGTAAAGGCTGAATTTTCGTACGTAATGCCGTACAATATTATTTTTAAACACACGAACAATATGGCTTCTCGAATGTGGAATTGCGCAAAAAACAAAATTTTGCGTGACGCAAACGTTATTATGCGTGGCATAAACAGCCTAAAATCGGTAAATATTTCACAAAGAGTCGTTTCATTTGTGTTAAGAATCGAACGCATAGCTATGCCGATTATAGGCAAAACCTTCAAAGCAAATAAAAATTTATGTGTTAAGTGCGGGAAATGCGTAGCAGTATGTCCTACCTGTAATATCGAGTTAAAAAGCGATTTTCCGGTTTTTGGAAGTCGGTGTGTAGGCTGTATGGCGTGTTCTTTTTTCTGTCCGAAGGATGCCGTAAAAACGTCCGTTCTAAACGGTTGGCGTGTAAACGGCGAATACGATTTTTCGGCTAGTGCGGCTACCGACGATGAAGTTTGCAAGTATTGTCGCAAGTCGTACTTACGATATTTTCACGAAAACGAAACGGAGCGTTAAAACTTTTGCTTGTAAAAGCAAGTTAAGTATGATATAATAATTTTATGAAGAAAATAAGTGTCTTTCTGATTTCGTTAATAATTTCCGTGTCGTCGATTGCGGTGGTCGGTTGCGAAGATAACGACTTAATACTAAGGCAAACCGATTTTAATATCGTTGTTGGCGAGTATTTGGATTTTGCGCAATACGTCGACGGCAATTTTGCCATAAGTGTCGACGATACTTCCGTAGTGACTACGATGTGCGGTACGGTCGTAAAAGGAACGAAAGAAGGCGTAGTCAACGTCAGCGTGTCTAAGGGGCTAAAAGTTGAAACCGCCAAAGTAAACGTGTCGTACGAAAAACCGCAGTTGACTCTAACGTGCGATTCGTCGCTGTATACGACCGTTCGCGGAAGCATAATAACGTTTAAGGCGCAACTAAATGCGTCGGCAAATCCGCAAACGCAAATTTTTTGGAGCGTCAACGGCGGCGAAACGATAAATGTAGGTGAAAAGTACGAGCTAACGTTAAGCGACTTCGGGAAGTACGAAGTAACCGCAAGGGCGGGCGATTGTCGTCAAACTCTCACCGCCGTTTGTTACAGCGGATTCAGGTCCGAGCCTACGCTCTACTCTCAAAAGCTAACGACAAGCGTAGGTGAACAAATCGAATTAACGCTAGACGTAAACGACAAATTTACCAACCCTACGCCGCAAATTGAGTGGAAAGTAAACGGCGTAACCGTAAGTAGCGGCGAAAGCGAAACTTACCTTTTTAAACCGACCGAAGTGGGAAAGTTTACCGTTTGCGCTACTGCAAACGGAATAAAGGCAATCAACGAACTTACCGTGGTCGTAACCGGCAAGGCACAAATTACAAATGCTTATTGCGATTTCGACTGTTATCCGCAAGTTAAGCTTAGGTGGAACGGCGTAAGTGACGCAATGTATCGTATAACTATGGCAGACGGAAGCGTATTTTTTACCGAAGCATGCGAATTTTTTATTGACGAATATATAGACGCTGCTACGCCGCAAACGGTAAAGATAAAATGTTTAAGCGGCGACTATTACGAGGAGTCGGACGAAGTAGGAGTTGTTACGCCGCAGCTATCTTCCGAACAGATCAAGTACCTTAATAAGCAATATTTCGACGGAAATTATTATCTAACGTCCGACGAGGAAGTTTACGAACTCGTATCGTACGCCGTGTTTTTCAGACCGAACATTGGGCAAAGCGATGACGCAAAAACGTCTAAGCTAACGGCTTATATGGGATACGACAGCGAATTTTCGGCTGCGATACTTTTAAGCGAGGGTTGGTCGCTTACCGAACAGACGGGCAGTTATTCGTTCCGTGCAAGCGGCGATACTAAAAAGGGCGGCATAATAACGCTGTCCATAACTTTTCATTCGGCAAGAGAACCGGAGGCGTTCGATTTTTCGTATAAGACTGCTAGTCAATCTCTCGTAACGCCCGCGTTTGGCGGCGGTTATACCGTTTTGCAGTCGGAAGAGGGAGTAAGCGTTTCAACTACCGACGAGCTTTATTACGTCGTTCAAAAAGGGTATTTACCAAAGCCGAAAGGCGGTTCTGCCGCTCAGCGAATTTACGCCGCCGCCGCTTCTGTTATCGCAGATATAATTTCGATAGATATGACCGACGAACAAAAGGTGCGAGCCGTCTACGACTGGATAATGTGGCAAACGACGTATGATTACGAAGCGACTTCCGTAACGGCTGTGTCGGAAGCGGTAAAGCAACCGGCGTATTATATGGAGGGAGTGTTCGATTACGGATTTGCCGTTTGCGATGGTATAGCCAAGTCCGTTAGTTTATTGTGTAATTTGGTAGGCGTTCCTTGCATGCGAGTGGTCGGTACTGCCGACAACGGAACGGTAAGTCGGCATGCTTGGAACAAGGTTTGCGTTGACGGTGTTTGGTACAACGTGGACGCAACGTGGGGCGACAGTCGAATAACCGTAGGCAACGATACTTACGAAGCAGGTATGCATTCGTACTTTCTTAAGTCGGACGACGAAATGATATCGCACGAGGCGACTTATCCGCAGCAGTACCCAAAAGCCGAGCAAAGCTACGATTGGTACGGGGTTAAGCGAGAGTACAGCATGGGAGAAGCGTCGATGAGTGTTACGGACGCTTCTATCGATAAGCTGTCTGCCGCAATAAAATGCGGTGCCGAAAACGCGGTATTTACGGTAACGATCGGCGAGGAAACGATCGAAAGAGATTTTTACTGTATCGAAATTCAGCTGAGCGAAAAAGCAAAAAAAACGTTCAAAAACAATTCTTCATATGTTAATTTTGCAATAAGAGATTGCGCGCTTACGACATTGAGCGTTTCTTCGTGGTTGATAGTAGGGAATTATTTGCTGATTATAATCCGATAACTTGCGTTTGTAAAAATAAACCAATCGTTATGTGGTCGGTATTGCTTCAAAAATGAAACTTACGGTTAGTTTTTTAAAGCACGCATTTTTATTCTTGACTTGTCGATTTTAAAATGCTACAATACTAAAAAATAATTAAATACGGAGCGTAATAATGAAAGTAAAAGACATACCTTACAGCCGCTATGAAATAACTAAAGTAGAAGAGATTTTCAAAAAAGCTACCAAGGCGGTAAAAGAAGCAAAGAACGCAAACGAAGTGATTGCGGCGCACGACCTTATGTTGGATTGCATGAAAGACTTCGGAACGATGGTAACCATAACAAACATAAGATTTTCGCTCGATTCTTCGGACGAACTTTATTTAAAAGAACGAGAATACTATGACAGCATAATGCCGATTTATACCGAACTTTATAACGATTTCGGCAAAGCCATGCTTGCAAGTCCGTTTGCCGAAGAAGTCAAAAAAACGATTTCTCCCATAATTTTCGAAAAGTATCGTATGCTTGCTTTGGCGTCCGATCCGCGCATTATCGAAGACAAGAAGGAAGAAGCCGAAATAGTGGTCGAATACAACAAACTTATGTCCGACGCAACGTTTGAATTTCGCGGCGAAACCATGCCGCTGTCCGTCCTTCGCGGCAAACTCTGCGACGACGATCGAAACGTGCGCAAAGAGGCGTGTTTTGCAATGGGCAACGGCTTAAAAAAGCATGCTGCCGAACTTGACGATATTTACGACAGACTTGTTCACGTGCGCGACAGAATGGCAAAAAAACTCGGATACAAAAACTTTATCGAACTCGGATACCTTAATATGGAACGCTTCGATTATGATCGCGACATGATAGAGACCTTCCGCCGCAGCGTTCAAACCGATCTTGTGCCGGTAATAAGCAAAATGAAGACCGAGCGCGCAAAAAAGCTTGGCATAAGCGATCCTATGTTCTACGACGACGACGTGTATTTTACGGACGGCGAGCCTAAGCCGATAATCGATAGCGACGAAATATTCCGTCAAGGTCAAATCATGTACGACGACATGTCATCGGAAACGGGACGACTTTTCAAAAAGATGGTTCGGGAAGAAGCGTTTGACGTACTTCCGCGCAAAGGCAAATGGGGCGGCGGCTGCTGTACGGGCATAGAAGGTTACGAACAAATATTCATTCTTGCCAACTTCAACGGCTCTTCCGAGGATATCGACGTTATTACTCACGAATTCGGGCATGCCCTTGCCATGGATATGGCATTCGGCGGCGAACCCGAGGTTAATATCGGCGGTAGCGAGACTGCCGAATGTCATTCCATGTCCATGGAATTTTTGTGCTGGCCGTATATGGAAAAATTCTTCGGAAAGAACGCTAACAAATATCGTTTCAAGCACTTGCTTGCTTCGCTTGCGTTTATTCCGTACGGCTGTATAGTCGACGAATTCCAACATATAGTGTACGAAAATCCCGATCTTACGCCCGCTCAGCGTAAAGAAGAGTATCTTAAGCTCGAAAGCAAATATCGTCCGTACATCAATTTCGACGGCATACCGTACTACGAAGAAGGCATAAGGTGGCAGTATCAAATGCATATTTTCGAAACGCCGTTCTACTATATAGATTACTGTCTTGCGCAAACCATTTCGCTCGAATTTTTGGTGGAATCGCGTGCCGACTACGGCAAAGCTTTGGCTAAGTATTTGGATTTTTGCAAAGCCGGCGGCTCGATACCGTTTAGCAAGCTTTGCGAAAAAGCCGGTCTCGTTTCTCCGTTTGCCGAAGGCGCGCTTAAGCAAATTGCCAAAGTTGTGCCTGAAATTCTTAAGGAGCTTGAATAATGGACGAAAAAGACGTAAGCGTTGAGATAAATGAAAACAAAATAAACGAAGAACCCGAAAAGAGCGATCAAAACGATTCGAATAAAGCGGTTCTCGGCAAAAAAGACGATTTTCGCACGTCCGTTAACGATCCGGAACTTATGGTTGAATACAAGCCCAAAGAGGGCGAGCCGCCAACGATAAAATGTCCGCATTGCGGTGAGGAAATGCCAACGACGATTGATACGTGCGTTTGTTGCGGTCACTATCTTAAGGAAAATCAAAAACACGACTACGTTCCTATGGATGAAAAAAGAGCAAAAAAGATAAGATGGATAGTCGGAGCGGTAGCGATAATTGCATTTATAATTTGGTACGTAACGGTAAAACTTTAATTCTAAGTTGTGAAATTTAAAGCAAAAAACTTTTTAAGCAAAGGATAACGAATGAGAAACAGGCGAGGCGGATTTACGTTAATTGAGCTGGTTGTTGTAATAGTAATAATCGGAATAATTACGGCTATATCCGTCCCCGCCTTTTCTTCTGTGGTTGAAGGCGCTCGAAAAACGGCTGACGTACGGCAAATGGAACATATTAATCTGCTGCTATTTACCGGTGAAATTGACAAATACGAATTAGCGAATTACCAACTGCAAACGAACGGCTGGAGTTTGGCGTATTCTGCCGATGAAAACTGCGTCGTAATAATCGATTCAAACGATAGCGTCGTGGCTGCCGAAAACGAAGCTTACGTAGGCACGCCGAGCGACTCTTTTATAAAAGTCGAAGAATTGTCTGCTGTAGGCGAAGCAACGAATTGGTGGAATGCGGTTGAATCGATAAGTCAATTACCTAACGAATCAAGCGACGAATATAAAATACTTGCGGCTCAAAGTGAACTTAATCTTGCAGATATAACAGAAATCCCGGAAAGTTATTTTAAAAACAACGATTCGCTAATTAAAGTTTATATCGGAAGTAAAGTGACGTCGCTTCCTAACAATGTATTCAGCGGCTGTACTAAGTTGACCGAGGTCGAATTTGCGGGCGACGTCGTGTCGGTGGGTGCAAAAGCTTTCAGAAATTGCTCGTCGCTTAAAAAATTAAGTTTGCCGAATGTGACCAAAGTCGATTCGGCGGCGTTTATAAATTGTAATTTCGAGCGGTTAGAAATTTCTACGGCGGTAGCCGGAACCGGAGTCGAATTTAAAGTAAACGATTTAATTTTGTCGGACGGCGAGGCAGACGCAAAGTTTGGTACGTGGCTTGATGAAATAAAAAAGAATATCTCAAACAGCGTAACGTTCAACGGCGTGAAGTTTATCGAAGGTTTTTCGGTAAAAGATTTGCCAATGCAGCTAAAGATATATATGAATAAAGCAACGCTGGCTAGTTCCGACGGAGACGTTAAGAAATATGGTTTTTCGGACGTAATTTTTGTAAACTGAGCAAAAGCGTAGATAAATCTTGCAAAACGGCAAATACTATACGTATGCTTATAGTATTTATAAAGTCGGTCGTAGTTTTTTTCGTTGCGCTTATTGCCGTACGAATAATGGGCAAGCGTACTATAAGCGAAATGCAGCCGTTTGAGTTTGTTATTACGCTTATAATAGCCGAAGTAGCCTGTATACCGATAAACGATCCGTATATACCGTTTTACAGCGGCATTATTCCCATAATCACGCTCTGCTTTTTGGAAGTAGGGCTTTCTTTTGTTGCACGCAAAAGTTTGCGTATCAGGCGTCTTATGAGCGGTAGTGCAATGATCGTTATCGACAAAAACGGTATAAATTACGAAAACCTACAAAAGATGAATATGAACGTGCACGACCTTATCGAAACGGTGCATTCAAGCGGATATATGGACGTTAACGATATAGAGTACGCTATAATCGAGACCAACGGAAAGATGAGCGTCGTCGAACGAACTAAGGATCCCCTTAAGCCCGTGCCGGCACTGTTGCCGATGCTTCTTATAGTGGACGGTCAAATAAACGAAGATAATTTAGCCAAAGTCGGAACTTCGGAAGCTACCGTTAACGTCGCTTTACGCAAGAACGGACTAAGCGGAAAAAAAGAAGTTTTGTACGCCGACGTTCGTCAGGACGGAACTATGTACGTTTCTCCCAAAAAAGGGAAATACTTCGTTACTAAAATCGCTTTAAGCGGAGGGGAAAGCTGGTGAAAAAGGTCATCGTAATAGGTATAATTTTTTCAATAACTATCGCTTGTTCGATAGGCGAAGTACTGTATACTACGTCCGTCTACGAAGAAATTTACGATGGTTTGATTTCGGTACGGCAGAGTATGGACGGCAAAGAGGACATAAAAAACGATGAAACGACCGAACTTGTTAGCAAAGTGACCAAGGTTTGGAAAGATAATAAAGAAATTCTTTTTTGCCTCGGAAATCATAACGTACTGCGCAACGTGGACGAAAAGCTCGTTTCGTTACAAGCTATGACAGACATAAACTACACGGACGATGCAAAAGTGGCTTTAGAAATCGCGATAAACTTGATAGAAGCCATTCAAAACGACGCCGTGCCAAATCTTACTAATTTATTTTAGTTTAAAAAAGTATGTTTTAATTTTGTTTAAACGTTGTCGTGTTAAGCTATAAAACGAAGAAGTATGTCTATTTTGCGGATAAAAATATCATTTTGACTAGGTAAATATCAACGGTTAAACGGTTGCATTTTTTTTAAGCATCTTGTATAATAGTTACACTATCTATTATGGAGGATCATAATCATGAGTTTAAGCAAAAGAGCTTTGGGCGTTTCGCCGTCACTTACTTTGGCTATTACGGCTAAGGCTAAAAAAATGAAGGCAGACGGACTTGACGTTATTTCTTTCGGTGCAGGAGAGCCTGACTTCGACACTCCGGCGTATATTATCGAGGCAGCTAAGGAAGCGCTCGACAAGGGTATCACCAGATATACTCCCGCAAGCGGAACCGTTGAGTTAAGAAAAGCTATTTGCGAAAAGTTAGCTCGCGAAAACGGCGTAACTTACGATATCAATCAAATAGTTGTAAGCAACGGTGCAAAACATTCGCTTTCTAACGCGATTCGTGCGCTCGTAGAAGAGGGCGACGAAGTTATTATTCCCGCTCCTTATTGGCTTACTTATCCCGAACTTGTAAAGCTTAGCGACGGAACTCCCGTTATCGCTCAGCTTCTTCCCGAAAACGGCTACAAGCTTACTCCGGAGCAACTTCGCAGTTTAATTACGCCTAAAACTAAGGCGATAATTTTAAACAATCCGTCCAACCCGACCGGCGTCGTTTACAGCAAAGAAGAAATTCTTGCTCTTGGCAAGGAGCTTGAAAATCACAAACAAGTTTACGTGCTTTCGGACGAAATTTACGAAAAGCTCGTTTACGGCGTAGAAACCATGAGCATCGCAGCTTGCTCGGAAGAACTTAAAAACCGCACTATTATAATCAACGGTATGTCTAAGGCGTACGCAATGACCGGTTGGAGAATAGGTTACACCGCTTCTAATGCCGAGCTTGCAAAGGCTATGGGCAGCATTCAAAGCCATTCTACTTCTAATCCCAACAGCATAGCTCAGTACGCTTCGGTAGTAGCTTTGTCGGATAAGAAGGGTGAAGAATTCCTTTCCGAAATGAACGGCATTTTCAAAGTTCGCCGTAACCTTATGGTAGAGCTTATGGAAAAGGTCGGCTTGCCCATCATTAAGCCCGAGGGTGCTTTCTACGTAATGGTAAACGTTAAGTCTCTCTTTGGCAAGAAGTACGACGGAACGGAAATTAAGTCGGCTATGGACGTTGCTTCCGTTATGCTCGACAAGCTTTATACTGCCGTTATTCCTTGCGAATCATTCGGCGCGAACGAATTCGTAAGACTCAGCTACGCAACCGGCGAGAAGCAGATTCGCGAAGGTCTTGCAAGATTTGAAAAATTTGTAAAAGGATGTAAATAATTTTGGAAACTGTCTACAGCGCGCTTAAACCTACGGGCAAGCTTACGATCGGCAATTACGTCGGCGCAATCAAAAACATGACGCAGCTCGTAAAAGAGTACGATTGCATCTACACTGTAGCCGATTTACACAGCATTACCGTAAATATTCCTCCCGCACAATTGCGAGAAAATACTTTGGATATGTTCTCGTTGCTGATTGCGCTTGGAATAAATTCCGAACAATGCCTATTGTTTTTGCAATCGCAAGTGCCGATGCACAGCGAACTTGCGTGGATTTTAAATTGCTATACGCAATTTGGCGAAGCGCGCCGTATGACTCAATTCAAGGACAAAAGCGCAAAAGCCCCCGAAAACGTAAACGTGGGACTTTTTGCGTATCCCGTCCTTATGGCGGCGGACATTTTGCTTTATCAGGCAAAATACGTTCCCATCGGCAAAGATCAGCAACAACATTTAGAGCTTGCTCGTACTATTGCCGAACGATTTAATAATCGTTATTCTCCTACGTTCGTCGTGCCAGAGGGGATATATCCTAAAGTCGGAGCAAAAATAGCAAGTCTTTTGGATCCTACCGCAAAAATGGGTAAAACCGACGAAAATGCGGAAGGAACGGTTTTCTTGCTCGACGACAAAGATACGGTTATGCGAAAGTTTAAACGCGCGGTAACCGACAGCGGAAACGAAATAATCGTAAGTCCCGATAAACCGGGTATAAGCAACCTTATTACGATATATTCCGTATTTACCGATAAGACGCCTGCTTTGGTAGAGGCGGAGTTTGCGCAAAGCAACTATGCGACCTTCAAACTTGCGGTCGGCGAAGTAGTATCCGATTTTCTAACGAAAATGCAAGGCGAATACAAACGTATACGCGCCGACAAAGCATATCTTGCACGAATTATGGAAGACGGCGCAAACAAAGCGTCGTATATTGCTCAAAAGACTTTGGCAAAAGTAAAGCGCAAAGTCGGCTTCGTAAAACTATAATATGTACGGATACGTAATTCCGCCCAAAAATGTAACGCCCGCAGAGCTTGGATTATTCAATGCTTTCTACTGCGGACTTTGTTTAACGACCGGTAAGCTTATGGGACAAAAAGCAAGGTTTACCGTAAATTACGATATGACGTTTTTAAACGTACTGTTGCACGATTTGACTAGTCAGGACGTTAAATTCGAGCTTCGCGCTTGCGTGGCGCAACCTATAAAAAAGAAATCCGTCGTGGCGGACAATCCGCTTTCGGTCAAGGTGGCGGCGGCTAATATATTGCTTAGCTACTACAAAGCGTTAGACGGCGTGATAGACGGCGAGGGGCTCAAGTATAAACTTGCAAAAAAATCGCTTGAAAAAGCGTATGAGATTGCAAAAAAAATTCTGCCGCAAGCAGACGAAATAATATCCGGCGGATACGAAAAATTGCGCAAGTTCGAAGATGCGGCTACGGTAGGATTGGATAAAGTAAGCGATGCTTTTGCGACTATAATGAAAGACGTGGCGCAGTTGCTTTTGGGCGAAAAGGCTAGCGAAAACGCATTGCGACTCATATATAACGTCGGGAAGTTCGTCTATATTGCCGATGCGCTCGACGATGTCGACGAGGATTATAAAGCAAAAAGGTACAATCCGTTTTTGGCGTTGTTTCATTACGAAACAAGGGCGAAATTTATAAGCGAAAACGAAGAATTTTTGAAATTTGCGTTTAATTCTACGATTAACAGAATTATAGAATGTTTTAATTCGCTTACGTTTACGCAGAGTTACGATTTGTTAAAAAGAGTCGTTTATTACGGACTGCGTGAAAAAACGAAAGAATTATTTTCAAGTAAAAAGAAATTGGCAAAACCGCGCGTAAAAGCGGCAAAGATAAAAAAATCGGCGGTGCGCACCGACCTTAAGGAGAAAAAATGAATCCGTATCAAATACTTAACATGCCCGAAGATTCCGATTTCGAAGCGTTAAAAGCAAAGTACGAAACACTCAAAGCCGAGTACGGCGAGGAGCGTTTTTTGCCGGGCGAAAAAGGTGCTCAAGCGGCAAGCAAACTCACCGAGCTCGAGTACGCGTGGAAATTGATTTTAGACAAAAAGAAAGCTAAAGAAGATGAAGAAAAATACGGAGTAGGTTTCGATTACGTCGAAAAGATGGTTAAAGAGCATCGTTACGACGAAGCCCAATCCCGCCTCGATTCGATGCCGACTCACGACGGAGAATGGCATTACTATCAAGCGCTCGTGTTTTATAAGCGAGAGTGGTTAAATGACAGCTATGCGCATTTGCAAGAAGCAGTGCGTTTGTCTCCCGACAACGAGAAGTTTAAAGACGCTCTTTTAAAAATGAAACAAGTTATGGGCAACGGAGAGATCCCTCCCCAGCAGCTTAACGACACAGTCGGCGGTCCGAATCAAAGCCGAGATACGACCGGGAATTGCCTTAACACCTGTTGCACGACGCTTTGTTGCATGGAATGCGCAAGCATGTGCTGTCGTTGCGGCTAGTGCTATGAGTACGCGTAAGCTTGCGTTCGGAGGCGTAATAAGTGCTCTTTGCAGCGTCCTTATAATAGTGTCTTCGCTTTTTCATCTTATAACGCCGCTCGTTATATCTTGCGCATTGTATTGTATTTGCGCAAAAAAATGCGGGGCTACTTGCGCAACGTTGGTAATAATAACTTCAAACGTAATAGGTTTTTTTGTGGGCGGAATAGGCGGTGGCGAAATTTTTTTCAGCGTATTGCTTTTTTCGCCTTTTGCAATAGTCGTTTATTGTACCGCGTCATTAAGCGATTCGCCTCTAAAAATACTTTTGCGAGCGGCGATTTTTGCGGTGTTTTCGCTTGCGATATACGTACTTTTTGTAACCGTGCTTAAAGACGTCGTATCGATAGGCGGCGAAACTTTTGGAGTGGGCGAGTCTGCGTTCGGCGTGCTATGGACTGTCGTTATGACGATTTTCGGGTTTGCTTTGGATAAAGGAGCAACCGTGATATTAAAGAGGTTTAAAAAGAATGATCAGAAGATGGAGTAACGGAATTATAATATTTGCTTTGCTAACGGCAGCCGTGGCTATAATGGGCTATTATATATACGCGAGCTACAAGCAAACCAACGATCAAATGGAACGTCTTAAAACGGAAGGAATTTTGGTTTTGGCGAATGCAGACAAGCTAGACAGCGTCACGTACGACGACGAGAGCGCGCACGTTTGGGGATACGTTATTCCTGGTATCGAACACCAAAGCGCAGCCGACTTTGACGGCGTAACGATGTCCTCGTATACTAACGCTCAAATGAAAGATGCGGGCGGAAAAGTGGAAGTATATTATATGTACGACGACGAAACGCTCGTAACTTTCGATAAGGGTTACGTTGAAAATTTTACGCCGTGGAAATATTCGCAAAGCAATCTTTTGTGGATAATAGGCGGCGTTACGTTTGCCGTGGTTCTCTATTACGTGGCTCGCAACGTGATTGCGTTGGTTGTTCTTAAAAAAGGAGAACCGGGTATTGCGATGTTCGTAGAAGCCTTTCACGCCAAAACGGGTTCTAAAAAGTATTACAAGGTAAAGTATTCGTTCGTTCGTGACGGCGAAAACATTACTTGCGTTTCGCCCGCAATTTACAACTCTCAGCAAGTAGAGAAGCTAAAAACTTATTCTTCGTTTAAGATAAAGTATTTGGGTAAGATATCTTTTATCGACGAAAGAGTATAGTGCGGCGAGAAACAAGCCGAAAAAATACGGCAAATTTTGCTAAAATATTTTAAAACGGCAATAAAACGCTTGACAACTATTGATGTAAAGTGATAACATAATATACGCGCCACCTATGGGTGGTGTTTTTAGTGACGATTTAGGAGTGACATTATGAGAACGAGAATCACCTTGGCTTGCACCGAATGTAAGCAAAGAAATTACGACGACATGAAGAATAAAAAGAACGATCCCGACAGGATCGAACTCAAAAAGTACTGCAGATTCTGCCGTAAGCATACCGTTCATAAGGAAACGAAATAAGGAGATCTGCCGTGGATAAGAACAACAACAAAGCTGAAGTAAAAAAGCAGCCGAAAAAGCGTGGCAAAATAGCAACCTTTTTTAAGGAGGCTTTTTCCGAGCTTAAAAAAGTGAGCTGGCCGACGTTTTCAAACGTTTGCAAAACCACATTGGTCGTTTTGGGCGTGGTAGCGGTATTTTTGGTTGTTTTGTTTGCGTTTGATATGTTGCTCGGTGTTGCGCACGACGCTTTGCTGCTTAAGGATATAGATCCGTTATCTAAAGTTATTGGAGCGATCATACGATGAGCGTAAATTTAGAAGATGCAAAGTGGTATGTTCTTCATACCTATTCTGGATACGAAAATATGGTCAAAGACAATCTCGAGATGGTCTTTACCAAAAACGGTAAGGCGGATAGGCTTTTGGAAATTACCATACCTATGGAAGACGTTGTCGAGGAAAAGAACGGCAAACGCAAAATAGTACAGCGAAGGATGTTCCCGTGCTACGTACTCATAAAGATGGTTTACGACAATTCCATGTGGCATATGATCGTAAACACTCGAGGCGTTACCGGTTTCGTAGGTCCTATGGGGCGTCCGATTCCTCTTACCGACGACGAAATCAGGCGTATGCATCTTGAAAAGCTTACCGTAGATACCGAATTTAAGGTAGGCGACAAGGTAAGCGTGGTTAACGGTGCGTTGGAGGGTTTTGTAGGCGACATTGAATCCATCAACGCCGCCGCGGGCAAATGTAAGGTAATAGTAAGTATGTTCGGAAGGGCAACGCCCGTCGAACTTGAGCTTAATCAAATTGAGCTCATCGAAAAATTGTAATATACGGTCAGGGAGAGCGTCAAGCTCGTTATTACCTCGATTGCATATATAAATTATAAGCAAGGAGAACTTTAAATGGCAAAGAAAATCACAGCTATGGTAAAGCTGCAACTTCCCGCCGGCAAAGCCACCCCGGGACCTCCGGTCGGCTCCAGCCTCGGACCTCACGGTATTAACATTCCGGGCTTTACCAAAGAATTCAACGAAAAGACAAGGGGACAAGAAGGTTTGATAATTCCCGTAGTTATCACCATCTATGCAGACCGTTCGTTCACGTTCGTACTCAAGACTCCGCCCGCGGCAGTTCTTATCAAAAAGGCGTGCAAGATTGAATCCGGTTCGGCAAAACCCAACAAGGACAAGGTAGCAAAGCTCACTAAGGCTCAGGTCGAAGAGATCGCTAAGCTCAAGATGCCCGACTTAAACGCAGCGTCGCTCGAAAGCGCATGCAGCATGATAGCCGGTACCGCGCGCAGTATGGGCGTTACGGTAGTTGACTAAGGAGGGGAACTATGAGACACGGAAAGAATTACCTTAACAGCGTTAAGGAAATCGACTTAAGCAAAGTTTACGAGCCCGCCGAAGCTATGAAAAACGTAGTGGCTTCCGCAAAGGCTAAGTTCGACGAAACCATCGAGCTTCACGTTCGTCTTGGCGTAGATCCTCGTCAAGCCGACCAGCAAGTTCGCGGCACCGTAGTACTTCCCAACGGAACAGGTAAAACCGTAAGAGTTTTGGTTATCGCAAAGGGCGAAAAAGCCGACATAGCATTAAAGGCAGGCGCCGACATCGTAGGAGCAGAAGAAATCATCGCTAAGATTCAAACCGAGAACTTCCTCGACTTCGACGTATGTATCACCAGCCCCGATATGATGGGACAAATGGGTAAGGTTGCAAGAATCCTCGGACCTAAAGGACTTATGCCGTCTCCCAAGTCGGGTACCGTTACTACCGATATCGCAAAGGCAGTAAAGGATACCAAAGCAGGTAAGGTAGAGTACAGAGTGGACAAGACCGCTATCGTACACTGCCCGATAGGCAAAAAGTCGTTCGGCGACGAAAAGCTTCTCGAAAACTTCAATTCGCTTATGGAAGCTATCGTAAAGGCAAAGCCGGCGGCAGCAAAGGGCACCTATATTCGCAGCGTAACCGCAGCGTCCACCATGGGCCCCGGAATCAAAGTTAATTATCGTATCTAATTTAAGCAAAAAACCGTAGAAAGTAAGTAACCGCAAGGTTATAATTCGCAAGAGCTTACCGAGGCTTATGACCTTAAAAAGAAATTCTTTTTTCAGTCCGACCTCGCGTAAGAATTGCGAAGTCGGATTTTTCTTAACTAAATAAAATTAAAGGAGGAATAAGTTTTGTCTACACAAATTAATGAGCTCGAAAAAGAATCGCTTAAACTTAAGAAAGAACAGGTTGCACAGCTTGAAGAAAAAGTTAAGAATGCAGCCGGAATCGTTGTAGTAGACTATCGCGGAATCACCGTAGAAGAAGATACCAATCTTCGTAGCGCGCTTCGTGCTGCCGGCGTAGAGTACAAGGTAGTTAAAAACAGACTAATCTTAAGAGCATTCAAAAATTCCGGATACGAAGGATTCGATCACGTGTTCGAAGGACCTACCGCAGTAGCGTTTTCCAGCGACGATGCAACTGCTCCGGCAAGAATCATAAGCGAGAATATCAAAAAGCTTAACAAACTCGCAATAAAAGGCGGTATCGTAGAAAAGCAAGTTATGGATGCTGCCGGAATCAACAAAATCGCAACTATTCCGTCAAAGACCGTTTTGGTCGGACAATTGTTGGGATTACTTACTTCGCCGATGCGCGGTCTTGCCGTTGCTCTTAGCGAGGTTGCAAAAAAACAAGCATAAAAAATTTTATAAAGGAGATATATAAAAATGGCTGATTTGAATAAAATGTTAGAAGAAATTAAGGGTCTTTCGGTTCTTGAGCTCAACGAACTTGTAAAGATGATCGAAACCGAGTTTGGCGTATCCGCTGCCGCTATGGCAGTTGCAGCTCCCGCTGCAGGTGGCGCCGCTGCTGCTCCCGCTGAAGAAGAACAAACCGAATTTACCGTTGTTCTTAAGGAATTCGGCGCAAACAAGATCGCAGTTATCAAGGTTGTTCGTGAAATCACCGGTCTTGGTCTTGGCGACGCTAAGGCACTCGTTGAAGGCGCTCCCAGCACCATCAAGGAAGGCGTTAACAAGGAAACCGCTAAGGAAATCGAAACCAAACTTAAGGACGCTGGCGCAACCGTTGAACTTAAATAATCAACTTGCGGCATAGAAATCAATTTTAACCAAAAAGGGTAGTGATGTTTTCACTATCCTTTTTTTGGTTACTTTTCTTCACGGAAGAAAAGTAAGTCATCCTGAGCGTAAGCGAAGGATCTCGCGGAAGCGAAACGGTTGTTAGTACCGTAGTAACAGCAGAAAACAATCCTTAACCACGTCATTGCGAGGAGCGTTAGCGACGCGGCAATCTCTCCGTTAAGCTCCTAACTCTCGGCAACATCAAACGCACTATCGCCGGTAAATAATTGTTTCGCACTCAGCCAATCTGTCATTCTGAGCCGCAGGCGAAGAATCCCGCGGAAGCGAAACCATATGTCATTGCGAAGGACGTAGTCCTGTTGCACTCTCGACCACCATGTCATCAACGAGGAGCGCAGCGACGCGGCAATCTCTCCGTGTAACTGTACACTCTCGGTAACAGTAGAGGCACTGCCGCCCAAACTTAATTCTATTAAGCTTCTTTGGCTTACCTTTCTTCACGGAAGAAAGGTAAGAGGCACAATCAAACTCACAACCGCATGCAAAACATATTATACTAAGCTTCTTTTGCCTACCTTTTTATCGGCAAGAAAGGTAAGAGCAAAGCAAAACAATTATGCTTATTTTAAGCTTGCCGCTTTGTTTTCGAGCTTTTTACGCAAATTATCGTCGGTTATAAGTCGGGTATTTGCCGTTACGTTGCGAACGGACGACTTAATTACGCAATTAAGCAGCTCTATGCCGATCTCGCAGTCGCTTGAAACGAATTCGTACGTTAGCGGCAGCATTTCGTATGCGATAGAAGCGGCATTTTTACATAATTTCATAAGTTCCAACGGAACCGTAGCCGATAAGCGGTATAGCTTTTGAAGCTCTGTATTGCGAACGCATTTTTCTTCTTCGGTTGTTTTAGGTAGTTTCATTGCTTTAAGTATGTTCCCGAAGGCAGCTGCGTCCATATCCGAAAGCTCATAAAAACGTTCTTTATATCCATTTAGCGTATTAATGCCGTTAGTTAGTGGTTGCATATCTTTATTGTCACCGAATTTTTTAATCGTTATATTTGCCGCCATTTGAATCAGCGAGCAAGCTTTTGCGGCAATTAAAGCGAGCGCACTCCCGCCGCCGGGGGTGGGCGAACTAGACGCCAAAACGTCGTCGTAATCTTTAATAACGTAATTTTTAAACATTCAATTCTCCTTTGCTAAGCGCTTGTTTTGACTTTATTAAGCGTTTTTCGTTTTGCAAATAGTTTAGCATATTTTTATATCAATTGCAATGTTTTGCGGCTTAGACGTATGCATTTTTTTTTGCCTGCTTTCGTTTTTTACGGCATTTTGCGTAAAAAACGACTTTTATTATTGACTTTTTTTTTGCTTTTGTATATAATGTCTAACGTGGATACTAAGCGAGAAAAATTTAGCGGAAAAATTGCGGCGTTTGTAAGCGGCGGCGTGGACTCTATGGTCATGCTCGATATGCTTGTAAAATCCGGCGCCGACGTTTTCGTAGTGCACGTAAATCACGGCATACGTAAAGAGGCAGATTCCGATTGTCGTTTCGTGCAAATGTATTGCGAACAAATAGGAGTTCCGTTTGTGAGTTACTCGTTTGATATCCCTAAGCTTGCGTCGCAATTCGGGCGCAGTATCGAAACTGAAGCGAGGCTGAGACGTCAAGAAGTAATGCAACAGCTTCTGGCTTGCAAAAAAGCCGACAAAGTGGCGCTTGCGCACCACGCCGACGACAACGCCGAAACGGTTCTTATGCACGTTTTGCGCGGATGCGGAGTGGACGGACTTAAAGGCATAACTCAAAGCGAGAGTATTTTAAGACCGCTACTTAATTTTACTCGTGAGCAAATTACGCAATACGCGGAGCAAAACGGCGTTCCGTACGTAGTGGATAAAACCAATTTCGACAGTACGTACACTCGCAATTTTATTCGCCACGAAGTCCTTCCGCTTGTAAAAACGCGTTATCCGGGCGCAGTCGAGGCGCTCAATCGTCTTGCCGAAAACGCAACGGAATTACTGGGCGCGGTCGACTCTCAGCTCGACTATTCGTTAATCGTGCAAAACGAAAACGAAGTAAGGCTCAGCTTAAAAGCGTTCGATTCGCCGTTTGTTGCAAATTACGTAATAGCCGCCGCAAAAAAACTTATGCCGATAGACGTAACCAAGGCGCATATAGTCAACGTTTTGAATTTAAAAAATGCGGAAAACGGTAGCAAAGCCGAGCTTGCAGGCTCGCTAAAAGCGTATAAGGAATACGATTCTATCGTTTTTTGCTTCGATAAGCCAAAGTTTGAGTTTTGCGTTCCGTTTACTCAAGGCGCAATAAAGCTAGGAAAGTTTACGATAAAAATTATTTCCGTTTCGCCTGAGCCGATAAAGGGTAAGACGATAATCGACGCTGATTTGCCGCTTGGCATCGTTTTTCGTAATCGCAAAGAAGGCGATAAATTCATCCCGTACGGCGGCAAAAGCAAGAGCCTGAAAAAGTACCTTATCGACAAAAAAGTTCCGCAAAGATTGCGAGACGACCTAGTATGTTTGTGCGACGGCGACGACGTTCTTGCCGTAGTGGGTGTGGAAATCAGCGACAAGTGTAAAATAACGTCTAAAACGCAAAAAGCTTATCTGCTGGAGGTGGAACGTGAATAAGCTGGTAGACCTCGGCAACGGACTTAAGTTTTTTCAAAAACAGGACGCATTCAGATTTGGTTGCGACGGAGTAGAACTTGCCAACTTTGTCGAGGGCTGTTCAAAGGACTATGCGGTCGATCTCGGAAGCGGAACGGGGATAATAACCGTGCTACTTGCCGGCAAACGCAAAATAAAGACGACGGCGGTCGAAATTCAATCGGAACTGAGCGAAGTTTGCAAACAAAATATCGAGCTTAACGGCTTAAGCGAGCTTGCCGACGTCATCAACGCTCCGATGCAAGAAATATCGAAATTTTTGCAAGCCGGTTGCGCCGATATCGTAGTGTGCAATCCGCCGTATCGCAAGGCGGGCAGCGGGCAAAAACAAGAAAACGAAGCGATTGCAATAGCTCGTCATGAAATTAAAGTGACGCTTTGCGAAGTTATTCAAGCTGCGGCGTATTTGCTTAGCACAGGCGGAAAGTTTTACACGGTAAATCAAACGGAACGCCTTGCCGAAACGCTAGTAAAGTGCTGTGCGGCAAAGCTCGAGCCAAAAAAGCTTCAGATTCTTACGCCAAACGACAAAAAAAAGCCGCATTTGTTCTTACTTAAATGCGTAAAGGACGGCTCCGTGGGGCTTACCGTCGAGCGCGAACGCGAAGTAAAAGTGGAGGTAGACTGATGCTTTACGTAGTCGGAACGCCCATAGGCAACATAAAAGAAATTACTTTGCGTGCAATCGAAGTTCTTAATTCGGTAGACTACGTAGCGGCAGAGGATACGCGCCGAACGGCAATTCTTCTTAACGAATATCAAATAAAAAAGCCGATGATAAGTTATCAAAAGTTTAACGAGCGAGTTTGTTCCGCTAAGCTTATCGAACTTCTTTCGTCGGGGAAAGATGTAGCTCTCGTATCGGACGCAGGCATGCCGCTTATATCCGATCCGGGACAAATTCTTACTCAAGAGTTGATAAAGAACGGTATTCAATATACCGTAGTCGGAGGCCCCTGCGCTCTTATCGACGCATTGATTTTGTCGGGATTAAACACGGACAAGTTTTGTATGCTCGGATTTTTGCCCGAAAAGAAATCCGATCGTGAAAAGTTACTTTCCGACTACGCGCAGGTAAAGTGCACTCTCGTGTTTTATAGCTCGGTACACAACGTAGATAAAGACCTTACGTATTTGTACGAGGCGTTCGGCGCTCGCAGCGTAGCGGTTGTGCGTGAAATCACGAAGCTCTACGAAGAAGCGGTGCGAGGTAAGCTAGGAGAATCGCTTGAATTTGTTCGTAAAGGCGAATTCGTGCTTGTGGTAGAAGGCGCCGGAGAAAAAGATTTTTCGTCGCTTAGCGTGTACGACCACTATCAAACGTATCTGAAAAGCGGCATGGACAAAAAAGAAGCGATAAAAAAGGTTGCTTCCGATCGCGGACAACCAAAGTCCGAAATATATTCGGTAATAGTTAACGAAGAAAAACGATAAGGAGAAATTTTATGGCAAACGAAGCAAAACGAGTTTGGGAATTGATGTTGCCGTTACTCGAAACCGAGATAACGATTTTAAGTTACGACGTGTGGATTAAGCCGATAGAGGCGCTTGACTTGCGTGACGGTAAATTGATTCTTATGGCGCCCAGCGAATGGAGCAAAAACGAGGTAAACGTAAGATATTTGCCGCTTATAAAAGCTGCTATGAAAAACGTAAATTCGTTGCTTACTTCCGTAGAAATAATATGTCCCGACGAACGTGAAAAATTCGCAACTCAACAGGAAACGTATAAAATTCAGGAAGAGCCGATAAACGTTACGCCCGAGCCGCTTAGCATAAATCTTAAATATAATTTCGAAAACTTCGTTGTCGGCAAATCCAATCAACTTGCCGTTGCGGCAGCGAAAGCCGTTGCCGAGGAACCGGGAACGAGATACAATCCGTTGTTTATCTACGGCGGCGCAGGACTCGGCAAAACTCATCTTATGCACGCAATAGGCAATTCCATACGAGCGTCTCAACCAAAATTCAAAGTGATGCTTGTAAGCAGCGAAAAATTCGTTAACGAGTTGGTTAAGTACATAGGCCGTGAAAAAGACGGCGAAAAGTTCCGCGACAAGTATCGTAACGTAGACGTTCTTATGGTGGACGATATTCAATTTATATCGGGCAAACCGGGTACTATGGAAGAAATTTTCCACACGTTCAATGAACTGTACAACGCCAATAAGCAGCTCGTATTCACGTCCGATCGTCCGCCCAAAGGCATACCCGATATCGACGAAAGATTGCGTACGCGTTTCGAATGGGGCTTTACGGCAGACATTCAGCCGCCCGATTTAGAAACTAGAATAGCGATTTTGCGCAAAAAAGCCCAAATTCAAAAATACAACATAAGCATGGACGTTTTGTCGTACATGGCAGAGTGCATATCCAGTAACGTGCGCGAAATGGAAGGATTGCTAAATAAGGTTATTCTTTTGTCGCAACTTAACGATACTCAGCCGTCTATCGAGCTTGTAAAAGAAGCTTTAAACGATTACTCTCAAAAGAGCGAGGGTGAAGTTACTTATGAAGACGTTATTGACGCAACGTGCAAATGTTTTGGAGTAAAACGTGAGGATTTGTTGGGTAAACGCAAAACCAGGGAAATCGTCGAGCCTAGGCAAATATGCATTTATGTAATGACCGAAATTCTTGATTTGCCGCTTGCCACCATCGGCAATATTTTCGGCGGCAGGGATCATACCACCATAATGTATGCGCGTGATAAAGTTGCGCAAATGATGTCGCAACAAAAGACCGCCGACGACGTTAACAACGTTAAAAACATGGTGTACAAAAAATAATTTTTTAATATCGCACGACAAAAATAGCCCGAAAGAGGGCTATTTTGCTTGACAATCCCAATTTTAAATACTATAATGGTTTGGATATCAATGATAGGAGAATGGCTATGAAGAAAGATATACATCCGAATTACCACGAAGTGGTTTATGAGTGTGCTTGTGGTGCAAAGTTTGTATCCGGATCTACCAAGAAGGGCGACGTTATAAAAGTTGATATTTGCAGCGAATGTCATCCGTTCTACACCGGCAAGCAGAAGCACGTTGAAACGGGCGGAAGAATCGACAAGTTCAATCAAAAGCGCGTTAAGAAGAACTAGCAAGTTTTTGTTGTCAGCATCAAACCATACCACGTCTATTTTGAGGTATGGTTTTTCTTTTTCTATAACGCGTAAAATGACGTTATGCGTTAATCAAACGGAGGATAAATGTCAGAAAAGGTATCGTCTATAGGTGGTCAGGCGTTGATGGAAGGCGTAATGATGCGCGGTCCGTCCGTAATGGCAATGTCCGTTCGAGACGAGAACGGAATGATTCAAACCGAGTCGCAACGATTAAAACCGCAAAAATGGTACAACAAGGCCCCGATTATACGAGGCATCGTTTCGTTTGTTTCTTCTCTTGTAACGGGCATAAGTACGCTCACACGTTCGGCAAAAGTGCTTGACGACGAGGAAGAACTAAGCGACGGAGCGATGACTTTTGCCGTCGTAGCGGGCGTTCTGTTTGCCGTCGTTTTGTTTATGATTCTACCGGAATTACTAGCCAGGCTCTTTAACAATCTAGTTTACGACAGCGTGCTTGTAAAAAGCCTCGTTGCCGGAGTCGTGCGAATAATCATTTTTATAGTTTATTTGTTGCTCGTGTCCAAGCTGAAAGATATAAAAAGGACGTTTATGTATCACGGAGCAGAACACAAAACGATAAATTGTTATGAAAGCGGTATGCCGTTAACCATCGAAAACGTACAAAAATGCAGTACTCGCCATAAGCGTTGCGGAACGACATTTTTATTTATAGTAATGATCGTTTCCATACTTGTGTTTGCGGTAATAAATTGGCTTCTTAAAATCGTGTTCGGTGACGCGCTTGGCGGAGGGTTTGTCGAAGCCGTCGTGTTTACGCTTATTAAGCTAGTGTTTTTACCGCTTGTTGCCGGGCTTAGCTACGAAGTGCTTAAAGCGGTTGCAAAAATGCCGGACAATTGGTTGTCTAGAGCGCTCAGCGCACCGGGACTTGCCCTTCAGGGACTTACTACCGCGCAGCCTGACGACTCGATGGTAGAGGTTGCGATTTGCAGCTTTGTAACCGTGCTTAAAATGGAAGAAGATAAGTCTCTTTCCGAATGCAAATTTGGCGAGCTTTCGATATCCGACGTAAGAAAATACGTTCGTAAAGAGCTTGTTTTTTCGGAACCGATCGAGGCAGAATGGATTTTATGCGAAGTTCTAAAAGTCAATCGAAGCGGTTTGTCTATGATCGATCGTATAGGTTTGGACGATTTTGAAAAAGTTAAAAAGATATGTGCTCGTCGCAAAAACGGAGAACCGCTCGACTATATAACCGGAAATTCTAATTTTTACGGGTACAACGTATACGTGGACAATCGAGTTCTCATTCCTAGAATGGAAACGGAATTGCTCGTTAGCGAGGCAATAAAGGCGATAGGCAACAAAAACTGCGAAGTGCTTGACTTGTGTACCGGATCCGGATGTATAGCTCTTGCTCTGGCTTCAAAAACTGACGCCATAATAACGGCAAGCGATGTGTCCGACGATGCGCTTAAGGTAGCAGCAGTTAATCTTGCAAAAACAAACGTTAAATTGGTAAAGAGTGACTTGTTTGAAGCGTTTTCGGTCGGTTCGTTCGACGTCATTGTTTCGAACCCTCCGTACATTCCTTCTGCCGACATTTCATCGCTTTCGGCTGAAGTTAGGGCGGAACCCAGAATCGCGCTTGACGGCGGCGAAGACGGACTTGAATTTTATAAAAAAATTATTTCGGCTGCTCCGAGTTATTTACGCAGTGGCGGAAAGCTTATGATGGAAATAGGCTACGACCAAGCCGAAAGCGTAAAACAACTTATGTATGTATTCGGATTTAGAAACGTAACGGTTCTTAGTGACTTGGACGGCAACGATAGAGTAGTAACGGGACAAATACAACATGAATTTAGATAAGCTTAAAAATATAAAAAGCAAATTTGAAGCACTCAGTGCGCAAATTTCCGATCCGGCTGTAATAGCCGATAACAAAGAGTGGACGAAGCTCGTAAAAGAGCACGCCGTACTCGAACCTATAGTAACTCAATACGATATCTACGTAAAGACTCAAAACGATATCGAGGACGCTTTAAAACTTTTAAAAGAAGAAAAAGATCCCGAAATGTTGGAACTGGCAAAGCTTGAGCTAGAAGAAAAGAAAGACTTGCTTGCGTCCACCGAAAATGAACTTAAAATTCTTCTTTTGCCCGTGGATCCAAACGACGAGAAAAACGTAATCGTAGAAATCCGCGGCGGAGCGGGCGGCGACGAAGCGGCTTTATTCGCTTACGAGCTTATGCGTATGTACAAAATGTACGCCGAAAAAAATCGTTGGCGAGTTGAAGACGTCGACGTCAACCTTACCGAGCTAGGCGGAGTAAAAGAAGCGGTCTTTCAAATTTTCGGAGACAGTGTATATCGCAAAATGAAATACGAAAGCGGTGTACATCGAGTTCAGCGCGTGCCGGACACCGAAACGCAAGGGCGTATTCATACATCTACCGTAACGGTTGCCGTTCTTCCCGAAGTTGAGGACATAGTCGTGGAAATTAACGACAAAGACCTTAAAATAGATACGTATCGTAGCGGTGGCGCAGGAGGTCAGCATATCAACAAAACTGACAGCGCGGTGCGTATGACGCATATTCCGACGGGAATAGTCGTAACTTGTCAGGACGAGCGAAGCCAAATTAAAAATCGCGAAAAAGCTATGCGAGTATTAAAGTCTAAGCTTTATGATTTGTATCAAACTAAAGCCGACAAAGAGTATGCCGAAAATCGCAAAAGTCAAGTCGGCACGGGCGATCGAAGCGAACGTATACGAACGTATAATTTTCCGCAAGGCAGAGTTACCGATCATCGTATAGGCATGACGATGTACAGTATCGAAACGTTCATGAACGGCGACATCGACGAAATGCTGGAAGCGTTGCGCATAGCTGATCAAACCGCAAAGCTAGAAAAAGAAGAATAACCTTGCTGTTTTGCAGTAAATAGGCGAGCTTGCCGTTGTGGCAAGCTCGTTTTACATTCGGACAATTTTCGTTTTAAACTAGTATTATTAACAGCTGCTTTAGGGCAGCTCTTTTTTTGCGTTTTTTTGCCGAAAACGCATTAAAAAATTTTGCGGCTTCATAATGTAAAACCAAAACTAGTATATTTAGAATATGGAAAGCATAAAAAAAATTTTGCCGTTGCGCATAGCAAAAGCGCTTGATAAATTGGACAAAAGTCGTTTGTGCGAAATCCGTATAAGAGAAGGCGGGGTTTCAGTGAATTACGGGGGAAGATTTTTTATGCTTTCCGAAGTCGGCTTAAGTACGAAAGGAATAAAAATGGAGCAAAACGAAATTGAAGAAGTCGTACTAAAGGCATCCGAATATTCCATCTACGCTGTAAACGAACAGATAAAAAACGGTTATATAGCGCTTAGCGGCGGCGTAAGGATAGGGTTATGCGGTGAAGTAGTCGAAGGGAAAACGATAAAAAATTTTTGCTCGCTTAACATTCGCTTTCCGCATGAAGTAAAAGGGTGTGCAAACGAAGCGATAAAGTACGTAGCAAAAGACAAAGGCTGTTACAACACTCTTATCGTATCGCCGCCGGGGTGTGGTAAAACCACACTTTTGCGTGATTTGATTAGGCAGCTTTCCCAAAACGGAAACAACGTACTCGTTGCAGACGAAAGGTACGAGCTTGCCGGCGAAAAACTTTCCTTGGACGTCGGTAGGTGTAGCGACGTAATATCCGGGGCAAGCAAGGAATTCGTTTTTAGGCAAGGTCTGCGCTATATGCGCCCGGACATAATAGCGACCGACGAAATAATGTCCGATTGTGACGTACGTGCCATTAATCAAGCTTGCATAGGCGGCGTAAACGTAATAGCCACGATACACGCCGACGGCTTTAATTATAAACGGCGTTACGAAAAAATGGATTTTGCAGAGCGAATAATTCTGCTTTCCGATCGCGAAGGCCCGGGGCACGTCGACGGTGTGTTTTTGCCTAGCGGCGAGCAAATTGCATGAACAGCCTTTTAATTATAGCATTGTCGTCGCTAAGCGGCTTGATCGTCGGAGTTTTTATTACTCGCACGGCAAAGGAGCGTGAAGAATATTACGACGGCATCAAAAAGCTGTGTTCCTTTCTTATAAGCAACATAAGTTTTAAGGCAGATAAAATAACTAAAATACTCGGCAATGCGCACATAGTTTCGTGGGGACTAAAAAAGAACGTCGAAGAATTTTTTGAATACGTTAACGGTGGGGAATTGCGTATTATAAATCACGGGCTAAAAAAAGAAGAACATGCGGAAATCAAAGAGTTCTTTTCGCAACTCGGACGGTACGACGGTGAAACGCAGGTAACCGAATTAAAAAAATTTGAAAGCTTATTCGCGCAAAAATATAACGAGATAAAAAGCGTAAACGAAAAACAAAGTAATATGTATATAAAGCTCGGATTATTGACGGGCTTGCTTGTCGGAATTTTGCTTATATGAGGTTGCAATGGGAATTGAAATTATATTCAAAATAGCCGCAGTGGGCATCATAACGGCAATAGTATGTCAAATATTAAAAAAGGCAGAAAAAGACGAAATTGCCACGATAGTTTCTCTTGCCGGACTCGTTATAGTTTTACTTATGATTGTGGATATGATTGCGCAGCTTTTCACGGCGTTACAGACGATGTTCGGGTTGTACTGATGGAGCTTCTTAAAATAGTCGCCGTAGGAATAATAACAGCGTTTTGTTCGTTAATTTTGCGTGACGGCAAAAGCTCGCTTAGCGTATCGGTGGGCATAGCCGGCGGTTGTATTATAATGCTTATGGTGCTCGATTGCTTTGCGGACGTATTTGCAAGCATAAAAAACCTTGTAGAAAGCGTCGGTTTGTCCGTAGGTGTAATAAAAAGTATTCTAAAAATCATCGGGATAGGATATGTTACCGAGTTTTCTGCGGGCATAATAGAAGACGCCGGATTGCATTCTGTTTCGGAGAAGGTCGTTATGGCGGGTAAAATTATGATATTAGTGGTAGCTTTGCCAATCATAACGTCGCTTTTCGATTTAGTAGCGGAGCTGATAGGATGAAAAAAAGATTCGTTATATTTTTGCTTGTAATGTCGATCGTAAGTTCAGTGTCGGCTTCGACTTGTCTTGCGGAAGAATCGGGAGATTCTATAGGCATAGAAGAAATGATCGAAAATCTCGACACGACCGAATTAGACGAATTGTTATTCGAATTAAGCGACGAGCAACGGTCGGTTTTTGGGTATGGAAGCATAAAGGACAAGCTTAAAAGTCTTACCGACGGCGATGACGGAATGAATTTCGGTGGATTTGTAAATTACGTGATTTCGGTTTTTTGTGATAAATTTAACAATTTTATTCCTTTTATCGCATCCGTTTTGGCAGTTTGTATTTTATTTAGTTTACTTAATTCTATAAAAGGCAAGTTTGCATCGCAATCGACGTCGGCAATAGTAAGGTTGGCTTGCATTTCGCTCGTTATGCTTATAGTCTTTTCGCAAATAGTAAATCTCGTAGCCGAAAGCAGGAATTTTATTCAATTTTTAAAAGAACAAATGGACGTTGTGTTTCCGATTTTGCTTACCCTTATGACGGCAATAGGGCCTAGTAAATCCGCTGCCGTTTATCAGCCTACGATAGCGATTTTAGGTAGTGCGGTAACTAACGTGATAACGATTTTTGCGTTGCCGTGTTTTTTGCTCAGCATCGTTTTTCACGTGGTCGGAAATTTGTCCGAAGGGATAAAGCTTAAAAATATGGCTGAATTTTTTTCGGGCGCGATGAAGTGGGTTCTCGGAACGGCGTTTTTTTTGTTTTTGGGAGTTCTGTCCGTTCAAGGCGTAACAGCGTCGATATACGACAATATATACATAAGAACGACAAAGCTTGCGCTTAGTAAACACATACCGATAATAGGCGGATATTTGTCGGAGGGATACAATTTGGTAATAAGCGGGAGTGTGTTAATAAAAAACGGTATAGGTTTAAGCGGAATTATTTTGTTGTTTCTATCTGCAATTCCGTTAGTGGCTCAAATCGTGATCTTTAGTCTGGCGTTAAGATTTATAGCGGCGGTAGTCGAACCGATAGGATGCAAGGAGATTTGCGACGTTCTTTGCGGCATAAGCAAAAGTGTTACTACGTTGATAGCAATAATTTGCGGATTCGTCTTTTTGTACTTTGTTTTTTTGTTATTAATAGTTTGTACTGGAAATTTGGTTATTTAATATGCTGTTAACGTGGGTAATGAGTATTCTTGCCGTGGTTGTGATAAGTATCGTGTCGGACTTATTACTAAGCGGCAAACGCATGGGAAAGTTCGTAAAAGGGGTACTTTCGTCGATTACTATAATGATTATCGTTGCGCCGTTACCCGAACTTCTCAGCGGAAAACTAACGTTAAACGGAGACGGTTTTATGCAAAGCGTAACGATAAATGAAAATTTTGTAGAATACGGAAACTCTTTAAAAGTTTCTTCGCTGGAAAAGGCTGTCCGATCTCACCTTGAATCTAAAGGATATTATGGGGTAGACGTAAAAATCGGAGGTGAGTTCAGCGAAAAAATAAATATTGCAACAGTAACCGTTAATTTAAGTAATTTGGTTATGGATGAAAAATTAGCGCATATAAATAAGTATGACGCGATAAAGTGCGAGGTAAGTGAGTTTCTTGATGTGGACAAGGGAGTTATTATGATTTATGGGTAAGATTATAAGCAAACTCAAAGAAATGAAGCACAAAGAGCTTATAATTGCCGTGGTAGCTGTCGTAATAATGCTTGCCATATATTTTTCATCGTTCAAGCAAAGCGGCGATGTTGAAGCGGAGATCGTCGCAAGCGACTATTGTTCGCAAAAACAACAAGAAATCCAAAGCGCGGTTTCGGGCATAGAAGGCGTCGGAAAAACTAAAGTGGTAATAAATTGGGAGTCGGGAGTGGAAATCGTAACGGCGCAAAACGTTACGATAAACGGAAGTTCCTCGACCACGCAGATCGTACAGAATTCGGGTGAGCCGATAGTCGTAAAGGAAATTTATCCTAAGGCGGTCGGCGTGCTTATAGTTTGCGAAGGAGGTAACAATGCTAAAGTCAAGGTAGATATTATTATGGCGATAGCCACGTTGATGGATATATCGACAGACAAAGTTTTGGTATTCGAAATGAGCAAATAAATTATGGAGGCAAATTAAATGTTAAGTAAAAAGAAAAAAGTATTTATTTTGTGCGGTATGCTGGTATTATTGGTAGTTACGGGCGTACTTAATATCGTACTCAACGGAAACGCCGTAAGCACTAGCGGCGGCAGTGACGACAATTTAAGTTCAGCGTCCTTTTTCGATACGTATCGAACGGACAGAATAGCGACCAGAGAACAAACTATATTGTATCTGGACGCAATTATCGAAAATTCCGACGCAGGTTCCGAAGCGATAGCAACCGCTACCCAATCTAAGCTCGAGCTAACGCAAAACATGGAACTTGAACTTGTGCTGGAAGGACTTATAAAGTCGCTTGGATTCGACGACGTCGTTGTAACGAACTCTACCGAAAGCGTTAACGTAATAGTAAAGGCAGACGAGCTGACCGACGTTCAGGTTACGCAAATCACGGACATTATCGTAACGGAAACAGATAAATCGTCTTTTGACGTCAGAATTATTCCTGTAGAATAAGTAAAATAATTGTATTTTTCAAATTCTTATGTTATAATATACTCAATAAACTAAAAGTGGGTGTTTAGCAATGAGGAATTTGATTAACAGCGCTTCTAGCGGCGACGTAACGTACGGCAATCACGTATTATTATCTATAGTGCGGCTTGCAACGCAAGAGATAAGCGGAGTAGGCTCGTTACAAGGTAAAGGCGTAAAAATCGACGTTGTCGGCAACGTGGTGAACGTAGTGGTAAACGTAAACGTTTATTACGGCGTAAGTTGCTCCGACGTAGCGTTTAGAGTGCAGAACAATATAAAACGCAACATCGAAACAAGTACCACTTATAAGGCGGGCAAAATCGACGTAAACGTATTAGGCGTTGAATTCAGCGAGAATAAAGATGCGACTACCCTATAGAAATCTATAGGGTTATTCGTTTTGGAGAGAAAATGAGTAGAAGAACAATAAGAGAAAATGTTTTTAAGCTTGTGTATGAAGCAGGTGTTTGCGGCGAAGCCAACGATTTAACCGTTCAGCTTGTAACCGAAAACATCGACGATGACGACAAGGCTTATTTTAACAAAGTGTTTTACGGCATTATGCAAAACAAGGAACGTCTTGATAGCATAATAAAAAAGTATGCTCGTTCGTACGAGTTTGAAAGACTCTATAAAATCGACATGGCGATCTTGCTCGTTGCCATTTACGAAATTTTATACATGGAAGATATCCCGTATAAGGTTTCGGCAAACGAAGCGGTGGAGTTGTCAAAAATTTATTCTACCGAAAAGAGCGCGGCGTATATAAACGGAATTTTGGCATCGGTTATTAAAAATGCGGAGGAAAACAAATGAGCGCACAAATTATAGACGGAAAGAAAATTGCAGCGCAAATTAAAGCTGAGGTAAAGGTAGAAGCGGAAGCTTACCTTGCGCGCAACGGCAGAAAAATAGGACTTGCGGTAATTTTGGTCGGCGACGATTTTGCAAGCGGAATTTACGTTCGAAACAAAATAAACGCATGCAACGAAAATTGTATTCAATCTTTTGCATACAGATTACCCGCTTCTACAAGCGAAGAAGAGCTTATCGAGCTTATTTGCAAACTTAACAACGACGACAAGGTAGACGGAATACTGATTCAGTTGCCGTTGCCTGCGCATATGCATCAGAACGTCGTGCTTTCACATATATCGCCAAAAAAAGATGCGGACGGATTCCTTGCCGAAAATGCGGGAAACCTTATGCTTGGCAACCCGTCGCTTAACGCTTGTACGCCGTGCGGAATAATCGAACTTATAAAATCTACCGGCAGACCCATTTCCGGCGCAAACGCCGTCGTTATCGGACGAAGCAATATCGTAGGCAAGCCTACGTCATTGTTGCTAATGGAAAATAATGCGACCGTAACAATGTGCCACTCGCATACGAATAACTTTGTTAATTTTTCTCGTCACGCCGATATTTTGGTGGTAGCGGTAGGCAAAAAGGGACTTATAAGGGCTGATATGGTAAAGAAGGGTGCGGTGGTTATCGACGTCGGAATGAATCGTGAAGGCGGAAGTCTTTGCGGTGACGTTGCGTTTGACGAAGTAAAGGAAGTTGCCGGATTCATAACGCCCGTTCCGGGCGGCGTTGGACCTATGACGATAGCAATGTTGCTTAAAAATATAGTTAAGGCGGCGCTTGCGCTTGAATAAAGTACTAACCGTATCTCAGCTTAATAATTACGTAAAAAACGTATTCGACGACGAATTGATTTTACAAAACATTACCGTAGAGGGCGAAGTTTCCGAAATAAAATATACTGTCGGGAACACTTATCTTACGTTAAAGGAAGGAGAATGCGTTTTACCTTGCGTCAAATTCGGATCAAGATTCGAATTTGAAATCGGCGATAAAATACGAGTTATCGGCGGAGTTAGATTTTATCCTAAGGGCGGCAAGATAACTTTCGTTGTCGTTAACGCTTCTGCTGTAGGTAAAGGGGACTTGCTTGCAAAATTCAACGATCTAAAGCAACGTCTTGCTAAAGAAGGCGTTTTCGATAACAAGAAAAGTATGCCGCAGTTTGTGCAAAAACTTGCGCTTGTAACGAGCGTCGAAGGTGCGGTAATTCACGATTTTCTAGAAACGCTTAACCGCAATTCGTGCGGATATATCGACGTGGACGTTTACGGCGTAAAGGTTCAAGGCGGCGGCGCAGAACAAACGATAGCACAGGCACTAAAAAATACGAATTTAAAAGAATACGATATAGTAGTGGTCGCTCGGGGCGGTGGATCGGAACAAGACCTCGGTTGCTTTAATACCGAAATTACTGCTCGTAGCGTTTTTGATTGCGTTCATCCGATAATATCTGCCGTCGGGCACGAGGTGGATTACACGTTGTGTGATTTTGCATCGTCCGTAAGGGCGGGAACCCCGAGTATAGCTGCCGAATTGATAGTTCGCAACAACGAAAGTTTTCTTCAGCGATTTGCGGCAAATCTTTTACAGCTAAAAAACGGTGTAGAAAATCTCGTTTCAAAAATCGGGCTAAAAGCAAAAAGCGTTTCCTCGGACTTGGCTTTTGAATGCAGTCGCAAATTTTTCGAATTTAAGAACCAAATCGACAAGTGTGCGCGTAAAATGGGTGACGCGGTGGATAAATGCGTTTGCAATGCCGAAGACAACTGCGAGCAAAGCGTGAAATCGCTGTATGAAAGCGTAAATAAAAAAAGCGAAGCGGTAGAACGTGACTTGAATCTCGTTGCCGCATCGCTAGATAAAACGAGTCCGCTTAAAATCTTGTCTTGCGGATATGCAAAAGTAATAAAAGACGGAACTCAAGTAAGCAATGCGACTGAAGTCAACGTGGGCGATCGAGTAAAAGTAATACTCAGCGGCGGTTCGTTCGGCGCAACGGTTACCGCAAAGGAGCGAATATGAACTTAGAACAAAAACTTAAAGAATTGGAAGAACTCACTTTAAAGATGGAAAGCGGTGTTTCGCTTGAAGAGGGACTTAAGCTTTTTGAACAAGGCGTAAAACTTACTAAAGAATGTATGGACACGCTTAAGGCATACAAAGGCAAAATAACGGAAATTAAGTCTGAAATGGACGCAATACTGAATGAATAAAGAAACGTTGCAAAAATGGATAGAACAAAGAGTGGACGAAGCGGGTTTTGACGAGCCGCTTTATTCTGTTGTAAAGTACGTTTTTTCTTGCGGCGGAAAGCGATTGCGTCCGCTTATGTTTCTTAACGCATACGCTTTGTTCGGGAAAGAGGTAGACGAAAGCGTAATAAATTTTGCAGTTGCTATAGAGTGTTTGCATCAATACACGCTCGTTCACGACGATTTGCCGTGCATGGACGACGACGCTTTGCGCCGAGGTAAACCAACGTGCCACAAAATGTTCGGGCAAGCTAATGCGTTGCTGGCGGGCGACGCTTTGCTTAATCTTTGTTTTAGCTTAATACTAAAAGCGTCGATATCCAATCCGTTGGCTGCAAAAGCAGGCTACGAGTTTTCACTTTGTTGTGGCGGCGCAGGAGTAATAGGCGGACAAATTAGCGAATTAAATTGCGATAACTTTAGTGATCGCGTTGAGGATATATACAACAAAAAAACTTGTTTTTTGTTGTGGGCGGCTGCGCAAAGCGGGCTGATTATGGCTCAAGCTCCGCAAACGTACTTTAAAGCTTTTAAGGAATACTGCTTTAATTTCGGATTTGCTTTTCAGGTATACGACGATCTTATGGACATTGCCGAAAAGGGAAGCGCGCCAAAAAACTCATACGTAGGATGTTTCGGTATAGAAAAGTCCGTAGAAACGGTAAAAATATGCACTCAAAAAGCAATCAATGCGCTTACTATGTCTGGCATAAATAGCGATTTCTTTATAAACCTTGCATTAAAGGCTGCCGGAAGAAAGGAATAAAGCATAATGGATTACTCGGCAATTAACAGCGAAAATATAAAAACATTAAGCGAGTCGGAACTTAAAGAGCTTTCGGCTTATTTGCGAAAACGAATTATTGCCGTTACCACAAAGAATGGCGGACACCTTGCGTCTAGTTTGGGCGCGGTGGAACTAACCGTTGCGCTTCATTACGTTTTTGATTTGCCGCGTGATAAAGCGGTATGGGACGTAGGACATCAAACGTACGCTCATAAGTTTCTTACGGGCAGAGCGGAGCTAATGGAAAATTTGCGAACGGACGGCGGAGCTTCGGGTTTTCCGTCGTCAAGCGAAGGCGAATTCGATCCGTTTAAAACTGGACATAGCGGGAATTCTTTGTCGATGGCGCTTGGACTTGCCAGAGCGCGCGATATGCGACACGAAGCTACGAACGTTATCGCGATAGTCGGCGACGGCGCGTTTACAAGCGGTGAAATATACGAAGCTCTTAACGACCTTGGCGACAGACCGACCAAGCTGATAATAGTTCTTAACGATAACAAAATGTCGATAAGTCGTAACGTAGGAGCTATGAGCAAGTATTTTAATAAGCTCAGAGTAAATAAAAAATTCGTTGACGCAAAAAGAGCGTTAAAGTACGATTTGTACGGATTGCCGTTTGTGGGCAAACCCATCGTAAAACTTTTAACGGGCGTAAAGAACAAAGTAAAATCCGGGCTCATGGGTAACAAATTTTTCGAACGTTTCGGACTGAAATATTACGGTCCATACGACGGACACGATATCACGGACGTAGTTAACGCTTTTGAGCTTGCCAAGCAAGGCACGCAGCCGATTATAATACACTTGCTAACAAAGAAAGGTAAGGGGCTTGCGGATGCCGAAAATAATCCTCAAGCTTATCACGGCGTTTCTCCGCAAAATGCGACTAAACAAAAATCGATGTCGTCCGTTGCCGGCAGTACGCTGGTGGAAATTGCTAAAACTCAAGATATTGCCGTTGTAACCGCGGCAATGGCGGACGGGCTTTGCTTTAATGATTTTGCGCAAAAATATCCGCATAAGTTTTACGACGTAGCTATTGCCGAGCAGCACGCCGTGTCTTTTTGCGCAGGCCTTGCAAAAGGCGGAATAAAACCGTTTTTTGGAGTCTATTCGACGTTTTTGCAGCGTGGTTTCGATCAAGTCTTGCATGACGTTTGTCTTAACGATTTGCCCGTAGCCTTTCTTATAGATCGAGCCGGCGCAGTCGGTGCGGACGGAGTGACGCATCAAGGCGTGTTTGATTTAAGCTATCTTTCGCTTATACCTAATCTTGCGATAGCCTCGCCGAAAGACGGCGAAGAGCTTAAATCATTGATAGAATTTGCCGTGTCGTACGAACATCCTATTGCGATAAGGTACGCAAAGTCATACTCGGTCGATTACGGAATGCGTTCGCCTGTGGAGTTCGGCAAATGGGAAGTTTTAAAAAATGAAAATTCGTCGGTTACGGTGCTTGCTGTCGGGCGAGCTAACGATATAGCCGTCACGCTAAAAAAAGCAAATATCGTAAACGCAAGATTCGTTGCGCCGCTGGATTATGAGTTCCTAGACAAAACTAAAGGTGTTATAATTACCATAGAGGATAACGTTTTGCACGGCGGCTTTGGCTCGTATGTGCGTGAATACGTAAAAGACAAGAACAAAGTTATATCGCTCGGTCATAAAAACGAGTTTTGCGATATACGCAACACGACAAAAATGTTTGAATATTCTGGGCTGACAACGCAAAATATACAAGAAATCATCGATAACGAGCTGAGTTTGCTTGAAAATATTCAAAATATGTAGTATAATTTTGCCAAGGAGTAAAATATGGCGATTGGAATTTACACGAATTTATATAAAGACAGCGATCTTTCCGTTACCAAAGCCGTGGTAACCATTTTGGACGCTGAAAAAATCGATTATTATTTAGATCCTACTTTATCCGAATATTATCCCGATCGCAAGATTTATGACGACGAAATTTTTTCAAAGCTTGAAATGTTGCTCACCGTTGGCGGCGACGGAACGATTTTGGGCGTAGGCAGACGTTGCGCGGTTAACAAAGTTCCTATTTTGGGCGTTAATAAAGGGACCGTCGGTTTTATGGCGGAAGTAGAGCTTAATAATTTAAGCGAAATCGTTAATATTATAAAAAAAGGCGAGTACACTCTTGACGAACGCGCATTGCTTTGCGCGGAGTGTGGCGGCGAAATATACTATGCGCTTAACGAGGCAATAGTTTATCGTAGCGACACTAAGATGATATTCGTAGACGTGCGCATACAAGATCAGCTTGTGGATAAATATGCGTGCGACGGTTTTATAGTATGTACTCCTACCGGGTCGACGGCGTATTCGCTTTCGGCAGGTGGCAATATAATGAGTCCAAAAGTAAAGGCTATAGGTCTTACGCCGATAAATTCGCATTCGTTACACACTCGTCCTATAATCGTAAGCGACGAAGAAGTGGTGGACATAAGGGTGTGCCGAGCGTATGAAGACGCAACGCTGATAATCGACGGTGTGGAATCTGCTAAAATTAAAGTTAACGAAGACGTAAAATTTTACAAATCGGATATGACGCTCAGTTTTGTGCGACTTAAAAACAGCAACTTTTACAGCGCGCTTTTATCCAAACTCAATATTTGGGGACTTACCGAAAATTAGCGGAGGGATGACATGGAACGAAACGAAAGACAGATCAAAATTTTGGAACTGATTTCTACGAAAAACATAGAAACTCAGGACGAGCTTGCCGACGAACTTAAAAAATTAAACTACAACGTTACGCAAGCCACCATTTCGCGTGACATAAAAGAACTCGGGCTTGTAAAAACCAGATATATCGCAGCCGGAGTTGATTCCGTAAACGAAAGGATAAAGCGAATATTTAAAATTGCGGTGTTGTCCGTAAATATTGCGTGCAACATTCTGGTAATAAAGACGTTGCCCGGTTGCGCAAACGCTACGGGAGATATGCTTGACAAAATGCACGATTCCGAGGTGCTTGGTTGTGTTGCCGGTGAAGACACGGTAATGGTCGTTTGCTCGGACGAACAGTCTGCAAAAAAAACTATGGAAAATCTCTACGAGATGATTCAGTAATAAATTATGTTAAAAAGTGTTGTCATAAAAAATCTTGCCCTTATAGAAAACGCCGAGCTTGAGTTTGGCGAGGGTTTAAACGTCCTTAGCGGCGAAACCGGAGCAGGTAAGTCGATAATTGTCGATGCGATTATGCTTTTGCTTGGCGCAAAGTACGATAAGTCGCTACTAAGGTTCGGCGCGCAAAGCGGTTTTGTCGAGGGCGTTTTTCAAATTACGCGCTCGGCTCGCGAAGTGCTGGACGACATGGGGTACGACGTAGACGACGAGGTAATAGTAACCCGACGTTTTTTTGCGGACGGAAAAAACGACGTTCGTATAAACGGCAGAACGGCAACGGCGGCAATGCTCAAACGTCTTACCGAGCGTCTTGTAGATATTTACGGTCAACACGAGTACATATCCGTAGCAAAAATTTCGGAGCAAAGCAGGCTTTTTGATTATTACATCAGGCGTGACGTGGTTGATTTGCTTACTAAGCTGGGCGACAAAGTTGAAAATCTCAACCGTATAAACAAAAAACTATCGGACATAGGTAGCGGCGACGAGCGAGAAAGACTAATAGATATTTTGCAATATCAAGTAGACGAGATAGAAAAAGCCAAAGTTAAAAAGGGAGAGGAAGAAGAGCTTCTTTCTAAGCGCAAAGTAATTGCTTCGGCGGAAAAAATCAATAATGCGCTTTCTATGGCGCTAAAATCGCTCAGCGAAGACGACTTTTGCGCGGTTGAGCTTATAGAAAACGCCGAAAGCAGTCTTAATTCAATAGCAAACCTCGGTTATGGGGAACTTGCCTCCAGACTCGGCGCGATCATCGACGAAATAAGCGACGTTTCGGAATGCATAAAAGACGAACTAGACAAAGATTTTGACGTAAGCGACCTCGATAAAATCGAAGAGCGATTGGAACTTATCAAGCGGCTTCACAAAAAGTACGGCGACTACGATAAGATGACGGCGTTTTTAAACGAATCGTCCGAGCGATTGTACGATCTTATAAACAGTGACAAAATATACGCTAAGTTATCTACCGAAAAGGAAAAACAGCTTGACGAAATATACGAAATATCGCTTGCGCTTAGCGAAATACGCAAAGTAAAAGCAAAGAATTTTGAAGCTGAAATCGAAAAACATCTTGCCGAGTTGGGTATGAACGCCGTTAAGTTTGCGGTAAATTTTGCGCCGTTGCCAAGCCGCGAAAATTGCGAAGAATTCGTTTCGGCGCGTGGCATGGACAAAATCGAATTTTATTTCAGTCCCAACAAAGGTCAGCCGTTGCAACCCATGACCAAGATAATATCGGGCGGCGAGATGTCAAGATTTATGCTTGCCCTAAAAGTGGTAAACGGCGAAAAAGACGACATTCCCACCATGATATTTGACGAAATCGACGTGGGTATAAGCGGAACCACCGGCAGAGCAGTGGCACAAAAATTGCAGCAAATCGCACTCAATCATCAAGTATTGTGCGTAACGCATTTGCCGCAAATAGCAGCTATGGCGTCGGAGCAATTCTTTATAGAAAAAAACGTTGTAAACGAACAAACGTATACTAACGTAAACAAACTTGACCACTGCGGAATGATAAAAGAGATTGCTCGTTTAAGCGGCGGATACGGTGTAACGTCTCAGGCAGAATTGGCGGCGGCGGAACTTAAACAGTGGTGCGACGACTATAAAAAGTCGCTTGTTTAATAGAATAGCAAGTAAAATACAGCGAAATAAGTCGCTGTATTTTTTTATTAAAAACTCAAAACGCAGCTTGGTAAAAGTCGATATTTTGCTTGCGTATAACAAATAAAATCAAAGCGCAACCGCCGCGCAACCAAACGCAACTGCTGTGCAACCGAACGCAACCGTCGCGCAACCAAACGCAACCGCCGCGCAACCAAACGCAACCGCCGCGCAACCGAAATGCAACCGCTGTGCAACCAAACGCAACCGCCGCGCAACCAAATGCAACCGTCGCGCAACCGAACGCAACCGTCGCGCAACCGAACGCAACCGCCGCGCAACCAAACGCAACCGCCGCGCAACCAAACGCAACTGCTGTGCAACCAAACGCAACTGCTGTGCAACCAAACGCAACTGCTGTGCAACCGAACGCA
>CAZEXL010000001.1:0-96505 GCA_964516925.1 uncultured Lachnospiraceae bacterium | reverse complement strand
GCAACCAAACGCAACTGCTGTGCAACCAAACGCAACTGCTGTGCAACCGAACGCAACCGCCGCGCAACCAAACGCAACCGCCGCGCAACCAAATGCAACCGTCACGCAACCAAATGCAACTAAAATGCAAACTGAAGTTTATGGACATTTAGCTCGATTTTATGATATAATACAAAGTGTTTTTTGTGTTTTTTTAGCTTCAAAAAAACGGCAATATAAACTTAAAAGACGTTGTTTAAAACGTTTAATCAATGTGCTAAACCCAAAAAAATCGCAATGTTGGAGTGTAAAACGCAACCAAAGGAGAAGAGCAATGCAAGTAAAGAATGTGGTAAAGAGGTACAAAACGAGTAGCGGCGAAGTGCAGGCGCTAAAGGGCGTTTCGTTCGATTTGCCAAGCAGCGGAATGGTGTTCGTTTTGGGTAAGTCCGGCTGTGGCAAAAGCACGCTACTAAACGTGCTTTCGGGCTTGGATAACTTCGACGACGGAGATATAATATACGGCGGTAAAAGCATAAAGAACTTTACGCAAAGCGAGCTGGACGGCTATCGCAATTCTTGTTGCGGTTTCGTGTTTCAAGAATACAATCTTATCCCCGAATTAAATGTAAAGGACAACGTAGCTTTGGCGATAGAAATGCAGGGCGAAAAAGGAGTAGAAGGCAAGGTAGCCGAAGCGTTAAAAAAAGTAGGATTAAGCGGTTACGAAAGCAGAAAGATAACCGAGCTTAGCGGCGGTCAAAAACAAAGGATAGCGATAGCTCGCAGTATAGTAAAAGAGCCAAAGATAATATTTGCGGACGAGCCTAGCGGAGCGTTAGACAGCGACACGGGCGAAAGCATATTCGCTTTGCTTAAAGAGCTTTCGCAAAATACGCTGGTAATAGTAGTTTCGCACGACAAAGAATTTGCGCAAAGGTACGGGGACAGGATAATCGAGCTAAGCGACGGAAAAGTAGTAAGCGATAGCAGCCAAGGTTACGTAAACGAGCAAAGCGACAAAGTAGTGTACAAAAAGCCGCGAATGCCGTTTAAGTCTGCGTTAAAGATAGGTTGCAGCAACTTTAAGTATCATCCCGTGCGCCTTTTGGCAACGATAATACTAGCCGTATTTTCGTTTACCTTTTTGGGCGTTGCGCTCAATCCGATAGTAGACGACATCGAGTCCATTACGTATTCTACAATGCAACGATACGAACTAAGTCAAAGCGCAGTGTTCAAAAACGAAGTATACAAAGGCGAAAATCAAGACGACGTTTTAATCGAGACTCTCTTAAACGAAGCTAATCGAAAAGAAGTCGAGCAAAAATTAGGCACATCGACTTTTGCAATAAAGTATTTGGAAGAAGGCGTGCTTAACGTAGGCGAGCTTCCTTCTACGCCGTATTACACGTTGCCGGTGGCGTATACATCGACGACTCAAAGTGAATTGACCGAAAACGGTTTTAGTATTATCGGTGCGTATCCGCAAGACGGCGAAGTTGCAATAACCGAGTTTTTTGCAGGACTGCTTTTGCAAGCAGGAATAATCGTCGACGAAGAATTGCAAACCGTTTCGTATAAAGAGCGGCTTATCGGCAAAAAGTTAAAAATTGACGGAAAATATTATGCAATAAGCGGCATTGTGGATACGGGCTTCAACGAAGAAACGTATGCACCGCTAAAAGAGAAAGATTACGAAGATTTATCGGCAAGATTTTTAAGCGAAGTTTACTACAGCTTGCATAACGTGCTGTTTTTATGCGACGAAGAATTTACGGACGAAAACGAGTTTTTGCCGCAATCACTCACTTTAAAAGTCAAAATTAATTCGTTAGGGATTTCAAAAATACAAAACAAGTCCGCTCGGCAGGCGTATGACGTATCGACTCAAAGCGGAATATATTTAAGCATAGCGCAGTTTGTAGCGGCTATACAGATGTATTCGGACGGCAAAAACTACGATGTTTTTACCGAACTTAAAGAGCAATTTTGCGCCGAACGTCTCGACGAATATTATGATATTGCTCTGCAAAACGGATACGTCGGCAAAAAGGACGAGCTACTAAACAATCTGTTTTCGGCAGGGGAATACCATGGCTTAAAAACCGAAGATATATATACGCAAATTCTAACGAAAAATGCCGACAAGTTCACGTCGATGTCATGTGCGCTAAGCGACGATGCCTTCGGTACAACCACTGCGCTTACGATAAAAGGCTTTTTTGTGGGCGACTCGCAAACCGTAATTGCGGATTCTGAACTATATAACGACTTATACGATAGCTTTGGTGGAATATATCGATTTTTGGTAATAAAAAACGAATCGAGTAGAGAGCATTTTGTAATTACAGTTAATGCAGGCAACTCGATTTACAGATTAAGAAATTTCGTAACGGATACAGTACTTGCGCTCGAGGATAAAATAGATGGCGTAAAAAACGCAATGACCGTTTTGGCAATAGTTTTTGCGTTTATCTCGATATTGCTTTTGCTTAATTTTATGCTTAGTAGCGTAAACGAAAAAAGCAATATTATAGGAATATTAAAATCATTAGGAAGCAGCAACGGCAATCTTATAAAGATATTTATCATCGAGGGATTGGTCATAGGCTTATCAATATTTATAATTACTTTATTCGCGCACGCTTTGCTCGGCTGGCTAATAAGCTCGTATTTCAGCGCAATGTTCGGAAGTAACATATACGTTGCTATATTCGGAACAACGCCGCTTGTGTCGTTTATTCTTTTCGCAACGATAACCGTCTTTTCGCTTATGGGTTGTATTTTGCCGATAGTAAGATTGTCTCGTCTAAAGCCGATGCAATATCTGAACAAAGTAGTTTAAAAAATATTTTACAAAAACCGTATTATATGTTATAATCACAGCAAGGAGGTTTTATGAATAAAAAAACAACGGGAGAAAAAATCGCCGAATTGCGAAAGCGAAAAGGCTTAACACAAGATGAACTAGCTGAAACACTAAACGTTTCTAGGCAAGTGATTTCCAAATGGGAACGAGATATGTGTTTGCCCAAAAACGATCTGTTGCAAAAAATTGCCGATTTATTTGGCGTAAGCGTAGAATATTTAACAACGGAATCGTGGCTTGTTTACAAAGATGAAGCTTTGATGCAATCGCAATCGTTGTTGGAATTCAAGCAAGAGCAACAGACTAAAAATGCTGAAATTGATGAAGTTTATCAAAAAGCGTTAAAAACAAAAAAGAGGGCTTATTTGACATTAATAGTATTAGCGATTGTGATTGTAGGCATTCCAACGTTGTTGTTTTGCATAATTTGGGGATTCAACGCGTTTTCAGGCACATCGGAAGGGACGATAGGAACGCTATATTCATTTTCTATCGGTATAGAACAAGGGTTAGTATGTTTTTTACTAGGTGCAATAGCGGTAATTGCTTTGACTATAGTGGCAATTTGTGTAATAATTTTAATTAAAACCGATTATATTTTAAAAACAAAAAAAGGAGAATAACAAAATGAAAAAAAGATTTTTATCGGCAGCGATATTTGTTTTTATCGTGGCTATCGTTTGCTTGGTCAATGTGAATCAATCAAGCAATACTGAAGTAGGCAAAAAGGTTTTTGCAAATGGAATGACGCAATATGAAACAAGCGAACCTAATACGGAGAGGGCGCTTACTTCTATCAAATTAACGGTGACGTGCAAAGACGGTATAGTTACGGCAATAGCCGAAAACACGTTTACGCTGTTTCCGTCAACGGTGGTAGTACGTGTTTACCTTTATTCTTCAATGACTAAGCAAAGTTCATATGACGGCATGACGTTGCAAAGCAGTAATTATACTGATGACCTCGATATGGGTGATTCCATTTCTACGTCTGCCGGCATTAACGGGTATGCTCGCTATTGGCAGGCAAGAGTATATTATCATGCCGGTAGCGGTTGGAAGGAGCAAACTAGCCTTGTTTATTATATTGAAGCCGATGGTATGGTAACAGCGGTGTAGCAATATTGTTTTTTCAAAATGCAACCAAACGCAACCAAATGCAACTAAAAGCAACCAAAAAATAGTGGACTAATCTCCTTTCGTGTGTTAAGCTGTATACAAGCTTGCAAGCGAAAATAAAAATAAAAAGGAGACTTACTCATGAAAAAATCAAAAAACGTTTTAAGCATTTTATTTGCTTTGTGTTTGCTTATTGTATGTAGCTGTGGTGTAGTTACCTCACGTGCCGAAACAATAAGCAACGACTCGGCTTCGGTTGCGCCGCTTGCGGCTGGAAATTCAAACCCTGTTTGTACTATATACACGAGCACATCATTGGAAGCAGGGAAAGACGTTCAATTAACGGCAACAAACATTTATTACAACAATGTTAGCTTGTATAATACGGCAGTCGTTTATAAATGGAGCACAAACGGTTACGGGACGGAATTGGCGTTGTCGCCCACTAATGCATCCGGAACTTATCACCTTATGGGTAGCACGACTTATAACGATATTGCGTTCCCGCAGTTTACAAATTCCCAAGAATGTGAGCCCACTTTTAAGTATGGCAAAAATTACAATTCGTCTACCGGTTCGTATTCGGATTATACCACTATTGCTTGGGAGCATGAAGTTTGGGAAATAAACGATGCGGGGGAAGAAGAATTGCAATATGTACAAGTAAAGTACGCTCACGAATGCAATCGTATTGTTGCCGGTAAGTTCGAGCCTGTGCATTACGTAGGAACGGCTGTACCGACCGATTATGACCAAAATGCATTTGTGTGGACGCACGGATTGAAAACAGGCAAAACGATATACGGCACCGTTTCTTACAACGGTGAAATAAACGATATCGAAGTAACCGTTCCGTGGATAGGTTACAAAACTACAGAAGTTAAGTTGGGCGGAGTAACCTTTTCGCTTCGTTCGGGACCAAGCAAGGTATCGATAAAAGCAAGTTCGGCTGTAAGTATCGATATGTTTAATTTTGCTTACGCGATATAGTAGGATTTAATTTTAAGGCGTAATAACTTTCATGAGGGTCGCTCTTGCCTAAAAGCCGGGCAAGGGCGACTTTGCTAAATAGTATGTGCAAAAGGAGAAGCAAACATGCAAGTAACTAACCTGGTAAAGACGTACAAAACGAGTAGCGGCGAAGTTAGGGCGCTAAACGGCGTTTCGTTCGACTTGCCAAGCAGCGGAATGGTGTTTATTTTGGGCAAGTCAGGCTGTGGCAAAAGCACTTTGCTAAACGTGCTGTCGGGTTTAGACAACTTTGACGGTGGCGACGTAGTATACGACGGTAAAAGCATAAAGAACTTTACGCAAAGCGAGTTGGACGGCTATCGCAATTCATGTTGCGGTTTCGTGTTTCAAGAATACAATCTTATCCCCGAACTAAACGTAAAGGACAACGTAGCTTTGGCGATAGAAATGCAGGGCGAAAAAGGGGTAGAAGGCAAGGTAGCCGAAGCGTTAAAAAAAGTAGGATTAGACGGTTACGAAAGCAGAAAGATAACCGAGCTCAGCGGCGGACAAAAGCAAAGGATAGCGATAGCTCGCAGTATAGTAAAAGAGCCCAAGATAATATTTGCGGACGAGCCGAGCGGAGCGTTAGACAGCGAGACTGGCGAAAGCATATTCACTTTACTTAAAGAGCTTTCTCAAAATACACTGGTAATAGTAGTTTCGCACGACCGCGAATCGGCGGAAAAGTACGGCGACAGAATAATCGAGCTAAGCGACGGCAAGATAAAGAGCGACAGCAACGCCGAGTACCGCGAAGAACGCACGGAAAGCAAACAGAAATTCGTAAAGTCGCAAATGCCGATTAAGACGGCGTTAAAGATAGGTTGCAGTAACTTTAAGTACCACCCCGTGCGTCTTTTGGCAACGATAGTGCTGGCAGTTTTTGCGTTCACTTTTTTGGGCGTTGCGCTATCTTTCAGCACGATAAGCGTAGTAAAGCCGTTTGTAGACGCAATGTACGAGGACGGATACGAGTACGTCATGGTGGACAAAAGGTTGTCGTACGTTTCAGACGATAAATTTGCGCTAGAAGATATATTTAATTTTAATAACGACTACGAACAAAACAAGCTCGTTACTAAAGCGGACGTAGAATTGTTGCAGCAATATACCGACGAAGAATTATTATTATTGTATAGGCGTGAAGTCTATTATGTATATGATATTCCGTCTATCGAAGACGATAGGGTACATGAAGGCGGGTTAACCGCCGAGGAGCGTGCGGCATGGGATGAGCATAAAAGAAATTATGACGGCAGGATAGATAGAGGCTATAGCGGCATAATGTCCATTGGCAAAAAGACACTGCAAAAAACGGGATACAAGCTGTTTGGCAGATTGGCGGAAAACGATAACGAAGTCGTTATTAGCGAACAACATTATAGGTACTTTGAGTATTGGGGTTTTCGTGACGGAAACGGCAATACGAAAGAAATTAACGAGATGTCCGATATGATAGGTATCGAGCTGAATATCGGCAGAATGGGGAAAAAAGTTATAACCGGAATACTGTCAACCGATTGCAGTAAAGAATGTTACGCAACGAATCATCCGTATAAAACTTATATTGGCTATGACGGCGAAATACACGAAGGAACGTTGACTACAAATCCCGAATATTACATGTACGACAACGAGTGCGTTTTTCACGAGAAAGTGTACGTTTCGCAAGATTGTTTGCTTGATTTTGTCAAAGCCGACGCTGAGAGAAATGAAATTTACGCAAGGTATTTGCATATTCTTGCGCCCGTATCGCCTGATAAAGCAGATTTTACAAATCTCACCGAGTTTATTTTGTCGTACAACAATCATGGCGCTAACGTTAGCGGTACGTTTTATGCCTTTGACGAAGATAACGCCGTTGCGGATTATTTAGAATCTGTGATTATTACGGCAAATACATTGAGCGTAATGGCGTTGTACATATCCGTAATCTTTTTTGTCTTTGCGGCATTGTTGCTGCTTAATTATATTACGACGTCGGTACGAGGACAAATGAAGCAGATAGGTGTCGTGTCGGCGCTTGGCGCGGGATTTAGACAGATTTATTTTATTTACGTGCTAAGCTCGGCTATTACGTGCGGTGTTATATGCATGCTTTCGCTTATTACGATAGGACTGGGCGTAGGTTGGATTAATGCGACCGCATGGCAAGATTTTTGGTTTAATGTAAACGGACGACCGTTTAGCGTGTTGTCGCTTAATGCGATTACCGTTGCCGTAATTGTGACCGTTGCAGTATTGATCGCCTTGGTAGGAACGTTGATTGCGTTGCTTAAAACGCGTAAACTGTCGCCGGCGGAAATTATTCGCAAGGGATTAATAAAGTAACTTAACAATTTTTTGATTGTACAAAAAACAGCTTTTAAGAGCTGTTTTTTTATGTGCTCTTTTATAAAAGCGGCAAAAATTTGTTGAATAATATTCGTATATTTACAAAACACTATTTTTATGAGGATACGAAAGAAGGTTTTTACGATTTTTGCCATATGTCTTGCGATTGCATTAAGGCTTTCGGCGCCGCAAACACTACAAGCGTCGTTTACAAAATCGGTATATCCCGGTGGCTTTCCGATAGCCATGGTGCTTGATATAGACGGCGCGGTAATCGACGATGTGGGGGTGGTAAAAACCGCGGTAGGCGATGCCAGTCTGGGCAACAAACTTAAAAAAGGCGATACGATTACCGAAATAGACGGGCATAAAATAACTTGTTCGCAAGACGTGGTTGCTATTGTCGAAGGCGGAAACGGCGACGAAATAATTCTCACGCTTTTGCGTGGCGGAAAAGAAAAGGACGTAACCGTGGCTCCGTACATCGAAAGCGACAGCGGAACTTTTAGGCTGGGCGTTTATTTGCGAGATACCGTTTCGGGAGTAGGAACGGTTACTTACGTAAAAGAAAACGGACGTTTTTGCGCTTTAGGGCATTCTATCGAAGATTCCGTGGGCGGAGAAGTCCCGATACGAGGCGGAAAAGTCTTTGGTTGCGAAGTCGTGGGCGTCGAAAAAGGGAAACGAAACGAAGCCGGAGAACTTAAAGCCGAGGTGAGTGGGCAAGAAGCTATCGGCGAAGTGTATTCAAACGGCAAAACCGGTGTGTTTGGTAAATTTTATGATTTTAAGCCCAACGGCGATATGTTGCGTTTGGGAAATCGAAACGAAGTTTTACCCGGCAAAGCGTACGTTATAAGTACCGTAAACGACAGCACCGAGGCTTACGAAATAGACGTTATTCGTGCATTGCCCCAAGCCGAAAGCATGCCCAAAGGACTATTTATACGAGTTACGGACAAGCGACTGCTTGGTATTTGCGGCGGCATCGTTCAGGGAATGAGCGGTAGCCCCATAATAATAAACGGGAAAATCGTAGGAGCGGTTACCCACGTACTGCTTAACGACGCCACAAAAGGTTACGGTATATACGTCGATTGGATGCAGTCGGCTTAAAGGAGGTTATATGAAAAGAATAGGTAAGATTACGTTTTTGGTTGCTCTTGTTGCGGTGCTAATTGTGGCGCAATTCAGAACGGTGGCAAAAGCAGAGAATAGTTACACGGCTAAAGCGGCTTTATTAATGGACGCAAGCAGCGGCGAGGTTTTGGTACAACAAAACGCAGACGACAGACTTCAAATTGCCAGCATGGTAAAAATTATGACGCTTAACATAATTTTCGATGAAATTAAAAAAGGCAATTTAAGCATCGACGAAATGATAAGTGTAAGCGATAATGCCGCAAGCATGGGCGGATCTCAAGCATTTTTGGACGCAGGCAGCGAATATAAAGCAGACGAACTTATCAAAAGCATAGTAGTGGCGTCCGCTAACGATTCGTGCGTTGCTATGGCAGAGCATATTTCGGGCAGTGTCGGTAACTTCGTTGCCAGAATGAACGATAATGCAAACAAACTCGGAATGCGCAACACTCTCTTTGCTAATTGTACCGGGTTGCCTGCGCCTAATCAATATTGTTGTGCGCGTGACGTTGGAATAATGTTTAACGAGCTTATAAAGAACGAAAAATTCTTTGATTATGCAAAAATTTGGATGTTTGATTTTGTTCATCCTAGCGGCAGAATAACTCAACTGTCAAACACCAACAAGCTCATAAGATTTTACGACGGGTGCGACGGCGGAAAAACGGGATTTACGTCCGAAGCGCTTTCTTGCCTTGCTGCAACGGCAAAACGAGGGGATACGAGATTGATTTCCGTCGTCGTAGGCGCGCCTAATTCAAAAACTCGCAACGCGCAAATTTCCACGATGCTAAACGAAGGCTTTGCTAATTACGAAACTAAGCAGTACGTTTTTAAAAACGATTCGGTCGGATTTGCGTCCGTTCTTAACGGCAAAGAAAAAACGGTTGAATGTAGCCCAATGGAAGATTATTTCATTCTATCTAAAAAAGGCGAAAAAAAAGACGTTACTGTCGAGTTTGAATTTTTCGGCGTTGTAGCGCCTGTAAATAAAGGTAACGTGGTGGGAAAAGCCGTGATTTACGTGGACGGAACGATAAAAAAAGAGATTGAACTGCTAGCTATGTCTGACGTAAATAGAAAAGATTATAAAGACGTGCTCGACGATTTAATCAAGAGTTGGTAACTAACCGTAAACAAAAATACGCTTTGCTTTAGCATAACGAAGCGTATTTTTGTTTGACGAATTGCTTAAATAATGTTATAATATAATCCGCTATGTTAGGAATATTGTTCGATTCAAGTTATAATCTGTTCGAAAGGGTATTGTTGTTTTTCCTTGTAGCTGCTGCTCTCGTCGTTTCGATAGTGTTGCACGAGATTGCGCACGGGTATGTAGCTCATCTTAACGGCGACGATACGGCAAAACGCATGGGAAGACTGTCGCTTAATCCAAAAAAACATTTCGACGCGTTGGGACTTATAATGCTCGTATGCGTCGGTTTTGGTTATGCTAAGCCGGTGCCGATAAATCCCAATAACTTTCGTTCGTATCGAAAGGGTTGCATTCTCGTTTCGATTGCCGGCGTAGTTACGAATATCTTGCTTGCGTTCTTTTCGGCAGGTTTGTACGTTTTATGTTGCTATCTTACGGTGTCGTTATCGGCGGTAGCGTTCGGGTTTATTGCAAGCTTTTTTTATTATCTAAGCTGGTTTAATACCGTACTTTGCTTTTTTAATATTTTGCCGTTTTTCCCGCTAGATGGTTTTAATCTTATCGACGCGCTTTGCAAACGAGAAAATAAATTTACGCGTTTTATGCGTAATTACGGACAGTACGTTCTTATAGCGCTGGTGCTCGTTTCGCTTATGGTGGACAGAATAGGCGCGCCGATATACTTCAGTCCGCTGGATATGTATTTCAGATACACGGCGCAGTACGTAAACGGCGGCTTTGTCAGCTTCTGGTTTATGATTTTCGGAGGTGTGTGATGTCGGATTACGAAAAACTTTTTGCCGACGAAATGTACGAAGAGGACGAGGACGCTTACAGATTTAAACTTAACGACTTCGAAGGACCGCTTGACACGCTGTTGTTCCTTATACGAAAGTCTAAGGTTAGTATCGAAGACGTAAAAATTTCCGAAATTACCGAGCAATATCTGGAATTTATGAAAGATATAGAATCGGTGGACCTAGATAAGGCGTCGGAATTTATATCTATGGCGGCGCTTCTTTTGGAAATTAAATCCAAGTCGCTTTTACCTAAGCCGCCCGAGCCGGAGCCGAACGTCGAAGACGAAGAAAAAGCGCTTAAACAGCAACTCAAGCTTTATGCGTTGTACAAAGAGGCGGCTGAAAAAATGAAAGAGACCGAAACGGAAGACGTCTTTTATCGCACGCCCGATCCGTCGGTCGGCATGCCCAGATTGCAACTTAAGGATATGAACAAAACGGGGCTTATGGAAGCTCTTAAAAAAATGTTCGTAAAACTCGAAGAGCGAGCAGCGCTTCAAAAAGAGCGTCATATCGTTATGGACAGGTTCACCGTTGCCGAAATGGTGGACATAATCAAAGACAAACTGGAGTTAAGCGAAGAAATTTCGTTTTTCTCGTTGTTTGAAGACGATTACACAAAAAGCGAAATTATAACGACTTTTCAAGCTATACTCGAGCTTATAAAAAATCAGATCGTTCAGGTAACGCAAGATTCGCTTTTTGAAGATATTATTATACATAAGGCTGGTTGATATGGAGATAGAAAAACTTGACAATGCGTTGGAAGCTTTACTGTTCGTGTCCGGCGACGGAATTAAAATCTCGGACATAGCCGAACAGCTCGAACTTCAAAAGTCGGAAATTAATTCTGCAATAAAACGTCTAAAGGAAAAGTATTCGGGCGATAGTGGCATTTATCTTATTACGTACAACGGTAAGGTACAGCTTTCGTCCAACCCTGCGTTTGCCGACGTGGTTTCTCAGGTGCTTAATCCGATAAAAGAAAAGGCGCTTTCTAACGCTACATTGGAAACGATAGCAATTATTGCTTACAAGCAACCTATAACAAGGCTGGAACTTGAAAGTATTCGAGGAGTAAATTGCGACTACGTCGTTCAAGTGCTACTTAAGCATAATCTTATCGAAGTAGTCGGACGAAAAGACGTAATAGGCAAGCCGTTGCTGTTCGGAACGACCGACGAATTTCTTAAACGTTTCCAAATCGAATCGATAAAGGATTTGCCCGACTACGAGCAATTGTTGGATATGATAAAGGTAATTTCCATGGAAGAAACGGGCGGTGAAGACGCAAAGGGGCTTTATAACGAATTCGAATTGCCCGAGGAAGAAGTGCCCGAATTTTTGCAGGGCGAACAGCTCGAAAAAATAGAGTCAAAATAAAAATTTTACCTAAAAATATGTTTTACTGCAAAGGCAATGTTTTTTTGCAAAAAAGCATTGACAAAATAAAAACTATGTTATATAATAATCTTGCCTGACACGAGGAGGGGTCCAAAGGAAAGGCGATTGCAATAAACGATTGATTTTTGCTTCGCTTTTTTACGGGCGAAGCTTTTTTATTATAAAGGAGAACTAAATGGACACAAGAGTAGCGGTAGTGGGTATAATCGTTGAAAATCGCGAGTCGATAGCAAAACTCAATGCCGTTTTGCACGAGTATCGCAATGTTATTATCGGCAGAATGGGAATTCCTTATAAAGAAAGGAACATAAGCATAATAAGCATTGCCGTTGACGCTCCGCAAGACGTAATTTCTGCGCTTTCGGGCAAAATAGGTAATATAGACGGTATCAGCGCTAAAGCCGCTTATTCTAACGTAATAACGAAGAATGAATAGCAAGGCGATTGAACTTATAGATAAGTTGTGTGGCGGCAGACCGTTAGATCTTGCACAATACGAGTTTTTGGTCGTTTCGCAAAACGAAGAACTTTTTTCCTATGCGGCGAAAAAAGCGGTGGAGGCAAGGAAACGATTTTACGGCAATTCCGTTTTTGTGCGCGGACTTATAGAAATCAGTAATTATTGTAAAAACGATTGCTTGTACTGCGGTATTCGAAAAAGCAATTCAAACGCTCAAAGATACCGCCTGACAAAAGAGCAGATTTTACAATGCTGTAACGAAGGGTATTTGCTAGGCTTCAGAACGTTCGTTATGCAGGGCGGTGAGGACGGATATTTTACCGATGGAAAGTTGTGCGATATAGTTGGCGAGATAAAATCGACGTATCCCGATTGTGCCGTTACTTTATCGGTAGGCGAAAGAAGTTACGAAAGCTATAAAAGACTGAAAAACAGCGGTGCCGACAGATATTTACTTCGTCACGAAACCGCCGATTGCGAACATTACGCAAAGCTTCATCCTTCGACGCTTACTCTTAAAAATCGTATGGAATGTCTGCAGTATTTGCGCTCCTTGGATTTTCAAGTCGGGTGCGGCTTTATGGTCGGTTCTCCGTTCCAAACTGCGGCGACGATTGCTAAGGACTTGAAGTTTATTGAAACTTTCAAGCCGGATATGTGTGGAATAGGTCCGTTCATTCCTCATCGCGAAACGCCGTTTGGCGATTATGCGGCAGGAAGCGCTAAACTAACTTGTTATTTGCTGTCGATTATACGCTTAATTCATCCGCGAATTTTGCTTCCGGCAACGACTGCGCTCGGAACGATAGCAAATGACGGACGCGAAATGGGTATATTGTCCGGGGCAAACGTTATAATGCCTAATTTATCCCCCTTGTCCGAACGAAAAAAATACGAACTTTACAACGATAAGCTCAGCTCCGGGGCGGAATCGGCTCAGGAATTAGAGCTATTAAAACAAAAAATGCGTTCGATAGGCTACGAAATCGTAGTCGATCGAGGCGACGTAAATAAATAACAGCAATATAGGAGAAAAACATATGGCAATTTATAATCCAAAATCACTAAAAGCCGAAGAGTTTATTAACGACGATGAAATCAGAGCAACGCTTGAATATGCCGAAAAAAACAAAAACAACGTTGAACTTATAGATTCTATTTTGCAGAAAGCTCGTCCGCAAAAGACTGCTACCGGTTACGTTTGCGCAGGGCTCAGTCACCGAGAAGCGTCCGTTTTGCTTGCTTGCGACATTCCCGAAAAAGTAGAACAAATTTATCAAATAGCCGAAGAAATTAAACTTGCTTTTTACGGCAATCGAATCGTTATGTTTGCGCCGCTATATTTATCCAATTATTGCGTCAACGGTTGCGTGTACTGTCCGTATCATTTAAAGAATAAATATATTCCTCGTCGCAAACTTACTCAAGAAGAAGTTAAGGCAGAGGTTATAGCGTTACAAGATATGGGACATAAACGTCTTGCAATCGAAGCAGGCGAAGATCCTGTAAATAATCCTATCGAGTATATTCTTGAATGCATAAACACTATCTACAGCATAAAGCACAAAAACGGCGCTATACGTCGTGTAAACGTTAACATTGCGGCAACTACCGTAGAAAATTATCGTAAACTTAAAGAAGCCGGTATAGGCACGTATATACTCTTTCAAGAGACGTACCATAAGCAAAGTTATCTTGCGCTTCATCCTACGGGACCAAAGCACGATTACGACTATCACACCGAAGCGATGGACCGAGCTATGGACGGCGGTATCGACGACGTAGGGCTTGGAGTACTGTTCGGACTTGAGCTTTACAAGTATGAATTTGCCGGACTTATTATGCATGCAGAACATCTCGAAGCGGTTCACGGAGTGGGCCCGCACACCATAAGCGTACCTAGAATTAAAAAAGCAGACGACATCGATCCGTCTGCGTTCGACAACTCTATTTCAGATGAAATTTTTGCAAAGATTACCGCATGTATTCGTCTTGCCGTTCCGTATACCGGTATGATTATATCCACTCGTGAAACCGAATCGGTGCGCAGTAAGCTGCTTCGTTTGGGCATTTCGCAGGTTAGCGGTGGTTCGCGCACGTCGGTAGGCGGATATACCGAGCAAGATCGTCCGCACGATACCGAGCAGTTCGACGTGTCCGATCAGCGAACGCTAGACGAAGTGGTAAGGTGGCTTATCCAAAACGGACATATTCCCTCGTTCTGTACGGCTTGTTATCGCGAAGGCAGAACGGGCGACAGGTTTATGAGCTTGTGCAAAACGGGGCAAATCATCAACTGTTGCCATCCTAACGCACTTATGACACTTGCGGAGTATTTGGTGGATTACGGCTCGGACGAAACGAAAAAGCTTGGCTTTGATCTTATTAAAAAAGAACTTGAAAAAATTACAAATCCCAAAGTTAAGGACATTGCTAAGCAGAATATTAACGATATAATCAATTCAAACCGTCGTGACTTTAGATTCTAGGAGGCAATATGAGTCTTAACAGCGTTGCTTCGGCAGAAAGATTGCACATAGGCTTTTTCGGAATGCGTAACGCCGGCAAATCCAGTCTTGTAAACGCCGTTACGGGGCAAAAGCTATCTGTCGTTTCGGAAATTAAGGGCACGACTACCGATCCGGTTAAAAAAGCAATGGAACTTTTGCCGCTTGGTCCGGTCGTTATCGTGGATACTCCTGGTATCGACGACGAAGGCGACTTAGGTGCGTTGCGCGTTGAAAAAGCATTGCAAGCGCTTGATTACACAGATATCGCCGTGTTGGTCGTTGATGCCACGAAAGGGCTTGGAAACGAGGACGAAGAGCTTATAAAGGCATTTGCAAACAAAAAAACTCCATATATTGTCACACATAATAAAGCTGATTTACTAAAATCGATACCATCTAAGCTTAGTGATAACGAAATTTACGTAAGCGCAGAAAACGGCTATAACGTAAACGAGCTAAAAGAAATGCTTGGTCGTTTTGCATTAAAGGACGACGAAAAGAAGGTCGTTTCGGACTTGCTTTGCAAGGGCGACGTGGCGGTTTTAGTAGTTCCGATCGATAAAGCCGCGCCTAAAGGCAGATTAATTATGCCGCAACAAATGACCATTCGCGATATTTTGGACGGAGGCGCCGTTGCCGTAGTATGTAAAGAGGACGAACTTAGCAATACTCTTTCGTCGCTCGGTAAAAAACCTAAAATAGTAATTACCGATTCGCAGGTTTTTGGCAAGGTAGCAAAAGTCGTTCCTAACGACGTTGCGCTTACTTCGTTTTCTATATTAATGGCAAGGTACAAAGGTAGTTTGCCGACTTTGCTAAAAGGCATAGCAAAAATCGACTCGCTTTGCGACGGCGACAAGATTCTTATCGCCGAAGGTTGTAGCCATCACAGACAGTGCGAAGATATAGGTACGGTAAAAATTCCGAAATGGCTTTCTTTGTACACTAAAAAGAATCTTGAGTTTGTATTTTCGTCGGGAACGGAATTCCCCGATTTAAGCGACATTGCTTTGGTCGTACATTGCGGCGGTTGTATGCTCAACGAAAAGGAAATGTCGAACAGGGTGGGCAGAGCGGTAAGCGGCGGAGTGCCGATAACCAACTACGGACTTACGATAGCTTACGTAAACGGTATTTTAAGACGTAGCCTAGAGCCTTTCCCGGATATGCTAAAAATTCTCGATAATTAGCTAAGCAAAAATATTTGACTTTTAAAGCATAAAAATGCTCCGCAATAAATTTATTGCGGAGCATTTTTAAACAACGTTACTTTGCTAACAAATATTTTTTTAATTCTTTTGGATTGTTCGCTATTGCGCGCGCTCCGTTGGCGATAAGTTCTTCTTTTTTGCCGTATCCGTACGTTACGCCGATAAAGTCAATGCCAACGTCTTTTGCGCCCAACGCGTCGTAAATCGTATCGCCGATCAGTACGGCATTCGATGCAAAGAGTTCGTTTGCGTCAAACGCATTTTTCAAAACGTCTACTTTGTCTACCAGCTTTCCGTCAAGGGTGGTACCCGAAACGAAATCGAAGTACTTAAAAATGTGCTTTTGTTTAAGAATAATTTGGGCAAAACATTTCGGTTTGGTCGTTGCAAGTACGATTTGTTTCCCTTCGTTTTTAATGGTTTTAAGTAAATCCGTTATCCCTCTAAAAAGAGTGGTTTGATAAACGCCTTGCTCGGCGTAAACGATACGATATTCTTTTATTAGTAGCTCGGTGAGCTTTTTATCGGTTTTAAGAAGCGAAGGAAAGGATTCGACGAACGGTGGTCCTATAAATGCGGTTATATCACCGTCGTAAACTATTCCGTATTTTTTAAACGCAACGTTAAGCGAGAGTTCTATTCCTTTTTGCGAATTGACTAGAGTTCCGTCAAGATCGAATAAAATGGTATCGTACATAGGACAATTATATAACAAACGCCGATGTTTGTCAAAGTTATTTTATTCGTTCAAGCAGGTAACTAAATTTATTTTTTCTTTTATTGCGTGTTTTAAACAATAAAAATGATTGCAAAACGGATTGTTATATGATATAATATACGCATGGAGGACATTATGAACCAAAAGAATTGTAAATTTGGAACGTACTATCTTGAGCTGATTAAAAAATCCGGTCTTGTAGTGCCTGTTTTTGGCGCACTCGCAATGTTTGCGATTTTATTCTACGTGCGTTTTGTGGGAATGTTCGACGACCTTAGCGCTAAGAGCCCGATTGCGTATTGGCTTTTTATAATAGGCGCTGTTATCGGCATCGGTCTTATCGTAACCTATATTGTTATGGGTATCAAAAGCGAAGAGTTAGGCGCGCGCGACACTTTATTGCTTACGCTGGACTTCCTTATGATTTTTCTGCTTTTAGGTATGATCATTTATAATTTTGTTTCTTTAGAAACAATACTTTATGCCGTAGCTCTTATTGCCGTGGCGTTACTCAGCTACTTCAGAATAAGATTTGCAAAAGTAGAACGCTCGTGCTGTTGTTGTAAACACGAAGCAATTAACGCAAATACGACGGTAAGCAAATATTTTTCTTTAGTTATGGAAAAATATGGTTTTTGGAAAATTTTCTTCTGTTCGTTTGCTACGTTCGGAGCGATTTTAGTTTCTAAAATTTGGAATTTCCCCGAATTGTTTTTGTCGGAAGCACCTTACACGGTAGGGCTTTTGATCGTGAGTGCCATAGCGTTTGCAATGCTTATTATAAGCATGATTTACAGAATATCTTCTTGCGAAGTAAACGGCGTGGACGCGTTCGTTGTTTTTGCTTTGTTTACTACCGTACTTTCGTTGTTTACGCTTTTTACCGATTATACGATTACAAAACTTGCGCTGTTGCTTATTGCGCTCGTCGTAGTTTATACCTTCGTTCTTATACTTGCCAGAAATACCTATCATGGGGAGGAAGAAACCGATTCGGCATACTTTAAAACGGACGCAAACAGAACGTTCGTAAAAGGACCTAAAGTATACTTGCGACAATTTGTAAAAAAATTCAACCCGTACGTTCTCGGCGGAATCGCTTTAATGATGTTTGTTGTGTTCAACGCTTTGGCGGCTACCGATTTGTTCGGATGGGCGTCAGATAACGGATTTATGCTGTATCTTGTTCTCGGACTTTTGATTTTTATGCTTGTCGGAATTATTTATCTGGCAAAGAATCTTAAAAAGCCCACGATAGGACTTTACGACGCATTTATCGCATTGTTCGACGTTTCGTTGTTACTTCTTGCAATTACCATTTTTGCAAATCTCGGCGACGCAATGACTGCAACGTTAGTAATTTGGATAATTCAAATAGCTATTCTTATTGCTTTTACGATTACAAGATTGTTTATGGTAAAAGAAGAAGTTGAGAATAAATCGAGTGAAGAAAAAACGGAAGAATAATTTATATTTGCTTCCGTAGCTAAATAAAAGCGAAAAAATTCACGGACGCAACTAACGGGTTGCGTCCGTTTTTTAAAAGCAAGGTGACTATGAAATTTCTGTTTTTAAGACAATTAAGAGATTTTAAAAAAAATGTTTTTCTTTACGTGAGCATTTTTTTAATTACGTTGCTCGGAGTTTTTTTATTTAGCGGATTAAATGCTGTAGGCAGAGACATAAGTGAGAGTGTAAACCTTTACTACGAAAATCAAAAACTTGCCGATTATACGATTTATAAAACCGTAAACGCCTACGATATTGATAAAATTCGAAGTCGATTCGACGCGGATTTTGCTTCTTCGTACTCGCAAGATATAAAGGTCAACGGAGTTTACAAAAAGGTTACTTCGTACGTTTTTCGGGATGCGACGTTTACCGTAAACCTTCCCGAAGTGTTAGAGGGAAGGTTGCCGTCTTCGTCGTGCGAAGCGCTTATAGACGAAGCGTTTGCTTATTCCAACGGCGTAAGTGTAGGCGATGTTTTAAATTTGACGCTTAACGGAACGAATTACGACGTAAGCATATGCGGCATAGCGCGTTTTCCGAATCACTTATACAAAGGCGAAAAGATACCGCAAAAGACAGAATCGGCTATAATAAAAGTTTATATAAAAAACTTTGCGTCTTTTAATATTATTTACTTAAAAGCAACATCTTCTAAGGAAGCTTTGCGAAGCGAGCTTACACAAATAACGTCATCCAGTTTTGCAAACGCTCAAATATTAGATAGAACGGAAAACGTTTCGGTTAGGCGGGTTAAATCGGATATAGAACTTGTTACTTCGATAATGAATATAATACCCGTCGTTTGCTTTGCCGCTTTGTGTTTTATTTTGTACGTTAATTTATCCAAACGAATTGCGGATGAAAGTTATAATATCGGCGTAATGAGCGCAAACGGTATTTTGAATACTAAAATTGCGTATTCGTATGCGTTGCCGTTGTTCGTTTGGGTAATGGTGGCTGGGCTCGTCGGAGCTTTGTGCGGTATAACGCTTTTACCCGACGTATATTTGGGTGCATTGCTTGAATTTTACACGTTGCCTGCAATAATTCGCGGCTCGTGGTTTTACGCGGTTATAGTTCCGCTTTTAATATTGGCGGGGCTTTCGGCGGGATGCTTGTATCTTGCCACGAAATCCATAATTAAAAAAACGCCGTCTCGGCTGATGAGGGGCGCTGCAAAAAAGAACACAAAATTGTTTTCTAAAAGCGGGATGCCGATTATTTTTAAGCTAAGCGCAAGGAACTTCGTGGCTTCGAAAAAAAAGGTGCTTTTTACGGTAGTTTCGTCGGCATTGTGTTTGGCACTTTTGCTAACTGCGTTTTTGCTAGATAACTCAGTCGATAATCTTCAGAACACTATATACAAAGAACGTTATAACTATAACTATTCGCTAAGTTGGAATGCTTCGGACGGCATCCTTTACGAAGACATTAAAAAGGACGTAGAACAATCCGATTGCTTTACCGACGTAAGATATAAAATGGAATTTTATGGACTTTTTGATACCGAAAAAAGCGTAAAGGTTACCATAATCGACGAAGAAAATCCGTGTTTCAATTTTTCATATAACGACGAGCAAATAGATCTAGGCTCCGACGGCATTTATTTGCCGGCTTCTTACGGACGATACGATGAAATTTCTTTAGTGGCTTACACTGGGAAGACGTTTACTATGGTGCTTTCGGTTGCAGGTTACTATGACGATTTTGGTACTTCCGACGTTGTAATTACACTAGGCTGTATACGACAAAACGCTCCCTTGCTTCATTGGTATTTGCTTAACGGCGGCGCCACAACGGCGATATATTTCAGTGAAAAGCAAAACGTTACAGATGCGCAAAAAAACGATTGCGTAGAAAACTTAAATCAAAAGTATGGATGTAGATTTGTTGCAACCGAGCACTCTGTCGGAGCGGATAGGTATAAAAAGTTGTTCGTAGTGCTTGACATAACGCAATGGCTTTTGTTTGTGATATGCGGAACAATAATGATTTTGCTTATACTCAATATTTCGTGTTTGAACATAAAGGAGCGAATAAAAGATTATTCGGTCTTTAAGGCAATGGGCGTAAGCGAGCGAAAATTTAATTTTTTAAGTTCGCTGGAAAATTATTTTTCTATATTTATGGCGTGTATCATTTCTATTCCGATAGGGGTATACGTAGCGCAAAAAATTATCGACGTTGTGATTGCCGTTACTGGAGTAACGGTGCATTTGCATTTGTATTGGTGGAGTTTGGTCGTTCTTTTTGTCGGTGCGCTTGTCGTAACGACTATAAGCAATCGGCTGATTAACGTAAAAATCAGCAAAGTAAACATAGTAAACGCACTTAAGGTAAGGGAGTAATATGGACGTATTATTAAAGGTCGAAGATCTTGTAAAAGTTTACGGCGGCGGAAAGGCTGAATTTCGTGCGTTGCGAGGCGTAAGCTTTGACGTAAAAGAAGGTGATTTTGTTTTGCTTTACGGTGATTCGGGTAGCGGGAAATCCACCGTTCTTAATATAATAGGCGGAATGGACAAGGCTACAAGCGGTAAGGTTTTCGTTTGCGGCAACGAAATTACTGCTCTAAACGACAAGCAGCTAAGTGAATATCGTAAAAACACGATAGGTTTTGTTTTTCAAAATTACAATCTTATAAACAATCTTTCCGCACTAGAAAACGTTATGCTTGTAAAAAACGATCGAGCAAAAGCAGTAGCATTGCTTGATAAAATGGGCGTAATAGACAGAATGAATGCATTTCCGTCCGAGCTTAGCGGCGGAGAAGCTCAAAGAGTCGCTATTGCAAGAGCAATGGTAAAATCGCCGTCGTTACTCCTTTGCGACGAGCCTACGGGCGCTTTGGATTATGAAAATAGTCGAAACGTTATGCAAACCATTCAAAGCCTTAATCGCGAATACGGCGTAACGATAATAATGGTATCGCACAATACCGCTTTCGTGCCTATGGCAAACAAAGTAATAAAGTTAAAAAGCGGTTGGATCGAAGAAACGGCTGTAAACGAAGAACCTACCGACGTAAAGGATATTACTTGGTAAAAAGCTTTTATTTGTTTTACAATTTGCTTAAAAAAGAATTGCTATTGTAAGAAAAATTTGTTATACTATAACGGTATTCGTGCAAGAGTTTAAATTGCGTATAATTTAAGCTTAATATAAAAAAAGGCAAACGGAGTGAAGCAATGATGAATTTTTTAGCGGCGCAGGCAGGCGGAATATCTTTTACCGTAATATTTTCGATTTTATCGTTGGCTGTTTTTGCAGTTGCGATATGGCTTTTGTGCGTTGGTTTGCGTGGCGGTAAACTTAATTTAAAAATAAAAACGAAGTACGTTTTTCTTATTGTGTTGGCTGTTGGTACGGTCATTCGAATTGTAACCGCATTTTCTATGAAGGGAATTGTCGGTTACGTAGCTGCGGCAACTTCCGAAAGGGCGGGGTACAACGGACTTTTTAATATGACGCAATATCTCGTTACCAACGGATTCGACGGTTTTTTAAAGTCGTATTCCGACGTGTTTTACTATCCGCTTACCGCATATATTTTCGCTTTGTTCGGAGCGGTGCTATCGTTGTTTACACAGCTATCGATCAGCGGAACGGCAACGCTCGTGTTCCTTAAACTACCGTTTATCATTGCCGAGGTCTTACTTGCCGTTGCCGTTTATAAGATAGCCGCTAAGTATGCCGGCGAAACGGCAGGACTTGCTCTTGGCGGTATCGTAGCCGTATGTCCGGTGTTTATGCTTGGCTCTGCATGTGCAAGTACGTACGTATTTTTTGCGCTTGCATTGGCATTAACTGCTTATTTTATGCTAGAACGAAAGTACGTGAAACTGCTGGTTTCTTACAGCGTATGTTTGTTATTGTGTTTTCAAGCGATATTCTTATTGCCGATAGTCGCTACGTTCCTTATTTATGCGTACGTTAAAAAAGTTATTGCATACAAAAAAGCAAGTTTGCGCGGCGGTTTATGGTCAAGTGAATACGGAATCGTAGTAAAACTTCCGATTGCGCTCGTTTTGTGCATAGCGGCGTCCTACCTTGTTACGCTTCCGTTTACCGTAGGGTACGTAGGAGCAAGCCCGTTTGCGATGTTGAATTTGTATTTTATAAAACCGTTCAATGATTTTTCGTTTTATACGTACAACGGACTTTCGCTTTATACTATCTTCGGAAGAAACGGCGTCAAGCTTTCATTGTCCTTTCCGACGTACGTGTTTAGCATTTTGTTCTTCGTTGCAATTATCGCCATTACGCTTATCGTTTATTTAAGCAAAAAGAACAGAGCGAATTTGCTTATGCTCGTATCTTATTTGTTGCTTACGGTAAACACGTATTTCGTCGAGTCGTCTGAATTCACGCTTTTACCTTTCCTTGCGGTTTCGTTGATAGTAACCGCCGTAATAAAAGACAAACGAATCGTTAAAATTTTTATGCTCGTTGCGTTTATGACGTTTTTAAATGCGTGCGGTGTGATGTTAAAAGCTAATTATTTTGCGGCAAACGCCACGTATTCTTCCGAACTTTTAAGCGATGCTTGGCAAATTCTCAGCATAGTTGCTTCCGTAGTCACTGTGCTAGCTCACGTATATTATACAATCGTGCTTTTGGATATAGTTATGAACGAAAATCTTAAACCGTTTAATGCGCGCGACGATAAATTCGGATCGGCGCTTAAGGATTTTATAAAAATTAAGGAAGAGGAAAATGCTGGCTAAAATAAACAGCTTCGGACTTGACGGAATAAAAGGATACGGCGTTACCGTAGAAATCGATATAGGCAGCGGATTGCCTGGAGTGGAAGTAGTCGGGCTTCCCGATGCCGCGGTAAAAGAATCGAAAGAAAGGGTGCGCAGTGCTATTCGCAACAGCGGATATATGTTTTCGCCAAGAAAAATAACGGTAAATTTATCGCCTGCCGATACGAAAAAAACGGGGGCTATGTACGATTTGCCGATTGCGCTCGGCATGTTGTACGCTACCGAGCAGTTTACTTGCGCCGACTTAAATTCTTTTGGTATTTTGGGCGAACTGTCTCTTGACGGAAAAATCAAGCCGGTCAGGGGTATTTTGCCTATCATAATATCCGCATTGGACCTCGGTTGCAAAAAAATAGTTGTGCCAAAAGCAAACGTCAATGAAGCGAGTTATATAGAGGGTATCGACGTTTACGGATTCGATAATCTAAAGGAAGTCGTTAATTTTTTACGCGCTCCCGATTTTTATTCGCCCGAACCGAAATTGAGTATGGCTGAGTTTCGAGAAGAAAGTCGATACACAGAAGATTTTTCGCTTGTAAAAGGTCAATTTGCGGCAAAGCGAGCAATGGAAATAGCGGCTGCCGGCGGACATAATATATTGATGATAGGGCCTCCGGGTGCAGGTAAAACCATGCTTGCAAGGTGTTTACCCACGATTTTACCTGACTTAACGATAGCCGAAGCGCTTGAAACCACTAAAATTCACAGCGTTGCCGGACTTTTAGACGAAAAGAAGGGAATAATTATAAACAGACCGTTCAGAGCGCCGCATCATACGGGCAGCAAAGTTGCGCTCACGGGCGGCGGTGCGTCCGCACGACCGGGCGAAATAAGTCTTGCGCATAACGGCGTATTGTTTTTGGACGAGCTGTTGGAATATCCAAGAGATTCGCTTGAAATTTTGCGCCAACCGCTGGAAGATAACGTAATAACTATATCGCGAGCTCAACGCACGGTTGAATATCCTGCAAACTTTATGCTCGTAGCAAGTATGAACCCTTGTCCTTGCGGAAATTACGGCAGTAAAACTCACGAATGTACGTGTACGCCGGCGCAGATAAGTAAGTATATGAGCAAACTTTCCGGTCCGCTTATGGACAGAATAGATCTTCATATCGAAGTTGACAACGTTACTTACGGCGACCTTGCGTCAAAAGAAAAAGGCGAAACGTCGGTTGAAATTAAAAAACGTGTAAATAATGCGAGAGCATTGCAACTTGCTCGATTCGACGGAACGGGTATATATAGTAATTCCAAAATGAATAACCACATGGTTGCGGAATATTGTAAGCTGGACGGTGAAAGCGAAAAGTTGCTTAAGCTTTCGTTCGACAGGCTAGGAATGTCCGCGCGCGCGTACAATCGTATTCTTAAGGTTGCGCGAACGATAGCCGATCTTGAAGGCAGCGAAGATATAAAAGTTGCTCACGTTGCCGAGGCAATAGGCTATCGCAACCTCGATAGGAGAATAAGGTGAACGAAAATAAATTATATTATTGGCTGTCGCTTTCAAAAATGACGGATAAACGCTTAAACGCATTGCTTGAAATTTTTTCTCCGCAAGAAGTTTGGGATAATTTATCGCGAAGCCAAAAATTACGTGAATTTATAGGCGAAAAGCATTTTGACGCTCTTGTAAGATTCAAGAGCGAGATTTTTCTTGACGAAGAGCTTTCAAAGATAAGACAAAAAGATATAAAAATCGTAACGCGTGCAAGCAACGATTTTCCGAAAAAATTATTACAGCGTGAAGTTTGCCCTCCGATGTTGTTATATTACAAGGGGGATCTTAAAACGATCGACACCCCATGCGTTGCTATAGTCGGCACGAGGGCTTGCTCGGCGTACGGGCGTGAAGTTGCCGAAAAACTCTCTTGCGATCTTGTTAACGCAGGAGTAACAGTCGTCAGCGGTCTTGCTACCGGCATCGACGGATACGCGCATGCCGAAGCGATAAAAAACGGCGGCAAAACGATTGCTGTACTAGGCGGGGGATTGGAACGTATAACGCCTATTTCGAACGCTAGACTCGGGGAAGAAATAGAATACAGCGGACTTGTCCTAACACAGTATCCGCCTGAGTTTGTGCCTACGCGTTATACGTTTCCCGAACGCAATCGTATTATATCCGGGTTAAGTCTAGGAACGATCGTAGTAGAAGCAGGCGAAAAGAGCGGGGCGCTTATAACCTCCGAATTCGCGCTCGAACAAGGACGCGAGGTGTTTGCCGTTCCCGGGAATATAACTTCGATGCGTTCAAAGGGTACGAACACGTTGATTGCGCAAGGCGCAAAAATTGTAAGAAGTGCCGACGACGTTTTAGAGGAATTGCGACTAAATATTCCGAAAAAAGAAAAAACCGCGTTGCCACCGCTAGACTTTTTCGAGGAAAAGATATATACTCTACTGCGTGGCGGGGACAAATCGCTTGAAGAAATTATAGAATTATCCGAGTTGCGTGCGTCGGAAATAAGTTCCACGCTTACCGGAATGGAAATAAAAGGTTTAGTCGTTCGCACTGCAAACGGTTACGGTGTTAGATAAAGGAGAAATATGAAGCTCGTTGTTATAGAAGGTATAGGAAAGAAAGAAACTGTAGAAAAATATCTCGGAAAGGGATATAAAGTTTTTGCTACGCGCGGACACGTTCGTGATTTACCTGCAAAGTCCCTTGCGATAAACGTAAAAGATAATTTTACTCCGCGATACGAAGTTATACCTACGCAAAAAGATACGGTAAAAAAATTAACCGACGAAGCAGCAAAGGCAGAGCAAGTTTTGCTTGCTACCGACCCGGACCGCGAGGGCGAAGCGATTTCATGGCACGTTGCCGAGTTGCTTGAATTAAACAAAAAAGACAATATTCGAATAACGTTTAATGAAATCAGCAAAAACGCAATACAAGAAGCTCTTAAAAATCCGAGACCGATAGACGAAAATCTTGTTGACGCTCAACAAGCGCGTAGAGTTTTGGATAGGTTGGTCGGCTACAAGGTTTCGCCGGTGCTTTGCAAAAAGATTCAAAGCAAACTATCGGCAGGCAGAGTACAATCGGTTACGCTTAGGCTGATAGTAGAGCGTGAGCGCGAAATCCGAGCGTTCAAACCCGAAGAGTATTGGCCGTTCGCGTCGATTTTGTCCAAGGGCAAAAAAAACATAAAAGCCGTTCTTGCAACGAATAACGAAAAAAAGATAAAACTTTCGTCAAGGCAAGACGTAGACAATGTCGTTGCGGAACTTGACGGCAAGGAATACGTCGTTACGAACGTAAAAAAATCGGTTACACGCTCTAAGCCGTCCGCTCCGTTTACTACGTCTACGATGCAGCAGGATGCGCTTAATAAGTTGGGTATGTCACTTAGTCAAACCACTCAAACCGCGCAAAATTTATACGAAGGCGTAGAAATTCCGGGCGAAGGAAAGGTTGCTTTGGTAACTTATATTCGTACCGACAGTACGCGAGTTTCCGAAGGCGCGATAAAAGAAGCTCGTGAATTCATAACCGAACACTACGGAAAGGAATATACGCCATCTAAACCTAACGTTTACGCTTCAAAAAAGACTGCGCAAGACGCGCACGAAGCGATTAGGCCTATAACTCTTTCTCGTACGCCCGAAAGTTTAAGCAACGTCCTATCAAGGCAGAACTATCGATTGTATAAGCTTATCTACGATAGATTTTTGGCAAGTCAAATGAGCGACGCTACGTTCGATTCGCTTAATGCCGACGTAAAGGCAGGCAAATACGGTTTTAAGGTAACCGGAAAGGCGCCTAAGTTTGGCGGGTATACGGTCATATATAAAAATTACGTAGAGGCAAAGGACGATGAGGACGAAGAGTCGGGTAATTTACCGCCGCTTAGCGAGGGCGACGTGCTTAGCTTCGTAAAGTATAAGTTCGAACAAAAATTTACCAAGCCGCCTGCTCGTTATACCGAAGCGTCGATAGTAAAAGCCATGGAAGAAAAGGGAATAGGCAGACCGGCTACTTATACGCCTACAGTAACTTTGTTGTTCAGCAGAAATTATACCGAAAAGGAAGGCAAGTATATCGTTCCGACCAAGCTTGGCGAAGAAGTGACGGATATGCTTATTAAATATTTCCCCGATATAATGAATGTTAAGTTTACTGCCGGCATGGAAGAGCAGCTCGATGAAATCGAAGACGGGTCCAGGGCGTGGGTAAGTATAATTCGCGATTTTTATTCTGGGTTCGAAGACAAGGTAGCCGTTGCTATGGGCGATAGTTTTTCATTAAAAGAGCCCGACGTTGTAAGTGACGTCGTTTGCGAAGCGTGCGGAGCTAAAATGGTTATAAAACAAGGCAGATACGGTAAATTTTTGGCTTGTCCTAATTATCCTAAGTGTAAAAACACGAAAACGTTGGACGAAAACGGCAACGTTGCAAAAATAGAGGCGCCGATAGAGGGCGAAAAGTGTGAAAAATGCGGAAAACCTATGGTGCTAAAAAAAGGACGTTTTGGTGACTTCTGGGCATGCTCGGGCTATCCGAAATGTAAAAACATAAAAAACGTGCAAGTTGAACAAGAAAATTACGGAACTTGTCCTTTGTGCGGAAAACCTCTAAAAACGGTAAGAGGAAAGTCGTTGTTTTTTGGTTGTACGAATTATCCCGAATGCAAGTTTACGTCGGCGTATAAAGTTTCGGATACCAAATGTCCGACTTGCGGCGCATATATGACCGAGCGTACGTATGCGGGCAAAAATTACCTTGTGTGCTCTAATAAAGAATGCGGAAAGAAGTACCTTGTAAAAACAGAAGAGGACGATGGATAAAAAAGTAACGATAATAGGCGCGGGGCTTGCCGGTTGCGAAGCCGCATTGACGTTATCGGCACTAGGCGTAAAAGTTAAGCTTGTGGATTCCAAGCCGCAAGCAATGTCGCCTGCGCATCACAGCAAAAGCTTTGCCGAAGTCGTGTGTAGCAATTCGTTCAAAAGCAACGATCCGTTTACGGCAGGTGGTTTGCTTAAAGAAGAGTTGCGTATTTTGGGCAGCTCGCTTATAGCCGTAGCCGATGAGGTGAAAGTGCCTGCCGGCGGTGCGTTAGCAGTGGATCGCAACAAATTTTCGGAGACAGTCACGCAAAAAATAAATTCGGACGGCAACATAACGGTCGTTAGCGAGGTCGTAGGCAGCGTAGACGTTTCTAAGCCGACGATTATTGCAACCGGACCGCTTACTTTAAATCCGTTGAGTGAGTTTTTATCGGAGCTAGTGGGCGAGAATTTATATTTTTACGATGCGGCGGCGCCGATAATATCAGCAGAATCGATAGATTACGAACATGCGTTTTGCGCTAGTAGGTACGGTAAAGGTGACGACGATTACGTAAATTGTCCTCTTACAAAAGAAGAATACTATCTATTTATAACCGAGCTTTTAAATGCCGAGCGAGCTACGCTTCACGATTTTGAAAAACGAGAAATTTTTGAAAGTTGTATGCCTATAGAAATTATGGCAAAGCGAGGCGCGGACACGTTAAGATTCGGACCTTTAAAGCCCGTAGGAATAGTCGACCAAGCAACAGGCAAACGCCCTTTTGCGGTTGTGCAACTTCGAAAGGAGAACGTTGCGGGTTCGGCTTTTAATATCGTCGGTTTTCAAACTAATCTTAAGTTTTCGGAACAAAAAAGAGTGTTCGGCTTGATTCCCGCATTAAAAAACGCAGAATTTTTGAAGTATGGCGTAATGCACAAAAACACGTATATTAATGCTCCGAAAACGATAAACAAGCATTTTCAACTAAATAAGCAACCAATGTGTTTTATTGCGGGGCAACTTAGCGGCGTAGAAGGCTACGTAGAAAGTATTGCTTCTGGGTTTGTGGCGGCGCTGAGCATTTATAGATTGCTAAGCGGTAAAGAGTTTATCGAGTTCGACGGTTGCACCATGATCGGGGCATTGTGCGCGTATTTAGAAAGGGGAAACGTTGATTTTCAGCCTATGAACGCTAATTTCGGAATTTTGCCACCACTTGAAAAACATATTCGAGATAAGGCCGAACGAAAAAAAAGCTTAGCGTTGCGCGCATTAAGTAGCATTAAAGGAATGAAATTCGATTGATTTTATTTGTAAATTATTGTATACTTGGGTTAGAGGTGTTGTATGCTTACGATAGTGGTCGAATATAAAATCAGGAGCGGTGAAACGGAAAACTTTTTTGCCGCACTTAAGGCAGAAAATATAGGATCGCTATCTCGAAAAGAAGACGGTTGTAAAACGTACGATTACTATCTTAAGGCTGACGACGATAGCAACGTTTTATTGCTGGAAAGGTGGGAAAGCGTAGAAAAATGGCAGAAGCACACAAAAACCGAGCATTTTTTAAAACTGACGAACATAAAAAATAGGTTTGTTATCGAAACGAACGTCACGCGTTTTAACGAACAAGGAGATATTTGATGGATATAAAAGGAACTACGATTGTAGGTATCAAAAAAGACGGAAAAACAGTAATCGCCGGCGACGGACAGGTTACTATGGGACAACAGGTTGTAATGAAGGGAAACGCGCGTAAAGTACGCCGTTTATATAACGATAAAGTCGTTATCGGTTTTGCGGGTTCCGTTGCGGATGCATTTTCATTAAGCGAATTATTCGAACAAATGCTTAATAAGTACAGCGGCAATCTTATGCGCAGTGCGGTTGAACTTGCGCAGCTTTGGCGCGGCGACAAAACGCTTCGTCAATTGGAAGCGATGATGATCGTTGCAGACTCCGAACAAATGTTCGTTTTGTCGGGAGTAGGCGACGTTATCGAGCCTGAAAACGGAATAGCTGCAATAGGTAGTGGCGGAAATTATGCGTTGGCGGCAGCTCGTGCTCTTGCTAAGAATACCGATTTGGATGCAAAACAAATAGCAATAGAAGCTATGACCGTAGCGTCGGAAATTTGTATTTTTACTAACAACAATCTGGTTGTAGAGGAGGTATAGTTATGGAAATGTCGCCTAAGCAAATTGTAAACGAACTTGACAGATATATTATCGGTCAGTCGGAAGCTAAAAGAGCTGTAGCCATTGCACTTCGCAACAGATATCGCCGTAGTAAGTTACCCGATGAAATTCGCAACGAAATAACGCCGAAGAACATCATAATGAAAGGGCCTACCGGCGTAGGAAAAACGGAGATTGCGCGAAGGCTTGCAAAGCTTGTCGGAGCACCGTTTATTAAGGTAGAAGCTACTAAATTTACCGAGGTAGGTTACGTCGGCAGAGACGTTGAATCGATGATACGCGATCTTGCCGAAACGGCTATACGTCTTGTAAAAGAAGAATGTATGGCAAACGTAGAAGTTAAGGCAAAGGAGAAAGCCGAAAAAAGCATAGCTGATGCTATTATAAAAGCAAAGAAGGCTAAAAACGCAGACGTGCCCGACGATATACTCAGCAAAAACGTATACGACGAACTTCATTCGGGCAAGCTCGATAACGTTATTGTGGATATCGAAGTAGACGATACGCCTAAAAGTATGGAACTCATACCCGGTAGCGGAGCGGAAATCAACATCGGTCAAATAATGGGCGGTTTTATGCCTAAACGCAAAAAACACAGAAAAGTAACCGTAAAAGAAGGTATCAAGTTGCTTACGCTTGCCGAAAGCGAAAAACTGATAGATATGGATAATATTACGGCAGAGGGTATAAGACGTGCAGAACAAGAAGGAATAATCTTTATTGACGAAATAGACAAGATTGCAGGCAAGGGCGCTTCCGGCAGCCCGGACGTATCCCGAGAGGGCGTTCAGCGCGATATCTTGCCGATAGTCGAAGGTAGTACGGTAATGACGAAATACGGTGCGATAAAGACCGACTACATTCTTTTTATTGCGTCCGGAGCGTTTCACGTTTCCAATATAGGCGATCTTATTCCCGAACTTCAGGGCAGATTCCCTATACGCGTAGAGCTTCATAGCCTTACGTATGAGGATTTCGTAAATATATTTACGGTACCCGAAAACGCAATAACTAAGCAATACGCGCAACTATTAAAAGTTGACAATATTAACCTCGTGTTTAAGCAAGACGCGATAGAGGCGATGTCAAGGATCGCAGTTGATGAAAATTCGATCAAAGAAGATATCGGTGCGCGCAGGTTGCACACCATAATGGAAAGTTTACTGGAAGACGTGAGCTTTAATGCAAGCGGTGATCATCCCTTAATCGACGTAGAAATCGACGAAAAATACGTTATGGAACATCTTGGAAAGCAAGTTGCAAGCCACGATTTGAAAAAATATATTTTATAGGATTATTATAACGCTTTATTTAAGAAAGGTAGGAACGAACATGGTCAATATTCCCAAAGGAACGAAAGACGTTTTACCGTCGCAAAGTTATAAATGGCAGCAAATAGAAGCCGAAATACGAAAAGTTTGCAAACTTTATAATATTCTTGAAATTCGCACGCCCACGTTCGAGCATACCGAACTATTTTTGCGTTCGATAGGCGATGAAACCGATGTTGTCTCAAAAGAGATGTACACGTTTGAGGATAAAGGGCATAGGTCGATTACGTTAAAACCCGAAGGTACGGCTTCTACTGCGCGTAGTTTTATCGAAAATAATCTAGAGGCAATGTCGCTACCTTTAAAAATGTTTTATATAACGCCCGTATTCAGATACGAAGCGCCGCAAGCCGGAAGACTTCGCGAGCATCATCAATTCGGTGTTGAAATGTACGGCTCGTCGTCGCCGTATGCGGATGCGGAAGTTATAAGCGCGGCGTACGCCTTACTAAAAAACGTCGGTGTAAAAGATTTGGCGCTTAACATCAACAGCATAGGCTGCCCGGAATGTAGAAAAAAATTCAACGTTGCTTTAAAGGAATATCTTGCCGATCACGTCGACGATATGTGCGAAAACTGTAAGCGCAGATTTTTGACGAATCCGCTTAGAATACTCGATTGCAAAGAAGAAAACTGCAAGCGAATTATAAGCGGTGCGCCTAGTATATTGGATTATATTTGCGACGATTGTCGCGCGCATTTTGAAAAGTTGCAGGAAATTCTTAAGGCGGACGGAATTCCGTTCAACGTAAATCCTTCCATTGTTCGTGGGCTCGATTACTATACGAAAACCGTATTTGAGTTTGTTACGACGTCTTTGGGTGCGCAGGGAACGGTGTGCGGCGGCGGACGATACGATAACCTAGTTTCGTCTATAGGCGGCAAGCAGACGCCGTGCGTAGGATTTGGAATGGGTATCGAACGATTGCTTATGTTGCTAGAAGCTAACGGAAAAGAATTTAACGAATCTCACGTCGAATACTTTATAGTTTGTCAATCGGAGGCGTGTCGAGACGTTTGTCGCAAATTGGTTTTGAAATTGCGTGCTAGCGGCTTGTGTGCCGAGACCGATTTTATGGGCAGAAGTGTAAAAGCGCAATTTAAGTATGCGGACAAAATAAAGGCGAAATACGTTGCTGTAATCGGCGACAGCGAACTAAGTAGCGGTAACGTAGAAATAAAACGTATGTCTGATGGCGAAAAGCAACAAAAAACGCTTGACGATTTAGTCTGGACATTGTAAAATATCATGTGAGGGGGTTCCTCGTACATAATAAAAATACTTTATAGGAGTTATTAAAATGATAGATCTTAAACTTATTCAGCAGAAAGATCCCGAGCTTTTTGGCAGCATGTCTAAAGAACTTGACCGTCAAAGAGGCAACATCGAGCTTATCGCAAGTGAAAACTTCGTAAGCCCCACGGTTATGGCGGCGGTAGGTTCGCATCTTACTAACAAGTATGCCGAAGGCTATAGCGGAAAACGTTACTACGGCGGATGTATGTTCGTAGACGAAGTTGAAACGCTTGCTATAGAAAGAGCTAAAAAAGCCTTTAATTGCAATTTCGCAAACGTTCAGCCGCACAGCGGTGCTTCTGCAAACCTTGCCGTATTCATTGCATTGCTTAACATCGGAGATACTGTTTTAAGTATGAGCCTTGCGCACGGCGGACATCTTTCGCACGGAAGCCCGGTTAACTTCTCCGGCAAGAATTACAATATTGTTTCGTACGGCGTAGACGATGAAACCGAGACGATAAACTACGAGGAAGTAGAAAGACTTGCTCTTGAACATCATCCCAAGCTTATCCTTGCAGGGGCAAGCGCATATTCTCGTACGATAGACTTTAAGCGTTTCCGTGAAATTGCAGATAAAGTCGGCGCATATCTTATGACCGATATTGCTCACATTGCAGGACTTGTAATTGCAGGCGAACATCCCAGTCCGTTCCCGTACGCTCACGTAGTTACTACCACGACTCACAAGACTCTTCGCGGTCCCAGAGGCGGTATGATTATGTGCAATGACGAGGATATTGCTAAAAAGATAAATAAGGCTATATTCCCGGGCGTTCAGGGCGGTCCGCTCGAACACGTTATTGCAGGTAAGGCAGTTGCGTTCGGTGAAGCTCTTACTCCCGAATTTAAGCAATATCAACATCAAGTTATTCTTAACGCTCGCGCACTTGCAAAGACGCTTATGGACAACGGCGTAAGTCTCGTTTCCGGCGGTACGGATAACCATCTTATGCTCGTTAAGCTTACCGGCTTCGATATCACCGGCAAGGAACTTGAAACTCTTCTTGATGAATGTAATATTACCGTAAATAAAAACTCCATTCCCAACGATCCTCAAAAGCCGACTGTTACAAGCGGTATAAGAGTAGGCACCCCCAGCGTTACTACTCGCGGCATGAAGGAAGAAGATATGGTAGTGATCGGTAACTGCATTGCTAAAGTTATTAAAGAAAAGGAAGCAGCTTTGGACTTCGTAAGAGCTGAAGTAAAGAAGCTTTGCAAAAAATATCCTCTTTACGCAAACGACGTCAACATCTAATAACTAAATAAAAATACGATTTTTACGGTTCGCATTAAGCGGGCCGTTTTTTTATTCTGCATTAACGGCATAAACGTCATCTGAATGGTTACAATTATTTATTATCTGCAAGCGTCTGTTTTTTAATAGACTAAAGGAATTTTTATAATGTTATATTTTATTTTAGGATTTGTTCTGTTTGCAATTGCCGTTATTGTAGTTTACGCAATTCTAAATCCGCTAGAAACGCCGAATATGACGTTAAGCGGAGTGCTTAGTGAGAATGAGTTAACAATAGAAATAACCGATTTGGCGACAAATATGGCTTCTGTAACGACAAAATCACGTATGTCGATCGGTTTAATTGCCACGTCGCTTAAAAAAGCTTATAAAGCAATTAGTAAAAAAGTCGGATATAAAAAATGCCTTGATTTTGAAAAGTGGATATACGATAATTATTATAAACTTACCGAAAGTATTGCCGATCAAAGAAAATTAATACCCGAATATAATAGATTGCCGGGCTATAAAGACGCGCCCAGAGTGTACTTGCTTGCCCAATACATCGTAAAAGGCAGCGGCGGTGTGATCACGAACAAACTTATAAAAAAGTGCGTAGACGCATTTAATAAGATTTTACCACTACGATTCGACGAAATCGAAATGTTACCGTCGGCTATAAATTTAGCGCTGATAGAATATGTTGCGATATTTTGTTCGAGGTCCGTAGTTATAAACGATAAATTTAATTGCGCAATTAAAGATATTAATGCGGGCAAGATAAGATTAGAATATATAAAATACAATAGCTACTCGTACGCTTTCGTAAAATATGCTGACGGAGGTCTTTTAAAAAAGTACGACGACGTTTGCGCGTTAAACGGTCTAAGCGCGTATAAGAAGGCGGATAATTTTTTGTCTGCTTGTGCGAGATATACGGGGGCGGTAAGCAGCGCCGTTACAACTCTGCATAAGCTTGCACCTTCATTAAGCGATGAATTTTTGCTATCGCTAAGCTCGCTTAACGAGTATATGGAAAACTCTAAAACTTCGTATAAAAAATGCACTACGCAAACTAAATTCATATATTTGCAAATCATATCTTCAAAAGCCAAGCGCAAAAAGCTTAGTGAAATTGCAATTGCCGGAGAAGCGATAAACAGCGCAAAGAAGAATGAAAAGGATATCGCGTATTATATTTTGCCACAACCGTTCGGCAAAGCGGTTTTTGCCTTATACGCTTTGGTGTTGATTGGATATACGATAAGTAACTGCATAACGGTTTATATGATTTCGCCGCAATATAAAGTTTTGGCTGCTAGCGTTTTTATTCCGATTTCATTCGCCTTAGTACTAGCGTTTATAAGCAGTATAAACGTTAAGTTTTTCGCTAGAAGATTTATGCCCAGAGCAGAAGTTAATGACGGCACCAAAGCCATGATCGTTTTCCCGGTACTTGTGTTTAACGAAAAAGAGGTGGACGAAATGATTGATAATTTGCTCACTGTAAGTTTTGCAAATACGGACAAAATTTTTTCGTATGGTTTGCTGCTTGATTTGCCTGCAACTAAAGAAGTGGAGCTTTCTAATGATGAAATAAAGATTGTAAGGCGCGCCAAAGAGCGGTTTAGCGCGCTTGACGACAGGTTTAATTTGTTTATAAGAAAACGAACAAAAGTGCGCGGTGAGAACACTTTTCAAGGGTGGGAAAAGAAAAGAGGGGCAATTCTAGAGCTAAATAACCTAATTATGACAGACATAAATAGCTCATTTGATATAATTTACGGCAACAGTTATCACGTGGATTATGTTATAACGCTTGACGGCGATACCATGATTAATTGCGCTTACGAGCTAGTTCAGATAATGGAGCATCCATATAACGCAAACAAAGCCGTGGCTGGCATTAACGTAAATTCGCATCCGCTTATGTTAAAAACTAATTTTGCAAATATCATGTCCGGCAGCGTAGGGCTAAGCGGTTACGTTAATTATATTCCGGACGTTAATTACGATTTGTTCGGAAGCGGTAATTATACAGGCAAGGGAATATATCGAGTTAAGGAATTTTCTAAAAAAGTCGGTGACGTTTTTATGGACAACCGAGTGCTATCGCATGATTTTGTCGAAGGCGCCGTTGCAGGTTGTGGCAACAGCGGTGAGGGTGGGTTGGACTACTATCCGAAAACTTTTTCTTCGTATCTAAAGAGAAATTTAAGATGGCTAAGAGGCGATTATCAATTGTTGCCGTTTTTGCTTAGGCATATAAAAAATTCAAGAGGCAAAAAAATCAACAATCCGATTTCTGCTGTTGCAAAACTGCATATAATATGCAATTTGATTTTGGGAATCGTCCCGATTGCGTCGATGATTTTGTTGATTGTCGGACTCTTTTCTTCAGAGCCTGTCGTTCTTTTTGCGATAGCGTTTTCTTTGAATTTGTTTTCCGTTTTATCGTCGCTAAGGACTGTTTTTAGTGATATAAAATCAACAGGACGGGAATTATTGCGACAATTGTTGTTGATGTCCTGTTTGCCTGTCGTTGCGTATAATTATTGCAAGGCGATCCTGATAACTGTTTATAGGCTTATAGTTAAAAAGAATTTGCTAGAATGGAACGTGTTTTCGCACAGCGACGGTAATGTTTCGTTTGCTCCGAATTTTTTATTTGCGTTAATTTTTATTTTTGCCGCCGGTTTTGTAAACCCGCAAAATTTTATTATCGCGGTGCTATTCGTCGTGGGTATTCCGTATGCTTATTATTTAGGGAAAAGCAATAGAAATGAACGTAACAAAGTTTCGGTTGAGGCTGAAAGTCTGCTTAAAAAAGTAGCGGCAGATACATGGATTTATTTTGAAAAACAGCTGACTTCAAAAAACAATTATTTGCCGTACGACAATTATCAGGAGGAAAACGAAGTCGGGTATGCGCCTCGAACGTCTCCTACAGATATTGCTTTTATGATAGTGGCGCTCGTTAGCGCGCGCGAACTCGATTTTATTACCGAAAAAGAGTTTTTGCGTTATTCGGATAACGTTCTTGCTTCGATAGAAAAAGCGGATAAATGGCGAGGTAATGTTTATAATTGGCTAAATATATATTCGCTAAAACGGCTTAACGGATACGTGTCGTCGGTAGACAGCGGCAATTTGCTTGCCGCTTTGATTCTTTTAAGAAATTCGCTAGGCGGCGATAATAAAAAAAGAGCGGAAAAATTAATTGCGGATACGGATATGAGAGCATTTTTTGATAACGAACGCGGGCTTTTGCGTATAGGGTATGATGAAGATAAGAAGCAATTCGATTCCAATCATTACGATTTGTTGGGAAGTGAAGCAATGTTAACTTATCTTGTCGGCATTGGAATAGGCAAATTAAAAAGTTCGTGCTTTAAAAATCTTTCGAGGCGTTCGGTAAAACACAAAGGTTCGTCCCTTTATTCGTGGACGGGTGGCGTTTTTGAGTACATGATGTCGGGATTGTTCTTTCGTTATCCCGACAACGGAATGTTGCTTACGTCTGCGGAATCCGTTCTTAAAGCTAACGTTTCGTATGCCAAAAAACACAAAAATCCATTTTGGGGGACTTCTGAATCCCAATATTCGTTATTCGACGAATGCGGAAATTATCAATACAAAGCTTTTGGAGTACCTGATATATCGCTGTCAAACGAGCGTCGTAAAGCCGTCGTTTCGCCTTACGCTTCGTTGCTTTTTTTGCAGTATTTTCCAAATAAAGTTTCGGATAATATTATAAAAATGCGCGATTGCGGAATGTTTGGCAACGGCGGCGTCTATGAAGCGTACGATAACGGCGTAATCAAGACGTACATGGCTCATCATCAGGGAATGATAATGGCAAGTATATGTAACTATTTTTGTCAAGGACGCATATCGGAAGTATTTGCTTCTTCCGATATGAAAGCGGCGGCACTTCATATAGCGCTTAACGATAAACTTAGCGGCAAAAGAAAGTGCGAGTATAATTTTTTACCGACCAACGAAATTTCTCGTAGCGCAGAAAACGGTTCTTTGCCCGACATTAATCTTATGACTAACGGAAGGTATTCTGTTTTAATAGATGCGTGCGGAAACGGATATTCGTATTTTAACGGGAAATACGTCTCAAGACATTATAATTTTGACGGTGGCTTAAAATTATATCTTAACCGTTTAGGACAAAGAATTGACGTTCAAAGGCAAACGTGTCGATACTTTGGCGGTAAAAGTGAGTTTATTTATCGCGATGATGAGGTTGAAATAAGCCAGCAAATCTGCGTTATGCCTAATATAGACGGCGAGCTCAGACATATTAGCGTAACAAATCGAACATCGCGACGAATAGAAGTGACGCTGGAATCGTACATGGAGGTGGCTTTGGATGAATTGTATCGTGATATTTCACACAAAACGTTTTCCGGGATGTTTGTAACAACCGAATATAATGCGGAATTCGACGCTGCCTTTGCTAGGCGTGGTAATCTTGGGTTATTTCATTATTTCGATGTTCTTGGAAGTTATCAAAGTAATCGCGGAGAATTTTTCGGACGTAGTCACGGCGACGATTTTGGACGAGTTTTAGATCCGATTGTAAGCGGCAAAGTAGTTTTAACGCTCGAGATTGGCGAGACGAGAGCTATAAATTTGTATAACATCGTGGGTTATGATTACGAAACGTTAAAAAAACAGGTTCGATTTACTAAACGCGAAGGTTTTTATGAAAAAGCGATATCTGCCGTCGGAACTTTTGCGCGCGGAAGCGGCGTTAATTTAAGGATGAATAGAGCGGCGAGTAAATTAATTTATGGCGCAAATGCAAATTTGCTTAGCGGAGATTTGCCGCTGATTTGTTTTGAAACCAATGCGATATCCTTGAGTATAAAAAATAAAATTAAAATGCTCGAAAAACTAGCACTTTGGGGCATTAAAACACACGTTGTTTTTGTTAGCGTTGGCGGAGCTTACGTTAAAGAGAAATTAAACGATGCTTTACGTAATATAAATACAAATAGTTGCGTTTTAAGTTTTTTCGATAAAGAAATCGATTGCGAGCAAGCAAAAAAAGCTATTGCGTCTGCTACCGATTTGGATATTGTAGATTTGCAAAAATATCCTTATTGCAGCGTGCAAAAAGCAAAGCCGCTGACTAATGCGATTTTGCCAAGAATAGATTATGCTTTTACTCTCGGAAAGGGCGGTTTTTTGCATAATGGTGCGTATGCGTTGGAAATGTTGGCGGAGAATTTGCCGCCGCGTCCGTGGTGCAATATAATATCGAACGATCGATTCGGAACGGTCATAACGGAAAGCGGAGGGGGGTATAGCTATTTTAATAACTCGCGAGAAAATAAATTGACTGAGTGGAGTAACGATCCGGTTGGAGATAATTGTTCCGAAGGCGTAGTTATATTTGAAAACGGACTGGCGTGGAGTTGCTCGGTGCAACCGAATAGAGTAAAGGCAAATTACCAAGTAATCCATGATTTTGGCGTTACCGAGTTTCGCTCTGATTTTAACGGTTTTTATTCTAGACAAAGGGAATATATCGTTAAAAATACAAAGTATTACGAATTGACGTTAACGTCTTTCGAACGAGCGGATAGGTATGTTGACGTAATGTTTTTCGTGTTGCCGGTGCTGGGCGATTTTAAATTTAAGACCGAACGTAATCTAGTCGCAAAATTAATCGGCGGGCGGTTGTTGGTCGAAAACATATACAATGGTAGTCGTTTTTATATAGGTTCTGACAGAAATATTTACGATTATGTCTGTCATAAACAGTCATATGTAGATAAAAACGGCTTGTATTTTAATCCACAAAAAGATTTTGGCTACGAATTTGCGCCTGCGATAAAAACGCGATTATACGTGCCGCCGCTGTGTAGTGTAAAGGTGGTTTTTTATCTTAGCGCAGACGGTGATGTGGATTTTACCAATAGCGAACAAAAGATAAGTGACGTTAAAAAATACTATTCGTCGTTATCGTGCTTGTCGCTTTCTTGCGGGAATAAAGCAATAAATTATATTTCAAAATGGCTTCCGTATCAAGTTATGAATAGTAGATTTTGGGGAAGAACGGGCTTTTATCAAGCAGGCGGCGCAATAGGATTTAGAGATCAATTGCAAGACTGTTTAAGCGTTTTGTACGTAGATCCTGAGCTTGTTCGTAGTCATATACTAAATTGCGCTTCTCATCAATTTGAAGAGGGGGACGTTATGCACTGGTGGCATGAACCTAGGACGGGTGTGCGAACAAAAATTTCGGATGACAGATTGTTTTTGCCGTATATCGTAGTCGAGTATATACAATTTACCGGTGACGAAGCGATTCTGCGCGAAAGGACTTGTTATCTGGAAAATATGAAAATCATCGGAAAGGACTGCTATGGTACGCCTAACCAAACGGTAAAAACCGGAACGATACTAGAGCATTGCCTAAAAGCAATAAAAGCTTCCGCTAAGCTCGGAAATAACGATTTAGTGCTTATCGGCGGCGGCGATTGGAACGACGGTATGGACAACGTTGGTATAGAAGGCAAGGGAACTACCGTTTGGGGAAGTATGTTTTTATACTTTGTAATCAAAAAATTCATGCCGTATATAAAAAACAAAAAGCCATATTTGCAATTGTTGAACAAACTTAAAGCCGCAATCGAAAAAACCTGGGACGGAGAATGGTATACAAGAGCTTATTTCGATAACGGTGACGTGCTTGGCAGCAAAACCAGTAAAGAGTGTAATATAGATCTTATAACTCAAAGTTTTGCGGTAATCAGCGGATGTTGCGATACAAACAGGGCAAAAACAGCGTTGTATTCAGCGGCAAGCAGGCTAGTAGACACAAAAAACGGAATAATAAAATTACTAACGCCGCCTTTGTCCGATATAAAAGCGGGGTATATTAGCGATTATCCGCCCGGCGTGCGAGAAAACGGCGGACAATACACGCACGGAGCCGTTTGGTTTATTATGAGTCTTTTTGAAGTGGGAGAATACGAATACGCATATTCGCTGCTTGATATGATAAATCCTATAAATCACAGCAAAACAGCCGAAGACGTGAATATATATGAGGTAGAACCATACGTTATAAGCGGCGACGTTTATTCCGTTCCTCCGGGCAAAGGCGGTTGGAGCTGGTATACCGGCGCGGCTTCGTGGTATTATTACCTTATAGTAAGATATTTGTTCGGAATAATATTTCGCGGCGACGTAGTAATCGTCGAACCTAAAATGCCCAAATCTTTAAAGACGGCGTCATTTACACTAAAAAAGAATGGCATTACCGTTACGTTTAAAATTGAAAATAACGGAGACGGCGAGTGGACTTTTTGTTTAGGTGAACGATCTTACAACTCTAACGAGATACGGTTAACCGACAATATCGACGGAAAAGAAATAACCGTAAAAAGAATTAGACGAACTTGATTGGTTTTTTTGCGTATGTGTGCGTGCAAATAAAATATTGTTGACATTTTCGCTTTCGTATTGTACTATATAACGTAATTATATTCTAATTATAGGCGTTATAGGGGAGCATTATATGTTAAAAATCACCAATTTAACCAAAACGTATGCTAAATGTGCCGTTAAGGCGGTCGATAATCTTAGTATTCATGCGGCAAAAGGGGAAATTTACGGTTTTATCGGGCCTAACGGTGCAGGAAAAACCACCGTAATTAAGTCGCTGTGCGGCATAATTTCGTATGATTTCGGCAATATAGAAATAGCAGGAATAAATTTAAAGAGCAATCCGCTAGAAGCAAAAAAGAATATCGGTTACGTTTCGGACAGCCACGTAGTTTACGACAAACTTACCGGGAAAGAGTACGTTAATTTTATGGCGGATATGTATAGGGTGCCCGCGGCTGAACGAAACGAGAGAATTGATAAGCTTTTGGAATTATTTAAGATGAAAGACAGTTATAATTCTCCTATAAATTCTTACAGCCACGGAATGAAACAAAAGATAAGCATTATGGGTGCGCTTATTCACGATCCTAAACTTTGGGTGCTTGACGAGCCGATGACCGGACTCGATCCTGCATCGGCATTCGAGCTTAAACAATTAATGAAAGAGCATTGTGCAAAGGGAAACACCGTGTTTTTTTCGACGCACGTGCTTGAAGTTGCCGAAAAAATTTGCGATAAGATTGCAATAATCAACGGCGGAGTGCTTGCTCTAGAGGGTAGTATGGAAGAAATAAAGGGCAAACGAAACGATTCTTCGCTCGAAAGCATATTTATGGCAGTTACTGAAGGGAAGCAAAGCGTATGAGTGAAACATTGAATATTGTCAAAATATTGTTTAAGGGGACTTATCGCACGTCAAAAAGTGAAAGCGGCGGAGGAAAAACTGCCGTTTGCGTGGCTATTGCGGTATTTTATTTGCTTTTTGAGACGGCTTTAATAATAACCTTTGCGCAAATGACGCCGATTTTTATAAATTCGTCGCTTGTTCCCGAATTGCTTACTGCGGTAATTACTATCGGACTTTTGGCTGTCTCGGCAATAGGAATAGTACCGATGTTAAGCTTGCTTTATTTTTCTTCCGATTCTGAATTCTTTTTAGCTTTGCCCGTTTCGCCTGTAAAAGTATACTTTGCAAAATTAATAAGCGTTTATGTCGTTCAATTTGCGCTTACTTTCGCTTTTACGTTCCCTGTGTTGGTAAGTATAGGTATAGCGGCGAAATTAAACGCATTCTTTTACGTAGTTACGCTGTTTGCACAAATTCTTTTGCCGGTTTTTCCGCTTACCGTGCTGTCGATAATTTGTTTGCCGCTTATGTATCTGCTAAGATTTCTTAAAAATCGTGGCGCGATAGCATCGGTCGTCGTGTTGATTTTGTTTGTGGCGTTTTTTGTGTTCTATATGTTTGCGGTTACTTCTGCAGGGTACGAAGAAGCAGACGTTTTTGCGCTAGTTACAAATAAAATCGTTAAAATAGCCGACGTTTTCGTGCCTTTTTTGGCGATAAATCGTTTCGCTACGTTCACGGTCGTAGGTGAAATGAGCTTAAAAACGTCGATGTTTGTAAATTTCGTTGCGTTCGTGATTCCTGCCGCAGTTTTGTCGTTTGTTTCTCTACTTATAAGTAAAGCAGCATACACGAAGGCGGTGGCGGCTCAGCTCGAAAATCCTCGAAAAATTCTTATTTCCGACGTTTATAAAGCCGAAACGGGAATAAATAAGGCTATAATTCAAAGAGAATTTAAAGAAATATTAAGGACTCCTGCGTTTTTATTACAATGTTTTGCTGGATTGATAATAGCTCCGATACTATTCGTCGTAATGGCGGTAAAAGGAGAATTTAGCGGAATTGGGTTGGCGGAGTCTGTCGAACTCGAAACGTGTTTCGTGTGGCTGCTCGTTGCGGTAATGATCGCGACGCTTGTTATTTCTGTTAATATAGGTGCAGCGACGACGATTAGTCGTGACGGAAAATGCTTTTACATAGCAAAGCTTATTCCCGTTTCGTACGACGTGCAGATAAATGCGCGAATAAAATTCTATAAAATATTATACGGCGCCGATATTTTCTTATGCGTTGCGTTGCAATATATATCTTGCGGTTTCGTTTGTTGGTGGGTAGGAATTTTGTTGTTGGTATTTTTGCTTGCATTAAACGACGGCTTCGTTTCGATGTGCGTTGCGCTTGATCTATCGAACCCCAAGTTGGATTGGAAAAGCTACAACGAGATAGTAAAAAGAAGTCGCAATGCGATGTTGCCCACGATTATAGGAATAGGAATTTCGGCGTTAATCGCAATAGGCGGGATTGTCGCGCTTTTTGTATTATCGTCTTTAACGTCAGTCGTCGTTGCTTCGATAATCGTTTGCTCGGTTTTAATTGCGCTTGCGGTCGTTTTTGCTATGGTTATGAAAAGCATACTAAACAAAAACATTCAAAAATATTTTGAGAGAATAGACGGTTAAAATTTAAAAAACTTCAATCGGCGGCAAAAAATGCCGCTTTTTTTCGCACGCTTTTTAACATTCATAACGGAAAATCGAAAGCATATATTTTATGTATGAAAAGAATTATTTACGATTATGAAAAACCGCATATAGTAGGCAGGGCAAGGGGAACGGGCTCTCTTGCAAAAATTATAATAGGCGTTTTGGTCATATTTTTTTTGATTTTGCTGGCGTACGTAGTGTTTTTTAAAGCAGAAAACTCTTCGTCGGTTGAAGCGGAGTCGGTTTTTTTGGTGTATTTAGAAGCCGAAAGCGAATCCGATGCGCAGGCAGAATCCGAAATAATAAAGTCTATGGGCGGTGGGGGATACGTGGAAAAGTCTAGGGTGTACGTTGCCGTGTATCTAGCGGAGGACGAGGCAAAAACGGTTGCGCAAAGATATGACTATAACGTAGAAAAAATTGAGAACAGTTTAGTAAGTGCGGATAGATTTGGCGGAGATAACAAAAAGGTGACTAAGCTTTTACAATATCCTTTAGATGCGTTAAAAAATCTTAATTCCGTATGTATTTTGTTGGATAAAAAGGAAGTATCGGAAGACGCGGCGCTTTATGCACTTTACGATCTAAAAAATAACGCTGTCGAAAATTTGTCGGATATTAAAAAGTTAATCGAAGATTATTCGTCGGACAACCTTTTAAACGAAACAAAAACGAGTTACGAAAATATAATTAAGGTCTTAGAAAGTAAAAATCAATATTCGGTTTCGTCACGGCTTAAATACTGTCAAATCGAAATAGCATTTATTTACAGAAACTTACTAAAAACCATAAGTTGATATAATTTTTTTATTTTATATGCGTTAAGTGTTTGCAATTTGTGTTTTCGTATGTTATAATATCGTATGAGTAAAGAGTGTGGAGTGCCATATATATGGTTGCTCTTTACTTGCGGCGGCGCGATTTTTGTCGACAGCGTTGCTTGTTGTATCTGCGGCTGTTTGCCGACATCTGTTTGAATTTTATAGCGTTTTCGCGTAAAAGATAAATGCAAAATTTTTTGTAAAAGGAGAAAGAAATGAGTAACCAATTTAAAGACACGCCTGAACAGAAAAAGATGCTTGATGACGTTTTTGAAGAACTCAAAGGCGTTAAGGGCTCTTTGATGAAGGCTATGCAGAAGGCTCAGGATATTTACGGCTATCTCCCCATCGAAGTTATGCAGCGCATTGCAGTTGCTTGCGATGTTCCGGTGGAAGAAGTGTACGGAATTGCTACGTTCTATGCGCAGTTCAACCTTGAACCCATGGGCAAATACAAGATCGGTATTTGTTTAGGAACAGCTTGCTACGTAAAGGGATCGGGCGTTATCCTTGACAAAGTAAAGGAACGTTTGCACATCGAGCCGGGACACACGACCGAAGATATGATGTTCACCCTTGAGGCAACTCGTTGCATCGGCTGCTGCGGATTGGCACCTGTTTTGACTGTAAACGGCGATGTTCACGGAAATCTTGTTCCCGAAGATTTGGACAAAATTTTCGCGCAGTATGGCGTTTAATTCGTCAATTAACAACGAATCAGATTATTTGGAGGAAAAGATTTTATGAAAAGTGTAGCAGAATTAGAAACGATCCGCGAAAATCTTAAAATTGCTTCCGGTTACTGCTGTGCAATCGAAGAAAACGACGTTAAGGTTGCAATTCGCGTTAGCGACAACGGCGTAGCCGAAGCAAGAAAGTTAATCAAAACGTTCATGACCGATATCGAAAAACTTCGTCTTGAACATGTAAAGGTAGTTTTGATTGGCAGTGTAGAAGCAATCGACGGCGAACCTGTAGTAGAAGTTACCGCTCCCGGCAAGGACAAGGTAACGTTCAAGAACGTTAATCCCGACAAAGCGCATGAAATCATCGCTTCGATTAACAATAAATAGTCCAAGGAGAAGAGATTAATGTTAGAAAGAGCACATATTATGATTTGCGGCGGTACTGGTTGTACTTCCGGCAAAAGTATTAAAGTAAAAGAAGAGTTCGAGCGCAAACTCGTTGAGTACGGCGTAAGAGACGAAGTAAAGCTCGTTATGACGGGTTGCTTCGGTTTGTGCGCTAAGGGCGTTATCGTTGCGGTTTATCCCGACGGAGCGTTCTATCAGCACGTTAAGGTTGAAGACGTTGAAGAAATCGTTTCGGAACATATCGTAAAAGGTCGTAGAGTAGCAAGATTGCTCGGCAGCGAAAAGACCGAAGACGGTGAACCGATGCCCATCAACCAAACTCCGTTCTATCGTAGCCAAAGACGTATCGTTTTAAGAAATTGCGGCAGAATCGATCCCGAAAACATCGACGAATATATCGCATTTGACGGATACAAGGCTTACGAAAAAGTAGTTAAGGAAATGACTCCGCAAGAGGTTATTCAGCTCTTGATCGACAGCGGACTTCGCGGTCGTGGCGGCGGTGGATTCCCGTGCGGCAAAAAGTGGCAGTCTACTTTGGACGCTAAGGACGATCAAAAGTACGTTGTATGTAACGCGGACGAAGGTGACCCGGGCGCATTCATGGACAGATCCGTTCTTGAAGGCGATCCGCACGCAGTAATCGAAGCTATGATGATAGCAGGTTATACCGTAGGCGCAACACAAGGTTTCGTGTACGTTCGTGCCGAATATCCTATCGCAGTTCAAAGATTACAGACCGCAATAGACCAAGCTAGAGCATACGGTATTTTGGGCGAAAACGCTATGGGACTTGGTCACAAGTTCGATATGGAAATTCGTCTCGGCGCAGGCGCGTTCGTTTGCGGTGAAGCAACCGCTCTTATCCACAGTATCGAAGGACACCGTGGTGAACCTACTCAAAAACCGCCTCACCTTGCAGAACATGGTTTGTGGGGTAAGCCGACCGTTCTTAACAACGTAGAAACTTACGCTAACATTCCGCAGATTATTCTTAACGGCGCAGATTGGTTTAAGACCATGGGTACCGTAAAGAGTCCTGGAACCAAGATTTTCGCACTTGGCGGAAAGATCGTTAACACCGGTCTTGTAGAAATTCCGATGGGCACGACTCTTCGTACTATTATCGAAGAAATCGGCGGCGGCATTCCCAACGGAAAGAAATTTAAGGCAGCTCAAACCGGTGGTCCTAGCGGCGGATGTATTCCTGCTTCGCTCATCGATACCCCGATCGACTACGATAACCTTATCGCAATCGGCTCCATGATGGGTAGCGGCGGACTTATCGTTATGGACGAAGACAACTGTATGGTTGATATCGCTAAGTTCTTCCTTGAATTCACCGTAGACGAATCTTGCGGTAAATGTACTCCGTGCCGTATCGGTAATAAGCGCCTTTATGAGATGCTTGAAAAAATCACCAACGGCAAGGGCGAAATGGAAGACCTTGACAAGATGGAAGAGCTTTGCAAATACATCAAGTCTAACTCGCTTTGCGGTTTAGGACAAACTGCTCCCAACCCGGTACTTAGCACTTTAAGATACTTCCGTGACGAATATATAGCTCACGTAAGAGACAAGAAGTGCCCGGCCGGCGTATGTAAAGCACTCCTTAACTATGTAATTGACAAAGATAAGTGTATCGGCTGCGGTCTTTGCGCACGTAAGTGCCCGGCAGGCGCAATCGTTAAGACGAATTACATAGCAGAAGGACATAAATTACCCTCTATGGAAATCGACGTAAGCAAATGTCTTAAGTGCGGAGCTTGCTTGGATTCGTGCAGCAGACAGTGCGCTATCAGCAAGAAATAGGAGAGAAGAATATGAAACAAGTTAATTTAAAAATCAACGGCATACCCGTTACGGTTGATGCAGGAACCAGAATTTTGGATGCTGCAAAAAAGATCGGCGTTAATATCCCCACACTTTGCTACCTTAAGGACGTAACCAATGAAGGTTCGTGCCGTATGTGCGTAGTAGAAGTTGCTAAGGCAAAGAACCTCGTTACTGCTTGTTTTGCAACTGTAAAGGAAGGTATGGAAGTATTTACCAACACTCCGAAGGTTCTTGCTTCTCGTAAAATGACTTTGGAACTTATCCTTTCCAATCACGAGCAAAAGTGTCTTTCTTGCGTAAGATCGACCAATTGCGAACTTCAAAAGCTTGCTCTTGAATATGGTTGCGATTCGTATAAATTCCAAGGCGAAAAGAATCAATATCCCCTTGACGACAGCAATCCGTACCTTATTCGCGACAACAACAAATGTATTTTGTGCCGTCGTTGCGTAGCAGTTTGCAACAAGGTTCAGACGGTTAGTGCAATCGGCGCAAACTTCCGTGGATTCAAGACTGAAATCGGCAGCATCTTCGGACACAACCTTGACGAAACCGGTTGCGTAGCTTGCGGACAATGTATCAAAGTTTGCCCGGTTGGCGCTCTTTACGAAAAGGACGACACCGCAAGAGTTATGGAAGCTATTGCAGATCCCGAAAAGTTTGTTATCGTTGGTACTGCTCCGGCTGTAAGAGTAGGTATTGGCGAAGAATTCGGCTATCCTATCGGAACGGACGTTCAGGGCAAGATGGTTACCGCTCTTCGTCGTCTTGGTTTTGATAAGGTATTCGACGTAAATATGACCGCCGACCTTACTATTATGGAAGAAGGCACCGAGCTTTTAAGCCGTCTTGGCGATAAGAACGCTAAGCTCCCGATGATTACTTCGTGCAGCCCCGGTTGGATCAACTTTATCGAAACGTTCTATCCTGAACTTTTAGGACACCTTTCCAGCTGCAAGTCTCCGCAACAGATGTTCGGCGCAGTAATGAAGACCTATTATGCAGAAAAGTTTGGTATCGATCCTGCTAAGATGGTAGTAGTTACCGTTATGCCGTGTACTGCTAAGAAGACCGAAGTTTTAAGAGAACATCATAAGGCTAGCGGATATCCCGACGTAGATATCACCATCACCACTAGAGAGTTTGCAAGACTTCTTAAGCGTCAATCTATTAACCTTGCAAATCTTGAAGAAAGCGACTTCGACGATCCTATCGGTAAGGGTTCGTCTGCAGGTAACTTGTTCGGCGCAACCGGCGGTGTTATGGAAGCTGCTCTTCGTACCGTTGCATACAAAGTAAACGGCAAGAACCTTGAAAAGCTTGACTTCAAAGCAGTAAGAGGCATGAAAGGCATCAAAGAAGCTACCGTTAAGCTTGACAACGGCGTTTCCGTTAAGGTTGCAGTTGCTCATTCGCTTGCAAATGCTCGTAAGCTTATGGAAGAGATCAAGGCAGGTAAGTCCAAGTATCAATTCATCGAAGTTATGGCTTGCCCGGGCGGCTGCATCAACGGTGGTGGACAACCCATCGTTTCTAGCGAAGTTCTCAACAATGTTGACGTAAGAGAGCTTAGAGCAAAGGCAGTTTATGCTCGCGACAAGAAGTCTGAACTCAGACTCAGCCACGAGAACCCGGTTATCAAGACTCTTTACAAAGATTACTTTGGTGAACCGAACAGTCATAAGGCTCATGAGATTTTGCACACTACGTACAATGCTCAACACAAGCTTTAATCTTTAATAAAATTAAACGCCCATCGGCTACGGTCGGTGGGTGTTTTTTTATTTGAGCAAATGATTTATACTTTTAAGAGGCATGATTTTATGATTGCAAATTTAACCTTAATTTAACATACCGTAATTATAATTGCAATGGTGAAAGACGATGTACGAATTTGATTATGAAGTAAAAACGAGCGATTGCGGAATAAAAACGGAATTATCCGCTATATCCGCATTCAGATATGTCGAAGACGCATGTGGCAGTTTTTTGGGTGAAATTAACATGACCGGAGTTTACCTTCAAAAGGTATACGGCGTCACGTGGGTATATACAAAGCATAAAATGCAAATATTCAGAATGCCCGTATGGCAAGAAAAATTCACTATAAAGTGCTTTTTCTCTAAAATATCAAAGGCGATTGCGGTTGTAGATTTTGCATTTTCGGACGAAGATAACAATATTTTATTGTATTCGCAGTTAGAGATGTGCTTAATCGACTTAAAAAGCGGTCGAATAGCTCCGCTTAGCGAGGTGAATTTCAGCGGTTTTAATATCGAACCTTCGTTGGTTGACGGAAGATTTACGGTAATGCGCCCGTTTGAAGGCGGCGAAATAGCAAAGAAAGTCGTTACCGTTAGTAATTTAGATTTTAATCATCACACAAACAATGCGGAATATATTCGTATGTTGCTTGATTGTTACGACTTGGATGTGTTTATGACTAAATCGGTCAAGTCGATCGAAGTTAACTATGTAAACCAGTCGTACTTTGGCGATGTGTTATCAGTATATAGGTCGGCAAGAGGTAATATCGACAAGATAGAGTTCAAAAATAAAGACAAAAGCATATTTAAAGCAGAAATAATATTTGCTTGACAAAAGTTTTGATATGCACGCATTTTTTGCTTGACCGTATCACAAAATTCCGTTATACTATACTTAATTAAATAAATATTCTGCCACCGGGTAGACAAAGCATTTGCAACGTATCGTTAGGTCTTAGAAGATACGTTGGCAAGTGCTTTTTTCTTTGCAAAAATTCAGAGCGGTGCAGATAGGAGGTAACAGTGGAGAAAAATAGAAATAATAACGCTTTTTCTAAGGGTGAATTTTTGTTGTGGGTGTCGTCGTTATTGTTGATTTTTGCGTCGTTCATTATATTCGACAAAACGAATTACCTAACTTTGATTGCTTCGATTGTTGGGGCGACGTCGTTAATATTTAACGCCAAAGGTAATCCGTTCGGGCAAGTGTTGATTATCGTTTTTAGCGTTTTGTACGGTATAATATCTTTAAGTTGCGCTTATTACGGCGAAATGATTACGTATCTCGGAATGACCGCGCCTATGGCGGTCGTGTCGCTTGTGTCGTGGCTAAGAAACCCGTACAACGGAAATAAAGCCGAAGTAAAAGTAGGCGAGCTTAAGCGCGGTGAATCGCTTTTTGCCGCGTTGCTTACGCTTGTTGTTACCGCCGGATTTTATTTTGTGCTAAAAGCATTTAATACGGCGAACCTCATTGTAAGTACGATTTCGGTTGCTACAAGCTTTATTGCCGTTTATCTTACGTTTAGGCGAAGCCCTTATTTTGCGCTTGCTTATGCCGCTAACGACGTCGTGTTAATAACGCTTTGGGTGTTCGTTGCTTTGCAAACGTCATCGTATTGGTCGGTCGTTATTTGTTTCGCTACGTTTCTAATTAACGATATATACGGATTTATAAGCTGGCTTAAAGCCAAAAAACGCCAATGTACGCCCAAAATCATATAAATAATGCATATTATGTCTAACATAATAAATATTTAAGCATATAATAACGTGTAATCATTTGCATAATTTTGTAAGCAAACAAGAGGCTGATAATGACGGTATATAAAGATAAAACTTATTTGTTCGAAGAAATGCCTGTAAAAGCGGCAGTAACAAAACAAATAATTCCGGCAATCGTCAGCCAAATTATCGTTCTTGTTTATAATCTTGCCGACACATATTTTGTCGGTTTGCTTAGTGATCCCGATCAAACGGCTGCGGTAACGATCGTATCGTCGCCGTTTCTTATGCTAACCGCAATTTCGAATTTGTTTGCGGTGGGCGGAGCGAATCGACTTGCGCATGCGTTGGGTAAAAAAGACTATAAAGGCGCGAAGCAAATTTCGTCAATATCTTTTTGGAGCGGAGCGTTTTCTGCGTTGGTGTTTTCGATTTTGTTTCAAAGTTTTTTAACTCCTGTGCTTAATTTATGCGGAGCGACCGAGCAAACTTTACATTTCGCTTTCGGCTATGCAAAATGGGTAATCGTGTTTGGCGGAATTCCTACCGTTTTAAGCGTTGTGCTTTCCAATCTTGTTCGTGCCGAAGGCAATGCGATTATAGCTTCGCTCGGTATTTCGCTAGGCGGAATTGTAAATATTCTGCTCGATCCCGTTTTTGTTCTGCCGCAATATTTCGGGTTAGGTGCGCAAGGCGCAGGGATTGCAACGGCAATTTCAAATATGTTCGCAACGTTTTTTTTGTTGTCGTTCGTATTGTTGCGAAGAAAAAATTCGGTTCTAAGCGTAAACGTAAAAGCCTTGAATTCTTATAGGTTGCACCTTAAATCTTTGTTGGCGGCGGGATTGCCGTCTGCCGTTCAATATGCGCTTACGGTAATCGCTGTAGCCGCTCTTTTTAAGTTCGTTTCGGGCTATGCGACTCAAGCGGTTGCCGCGCTTGGTATAGTAAAAAAACTTGATCAGCTTCCGCTGTACTTTTCGATAGGCGTCTCAAACGGTTTGCTTCCGTTCTTAGCGTATAACAATTCTACCGGTAATCATAAGCGAAGGCAAAAAGCGTTTGTTTTCGGAGCCTCGATTTCGCTTTCGTTTTCGTTGCTGTGTGTGATTTTGTATGAAGCGTTCGCGCCGTTTTTTGTAGGACTTTTTATAAACGACGACCTTACCGTAAAGTACGGAGCCACGTTTTTGCGTCTTATGGTTGTGGCAATGCCGATGATGTCGCTGTGTTATCCTTCGATAATTCAATTTCAGGCAACGGGCAAGGTGAAAGAATCGCTTGTATGTTCTATATTGCGAAAGGGTGTAATAGACATTCCGCTATTGTTTTTAATGGATTTTTTAATCCCTCTTTACGGATGTATGATTGTTCAGCCAATAGTAGATGCCGTTTCGCTAGCCGTTGCCGTAGCTTTTTACAAACGCATCAACACAGAGAATGCTAAGTAAAAATGCATTAAAAAGAAGCCTGTTTATTGTAGTTGCTTTATTTATTGTGCTGTAAATTCGTTCCGAAAAAGCGAACTATATCGGCATTATTATTTGTCTTTATACAGGCATTCGGTTGGGAGAGTTGCTTGCTCTCACTTGGTCGGATATAGATTTTGACCGTAGGATCTTACATATCAACAAAACGGTATATACGGCAAAGAAAGACGGCAAAAGAACAGTTATCGTAGACGAGCCGAAAACGAAAAATTCCGTCCGTTCCATTCCGCTGTCATATCAACTGATACGGTTTTTGAAAACAATGAAAAAACAGTCGAAATCGGAATACGTTATCGCCACAAAATACGGCGGTATCGTATCGGAACGGTCGTATCAAAGAACGTTTGCAAGCATACTTCGGCGGTGCGGCGTGCCGTATAAAAACTTTCATTCTCTCAGACATACCTTTGCGACAAGGGCTTTGGAATACGGTGTAGACGTAAAAACGCTGTCTGAAATTTTAGGGCACAAAAATGCGTCGGTCACGCTCAATCGCTATTCTCATTCGCTTATGAGTTACAAAGCGGATATGATGAACAAACTCGGTAAAATGCTGGAATGACGGAAAACTATACTTTTTAGGAAACAGGATAAGCGTAGGGGTAAAATTGCCGTCACTTCGTGACTTTACCCGCTACTTACTCTTTCGACAAGCGGGATACCCGCCTTTCGATATATTCAAATTCAAACATAAGGAGGAGATTTTATAGGTTGACAAAAAGGCACAAACAACCCTACAACTTGGATATTCCCGAACACCAGCTTGAATCGCTTGCAAGAGTTTTATTGCCGATGATACAGGACTATCTTTCTTCGGCAGAAGGACAAAAGGATTATGAGGAATGGCAAAAATCAAAATCGAATAAACAACATAATAAAGAAAAAGAACCCATTGATACCAATGGGATTACATTGCCAACGAATGATTGAACAGTGAAAAAACGGTAGGCAGGTAAAGCATAAACGGCTCTACCTGCTTTTTCTCTTTAAGGATTAAAATTCTCAAATTCGTCTATAAAACAAAATAGCCCGAACTTCTTACCGACGGTAAAAAAGTTCAAGCTATTAAGACTTGGTGCGGTTGACAGGACTTGAACCTGCACGGAGTTACCACAAGATCCTTAGTCTTGCGCGTCTGCCAGTTCCGCCACAACCGCACAACGCAAGTATAATACCATAACTAGGCGGCAATGTCAAACAAAAATAGGGGGGGACGAATAAAAAAATCTACAAAAATCGTAGTTGATTTTGTAAATAATAATTACTAATATTGTTTTTGGAAGAAGAACATATAATATAGTTGGCAATATTGGTTATCGTAACATAAAATCGTTGACATTTTTGACGAAAAAATGTATAATAATACAGATATAGGCTACAAAAAGGAGAAAACTGTATGTTGCTTTTTGGACCAAAATATAAGTACGTAACGCTTGATCAAGCTGAAATAGATAAAAACGAACTGTTTGTTCGCAAACAAATAGATCGACCGAATAAACACGTAATAATCGTGGTTCCGGAACTATATAATGCAATTTTAATAAAACAGGGCGAGTACTGTAACAGTTTGCCGTCGGGGAAGTATCCGGCTGTTAATCGAAATGAAAAAAAGATATCCGTAGAACTTATGTACGTTTCTAAAACTCGTGAAGTGGAAATTAAGTGGGGGCTTCCGGGCAAGTTTGAATTAAGCGATAAAAATTGTAACGTTGCAAAAGTAGGAGCTCGAGGATCTCTTAAATTTAAAATTGCAGAACCTCGTAAAGCTTATTTTGAACTTATCGATTCCGAAAACTCTTTTAGCGAGGAACATTTGCAAACGAAACTTAGAAATAGGTTGTGTGTAGAAATTCAGCCGTTTATTGCAAAAGCCGTTAACGAGCTGAATTTGGAAGTGGACTCTCTTGACAAAAATTGCATTGAAGTTGCGGCGCTCATAATGCCGATGGTTGCTGAAATGATAAAGCGTGATTACGGTTTGCAGCTCGATATGTTTACGGTTGACGCTATAAGCGTAGAAATTTAGTGCATTTAAATAATTTTAGCCGATATTCGTTTCTGTTCGTTTATCGGCGTTTTTTTGCACGTTAACATTAAACTTCGTTAATTTAATGTAATGAAAATTTTATGCATTAAGAATAAAAATTATTATTTTTTGTTGTATAAAAGCGGCTTTTATGCTTGACTTAATTAGGGGATGGGTATATAATTGAGCGGTTGCAAAGGCAACGGAGAGGTATTGTTATGTTATTGAATTCGTGGAATGCTACGCTCTTATGCTTGGCTATTGCATTGATCGCAGGTTTGGTGCTTTCTCGTATAGTAAAGCTTGTTAAACTTCCTGCGGTAACCGGTTATTTGGTTGCCGGCGTACTAATCGGACCTTATTGTATAGGTGCGCTTGGAAACGTTTTGGGAATCGAAGGTTTGGGCTTCGTTTCGATGGAAGCCGTTGAGTCGTTTAGTATTATTTGCGAAGTTGCGCTTGGATTTATCGCTTTTTCGATGGGTACGGAATTCCGTCTTGAAGAAATTAAGCATATCGGTAAAAAAGCTACCGTAATCGCTATATTGCAAGCCATTACCGCTACGGTTTTCGTAGACGTTGCGCTTATTGCAATGCACTTCCTTATGCCCGATAAATTGCCGATCGAAGCGGCTATAATCTTGGGTTCGGTCGCTACGGCAACCGCTCCTGCCGCAACTTTGATGGTCGTAAAGCAATATAAGGCGAAGGGCCCAGTTACCGACATGCTTTTGCCGGTGGTTGCGCTCGACGACGCAGTGGGACTTGTAGTGTTCTCCATTTCGTTTGGCGTTGCCAAGACTTTGAGCAGCGGAGAGTTGGACGTAATATCCGTTATATTCAATCCGATTATAGAAGTAGTTCTTTCGGTAGGCGTAGGCTCGCTGCTTGGTTATTTGTTCAATTTAATCGAAAAGTGCTTCAAATCTAATTCTAAACGCCTTATCCTTGCCATAACGTTCGTTTTGTTCGCCGTTGCGCTTTCTTCAATAGAAATCAAACTTGGCAGAATTACGATCGGGTTCTCGTCGTTGCTTGTGTGCATGATGCTTGGTACGTTGTTTTGCAATCTTTGCAAAGAGTTCGACGAAATTATGGAAAAGACTGACAAGTGGACGTCACCGCTATTGTTGCTATTCTTCGTAATTTCAGGCGCGGAGCTTGAGCTTAGCGTCTTTACAGATTGGATGATAGTGCTTGTAGGTATCGTTTACGTTGTCGTGCGTGCGCTTGGCAAATACTTCGGAGCAAAGGCAAGTTCGTCGCTTATGAAGTGCGAACCGGTAATCAACAAGTATCTTGGCATAACGTTGTTTCCTCAAGCCGGTGTTGCGCTTGGAATGTCGCTTACGGTAATTGCCGACGGCACGCTAGGAGCAAGCGGCGAGTTGGTACGTAACATAACGTTGTTTGCCGTTCTTATATACGAGCTTGTGGGACCGATGCTTACTAAAATTGCTCTTACCAAAGCCGGTGAAATCGTTCCTAAAGCTGAACTTGCTACCGTAAGTGCAAGCGACGAAGACGACGAGTAAAACAGAATTTGTTTTTTAAAGGACTTTTTAAGAATAAAAAGTCCTTTATTTATTGACTTTATTTTCTTCGTTTGTTATAATACATTCATGAGTGATAAATTAAGAAGATTTACAGCCATTGTGGCGCTTGTGCTTATCGGTGTGTTTACCGTTTCGTTTGTTCTTTACTTGTTCAATAAGGAAATGTTAAACGGCGCTATCGGCGATTTGGCGTTGTGGTCGGGTGGGTTCGGACTATTGTTCACTTTGGTTCTTTACATAGCGCGCGCTTTTCCTTCGCAACAAGTCAAGGACGAAGAGCGGGAACGCTTGTATAAAGAAGCCGAGGAAGCAAACGCGTCTGAAACGAACGAAACGGAAACAGGCGACGATAATACGATAAGCGACGTAAACGCTGAAAGTGAAGACGAAAAAGAGGACGTTACCGACCGATAACCTCGCATAATATCGAAAGCGTGATGTTTATTGCGGCAAAGAAAACGCATACTAGCGCATACGGCGAAAACGACGCTGTAAGCAATAATACGATTGCCGTTATGATGTAGCCTTTGATTTTTGATTTGCTAAGAATTGATTTTATTAACGAACGTTTCTTTTTAGGACGCTTTCGTATTTGCGGTAAGATATTGTGATAGCTTAAAAAATCGAAGGATTGGGTTTTAGTAAGAACGGCGACCGGGATTTGAGAGAATAAGTATAATTTTTTATCGATCTCGTCGTTCGGCTCCGAACTGAGTATGAGTAACTTTTTGTTATTCGCTACCGCTATGTTATAAATTTGATTAAGCTTTTCGATAGTTAATTTACCGTAAAAGTACGGATAAATAACCGTGTTTTGGCAAACGACGTAATCGTCGATCGTTTTGCCGCCGATTGTGTGACTTAGCCGATCAAGCAACATTTTTCGATCCATTACCGTTAGCTCGTTTATGATTTCGTCGGTTTTTCTAATTTTTTCGGTAGAAACGTTTTTTTGCTTATAGTAATGCCTTATTATAAGAGTTGCTAGCATAGTAACGGCGGTGGCAATCGGAATTATTAGATAAAACTCCTTGATTGCATATCTTATGCATATTGCGCTAAGAAGCCAAATTGCAGCGGCTCGCATAAATTCATCGACTGCGATTGCTAATTTTGATTTTTCCATATAGATATTATTACCTTGGCGGCTAAAGATAAACGTATGAACACACAAATTTTGCAATTTAATACGAAAAATATCGAAACTTGCGCGGAAGAAATTCTAGGCGGCGGAGTTGTGGCTTTTCCGACGGAAACCGTTTACGGACTTGGTGCAAATGCTCTTGACGCGAAAGCTGTCAAAAAAATTTACGAGGCAAAGGGCAGACCTAGCGACAATCCGCTTATTTGTCATATTTCGGATAAAAGTCAAATCGAGCAATTTGCATATATGACACCGATTGCCGAAAAGCTTGTGGACGTTTTCATGCCGGGACCGCTTACTATAATTTTAAAAAAGAAAGATGTGGTTCCGAGTGTAGTAACGGGCGGATTGGATACCGTAGGTATAAGGATGCCTGCGCATCAATGTGCATTGTCGTTTATAAAGACTTGCGGAGTTCCGATTTGTGCACCAAGCGCAAATACAAGCACAAAACCGAGTCCGACGACGGCAAAGCACGTGTACGACGATTTGCACGGCAAAATCAAATATATAATAGACGGTGGAAATTGCGAAGTCGGGTTGGAGTCTACGATAGTGGATTGTGTAAACAAAACTTTGCTTCGTAAAGGCGGATTGTCGCGCGAAAGAATAGAAATCGTAATAGGTAAGCTTAACGAGCCTACGTTCAGTGCGGTTCCGCTTTGCCCCGGAATGAAGTATAAACATTATAGTCCGAACGCCGAAGTTTTTTTGGCTATGCCGGGCGCAGATATGACGCAACGCATAAAGCTCAAATACGATCAACTTCAAGGTAAAAAGATTATTCTTGCGTTTAACGACATTTACGACGACAGAAATATCGTTTGTGTCGGCAAAACGTTTGAAGAGTACGCGCACAATTTGTTTGCATTTTATCGTAAGCTTGACGAACAGGGATACGATTATATAATATGCGAAGGTGTTGACGAAGTCGGTGTAGGAGCTGCGCTCATGAACAGAATGGGCAAAGCCAGCGGCGGAAAAACGATATAGGTGAGTATTATGGCAGAACGAAAAAAAACGACGAAAAGAAAAATAATGTTCGTATGCACTGGCAATACGTGCAGATCCGCTATGGCGCAATTTATAATGAAGGACAGATTACGCAAATTGCGCAAACTGTCTAAGTTCGACGTTACTTCGGCGGGACTAGACGTGTATGAAACGGATATGATGCCGGAAGCAAAAAAAACGCTTGAGCAACTAAAAATCAAGCTTACGCCGTTTAAACCGACACAACTTACCGATGTCGCCGTAGAGAACGCTGATCTTATCGTATGTATGACCGATCGACACCGTAAGGCTATAGTTAGTATAATGGAGCATACTGCCGATAAAGTTTTTTCGGCTTCGCAATTCACGGGCGAAGAAATTATGGATCCGTACGGAAACGGTATGATGGCGTATGAGGATACGGCATCACAGCTCGGTCGACTTGTCGATGCAATTTTGGCAAAAGAATTAAAAAAATAAGCAAAGCGCTTTTACTAACGCAATGCAAAAAAATTAGGAGGTAGTTATGATAGCAATTGGTTGCGATCACGCTGCATTAAAACTTAAGAACACAATTAAAGACCATCTTACTTCAAAAGGATTTGAAGTCGAAGATTTTGGCTGTTTTTCCGAACAGTCGGTAGACTATCCCGATTATGCCATTAAAGTGGCGGAAGCCGTTGCGGAAAAGAAATGCGATTTGGGAATTTTGATTTGCGGAACGGGAATAGGTATGTCGATTGCCGCAAATAAAGTAAAAGGAATTCGTTGCGCGCACTGCTCGGATACGTTCAGCGCCAAAGCAACTCGTCAGCATAACGATGCGAACGTTCTTGCGCTTGGTGAAAGAGTCGTAGGGGCAGGGCTTGCTTTGGATATCGTCGATTGTTTTGTAAATACTCCGTTTTCTAACGACGAAAGACACGTAAGGCGAATAAGCAAAATCACAGAAATAGAAAACAAATATTGCAAATAATCGATCTAAAGTTTATAACACAAAAAAACAGCGCGGTAAGAAAATTCTTACCGCGCTGTTAACGAATTTGCTAACTGTTTTTATTTGATGGATTAATACATTCCGTCCATTCCGCCCATGCCTGCGGGTGCGGCGGGAGTAGCATTCTTTTCGGGAATATCTGCTACTACGCTCTCGGTGGTAAGGAAAACGGCGGCAACGCTTGCTGCGTTCTGAAGAGCGGAGCGAGTAACTTTTGCCGGATCGATAATGCCTTTGGCAACGATGTCGCAGTAGGTGTTGTTAAGCGCGTCGTAACCGAAGTTGGCTTTATTCTTTCCTTTGTTAAGAACGGTGTTGATAACAACGCTACCGTCAACGCCTGCATTGTGAGCGATCTGCTTGATGGGTTCTTGCAAAGCCTTAAGAATAATTTCAGCGCCTGTTTTTGCGTCGCCGGAAAGAGTTTTTACAACTTTATTTACGGCAGGTATTGCGCTGATAAGAGCAACGCCGCCGCCGGGAACCATACCTTCTTCTACTGCAGCTCTAGTTGCGGCAAGAGCGTCTTCGATACGAAGTTTCTTTTCTTTCATTTCGATTTCGGTTGCTGCGCCTACGTTAATAACGGCTACGCCACCTGCAAGTTTAGCAAGACGTTCTGCAAATTTTTCTTTGTCGTAATCGGAGGTAGAAACGTGCATCTGTGCGCGAATAGAAGCGATTCTGTCCTTAATTTCTTCGGGATTGCCGGAACCTTCAACGATAATGGTATTTTCTTTGTCAACCTTAACTTGCTTAGCTTTACCGAGCATATCGAAGGTTGCGTCCTTAAACGAAAGACCCATTTCTTCGCTGATAACCTGACCGCCTGTAAGAACTGCAATATCTTTAAGCATTTCTTTGCGTCTGTCGCCAAATCCGGGAGCTTTTACCGCTACGCAGTTAAACGTTCCGCGAATTTTGTTAACTACCAAGGTTGCAAGAGCTTCGCTTTCGAAGTCGTCTGCAATTATGAGTAATTTACTTCCGCTGTTAACGACTTGCTCAAGAATAGGTAATATCTCTTGAATGGAAGAAATCTTTTTGTCGGTAATAAGAATAACGGGATTGTCAAGAACGGCTTCCATCTTTTCGGAATTAGTTACCATGTAAGCCGACGCGTATCCGCGATCGAATTGCATACCTTCTACTATAGAAAGGTTAGTTTCCATAGTTTTGCTTTCTTCAACGGTAATAACGCCGTCTTTGCCGACTTTTTCCATAGCGTCGGCAATAAGTTCGCCGACTTTTTCATCGCCTGCCGAAATGGAAGCAACTTGCATAATTGCGGTTTTGGAATCAACGACTTTGCTTATGCTTTTAATGTACTTAACTGCAGCCTCGGTTGCGGCGGAAATGCCTTTCTTAACGATCATGGGATTTGCACCCGCTGCGATGTTTTTAAGACCTTCGTGAATGATTGCCTGAGCGAGTACGGTAGCGGTGGTGGTGCCGTCGCCGGCGATGTCGTTAGTTTTGGTCGAAACTTCTCTTACTAGTTGCGCGCCCATGTTTTCGAACGGATCTTCAAGTTCGATTTCTTTTGCGATGGTAACGCCGTCGTTTGTAATTAGTGGAGCTCCGTATTTCTTTTCAAGAACAACGTTGCGTCCTTTGGGACCGAGTGTGATTTTTACGGTGTCGGCGAGGGTATTAACACCCACTTCAAGAGCTTTTCTTGCTTCTTCGCCGTATTTGATTTGTTTAGCCATTTAAATTCAACCTCCTTTTTAGTCAATAATGGCAAGAACGTCACTTTGACGAATGATTGTAACTTCTTTGCCGTCGATTTTGAACTCGCTGCCTGCATATTTAGAGTACAAAACTTTGTCTCCGACTTTAAGCTGCATAACGACTTCGTTTCCGTCGATTACGCCGCCGGGGCCGACAGCTACTACGCGAGCTACTTGAGGCTTCTCTTGATCTTTGGCAAGAAGAACGATTCCGCTTTTCGTAGTTTCTTCGGAATTAACGGTTTCTACGACCACTCTGTCAAACAATGGTTTAATTTCCATATTTATTATTCCTCCTGGATTTTTTACGAATTAATTTAGAACGGACAAATTTCCATACATCCAATTTCTGTCTATTCTACGCAATATTTTAGTACAAAGATATGGTTAAGTCAAGCAAAAAATCAATATTCTATGACGATTTTTAGGTAAAATTCTTGCAAAATAATAGAAAATTTGCTATAATACGGTAAGACGCAATGTTTGCGGACAAATGAGGTGTATTTTATGGATGAGAATTTAAAAAAATGGGACAAACGTTTTATGGAAATGGCCGAGCTTGTTTCGTCATGGTCCAGCTGCTATCAAGAAAATCGCCAAATCGGAGCTGTTATAGTAAAAAACAAGCGAGTGCTTACTACGGGTTATAACGGTGCAAGTAGTGGTGTAAAAAGTTGTAAGGAGCGTGGAGAATGTATCCGCAGAGTATTGAATATTCCCAGCGGCACGCGACATGAAGTTTGCTACGCGACTCACGCAGAACAAAACGCAATAATACAAGCGGCAAAGCTTGGCGTTTGCATAGACGGCGCAACCTTATATTGTACGCATCAACCGTGCGTAATTTGCGCAAAAATGATAATTAATTCCGGAATTAAACGTATCGTATACAAATACGGATATCCCGATGATTTTTCGTTGCAGTTGCTTTCTGAGGCTAACGTAAAACTTGTAAAATACGAATAACAACAGTTCGGTGCTTTATAAACTCTTTAAAAACATCGCATTACAAATTAAGCACGGTATAACTTAATAAATTAAAATAAAAAAAGCGGAGCACGATAGGTGCGCCGATTTTTTTTATGGTTCTTGTGGTAAAAAATAACGTCAAAAGCAAGCGATAAAAAATTAAGTGGTTAAAAAAGGTAAAAAATGGCGTATTTTTTTAATTAAGTGGTTAAAAATGGTTGACAAGGGTTGTTTTATGTGGTATTATAATCGTAACAATCTTACCGAAAGGAGGGGCACGATGTTTGTCGGCGAATTTAATCACCAGATAGATGATAAAGGTCGTATTAGAATACCGACCAAATTCAAGGCTGAACTCGGTGCCGATCCTTTTATTATGCAAGGCGTGGCAAAATGTCTTTACGTTTATGAAAAAAGTTATTCCGACGATATGTTCAAAAAAATATTCGGCGACGGTAACTTTGAAGATGGACAAAACAATGCGAAAAAAGCAAAACTAATGCGCAAAGCTTGCTATGCCGAAGAAGATAAACAAGGCCGCGTTAGTATTCCTATTTCGCTTTTGCGTTATGCAAACATCGGCGTAAGTTCAAGCATCGTTTCGGTCGGAGCTTACGATCACGTGCAGATTTGGGCAAAGGATGAATGGGATAAGTTCTGCGCCGAAGAGGAAGGCAAGGAGCAAGAGTAATGTATCACGTGCCGGTTTTGCTAAACGAATGCATGGAAGCATTGCAAGTTAAAAAAAGCGGCGTGTATTTCGACGGAACTTTAGGTGGTGGCGGTCATAGCAACGCTATACTAAATGTCGGTGGAAGCGTAATAGGTGTGGATAGAGACGAGGACGCTATAATGGAGTGCAGTAAGCGATTTGCTGCATATGGCGACCGAGTAAAAATGTTCAGAACCAATTACAAAAACGCAGCCGAGATACTTAACGAAGAAAACGTCGCGTTGGACGGTGCAATATTGGACTTAGGAATATCGTCGCATCAAGTGGATACCGCTCAGCGAGGAATGTCCTATCGGTACGATGCTCCGCTTGACATGAGAATGGACCAAAGGCAATATTTAACGGCAGAGATCGTCGTTAATGAGTATACCGAAGAAGAGCTTTTAAGAATTCTTTATGAATACGGCGAAGAAAAATTCGCAAAACGTATCGTAAGGAACATTATTAAAGAAAGAGAAAAGTCGCCCATCAAAACGACTAAAAGGCTTTCGGATATAGTTGTAAATAGCATGCCGGCAAACGTGAAACTTCCGCAGCGAAGAACGTTTCAGGCAATTCGCATAGAAGTCAACAATGAACTTCGCGGATTGGATAAAGCAATAAAAGATATTTTTTCTTTTTTGAAGAGCGGAGCAAGAATGTGTGTTATTACGTTCCATTCGCTAGAGGACAGAATAGTAAAGCAAACGTTCAATTTATTATCTACAGATTGCATTTGCGATAAATCCTTGCCCGTGTGCGTGTGCGGGCATAAAGCAGAAGGCAAAATATTTAAAAAGATTAAGCCTTCGCAAGAAGAATTAACTAGTAACTCACGCTCGTCGAGCGCAACACTGAGAGTGATAGAAAAATTGTAATATAAATAAGGAGAGGAACATAAAATGGCAGTAACGGTAAAGAGAAGAATTAGCAACGAAACACAAAGATACGGCGGCTTTTCTGACATAGAAATTAAACCGCAAGACGCAGAAATCGAAATCGGCGATTCGTTTATGCGATCCGAGCAAAAGAGGGCAGAGGCTAGTTTTGATTACTCCAAGCCTTCCGTACGTATCGCAAACGAAAAACCGGAAGTTAAACAAGACGTAGCGTTACCGCAAGAAGATTACAGCCAATATATGTTCAATATCCGCTCGCAAAAGCAGAAGGAGGAAGCTGTTGAAAAAAGTGTTTCTAAAGAGAGACAAAAGATCGACGGTCGCACGAAACTTTTGCTTGGCGTATATATTTCCGTTATCGTGTTGTTGTCTGCGCTTGTTATCGGAACCGGGATATATCTTACGGCAAACGCAACGAAAGTCGATGCGCTTCAAAACGAATTAACCGTGAAGAATGCATATTTAAGCGAACAGATCGCTCAGATAAACGTTCTTAGCGACGAAGACGTGATTTCTGGTAAGGCATTTGCAAACGGAATGGAAAAAGTTACGACCAGCGAAGTTATCGAATTACTCCCCATGCAAGACGTTAAGACGTACGAAGGAACGACAAATTGGTTTGACTCCTTTTGCGATTGGCTAAGCGGAGTCATGGGAGGCTAATATTAAAACAAACAGTTTGTATTTAACACGAAAGAGGTTATTGATTATAGTCATATCAATAGCCTTTTTATTTTGCGCTTTATCGGTAAGGTTGTTTTTTATACAGGTCATTGACGGAAAGTCATTACAACAAAAAGCGGCAGCGCAATGGTATAGAGATTTACCGCTTAAAGCGGCTCGAGGAATAATATACGACAGTGTGGGAAACGTGCTTGCGGAAAACGAAGACGTATATTCTGTTTATGTCAGACCTAATGCAGTTACGGATGCTAGTCAAGTTGCAAAAGTTTTGTCTGAAACGTTGTCTTTAAGCTATGACAAAATATACAGCAGAATCACTACCGAGCGCGTAAGCGAAATCACTATTAAAAGAGCAGTCGACAAGCAGACCGGAGAAAGTTTGCGCAAACTAGGACTAAAAGGCGTGTATTTTACTATAGACAGCAAGCGTAAATATCCTGAAGGGAATTTACTTGCTCAGGTAATAGGATTTACTAATATCGATAACGAAGGGCAAAGCGGCATAGAAGGATATTACGATCAGTATCTTACCGGCGTCGACGGCTTTGCGTATGCGGAAACGGATATAAAAGGGGTGGAAATAGAAGACAGTTCAATAACTTACGTTCCCGGCATTCCGGGTTGTAACGTGACGTTAACGATAGATAAAAACATTCAATCGTTTGCCGAAGCGGCTGTTACGGATGCAAAAGAAGAATGGCAAAGTAAGTCTGCAAGCATGATAGTAATGGATTGCACAAACGGAGCTATCGTTGCTGCGGCAATAACGCCTTCTTACGATCTTAACGACATACCGCGAGATGACATTGCTATGTTAAATGCCTTAACTAAAAATACGCTTATAGTAGACGTTTACGAGCCGGGATCTACTTTTAAAACTTTTACTGGGGCAATTGCGTTAGAAAACGGAATAAGCGAAAACGAAGGACATTATTGTAGCGGCTATAAAATTGTTGACGGACAAAGAATTAAATGCTGGAAGTCTATCGGGCATGGTAGTCAAAATTTAAGCGACGGTTTTAAAAACAGCTGTAACGTCGTTTTTATGGATCTGGCGTTAAAACTGGGAACGCAAAAACTTTACGAAGGATTGGAAGCTTTTGGGTTCGGGCAAAAAACAGGACTCGATTTTTATGGAGAAAGTGCCGGAATATTAATGAAAAAAGAAAACGTTAAAACGGTAGATCTAGCACGAATCGGTTTCGGTCAGGCGGTGGCTGTAACGCCGCTACAGATGGTAACGGCATTTTCAGCAGTAATTAACGGAGGAATATTGTATGAACCTTACTTTGTCGAAAGTATAGATTCTTACGATGGAAAAAATGTGTATACTCATAAAAAAAATGAAGTAAGACGCGTAATTTCGGAAGAAACGAGCAAAAAAATGCGAGAATATCTCGGATTGGTCGTATCCGACGGAAGTGGCAAAAAAGCTCAAGTCGAAGGCTTTGCCGTGTGCGGTAAAACAGGAACTGCGCAAAAATACGGAACAAACGGAGTTGCGCAAGGCAAATACGTATCGTCGTTTATAGGCGCTGCTCCGCTGGACGATCCGAAGTACGTTGCGTTAATGATTGTTGACGAGCCCGGCGGATACGTTTACTACGGTAGCATGACCGCGACTCCGTATGCAGGCAGAGTATTTAGCAAGATAGCCGACTATATCGGAGTAAAAGTAAACGATAAAGACGCAACGGTAAAAATGCCCGAGCTTACAGACGTGTCCGTTTCCGATGCGATAGCCACGCTTGAAGAATGCGGATTGTATTACGAGATCGTTGGCGAAGGAGATAACGTTGTGGGAAGCGTACCGGTAGCGGGAAGCATGTTGCCCGAAGGCGATGTCGTGCTTATTCGTTTAGGATAAACCAAATTCGCTAAAAAACGTCAAGTCGAAAAAAGACAGATAAAGCCGCTTTGTTGCGTGAAAGAAAAACATAAGATAAAATATAAATAGCAACGAGGTGCTTATGAAACTAAATCGAATTATATCATGTGAATACGAGACGGAAATAAACGAGTTGTTTTTTAATAGCAAGCAAAAGGTAACGAACGGGTTGTTCTTTTGTTTGCGTGGCAATACGGACGGACATGAATATGCCGAGGAAGCATTGCAAAACGGAGCGGTAGCGTTGGTGTGCGAGCGTAAGCTCGAAATAGACGTTCCTCAAATAATCGTAAAAAACACGCGCAAAGCAATGACAAATGCGGCTGCTGCATTTTGCGGATATCCGCAACGAAAGCTGAAAATAGTAGGCATAACCGGGACCAACGGAAAAACGACCACTTCGTTTATAGTAAAAAGCATATTAACGGCTTGGGGAAAAAGAGTCGCTTTAATCGGAACTAACGGTATTTACTACAACGATAAATTTATAACGACAAATCTTACAACGCCAGATCCGATAGAGCTTTTTTCATTGTTAAAAACGTTTTGCTCTGACGGGATAGAATACGTCGTAATGGAGGTTTCCGCGCACGCGGCGGCACTTGAGAAGATAGACGGAATATTTTTTGAAGTGGGAGCATTTACCAATTTGACGCAAGATCATTTGGATTTTTTCGGAGATATGGAACGCTATTACGACGCAAAACGCAAATTTTTGCTCAATTCGTGCAAAAGGGTGGTAATTAATGCCGATGATGATTATGGGTTAAAGCTGCTTTCAAAAGCAAAAAACGCGTTAAGTTACGGGTATAACAATCCATCGGACGTATTCGGTATTAACCTGAAAATGAGTGAACACGGGCTATCATACGTGCTGAATATTATGGACGAAATAATCGGCGTAAAATTTAGTCTTACCGGCAGATTTAATATGTACAATACTATGTGCGCTGCGGCTACATGTTATTGTTTGGGTGCGTCGTGCGATGCGATAGAAGACGGAATAAAGCGTGTAAGAAAAATAGACGGAAGGTTTAACATTATAAACACTACGTCGTGTAGCATAATAATAGATTTTGCGCATACCGACGACGGACTAAAAAACGTTTTAGCTGCAATAAAAGAGTTTTCACGCGCTAAAATAATAACCGTTTTCGGTTGCGGTGGAAATCGTGACTCAACTAAGCGAGAAAAAATGGGCAAAGTTGCTTCAGAATTCAGCGATTTTGTGGTTATTACTTCGGACAATCCGCGTGACGAAAATCCAATAGCTATAATGGAACAAATCGAAAAGGGCGTAACGTGTCCGCACAGACTTATTAAAGATAGAAAAGAAGCTATAAAATTTGCCGTATGCAGCGCGGCAAAAGACGATATCGTGCTTATAGCCGGCAAGGGCGCCGAAAATTATCAGGAAATCAAGGGAAAAAAGATTCCTTATTCCGACGAAGAATACGTAATGCAGCTGGTTGCGGAGGAGGGTATTTGATTAAAATTTTACTTACAACGCTTACTGCCTTTGCTCTTACCGTTTGCATAACCCCCATAGTTATATATTTTGCCAAAAAGCTAAAACTGCGCCAAACCATACTTTCTTATGTGGACAACCATTATTCTAAAAGCGGAACTCCTACGATGGGCGGAGTAGGTTTTTTGATAGGGATAGCGGTTGCGACTTTAATAACAAAAGTGGACAGGCATACTTTGATATGTGTCGTCGTTATGCTCGGTTATGGCGTCGTGGGATTTTTAGATGATTTTATAAAGGTCTATTTTAAGCGCAACGAGGGCTTAAAGCCTTACCAAAAGATTATTTTTCAGCTTTTAATAGCAATAATAATATCCATAAGCGCATATAAAAACTCGAGCGAAATATCGCTTGTTTTCGCCACGCTCGACGTAGGGATTTTTGCGATACCGCTTAATATATTTTTATTTTTGGCATTTACTAATTCGGTAAATCTAACCGACGGATTAGACGGACTGGCTACGACTGTAATGCTTGTAAGCATAACGTTTCTAGGAATTATAATCGGGCTTACGAGTTATTTTTCGTTCGGATTCGTTTCGTCGTTAACGGTTTTTTGCGCGGCAATAGCGGGCGCAATGATAGCGTTTTTACTTTTTAACGGATATCCGGCAAAGATATTCATGGGTGACACAGGTTCGCTTGCTCTTGGCGGAGCTTTTGCGGCAATAACGGTGTACAGCGGACAAGTTCTCGCTTCGGCACTAAGCGGAATAATGTTCGTAGTAAGCGCTTTGTCGGTAATCATACAAGTTTTTCATTATAAGCGCACTAAGAGCAGAGTGTTTTTAATGGCTCCGTTTCATCATCATCTCGAGCGAAAAGGTGTACACGAAAACAAAATAGTGATTGTTTACGGCGGAATAACTTTTTTTGTATGCACAATGTTGGTGCTAATCGTACTCAGCGTAAGCGGTAATATTTTTTAATTATACCTCATACGATATGGTATGAATAATAATTATATTGGCAAAAGGGTTTTGATTGTAGGCAGCGGAATAAGCGGAAAAGGTGCGGCGTATGCGTTGAAGCAATGCGGCGCGTTAATTTATTTTTTTGACGGAACGTATCCGGACGGAATAGATTTGATAATAATGAGTCCCGGCGTTAAAGACGCAAAATTCGAGTTTTACGCTCAGCAGCGCAATATACCTATAATAGGTGAAATCGAACTTGGATATACCTTGGACGATGCTTCGATAATTGCCGTAACGGGAACGAACGGGAAAACCACTACTACGATGCTTGCGGGCGAAATATTACGCGCAAGCAGATTTGATACGATAGTTTGCGGCAACATAGGTACGTCGTACTCAAAAGAAGCGTTGGTGCCGCACAAAAAGAGTGTAGTTGAAGTAAGTAGTTTTCAGCTTTTAAGCGTAGATACGTTTGCTCCGCAAGTTGCCGTTATAACCAACATAACTCCCGATCATTTGGATAGGCATGGCAATATGCAGAATTACATAAACGCAAAGCTTAATATATGTCGCAATCAAACCGCAAGCGATTACGTAATTGCTCCGCGCGAAGTGCGAATATTGCTTAAAGAATACGGCGTAAAAAGCCAGATAGTTACGCTTGGCAGCGATATAAAGGCAGAAAAAGGCGAGTTACTTGTATTCGGTAAAAAAATAGTTAGCGTAAGCGAGCTTTTGCTTAAAGAAGAGCATAATATTGCCGACGCATTATACGCTTCTGCAGCAGCGATATTGCAAGGCGGAACGGCGGAAGCGGCGCGTGAAACTCTCGTAAATTTCAAGCCCGCTTTGCACAGACTAAGTTTTGTCGGAAAAATCGGAGGAAAAAACTACTACGACGATTCCAAAGGCACAAACGTAGGAGCGGCGATAGCGGCAGCAAAAAGCATGAACGGTTCAACTGCGCTTATTGCCGGCGGAAGCGACAAGGGATACGAGTTCGACGAATTGTTTGTCGAACTCCCTAAATCGATTAAATACGTAATAGGTATGGGTGAAGTAAAGGAAAAGTTGTACAATGCGGCTTCGCGTCAAGGATATAACGGATTTATACTGTGCAATGGCTTAGAGGACGCGGTCGAAGCGGCAAAAGCACTTGACGTATCCAACGTGCTTCTGTCGCCGGCGGCCGCTAGCTTCGATCGCTATGACGGATACGACAAACGAGGCGAACATTTTGAAAAACTCGTTCGCGCATAAAAATCGCATCGGCGGCAAATTCGATTTCGTGCTGTTGTCGGTAACGGTCGCTCTCGTTCTTTTCGGCATACTAATGGTGTATTCGGCTTCGATGTACAGCGCAAAAGTAAATTACGGCAACGAATACTATTTTATGTTTAAGCAAATATTCGGTGCGATATTGGGATTCGGAGCGATAGTTTGCATGACGATCATTGACTATCACTTGCTGGAAAGATTCAAATATATTATTCTTGCCGTGTCGATAATTTTGCTAGTGCTTGTTTTTGTTCCCGGCATAGGAATAGAAAGTTACGGCGCAAAAAGGTGGATAAATCTGCCGTTTTTTTCCATGCAGGCAAGTGAAGTGGCAAAATTCGGCTTTATAATTTTTACCGCTTCGTATATGGCAAAAAATCGCAAAAAAATGACCAAGTTTAAGGGAATATTGCCCGTGCTTGTCGTTGGCGGCGTAATTTGTTTGCTTATAATTCTAGAGCCCAATATGTCGATAACAATTTGCATGATATTGCTTATATTCGTAATGCTGTTTGTGGGCGGTGCGCGAATTAAGCATTTTATTATAATCGCATTGCCGGTGCTTGCGCTTGTTCCCATTCTTATACTAATCGAGCCGTACAGACTAAATCGGCTAATGGCGTTTTTGAATCCGTGGGAATCTCCGCTTGGCGAAGGGTATCAACTTATTCAGTCGTTCTATTCGCTTGGAAGCGGCGGACTGTTTGGACTAGGGCTTTTTAATTCACGTCAAAAATACCTGTTTTTACCGTTCAGCGAAAGCGATTTTATATTTAGCATAATAGGCGAGGAATTCGGCCTTTTGGGATGTATAATCGTAATGGCTGCTTTTATGCTGCTTATATTTAGGGCAGTGTTAATAGCGCAAAAAGCTCCCGACAGCTTCGGTTGCTTTCTTGCAAGCGGAATAGCGGCAATCGTCGCAATTCAAGTGCTTGTTAACATTGCCGTCGTAACCGGTTCCGTTCCTCCGACCGGTTTGCCGTTACCGTTTATAAGCGCAGGCTCTACGTCGCTTATCGTCTTTTGCGCAAGCGTCGGCATTTTGCAAAGCATATCGCTGCGCAGTCATCCCAGTGTAAACTTGTTGAATCCTTGTTGTAATACGCCTCGAAAAAAAGCTTTTCGAAAATGATATAACTGTGAATAAAATTTTCAAAAAAGAGTAAAGAAAGACAAATAATTCTTGACACTTTGCATTGTAGTGTGCTAAAATAATATTGTCACATTATATGTAGTAAATAGAGGTGGAGTAGTTTCACTTGTTTTCTGCGTTTGATTTTTTCTAACCGATGCTATATTTCGGCAGAAATATACTATCACTACATAATTCGAGGGCGAAAATGCGGCAAAAAGCGGCAACTATTGGCATTATGTAGATGGGATACTTACTATTTGGATAAAACAAGTAGAAGAATAATTGCGAAAAGTGTAAGATGATGGGAGGTTCGTTGCCTTGCGCTGATAATTTGTATGGTGAATAATATGACTATAGAAAAGCAAACTCAAGGACGTTGCGATTGCAATAAACAAGGAAAAGATAAAAAATTTAAAGAGAATATTAAAGTAGAAGGATATGAAGAATATAAAACCAAAAATGAACAATTTTTTAAATTTTATCATCCTGATAAAATATTAAAAAAAGATAATTCAATAATTATTCTGGAGTCTTCTTCTGCAGGAGATAGAAAGGTTCATATTGGAGAACTAACTCAATTTTTGACATATGTTAGTTGTTGTGATAGAAATATTGATATTTATTTTGTGCTTTTTTTATGCGGTGATTCTAAGACTGCTCCTAAAGTTGAAAATGAAATTGAGCGGTTAAGATATTATTATAATAATTATCCGATGAAAAACAGCGATCGAGAAAAAATAAAGGGAGTTTATATAAATTGGCAAAATGAAGTTGGGACTTTGACACTTGAACAAATAAAAAAATTTGATAGAGTTGACAAGTAGAATTAAGCTTTATAAAAAGAGCAATGAGCAATTAAACTTATTGCTCTTTTACAAAAATAAATCCGTCGAAAAGATCCGACGGATTTTAATCTTTTGTGCGTTAAAATCTTTTGTAAGTATCTAGCGGTTATTAGCCGATAAATCTTGCCTTCAAGATTCCTTCTACGCCTGCAAGCTTATCTGCGGTGCAGTTGCAGCAAAGGTCAACGACTGCATAGCCGTAGTCGCCGCGATGAGCTTCTGCCATATCGTCTACGTTTACGCCGTTTGCAGCAAGGAGAGCCTTGATGTCCGCAACGTTCTTGGTGCATACGCAAAGACGTCTAGCTTGGGTGCGCTCTTTCTTAAGGGCGGGGTAGTTAACCGAATTAACGATGTTGCCGTTTTCGATGAAGTCAACCATCTGAACTGCAGCCATGTATGCGCAGTTGTCTTCTGCTTCCGGAGTGCTTGCGCCAAGGTGCGGAGTAGCGATGATGCCCTCTACGCCAAGAACTTCTTCGCACGGGAAGTCGGTAACGTAACGATTAACTTTGCCGCTCTTAACTGCTTCTACGATAGCTGCGTTATCTACAAGTTCGCCACGAGCGCAGTTGATGATGTTAACGCCGTTCTTCATTGTAGCGATAGTTTCGGCATTGATCATGTTCTTGGTGGTATCCTTAAACGGAACGTGGAGCGAGATAAAATCGCTTTCCTTATAAAGTTCTTCAAGCGAAACGATTCTAAGAGCGGGGTTGATAGCGTTGATACGTTCCTGAGTGATGTGCGGATCGTAACCGATAACGTTCATACCAAGAGCGAAAGCTACTTTTGCAAGCTTGCTGCCGATTGCGCCAAGACCTGCAATACCGAGAGTTTTTCCGAAGATCTCGCCGCCGATGAATGCCTTTTTGCCGTCTTCTACCTGTTTGCCGATATCTGCGGTGCCTTTAAGACCTTGTGCCCAAGTCATAGCGGGAGCAATTCTTCTGCCGCACATAAACATCATGCAAAGAGCAAGTTCCTTAACTGCGTTGGAGTTAGCGCCCGGAGTATTAAATACGATAATACCTTTGTCGCCGCACTTGTCAAGCGGAATGTTGTTTACGCCTGCGCCGGCTCTTGCTACGCAAAGAAGCGAATCTGCAAGGGGATAATCGTGCATTTTGAACGAACGAAGGATGATACCGTCGGGATTCTCGCACTCATCGGTAAGAGTGTACGAAGCCGGGAACTCTTTGTCTGCGATTTTGCTTATTTTGTTAAGTTTTAAAATCTTAGCCATTATAAATCAGCTCCTTAAATTATTTGTTTTCCTTTTCGAATTTAGCCATGAATTCAACAAGCTTCTTAACGCCTTCGATAGGCATAGCGTTGTAGATACTTGCGCGCATACCGCCTACAAGCTTATGACCCTTAAGGGTTACGAGACCTTCCTTAGCTGCTTCTGCAACGAACTTAGCGTCAAGTTCGGGCGACGGCGAGAAGAAGGGAACGTTCATAAGCGAACGGTCAGCCGGATTAACTTTGTTTACGAAGAACTTGCTGTTGTCAAGGAAGTCATAAAGGATCTTAGCCTTTTCTTCGTTGATCTTTTGCATAGCGGGTACGCCGCCGAGTTCCTTAAGATAACGGAACACTTCCATAGCAACGTAGGTGGACCAGCACGGCGGAGTGTTGTAAAGGCTCTTCTTTTCTACCTGAGTGCTCCATTTAAGCATGGTCGGGCAGATGGGAGCGCATTTATCCTGTAAATCTTTTCTTACGATAACAACGGTTACGCCTGCGGGAGCAACGTTCTTTTGAGCGCCGCCGTACAATACGCCGAACTTGCTAACGTCGATTTCTTGGCTAAGGATGTTGGAAGAAACGTCGCCTACAAGGGGAACGCCTGCCGGAACTTCGGGAAGCTTTGTAAAGCGAGTACCGTAAATGGTGTTGTTGTAGCAAATATGCACATAGTCTGCGTCTGCGCGGAACATATCCGGAGTGGTCTGCGGAATGTATGTGAAGTTTTTATCTTCGCTGCTTGCAGCTGCTTTTGCGTCCGTGAACTTCTTAGCCTCTTTGTACGACTTGCTGGAGAAGTTACCCGAAAGGATGTAGTCTGCTTTTCCGTTGGTGTGAAGGTTAAGAGGAATAGCTTCGAACTGAGTAGACGCGCCGCCCTGAATAAATATGATGTCATAATTTTCAGGCACATGCATAAGCTCTCTAAGAAGGCTTTCTGCTTCGTTGTTGATTGCATCGTAGTACTTTGAGCGATGGCTCATTTCCATAACGCTCATACCCGAACCTTCGTAGTCGAGCATTTTGCTTTGAACCCTTTTAAGAACTTCCAAAGGAAGCATAGAAGGACCTGCTGAAAAATTGTAAACTCTATTCATAAAAATACTCCTTGAATATTTATTGTATGACCATTATACCATTACTTTTTATAAAACGCAAACGAAAAACGGTCTTTTTTCCACAAATTGACGCTTTTTATCCAAATAAATATTTACGACGGATTTTTCTAGCGTGAAAACGTAAAAATAATATACAAAATTATTTGCCTAACTTAGATAAGAGGTTGACATTGTTGCCGATTTGTAGTAATATATTCTCGGTTAAGGAGAATTAAAATGAGTAAAAAAACCGAACAACTGTTTGAAAAGCTTACTACGGAAATCGCCGAACTTAAAAATGTTGTTATCACGCAAACCGAACAAATTGCGCAACTAAAAAAACAAATCGACGCCGTTTCGCTAGTAAAAATAGAGGAAAACGGCGAAAATAAAACGGAGAATTTCGGCAATCTTATTTTAGATGAAATCGTTGCATTAAAAGAAAAATTAAGTACTTTGATAAACGACAGGCTGAGCGAAGCAAATACTTTGTGCGGCGGCTCTAATGAGTTTTCGCTGGCAGAGCTCAAGCAAGAGCTCGTAAAACTTGCCGATATGATGACGATTTAATTACTTATATATTGTTATCCTAGTGTTTAAATAAAAGCTTTTTCGAAACTATCGAAGAAGCTTTTTTATATTGTTTACATTCAAAGTCGCAAAACGGCGAAACACAACAATTTTTTCCGCATATAATTATGGTATACGGAGGGAAATATGCAATGGACGCATTTATTGTAGAGGGCGCCGACAAATTAAACGGGAAGATTGTTCTTAAAGGAGCAAAAAATTCGGTTTTACCCGTTTTGGCTGCCTGCGTTTTAACAAAAGACGAAGTTATAATAGAAGATTGTCCAAAATTAAGCGACATAGACGATATGCTCGAAATTATAGCAAGCATAGGGGGAAAAATAAGTTTTGACGAAGGCAAAATATGCGTTTGCTGTAAAACTATAGATCCGTATACGATAAATCGAAGCTTAATGAAAAAAATTCGTTCGTCTATTTTTATTCTAGGACCGCTTGTTGCAAGATGCGGCGAGGCGAAAATTTCTATGCCGGGAGGTTGCGAAATAGGGGCGCGCCCCATCGATTTACATATTAACGGATTAAAAAAGCTCGGTGTAAGCGTAGTGGAATCCGACGAAAGCGGGAACCGTACATTAACGTGTAAAGGCAGACCGCAAGGAGGTGTCGTAAGACTTTCGTATCCTTCGGTCGGAGCAACGGAAAATCTTATGATGGCAGCGGCTTTGGGCGGAGCAAAAACAACGATTTACGGAAGCGCAAAAGAACCTGAAATCGTAGACCTGGCATGCTTTTTAAAAGCACTAGGCGCGCATATTTACGGTGCCGGTAGCAACACGATAGTGGTTGAAGGGCGCAAAGTTTTAGGAGGAACAAAGTTTAAACCTATAAAAGACAGAATTGTTGCGGGAACTTACGTTGCAGCTACTGCGGCAGTTGGCGGAGACGTTTTTTTGCAAAACGCAAAGGAAGAACACATGGCGGCGGCAGTCAGAAAATTTGTTTTAGCCGGAGTCGACGTGCTGAAGTTTAGCGACGGAATACGTATCGTTTGCAATAAAAGAATTAAAGCGATAAGGCAAACGGTTACTTTGCCATATCCCGGATTTCCGACCGATTTACAACCGTTGCTCGTTGCTGCGATGTGTTCGGCAAGCGGGAAGAGTATCGTTACCGAAACTCTTTTTGAAAATAGATTTAAGTTTGTTTATCAGCTTAGACAAATGGGTGCGGACATAGAAATAAACGGAAAGACTATTACGATTAACGGAACGGACTTGCATTCTGCTGCCGTGATGGCTCAAGATCTTCGCGGCGGTGCGGCTTTGGTGGTAGCCGCTTTGTCGGCAAGAGGAACAACGACGATTAACGGTATAGAACATATAGACAGAGGATATGAACATATAGAGCAAGAATTATGTAGTCTCGGCGCAACGGTGCAAAGGATAAGAAAAGTAACGTAAAATTTTTGCCGTAAGAAAAAAATAGTTCTAATACTCGATATTAATACTTGATTTTTTATATTTATTTTGTTACAATACTTCATGTATATGCGTAACAAAAGACTGCTGATAATTTTCGGAATACTTCTTTCGTTAACGTTGCTTATCGCTGTAGGCAGCGCAATTTTCAGTATAAAAACAGTAGACGCATATTGCTATAATGCAGACGATGAGGAGTTAATCGGAAAAGTTGAGTTTTGCAAGGATAAGCTTATCGGTAAAAGCATTTTTGCGTTGGATGAAGATCAGCTTATTGACGAAATTCAGGAAGAAGTAGGCGGGATTAAAGTCGTAAATATCGAAAGACTGTTTCCAAACAGAGTATCGATTAATTTTGTAAAACTTTACGATTATTTTGAGCTTGCTTATAACGGTTATTATTACGTATGCGGTATAGACGGTAGAATTTTAAGACGGCAAGAAACGAGCAGCGGCAGTAGTGTCATAAAGATCAAGTTAAATCTTACCGACGCTCCTTCGGTCGGAGATACGTTTGCGACATCGAATAGGTTTTCGGCTTTGCAGGATATAATTACGGTGCTTGAAAGACTTAATTTTCGCGACACGAACGCGCCCGCTCTTATTGAATCTATCGATCTTGCATATACCGATACTGCGATTTACGTTAAAACGCGCGCAGGTGTGCTTATCAAACTAATTCATGATGATAATGCCGGCGAAAAATTGCGTAAAGCTTTATCGTTATATACTGCAAAACCGGAATACAGAACGTCGGGGATGATTATAGCCGTAAACACGGACGAAGTTTTTTATTCGCCCGAAAATGATAAAATCTATGAGGAGAATAACTTATGACGCAGGATGTGGCAATTCTTGATTTTGGGTCAAGTAAAATTACGGCGCTAATAGGACAGCGCGGTATAAACAATACGCTAACAATCAGCGGAAAAGGCGAGGCTGAATATCAGGGCTTTTGCGACGGAGAATTTTTTTGTCCCGATCAACTCGCACTTGCGGTAGAACATGCTATATCGAAGGCTGAAACAACAGCTAAAGCAAAAATAAACAAACTGTACGTAGGAGTCCCGGGTGATTTTACAGTTTGCGTTTGCAAAGACGTTGAATGTAATTTTGGTAATAACAAACATAAAATTACCGAAAAAGATGTCGATATGTTGCATGAGCAAGGTAACAATTTTAGAGATCCGGCGCTTAAACTTATCAATATTCAACCGATTTATTATACGTTGAGTAATGAGAGGCGACTCATCGAACCGTTGGGAATGATGTCCTCGAAGTTAAGCGGGCATATTTCTTATTTGCTAGCTGAGATCGGTTTTGTAAATAGCGTAAGCGCAGTGTTGGATTCTTTGGATATTAAAGAAGTTGAATTTATTTCGAGCGTTCTTGCCGAAACATTATTTTTGTTCGAAGAAGTAAAGCGCGATCAATACGTTGTGCTTATAGATGTCGGATATATTACGACCAACGTTGCATTGGTTAGAGGTGACGGATTACTGTCGTTGCATTCGTTTAGTCTTGGCGGAGGAAATATTACCGGAGATCTTGCCAATTACTTTAAAATTTCGTTTGCCGAAGCCGAGGCGCTTAAACGCAAAGTAGCGCTTACGTTGAGCATGGGCGACGATGATTATTATGAAGTAAGCGACAAATATCCGGCTGCTCTTACCAATGAAATTGTATCGGCTCGTATTTCTACTATTGCTAAGACGGTGTTAAAATGTTTGGAGTTAAGCCAATATGAGATTCCGGACAATATTCCTTATTCGCTAACTGGCGGAGGAATATCCTATATGCGTGGCGCAAAGGAAATTCTATCGGAAAAATTCGGTAGACCGGTAGAAATCGTTGCTCCTCGCATTCCGCAAATGGAAGTCCCTGCATGGTCTAGCAGTCTAGGCTTGTTAGATCTTGCCATAAATATACAAGTTTCGCAGAAAAAAGGTTTCTTTGCGAAATTATTCAAAAAGTAACTTGGAGGTATTAATTAAATGGAACCCAACAAAAATGCAGATTATTTTAAGCCACCCGTATCTATCAAAGTAGTAGGTGTCGGTGGCGGTGGCGGAAACGCTGTAAACAGTATGCTTTCCGTGAATATCAAGAGCGCTGATTTTATCGCAATCAACACCGATTTGCAGGCGCTTAAAATGTCTAAAGCCCCTGTAAGAATTCAAATCGGGGACAAGCTTACGCACGGACAAGGCGCCGGAGCTCAGCCAGAAGTCGGACAAAGAGCTGCGGAAGAAAGCAAACTTGCCATTACGGAAGCTATTAAAGACGCTGATTTAGTATTTATTACCGCCGGTATGGGCGGCGGTACCGGAACGGGCGCTGCTCCTGTAGTGGCAAATATTGCCAAAGAGATGGGCAAATTGACGGTAGCTGTGGTTACAAAACCGTTTGCGTTTGAAGGCAGAGTAAGAATGGAGCACGCAGAAATCGGCGTTGCAAACCTTCGTAAAGCCGTAGATACTATAGTTGTTATTCCCAACGAAAAGTTGATGCTTGTAGCTCCAAACATGCCTATGAAAGAATCGTTTAAGTATGCCGATGACGTGTTGCGTCAAGGTATACAAGGTATAAGCGATCTTATCGTTTCGCCGGCTATGATCAATCTTGACTTTGCTGACGTTTGCACGGTAATGCGCGACAAAGGCGTTGCGCATATGGGTATAGGCCGCGGTAAAGGCGAGGGTAGAACGACCGAAGCGGTACAACAAGCTGTTTATAGTCCCATGCTCGAAACTACTATCGAAGGCGCGACCAGCGTTATATTAAACGTTATAGGTAGTCCCGATATGACTCTTAGCGAAGTTAATGAGGCGGCGGATCTCGTACGACAGGTAGCTCATAGAGATGCGAACATTATATTCGGCGCAGACGTGAGAGACGATTTGGAAGACGAAATATTAGTTACGATAATTGCTACGGGATTCGAGGGAACTCCGACGGCAAAACGTCCGACTTATCCGCAACAGCAATTTGAAAAACAACGCGGCGATGATAATCGTATCGGACCTTTTGGTGGTTTCCAACAAGCGCAGCCGCAGCGTCAAGAGCGACAAGGCGGATACTATGAACCCTTGATGCCAATGCCCAAGCCGCAAAACGTTCAGCCGAAACAACCCGAACAGCCCATCGGACGTCAGCAACAAGTGTTGCAAAATCCGTATGAGTCTAAGCAGCGCACTTTTGGTAGTTCGAGAGTTGCGGTAGACGACGATATGCCTGAATTTTTAAGAAGACTTAACGAAAGAAAAAATCAACAATAATTTAGTTTATTTAATCGGAACATTAAAAAAACTCGCTTATAAGAAGCGAGTTTTTTTTAAAGATTAGTCACACAGAAAAGTCGACAATTCGGAGATGCTCGTAGTTCCGTTAAGCACGAGCCTGCGACAAGACTCCCATAGGGTAACGGAACCTGTTTCTTTTGCTATAGATTTAAGTTCGTCCATGCCGGCGTGATTGTTTATTGCGTGCCGTAATTTTTCGTTTGTAAACATGATTTCATGGACTGCAGTTCTGCCTATGTAACCTGTGTTTTTACAATGTTCGCAGCCTACGGGACGGTAAATTTTAGTCGGTTCGTTTAGTTTAAGAATTTTTGTTTCTTCCGGTGAAGTCAAGGCGCTTGCTTTACATATCGGGCAAAGTTTTTTAACCAACCGCTGTGCTATTACGCCAACGACGGCGTCTGCTACTATGTAAGAAGGGATCCCCATATCGATAAAGCGTGTTATGGATCCGGAAGCGTCGTTTGTATGCAAAGTAGAAAACACTAGGTGTCCGGTAATAGCCGCTCGTATTGCTATTTGAGCCGTTTCTTCGTCGCGTATTTCTCCTATCATTATAATATTCGGATCTTGCCTTAGAATGCTTCTTAATATATTTGCAAACGTAAGGTTTGCTTTAAGGTTTACTTGTGTTTGGTTAATCCCGTCAAGCGTATATTCGATCGGATCTTCTACCGTTACTATATTTACGTCAACTTTATTTAATTCTTTTAAAAAAGAATATAAAGTAGTGGATTTTCCGCAACCGGTAGGACCGGTAAGTAGGATGATTCCGTAAGGTCGGGTTAGCATTTTATTAATTATAATGTTTTCTTCGTTTGTAAACCCAAGATCGTTACGAGTAAACGCAAAAGCGTGCTTATCGAGTATACGAATTACAAATTTTTCTCCGTGTGAGGTTGGTAAAGTAGATATACGAAAATCATAATCGACATTGTTTAGCGTAACGTTAAGTCTTCCGTCTTGCGGTTTTCTACGTTCGGCAATATCTATGCCGGCTAATATTTTTAGCCTAGCGCTTACGGCAGCATGAAGCGAAATGTCGAAATGCTCTTTTTCATATAATGAACCATCGATACGATATCTTACACGCACGTAATTTTCAAATGGTTCGATATGGATATCGCTTGCTTTCAATGATATTGCATTATTAATAAGAGAATCAACGAGTTTTACGGCAGGTGCGTTTTGAATTTCGTTGTCGGTTTTGTCGTTATTAATTTCTTTCGTGTTTTTCTGTCGGGACATAATTAACCTCCGAATGCTGTCATTAAACTTAATAAGGGAGCAAAAACAGCAAAAATTATGACTGCAACTATGATGCCGATTAATATTATCATAAGCGGCTCTATTAACGTTGTCATTTTTGTGAGCGCGGAAAGAGTTTTTTCGTCAAAAAAATCCGCGCTTTTGTAAAGAATCATATCTAACGAACCCGATTTTTCTCCCGTAGATATCATTTGAGTTAATGTTTTTGGAAAAACTTTATTCCGCGTAAATGCATCGGATAAAGAAAATCCCTTTTTAATATCGTCGCAAGCCGCATTGTATTTACTTTTGTAATAATTGTTGTTGATTGCTTTTTCGGTTATTTCCAAAGCTTTAATTATTTCAACGCCGTTAGCGACAAGAACACCCAAGCATCGTGCAAACGTTGCCGTCGTGATAGAAGAAGTGACGTTGCATATAATCGGAAAATTTGCTTTTAAATAATCACAAAAAAATTCAACCCTTTTGTTTTTACGTAGTAGACGTGCAATAATAATGAAAGCAATGACAAATGCTATTATATAAACGTAATTGTTTTTTATCAAGTTGCTTAGCGAAATAATCGATTTTGTAATATCCGGCAAAGAAACGTCGAGTTTTTCGAACGTGGCTTCGAAGATCGGAATGATGGCAACGACTAATATGATTAGAACGATAAAGGTAAGAGCGAGAAGAGTATACGGATATATCATCGAGTTGCGAGCTTTTTGTTGCAGCTTATATGTCCGCTCATGATAGTCGGCAAGATCATTTAATGCCTTATCTAGCGAACCGCCGGTTTCGGCGACGAATAACATACTAACGAACATTTCGGAAAAAATTTTGTTATGTTTTGCAAATGCATCGCTAAGCAAAGTGCCGGCGCAAACGTCCGTGTGTATGCAATCAAGCGCATTTTTCAATTGCTTCGAATAAGATTGATTTTTGAGCGTTTCCAAGGCGGTTACGATCGGAATACCTGCGTTTATAAGAATGGCAAATTCATGGCAAAATGTCGTTAGTTCCGATAGCGGAACTTTTCCGAAAGAGAAGAAGCCGTCGGTATCTTTAATTTCTTTGCACGATTCTAGCGACAAGTCGTTTTCTTTCAGTAATTTTTCGAGTGAACTTTTATTTTCTGCAAGCAAAATTCCGCTTTTTTTATCATGTTCGGGCGTATGCGCGACGTATTTAAATTTTTTTAGATTTTTGGTCATAAACACTTCCTAAAATAAGCTAACGTAAAGACTTATTAAATAATTACCGAAAAGGGCTGCCGTAATTGTCCCCGCAACTAAATATGGGCCAAAAGCAAAAGCTTCGGTGGTTTTTTTGCCGCAAATAGACTTTATCAGCAAAAAGAAACAAGCGTATATCGACGAGAAGAATATTATGAGCGCTAATATTTTATACCCGAACAGTAAACCGATTACGGAAATAAATTTTACGTCTCCAAGACCTAGAGATTCTTTTTTTAAAACGGCGGAGAAAATATGACGTACCATTAAAAAAATTAAACCTCCGCACGTTCCGCTTATAATGCGTTCCCACCAAAGAATGCAATAATTTTCTAAAACATTGGGAATTTCAGGGTTAAACACACTGTAAATAACGGCGACAACGCCCATGCAGAAAAGAACAGCGTTTAAAGAATCCGGTATAATTTGGTGCTTTGCATCAATAAAAGCAATAGCAATTAATATCGTCACGCATATCATTAATATAATCGAGTGCACGTTTAAACCAAATAAAAAATATATCAAAAGCCAAAGCAAAGCATTTAAAGCTTCTACAACTGGGTTAATAATAGAAATTTTGTTTTTGCAATGGCGACATTTTCCACCTAAAAGCAAGTACGAAACTAGAGGGATATTATCATACCATTTAATAGGGTTTCCGCAATTTTCGCAATGTGACCTAGGAGACAAGATGCTCATGTCTAACGGAAGTCTGTAAATTAATAATGCAGAAAAGCTTCCGAAAACTAGTCCGAATATTAAAATTAAGATTATTCTAATCAAGATTTGGTTCCTTTGTTGAATGCTAGTATTTTGTTTTTAGAGATGTCGATGGAAACTGACAAATAGAGTATGTTTTCGTTAAAAATATTCATCGTGCGTATTGATGCATTGGTTGAAAATATTAGTTGATATGAATTTAAATTTTTAGATGCCGTCCAATAATCGTCGTATTCAGTAATTATTATTTCGGCACGCAATAAGGCAAGCGCAAATGGTGAGTTTTGGGCATTTGACACGCCGTCAAAAAAGTAATCACCCGAAACGTCGCAAAATAAATCGCCTATTTGATTAACGTCGCGCGAAATTTCGCTTGTTTTTGCGTAGGAGTCGGAGTAGGTGTTTTGTGCGAGAACGATAGTTGTGATTAAGGCGCATATAGCAAAGATGAGAACGAAAAGAATCAATGTGTACGCTAGAGTCGCTCCTTTGTTTCCGATTTTACTCATTTTGTGTCCTTTAAATAATCGCATAGCAATTTGCAAAGTATTGTTCGTCGTTATCAAAGCGTACGGTAATAGATAAAGTAATTAAGTCGTTGCTTTTAGAAAAAACGAACGTGCATAATATTTTTTTGTTTGTTGCGTCTGATTGTAAAAGTTTGTCGTCTAGAAACAACGTAAATTTTTCGTTTAGTTCTTCCGTAAGAGAATATCCTAAAACGGTTAACATCGTATCTTTAAATTCGGTACTATAATCCGACAATGAATCGACGTCTTTTATTGTTCTGAAAATCTCTGTGAAATTATTGCATAAGTTTGTTGCTAAAATTTTATTGTGCGATTTTGTTGACGCAGAGTTGCTTAAAAGAATAAGCGTGGCGACGGTAGTAGCAATTATGCCGAGAATTATTATCGAAACTATCGTTTCAACGATTGTGAATCCTTTTGATTTCATGTCGGTTTATCCTTTTTGTACGTTAGCGGCTCGAATTGTTTGCAAAACTACAAATTTAAAGTCGCTACCGTCAAAACCAACCACGATTTTTAAAAGATTTTCGCATGGTAATGTAAATGAAACGGTTTCAATTTGAGGAAATGTAATTTTATTGTTTGTAATTGTTTGAATAGAATTTTCGTTGATATAAAAGGACTTTATTTCTTTTCCGTTTGTTGCTTCGATTTTATCGTTTAAAACGGTAATATCATAATCGGAATTGTCGTATGTGGCAAGCCATTCCGTTAAAGCGGCTTCAAGGCCGACGATTTCTTTTTCACGAGTGTAATTGAGCGTTTCGCTACGTTGTGTGTTTGTTAACGCTAAAACTATAGTTGCGCAAAGCAACACTATAACGGAAAGTAGCGCAATCGATATGGTTAGCTCCAAAACTGTAAATCCATTTTTCTTTTTTGTAAACATAACAAATTTATTATAGCATAGAGAACAATTAAAATCAAGTAAACTGTCCAGAGTTGAATGATTTTTATAGTGGTGCTATAAAAAATCTACGTATCGTGATGTTTAGTTTTTTTTCGTCAGCACATCGTTTTTTTCGCTGTAAGAAAAGTTTTATAGTTCTCTTATGAGCGTTTACATAGAGTACGTCATATTAGATAATTTTTTCTTTACGTATCTTATATGTGTTTTAAGTTTTAAAGTTTTACGTGAAAAGCCGATTTATTTTCGTAGCGTAATTGCGTCTGTAGTAGGGACGATATGCGCGGTTTTTTATCCGTTCATCAAAAAATGGTGGATAACGTTAATATTTAAAGCGGCTTTATTTTTTGTTATGTGCTTAATTCTATATATAAAGCAAGGAAAATATTTTCGTCATTCCGTAGCTTTTTTAAGTTGTACGGCAGTCGTTGGCGGAATGCAGTTTATTATAGGTTATATTTTTTACGGCGATGCAATATCCGCATTAATTTATCCGATCGGTGACGTTCCTATAAGTATCTTTTTTATTGCGCCGCTTTTAATATATTTTTCTTTTAGAAGAATGCTTTATAATTTAAATTTACATAGGTTAAAACAAAATTACATATATCAAATTCGACTTACTTCAAACGGAAATTCTATTAGCACGAAAGGGTTAATAGATACCGGCAACGAAGTAAAGGCAGATAAAAAAGTCGTATTTATGAATTCAATAACAGCTTTAGAATGGCTTAAGGGTGAATTTATTAAGGTACTTAAAAGCCATGAATCGATGACGATACGTACAGCCGCCGGCGAACGAAAAATAATTTTATTCCCCGCGCGAGCAGAATTATATTTGTCAAAGGACGAGCATATATTTATTGATGTACAAGTTGGCATAAGCGATATCAAAACAAACGGCGAATACAAAGTTATATTGCCGTTAAATATACTTGAAAAGGAGTAGAGACTATGAAATTACTGGAGAAGTTAAAAAAATTGCTGCGTCGAATACGCGGAGAAGATTTATTGTACTATATTACTACTTCCGATGCGCTACCTATGCCGTTGACTGCCGATGAAGAGTGCGCAACTTTGCAAAGGCTTGTTAGGGGTGACATGGACGCAAAATCAGAGCTTGTAGAGCGTAATTTAAGACTTGTCGTGTATATAGCGCGCAAATTTGAAAACACCGGAGTCGATACAGAGGATTTGATATCGGTAGGAACTATTGGGCTAATTAAGGCGGTAGGGTCGTTTGACGCAGGCAAAAATATTAAGCTTGCTACTTATGCATCAAGGTGCATCGAAAATGAGATTCTGATGTGTTTAAGACGCGTATCTAAACTTAAAAGCGAAATTTCATTAGACGAGCCGCTTAACGTTGATTGGGATGGAAACGAACTGCTTATGTCTGACATACTTGGTACCGATGCGGATATAGTAAGCAAAGATATAGAAAATAGTGTCGAAAAACAGCTTCTTTGGGAAGCTTTAAGTAAATTATCGAAGCGCGAAAAACTTATAATGAAATTAAGGTTTGGGCTTTTAGGAAGCGAGGAAAAAACGCAAAAAGAAGTAGCGGATATGTTGGGGATTTCGCAATCGTACATATCGCGACTAGAGAAAAAAATAATCTTCAGACTTAAAAAAGAAATTGCAAAAGCACTTTAAAAGCAGTATGATTTTTTTAAAAGAAGTTAACCGATATTCTTTTTAACAGAGCTTAATGCTGATTTTTCAAGTCGACTAACTTGAGCTTGAGAAATTCCGATTTCTTTTGAGACTTCTATTTGGGTTTTGCCTTCGAAAAATCTTAGATTAATAATTTGCCTTTCTTTTTCGTTGAGGCGACCGATTGCTTCTTGAATTGAAACGGATGTTAACCAATTTTCGTCAATGTTTTTAGCGTCCGATATTTGATCCATAATCATAACGGTTTCGCCGTCGTCGTGATAAATCGGATCGTATAATGAAACGGGATCGCTTATTGCGTCCATAGCGTAAACGACGCTTCGACAGGGGATGTCTAAAACCGCTGCAATTTGTTCGATTGTCGTTTCGGCGTTGTCGGCATTTTCTAATTCGCGACGAACTTGTAAAACTTTATAAGCTGTATCTCTTATGGAACGGCTTATCCGTAAATGAGAATTGTCGCGTAAAAAACGTTTAATTTCGCCGATTATCATAGGAACTGCATATGTTGAAAATTTCAGATTGTAAGCCGTATTAAAGTTTTCAGTGGCTTTAATTAGGCCGATGCATCCGACTTGAAATATATCATCGATGTTTGCTTTTTTATTTGAAAATCTTTGAACTATGCTTAGTACAAGCCTTAAATTTGCATTAATAAATTGTTCTCGCGCGGTGTTGTCGCCGTTTTGTGCTTTTTTTAATAGTTCCATGCTTTCTGCGTGACCAAGTTTTGGCAGTGTAGAAGTGTCTATTCCGCAGATTTTTACTCTACTGTTATTCATAATACCTCCGATTGTATTTTTGGCTAATGAATAAATTAATATCCTAAAATTGAAGGGCTTTGTGAAAGAATTGTCGAATTTGCGCATATATATACATAAAGCTTTTCTAAGGGGTAGTATATGACGGAAATAAGGGAGCTTTCATTTTGCGATTTAAGACAAAAAGATATAGTAAGTATTAATGACGGTAGAAAGCTTGGCAAAATTATTGATTTAGTTTTTTCTCCCGATGGCAAGGTAAAGGGAATAGTCGCGCCATACGGAAGGAAATTTTTGTTTTTTCGCAGTCAAGAAGTTTATATTCCGTATATTAATATTAAAACGATAGGAGAAGATATTATTTTGGTCGATATTGACGTGGGGCTTAATCAAAATAATTGCAGATCATATCAGATAAGCAAAGACGATCGCCGTGGATGTAATTGTAAAATAAATGACGATAAGAAAGACGATGTCCGTAACGATTGCGACGGAAGATGCGATAAATGCATGTTATTCGATTGTGAAAACAGGTGGCGTAATCGTGGGAACGTATATATTGATAATGCGCCATATAAATAATTGACATTTAAACTGCAATTTGATACAATATAAAACAACAAGGAGATTTTATGAAGTGTATTTTTTGCGGTCATACCGAAAGTAAGGTTATAGATAGTAGAGCAACGGATGATTTTTCGAAAATTCGTAGACGCAGAGAGTGTCTTAGTTGTGGTAGGCGTTTTACAACATATGAAGTTGTCGAAATGATGCCCATTTTAGTTGTGAAAAACGACGGCACAAGGCAGCCTTTTGATCGTTCTAAAATCGAGGCCGGGGTAATAAAAGCATGTGAAAAACGGCCGGTGTCTGCTAGTGATATCGAAGCACTCGTTTCTTCTGTTGAAAAACAGATAACGAATATGATGGAACAGGAGATATCTTCATATAAAATCGGTGAGCTGGTTATGGCAAAGTTAAAAGAACTCGACGATGTTGCTTACATAAGGTTTGCATCGGTATATCGACAGTTCCGTGATTTGTCTACGTTTATGCAATTTATAAACGAATTTGAACAAAAAATGCTTAAAGAAAAATGATAATATCTTTAACCGAGGCAAAGAGAGAAAACGTTTGTGTAATTACCGAAGTAAAAGACAGCGAAGAAAAAAGGCGCTTATTGGATTTGGGGTTTACGCCGAAGAGCAAAATAATCGTTAAAAAAGAATCGCCTTTTGGCGGAGCTTTGCTGGTTGAACTTAGGGGCGTAAATATAGCGTTACAAAAAAACGTAACGGATGGTATTTTTGTTGAGGTAAAAGATTGAATCGTACGTTTGCGCTTGTAGGCAATCCTAACGTAGGGAAGACGAGTTTATATAATCGATTGACTAATTCTACCGAACATGTCGGAAATTGGCATGGGGTTACTGTGGACAAAGTTTCTAAAGTAACAAGCGTCGAAAAAGGGATTACGTTAATCGATCTGCCGGGGATATACAGTCTTATCGCTTATTCGTTCGAGGAAGAAATTGCTCGTAATGAAATTTTAAACAAGGCGTTTGATTTATATATTTATGTTTGTGATGCGAACAACCTTGGCCGCAATTTATATCTGGCTTTGCAATTATTGGAATTAGACGTGCCGTTGGTTATTTTAATTAACATGATGGATGAATTGCATAAGCAAGGTAAAACGATTGATGCGAAAAAAATTCAAAAAAAATTAGGGGTCCCTGTTTTTTGCGTAAGTGCAAGACGCGGATTTGACGGAAGAGAATTGTTAAATAATATTACAAAATATTCAAACGATTTTCTGCATAACGATGCCAATTTACCGTATTTAAGCAGATTGCCGCTAGATACGGTAAAAAACATCATCAAGGAAAAAGAGAGCTTTAGTAAAGAAAAAATAAGTCGATACGAATGCATAAAAGTTTTGGAAAATGATGAATATGTTTTAAAAGGACTTAATTTAAGTCCTTTTAAAAAACAAAAAATAAATAGCCTTGGCGACTATCAAACGGAAATAGCGGCGAATAGGTATGAATTTATCGATAAAATTATAGACGACGTGTACGTAAAAAAAGATACGACCAATAAGATTTTTAATATCGATACTTCTACTATGGATAACGTTTTATTAAATAAATACATGGCTTTTCCGATTTTTATACTTATTATGTCATGCATATTCTGGATTACTTTCGGTTCTGTCGGTAAAATAATTTCAGAGTTTTTAAACGATGCAAAAGAGCTATTAATTAAAACGCTGCAAGAACCGTTAATTAATTCAAAAATTCCGATATGGATGAGCGAATTGCTTTTGTACGGCATTATAGACGGTGTTGGCGGAGTGGTCGTATTTTTGCCTCAAATTATAATTTTGTTCTTTTTTCTGTCTTTGCTGGAAGACAGCGGATATATTTCCAGAGTCGCATTTATGACTGACGGATTTTTTCGCAAAATAGGTCTTAACGGAAGAGCCGTTTTCACCATATTGATGGGATTAGGTTGCAGTGCTTCAGCCATTTTAACTTCTCGTGGCTTAGACGATGAGAACATGCGCAAAAAAGCGATAATTCTTACGCCTTATATTTCTTGTAGCGCACGTTTGCCTGTGTACACGGCAATCGCGGCAGCATTTTTTTCGAAAGGAAAATTGTTTATCGTTATTTTAATGTATTTAATCGGTGTATTTGTTGCGATTGCGCTCGCCGCATGTTTTGAGAATTCATCGCTAAAAAGCGGCAATTCTTCGTTTATGATGGAAATGCCGAATTATAGATTCCCGACAGCGGAGCGTATATTGCAAATTTTGTTAAACAACGTTAAAACCTTTTTGGTAAAAGTCGGGACGGTGGTGCTGTGCGTAAACATAATCGTATGGGTACTTTGTAATTTTTCTTTTACTAGCGGTTTTGTAAAAATCGGCTATGGGGAAAGTGTTATGGAAAAATTAAGTTCGCTTATTGCTTCGATTTTTACGCCGCTAGGCTTTGGAAATTGGAGAGCAACGACCGCTTTACTAAGCGGATTGATGGCAAAAGAAGTAGTAATTTCTACGTTAGCTAGTTTGGGTGGAGTCGAGGCTGCTTTTAGTGACTCGCTATCGGCGCTTTGTTTTTTGATATATACGCTTTTATATATTCCTTGTATCGCCACGCTTGCGGCAATAAAAAAAGAAGCCGGGATCAAGTGGACTGTTTTTGCGGTTGTTTTGCAATTTATCGTTGCTTATTTGTGTACTTTTGCGTTTAGAATAACTGCTATTGCATTTAAAAACGGGGCTTTCTTTGGAGTGTGTTCGCTTGCTTTTTGGTGCATTATTGTGTTATTATTATCTACGGTATTTAAAATTAATTTTAGGGAGAGGCGTTGCGCTCGTTGTAACGAGAAATGTCGTTATTGTAAATGAAGATTACGTTTGATATAAAAGAGAATACTTCCGTTTTCGTGGCGTTGTCTCGTTTTTTGCCTATTACTTCTAATAACGTTAAAAATTTAATTAAAAACAAAGAAGTTAAGGTAAACGGTATAAAAATTAGTAAAGATTGTGAACTTAAAACAGGTGACGCGATCGAAGTTTTCGTACCGCAAAAATTTATCGGGGCATTGCCAAGCGTCGTGTATGAAGATGAAAATATTCTTGTAGTCGATAAACCAGAGTTAACCGAAGTCGAGCCAACACTCGTTTCGGTTTTTAATAACGATTATGAATACATAAAACCTTTACATCGGTTAGATAGGAATACGGTGGGATTGGTAGTTTTTGCTTTAAACGAAAAAACGTATCTTAAACTTTTTGACGCATTTAAAAATCGTACGGTAGAAAAGCATTATTGTGCAGTTGTGCGCGGGACTCCGAAAGTCGGAGAATATACTGCGTTTCTTTTTAAAGACGAAAAAAAAGCGTATAGCAAAATATCATTAAAACAAAGTATAGGTTATAAAAAAATCATAACAAAAATCTGTAGCGTAAAACCGTTAGGCGATATATCGCAATTGGACGTGGAATTGGTTACCGGGAGAACGCATCAGATAAGGGCGCATTTAGCGTTTTTAGGATTTCCTATTGTCGGTGACGGAAAGTACGGAGATGAGAAAATTAACGAAAAGTATAGGACTCGTTTTCAAATGCTGTGTGCACAAAGAATTGTTTTTCATAATTTAGTAGGTGAATTGAGTTATTTAAACGAAAAAGTTTTTCAATCGGAGCGAAAAGTATTGACTAATTTGGATCAATAATGATATAATAAACTATATAAAATTACTTACGAGGCAATATGAAAAAAAGGAAGATTACTTATTCTTTAACGGCGCAACAAAAAAAGTCGTTAAAAAAACAGCAGTCGGGTGAAGCGACTGTCGAGGAATCTACGGCAGACCCTGTGGCTGCAAAAAATAGGGTAAATTATAAACTTATTATATGTATAGCGGCTGCCGTGTTAGCTGTAGCGATGATAGTGTTGGCTATATTTATTCCTGTATGGACTGCCGAGGTAGTCACTCACGATACGTTCCTTAATTGGCGTAATTATAATTCTAGCGATCCCGACAATCCTTATACGGACGAAAATCCCAATCCGAATCCTACGGCGAATCCGATTGCTACTATAACGCTTACAGGCGATGACGACGAGGCGTTTAAGCAGATTTTCGGAGCTAAGCAAGTTAAATTAACGGTTGAGTTATTTATGGACGACGCTCCGTACGCAGGAATGAATTTTATGTATCTTGCCGAAAGCGGATATTTTGACGATACGATAATTAGTGACGTCTATAGAGGTAGAGCAATGTTTTGCGGATATACCGGGACAACAAACGGTGAAAACAAATCTCAAAAGGGCAATCTTATCCGCAATTTAAAAGGATTTGTAGAAAATAACGTTAGTAGTTGGAACACCGATAAGTATAAACTCGGATACAGGCTTAGTACCGAAAGTAGCCGTAGCGTTGCGGACACTTCGCAAGACGCGCTCGGATACCTTCTTATGATGGCAGGCAGTTCGTCGTACTACAGCACCTCTACGGCATTTATGTTTACCACAAGATCCGATCCGCAATATAATTTTTCGGACAGTTCTACGGCGATAACAACCTATGCTTCTTGGCTTGGCAGAGTTACAAACGACGAATCTATGGACGTTCTTTCTAAAATCGACGGCGTAACGACTACTCTTAACGGAAAGTCGTATTGTCCCGATACGACGATCAAAATTTCGTCGATAACGACAAATCTTTCTTCTGCGAGAAAAGAATATTTACTTGAAAATTTTGAATCTCTTTTGCAAGACGGTTTATCGATTTCTACGTGGCGAAAGGTTGCATACAACGAAACGTATTTTGGTTTTGCAAATTAAAATTTTGAAATCATAGTATAAAAAGCAACAAGAATACCTACCATTTAGTTGTACTACTATTTGGAGGTATTTTTTTATGACGATAGGTTTAGTTTTGCTTACCGTGGTTGCGATTTTGATTTTCTTTGGATTGTCCGACAAATTTTTTAAAAATCTCGGAATTTCGCCATGGATAGGTTTTGTTTTGACGCTTGCGTTGATTATCGGAGCTGTTATTCCTAACATTAATATCGGAAGCAGCTTTGTTATGAACTTAGGCGGATTTGTAGTCCCGATAGTCGGAATGGTTGTTCTGGCGATATTTATAGGATGGAACGGAGAATTGCTACGAATGATGTTTTCTGTAATAGTGATTGCCGCAGTAGCCGTTGCGACGCGAACGATTATTTTGCCGGACACTACGGGTATGATTTTGGCAGCGTCTCTTGTGGTCGGATTTATAGGCGGAACTGTTGCGTTTTTGATTACGGGCTCAAGACTAGGAACATTAGCTTCGGTAATGGGTGGTGTAGTTTTAGGCGACATAGTAACCAATTTTATTTATGTTTTCGGAATAGGCGGTTACGTATATTCTGTAGGGACTCGCGGAGTGTTCGATTCTTTGATTATTGCAATTGTGTTTGGCGCGGTGCTTTTAGAAGCTGTTGCAGCTGCGCGTATATCTACAAGTAATCGTAGAATAGCGCAGTCGTCGATGCATACGGAAGCGGCTCAAGATATTGAAAAAGACGATTTCGATGATTATTTTGACGACCGAATATTGTAAATTCAAAACATTTTTAAGCATTGATGCTTTTTTGAAGCCGAACGAGAGATGTTCGGCTTTTTTGATAAGCATTTTTATAAACGCTTTATTTTTGGTGGACAAAATTGCAAATATATGATACAATTTCTTTGTAGGAGAAGATGTATGAGTAAACCGTTAGTTGCCGTTGTCGGAAGACCTAATGTCGGCAAATCAACTTTTTTTAATAAAGTGTGCGGTAAAAGAATATCTATAGTAAAAGATACGCCGAGTGTTACCAGAGATCGTATATACGGTGACGCAGAATGGTGCGGGTATTCGTTTACGCTTATAGACACCGGGGGAATAGAATATGATAGCGATGATGTAATGTATTCGCACATACGAAGACAAGCCGAAGCTGCCGTAGAACTAGCAGACGTTATTTTGTTTTTTGTTGACGGAAAACAGGGATTGCTTGCATCGGATATGGATATTGCCGATTATTTGCGCGTTTCTAATAAGCCGGTCGTAGTTGCGGTAAACAAGCTTGATAATTATGAATTTGAAAACACTTACGATTTTTACAGTCTCGGACTTGGCGAACCGATTCCTGTTTCGGCAGAACAATCAAAAGGGTTAGGCGATTTGCTTGACGAGGTAGTAAAGAATTTCGATCGTATAGAGGCAGAGGAGACGCAAGGCATAAAAATAGCCGTTGTCGGAAAGCCGAATGTCGGTAAATCTTCTATAGTAAACAAAATTTTAGGTTACGAGCGCGTTATAGTAAGCGATATAGCAGGGACGACGCGCGATGCCGTGGACACACCGCTAGTAAGAAACGGAAAAGAGTACACTGTTATCGATACCGCCGGATTAAGGCGAAAACGAGGCATCGCCTTCGATTCGGTGGAAAGTTTTAGCGTGATGCGTTCTATTGCTGCAATTAAGCGCGCTGATGTTGTGCTTGTGGTTTTTGATTCATCCGAAGAAATTTCAGAGCAAGACGTTCGAATAGCCGGCATGGTTCATGAAGAAAACAAACCGTGTGTTATAGTAATGAACAAATGGGACATCGTTGATAAAGATACTCATACAATCGAACAGTACAAAAAAGATTTGGACAACAAGCTTGCGTTTATGAGCTATTTTGTTCCTGTTTTTGTTTCGGCATCAACGGGCCAAAGAGTAGATAAGATTTTCGATTACGTGGATAGCGTGTATGAAAACGCATCTAGACGTATTTCTACCGGAATATTAAATGACGTTATTCGAGAAGCGGTTGCTTTAAACGAGCCGCCGGCGCCTAGCGGGCGTAGACTTAAGATATTGTACGCGACGCAAGCGGCGACTAATCCGCCCAAAATAGTAATATTCGTTAACGATGAAACTTTGTTGCACTTCTCATATCGTCGTTATATAGAAAATTCCTTAAGAAAGGCGTTTGATTTTTCCGGTACGCCTATAGATATAGTTTATAATAGTAAAAAGGAAGAGTAACTATGGAGTTTTATATTATCTTAGCCATAGTGATTTGTTATCTTTTGGGCAATATTAATAACGCTCTTATTATCAGCAAAATTAAAAAAGGTGATATTAGGGAATACGGAAGCGGAAATCCCGGAGCGATGAATATGTTTAGGAACTACGGCTTTAGGATAGGACTTTTAACGCTTGTACTTGACGCTTTAAAAGGCGCGATTGCTTGTGTCCTCGGATGGTTTATCGTAGGCGGATTTTCTTTTGCGGGTAACGATATCGGTAAGTATATCGGAGCGTTAAGTGTAATCGTAGGGCATATTTTTCCGATATTTTTAAAGTTTAAGGGCGGCAAGGGCATTGCGTCGAGTATCGGAATATGCTTTGTTATAAATCCGTTAGTAGCGGCTATTTCTCTTGCGGTCGGTTTTTTGTTTATAACAATAACCAAGATGGGGGCTGTTACTTCGTTTATAATTATAACTTTTCCGTTGGCGATAACAGCATACGAGCTTTCTGCGAATTTTTCGGCAAACTTACCGTCTATAATAATAATTTTCGCAATATTCATTTTAACGCTTTGGGCTCATCGCACAAATCTTTTAAGGTTGTTTTCGGGAGCGGAGAATAAAACCGATTTATTTAAGAAACTAAAAAATATACTAAAAAAGCGTAATCTTAAAAGCTGATTGAACTAAAAAATTTAAAAATCATATTCGGCGCATTCCGGCATATACTTTAGTATTAAGTTTTGGAGGATGCGTTTTTATTTATGGAAGAATTTGATATCTACAAAGATATAAGCGAACGAACTGGCGGGGATATTTATATAGGAGTTGTCGGACCTGTCAGATCCGGGAAGTCAACGTTTATTACGAATTTTATGGAAAAGTTGGTGCTTCCGAATGTGCCTGACGAAAATGTTAGGCTTAGAATGCGGGACGAACTTCCGCAAAGTGCAAACGGCAAAACAATTATGACAACGCAACCTAAATTCGTTCCGTCGGAAGCTGCAGAGATATCTTTAGGCGATAATGCTACGGCTAAGGTTCGCATGGTAGATTGTGTAGGTTATTTAATCGACGGGGCGAACGGACATATGGACGGGGACGCTATGCGAATGGTAAAAACTCCGTGGGATGACACCGAAATACCTTTCGAACAAGCTGCTGCCGTAGGTACGAAAAAAGTAATTACGGATCATTCAACCATAGGAATCGTTATGACTAGCGACGGTTCCATTGCGACAGATCTTCCTCGTAAAAGTTACGAAAAGGCTGAACAGAGGACGGTAAACGAGTTATTGGAATTAAATAAGCCGTTTGTAGTTATTTTGAATTCAACAGTACCCGAAAGCGCAGAAACAAAAAAACTTGCGTCTAAGTTAAGCGAAAAATACAAGGCGTCGGTTATACCGCTGGACGTATTGAACTTGTCGCAAGAAGATATAATTAGGATTTTTAAAACGGTATTATACGAATTTCCGCTTCGCAACGTTGAATTTAAATTAAATCGGTGGATTCAAGCGTTGCCGATTGACAATTATATAGTAACAGAACTTATTTCTCGTATAAAAGATCCCAATGTTGAACTCAAAAAGATGGCGGATTACGATAAAGTAGTACAAAGTTTTTCCAATAATGATTATTTTAAAGCGATAGAAACGCAAAAAATAGATTTGGGTGTCGGTAAAGTCTGTTGCTCTATTGATACCAAACCTGAACTTTTTTATCAAGCACTTAGTAAAGAATGTGAAATTGATATAGACGATGACTTTGAATTGATGACTAACATTAAGGAGCTTGCTGCCGCCAAACGAAAATACGACAAATTAAAAGCGGCACTTGACGATGTGAAAGAAAACGGTTATGGCGTTGTTTCTCCGTCGCTGGATGAAATGACTTTGGATGAACCTCAAATATTTAAGCAAGGAAATCGCTATGGCGTAAAACTCAGAGCTTCTGCACCTTCGTTGCATATAATGCGAGTTGACATAGAATCTGAAGTTAGTCCGGTGGTTGGAACCGAACAACAAAGTGAAGAGCTGGTTAAATCGCTTTTGGCGCAGTTTGAAAACGATCCGAAAGGAATTTGGCAAACCAATTTGTTTGGGAAGTCCTTGCATATGCTTGTAAACGAAGGATTAAACAATAAGCTTATGGCGATGCCTGAGGATACTCAAAGAAAAATGCGTAGAACGTTATCGCGCATAATCAACGAAGGAAAAGGCGGCATAATCTGTATACTTCTTTAATATAAGCTTAAATAAACGAGGGAAAGAGCAAATTTATAAATGATATGCACCCCAAAAGTTAGACAAACTTTTGGAGGTGCATATTTTTATGAGA